>CAZPOL010000036.1:0-29158 GCA_964588195.1 uncultured Pirellulaceae bacterium | reverse complement strand
CTGGTTGGCAAGAGCTGGCCTTTGACGACTTTGTGAATATCAATTGCAAAGAAGATACCTGGCGAGCGGAAGAACAACTGATCATTTGCAATGGAAATTGCAACGGCGGTTTTCGCAGCAAGGAACAGTACACGAACTTCGAAATGGTGATGCAATGGAAACACCTCCGGCGATCCGGCAACGCAGGCGTTTTCGTGTGGGGACCCAAAGAGGAAAATGATGCGTTGAAGCCTGGTGCGCTGCCGCAAGGAATCGAGATCCAGATTCTGGATCATGGATACGCCGAAGACTACGAAAAGAACAACGGCAAAAAACCGGACTGGTTCACGACTCACGGCGATGTGTTCCCCTGCGGTGTCGCAGACATGAAGCCTTTTGCCCCGGCAGCACCCAATGGTAAACGCAGTTTCCCATCGGCCGAGCACAGCAAGGGAGTTGGCCAGTGGAATCACTACTACATCCGTTGCATCAATGGCGAAGTAAGACTTTGGGTGAACGGACACGAGGTGGCTGGAGGTAACGAGTGCAAGCCAGCGTCAGGCTACATCGTTTTGGAAGCCGAAGGGGCGCCCGTTGAATACAAGAACATTCGTGTACGTGTGTTGCCGTAGCCTGGTAGTACCGATATTCAAAAACGAAAAAAGCCCTCGAGCAAAAACTCGAGGGCTTTTTGTTGGCTCAATGCTAATTGGCTGATTGGCATTTTGAGTTCAGTTTGGTTTACCGACGGCCATAGCTTCTACCGCGACCAGAGTAACCGCGGCCGCCACCTCGGAAGCTGGAACTGAAGCCCGAGCGACCAAACGAACTGGACGGTCGATAGCCAGAAAAGCCACGATAGCCACTATTGAATCCGCCACCGTAACCGCGTCCGATGTTGATGCTGAAACTGCTGCCTCGGTAGGGGCTGATGCCGCCATAACCGCCGCGGTAGCCACTGCTGAAGCCGCCGCCGTAGCCGCCATAGCCACCTCCGCCGTAACCGCCGCCAGAGCATTGTGCTTGGGCTGATTGGGTCATGAAACACATTGCGGCAACCGCAGCGCACATTACGACAGCGGATCGAACGGTTCGAAGTGTAGTTTTCTTATTCATAGAATAACTCCTGGAAATGATTGGGACTTGGGTCCCGAGTCGTTGAAAGAGGTCCACACGAATCGGTGGCCCAAGACGAGATATTGCATGCCGAATGCCAAATCACCAAAATTCGTGTCCCACGTGAAAAAGCAAGGGATTTACGGCATTTCGTGAACCGGCCACAGATTCGTTTGTAGTCAATCGAACATCGGATTTTCAGAAAACGACTCGATTTGATGGCGCTCTGTTGCGCATTCGATCACGCCAGCCGTTGAATTCTTTTTAGCATTTGATAGAACCTCGTGCTGCAATTCGAGGGTGTCGGCTACTTCAACTCTTCTGGAGTCGTCGAGTAACAGGGAATCCGGTGTGAATCCGGAACGGCCCCGCCGCTGTAAGCACTGAATCGCCAAACATGCATGAAACCATTGTCGCCCTTTGCGATGAGAAGGTGTTTGAGCCATATCGATTTTTCGAACAGTGTCAGTCAGAAGACCTACCTGACGAATTTGTACAGTCAGTCTGCGCGGGCGGACTTCTGTGCCGCAACTTATTTCCGAATCGTTGTAACAACGGTTTGCCAAAATCGGCAAAGCGAGGCCCTGGTGTTTGACCATGTCGTCGCTGGCGCTGGAAGTATGCGTATCGACCTCGTCATGAGTTTTTTAGTGAACCCATTTTTAGTGAACCAATCCATCACCCATTCCGGGCTTCATCGCAATCGGTATCGTCGACCGGGATTCACCATGATCGAACTGTTGGTCGTGATTTCGATCATTGGAATCCTGGTGGCCTTGTTGCTGCCGGCCATCCAAAGCGTTCGCGAATCCGCCCGTCGAACCTCCTGCATAAACAACCAACGACAGATCGGTGTCGCGTTGAACAGCTACCTGGCCTCTCGCAAACATTATCCAGTTGGTTGTGTGGAGTGGCGACCGTTCAATGGCGACCCGGCAAATCGGCAACTGGCATGGAACGCCTACTTGTTGCCATGGCTGGAGGCAGAGAACGTCTCTCGAAAACTGAATTTCGAGCTGGCTTACGATCATCCCGACAACGCGGAAGCAGCCGCCGCCCAACTGCCGGTATTCATTTGTCCGTCGGCAATCAGAGACCAGTCAAACGACGTTTTTGGCCCGAGTGACTACGGCGGAATATTCGGTGAACGTATCAGCGGCCCAAACCAACCGCCCAAAGGCGTTATGTTGCATGACGAGCGGGTTTCGGCCCGCGACGTTTCGGACGGCCTTTCAAATACTCTGATCATCTCGGAAGACACACGATCTGCCGAAGGCCAGTGGATCAATGGTCGAAATCTGTTCGACCAGGCCTTTGCAATCAATGCTGCGCCCGAATTCGAAAACGACATGCGGAGTGAACACCCACAAGGCGTGGTGGCATGCTTTTGCGACGGGCATGTTCAGTTCCTTGCCGACGAAATCGACCTGACCATTCTGGCAGCCATCTGTACACGGGCCGGCAACGAATCCGCATCACTCAATGATTGACGGCACTCTATTAAATAATGCCTGACAAAGACCAAAAAGAAAACAACCGAATCAAATCTCCATCAACTGAAAACCAGACTCTGAAAGAACACTATCGTGAAGCCCTTTTCGTTTTCTACTGTTTGCTGCATCTTACTGGTCCAATCTCTTTTCCCGCTGGCGTTGCAACGATTAGATGCTGGAATCGTTGACCTGGAAGAACAAGTGTTGGACGCCAATTCGTTTTTCAACGGAGGCCCTGACACAAATACTGATGGTTGGTTTTCCGAATCGGGGTCTACCGGTGACATTCACTTCGGCAATAGTTTTAATTCGGCATTCGGCGGGTTTTGGAACGGCTTCAGTTATTCCAATGTCGTTGATACCACGACACCCGGTTTTATAAATCAATACGCCGCCTTTCCGGGCAGCGGCTCAGGAGGTTCTGCCAACTACGCTGTTGGTTTTTCTGGCAGCCACAGTTTCATCAACGTGAACCCGAATCAGCAGGTGCAATCGCTCGACCTGACCAACACGACCTATGCCGCATTGTCGATTTTGAACGGCGATCAGTTTGCAAAACAATTCGGTGGCGAAAGTGGCAATGATCCCGACTTCTTTTCTGTAGTCTTTACGGGCTACACGCTGGCCGACGGGCTGGGCGATGCCACGGGAACGGCTGAGTTCTTTCTGGCGGATTATCGGTTCGACGACAACAGCCTGGACTTTGTCGTCGATACCTGGGAAACGATTTCGCTTGCCAGTCTTGGCACAGTTCGTTCAATCGGAATTACGTACCGGTCCAGCGATGTGGGTCAGTTCGGAATCAACACGCCAACCTACGTAGCGCTCGACAATCTGCTAATCGCAAGCGTCCCCGAACCAAACTCGATCCTGATTACATCCGCGATGCTGATCGCATGCCTCGTCCGGCAAAGACGTTCACCGTAATGACTGCAGCTCTTTCAATACCACACGTCGCTTCCGTGCCAATTCCAGCTTTATGGATTTATTTGCCGATTCAGCCAGGTCGATGATATGTCGGTTGGCCAGGAGAGCCATATCTAAAAGTTCAATCCGAGCCATGTTTGAACGTGCCAATCGAGCGAACTCGAATTCCGCTTCATGGAATTGATTGATTGCAACAAACACGTCTTTCTTGTCAATCGGAACCGCAATGGCAGCTTTTATACTTGCTTCGCCAAGCTCAACAGCGTTGGCCGAAAAACATGCCAGGGCAAACCGCCAACGCAACTCGATTCGATGCTTATTGTTATACGGATTCCTGGACCCTTGCAGTTTTGAGAAATCAATTTCCGACAATCGTTCAATTTCGTCCTGCCAGGATTCCAAATTCACATCGCCGGATTGTTCTATGCCCTCTCTGACTTCCGCACGAAACCTCAAGAAGGTTGCGCACAATTCGCTGTACGTCAATCGCTCATTCCAAAGTGGGTCGACAGGGTGCATCCGCTCGGCGACAGATTCGAATTCATCAAGAAAGCCCAGACTCCCGTTCCAATTAGCACATTGAATCTGCAACTCAGCAGACTTTCGTAGCCCACGCAGCAGAATCATGTAAACATAGGGGCGCTCTGGATCAAACGCGACGTCGGCACTTGCCTGTAATGCCTTGCCATACAGTGCTATGGCTTTCAACTCTTCGCCTCCCAAAACCGCCACATTTGCCTCTCCCAACATCGAAAACAACTCTTCCTCAGGGGATGCAAATCCCTTCTGCTTTGCTTGGGAAGCTTGAATGTTGACAAGGCGTTCTTTGATGAGTTCATGATGCTTGGCAGTGCCTTTTAATTTTCTGTACTCTTCCCATAGCTCGCGTAAATCAACTTCAAGCATCAAATCCAAATCTGCCTGTAAGCTCGATTCACGGTTAGCGCCAACCCGGGCTTGCCAGAACCAGATCCCGGCCAACCCAATCGCACCAGCGATCATTGAGAGCGCAGCCCGCCGCTCCACGAGTTGATAAGAAAATTTTTGAAGCGGCGTTCTTTGTCTCGCCTGTGTCGGTTTGCCTTGAAGCCAGCGATTCAACTCGTCTGCAAACACTTGCATGCTGGAATATCGATTGGCGGGTTGATCGCATGTTGCCTTGGCAACGACCGCATCCAGATCGGAATCGGCACGAGGATCCAATCCAGCCAGTGACTCTTTCAGACTCACACCCAAAGAATAAACATCTGACGCGACCGTTGGTCGATCACCCTGCCGAAGTTCCGGTGCCATAAAACCTGGCGTTCCACCGTAAAATTTTCGGGAATCGACTTCAGCATTTGCCAACATCGCCATTCCAAAGTCCGTTATCTTGGCAACTTTCCGCTTCGAATCGACCAGAATATTACCCGGCTTGACGTCGCGATGGATGACTCCGTTTCGGTGCGCCATTTCGATCCCCTCAGCCGCCTGAGCAATAAACCCAACCAGCTGTTTTCGATCGATAGACTTGTTCGCCACCAGCCTGGCCAGGTTTTCACCGTCAACAAATTGCATGACGAGAATATTTATCGCCGCGTTTCCGCGACTTTCTGATTGCACAGGCAGCAAATGAGACTCAAGTGAATAAACGGTAACAACTCCCGGATGATCGCACCTTGCGGTCGCCAGCGCCTCCCATCCGATCATCTCTGAATTTTCAGCGATAGTTTCCGGATTCAAAATCTTGACTGCGACAATTCGATCCAGCTTTCGATCCAGAGCTTGAAAAACCCTTCCGCAAGCGCCATGCCCAGCCAACTCCAGCAGTTTATAGGGACCAATCACTTCACCGGGTTCCAGCTGGTCGCTTGCGAAAGGAACCGCACCTGATTGAGTCTCATCATTCCACAACAAATGCGGACTGCGAATTGCTGGCAAGCGGGCAGTACTAATTTGCTGCAACTTTTTCTTACAGACAAGGCAGGCTCCAAGATGCTCCAATTCACCAGAAACCGCTTGCTCGCTTTCCATCAAATCGATGTCCAGCAAACCTTGCAGTTGTTCTTCGGTTAGACACTTGTTTGGCATGGCGTTCCTATTCCGAATCATCATCGAAAAAATGCACGACCTGTTCCGTCAGTTTTTTTAACACGCGTGACTTGGCAACATACACCCAACCAACCGTACGATTCAGCTGTTTCGCCGTCGTCGCGACGTCCACTTGTTCATTCCAGGTCAATTCAAACGCTCGCCAGGTATCTGGATGGAACGAGTCTCGAATCTCTTCCTGCGCTTGTGTCACCACGTTTCGCAACAACCTTGATTCCGGCCCATTCTCAGATGACTGGAAGTCCAAAATACCTTCCGAATCGTTAATCTCGAACTTTCTTCCTTTCGATCGAAAGAACTTTGCCACCTGATTTTTGGTTACGGTTTGCAACCATGCCCGAAACCTTCCCTTCGTTTGATCATACTCAAACGAAGGAAGATACTTGTAAACCTGCAACAAAACGTCCTGCAGCAACTCATGTGCATCGGCATCCTGCAATCCTTTTCGCCGGGCGTACGAAAAAATGATTGGCCCATACAGTTCATGAAATTTTCGCCAAGCGGCAGGCTCGGCGTTGCTTACGGAATTCAGGAAACTTAAACGGGTCTCGGGCTCGAACGTAGAATAGTTCCTTGCTTTGTGATTCATTCCATCCCCTTAAAAGAAAGCCCCATCCAATACTACTCCAAAGCGCGTTGCAAAAACACTACTTTTTTCGAATTGATCTTTTTCAAAATTCTTTTTGCTTTTGGTGCAAGGATAGCGTGAAATTAGGATAGAGATGTTTGGCGGCGGCGCATGCCGTAATTTTTTTACCAGTGTGTTTTGAGGTGTACCATGAGCATGAAGTTTCAAAAGTCTTTATTCTGTTTCTGTTTTATTTTCATCATTTCGCTGTCAAGCAGTCTCTCTGCCACCGCCGACGGATCGGGTTCGAGTAGTTTCGATTTAACCATAACTTTTCAGACACACTCGTCCGGTAATTTCATTATCGCGGACAACTTCTTTGTCCCGGTTTCCGGGAGACTCACATTGGCAAACTCGACGGGCAAGGAATTTATGGTTCTCGCCTGTATTGATGGCGGCAGGCCAATTATAGCCGGAATCATTGCTGACGCTGATTCGCTGGATGTTACACATTTGCTCGACTCAAGAACCGGGCTGACTGATCTGGAGATCAAGATTCTTCCAATCAACGGTCCACAACAAACGTTTACATTTATTATGGTCGACTAGCTGACCAGAGCCAGGCCATCGATTTCTTTTCAGTCTACCCGCCACCAACAGTTTCTGTTGGTGGCTTTTTTATGCGTGGACACGCCGAGTGAATTCGTGGGTAATAAAAGATTTCCTGCAAGGTGAAGTAGTTTCATGACTAGAGGTTGAAGAATAGCCACCTTTATCAAATTCTTTCTTCAGGTAATGAATATGAAACTATCAATTACATTCAGCCGACTTGCACTCGTCGCAGTTGCGTTCTTTTTTCTAACACCGAGTTTGAAGCTTCACGCTCAAACGATTTACCATGTTGATGCCAACGCTCCGTTGACAGGCTCCGATGGACTGCAGTGGTCCACTGCTTTCCCCGCACTTGAATTGGCACTTACTGTGGCCACCAACCAGGATTCAATCTGGGTTGCCGCTGGCACGTATACGCCAAGAAGCACAACGATTCAGGGGATCGCCCGCTCCGTTTCGTACGTTGTCCCCGCTGGTGTAGAAGTCTTCGGTGGATTCGATGGCACCGAAACGGTCTTCGATCAGCGCGCAGGGTTGTTTTCTCAAACAATCTTAAGTGGCGAAATTGGAACTGCACTACCATCAGACAATGCTTTCCACGTGCTGACATTCAGGAACAACGATTCACCCTGCCTGTTGGATGGGTTTGTTGTTAGAGACGGAAATGCAATGGGTGCAACCATTCCGGGCGGAGGTGCTGCTCTGGTTCTTGATGCGGACAGCGTGGAATTTCGCAACGTTAGATTCGAAGACAATATGGCAAACCTGGGTGGCGCCTTGGTTTCGAGTCGGTCGGAGCTGGATGTTGCACTCTGTACTTTTAGCGGTAACACTTCGACTGATGATGGTGGCGCAATCTTTCTTCGAGAAAGTAGAATGCGTGCCTCACATTGCTTTTTCCTTGACAACGCTTCACGACGGCGGGGCGGGGCGGTTGCCATGGATCGACAGGCTACTACCAGCGAATTGCTGAATTGTGTGTTCGCTGAAAATTTCAGCGTGAATCAAGGTGGCGCGATCTTTGTCGCACCAGGCCAACAACTTGGCCCTGGTGCAACGATACCAGCTGGCGACTGCCGAATCACCAATTGCACAGTTTATGGAAACTCTTCTATCCTGGCAGCTGGCGGAGGCCTTTGGGCAGATGAATCCGCGACCGTTCCTCCTAACATCGAAGTCAACAACTCAATCTTTTGGGAAAACAGCGACAACGTGGGTGCCGGAACAGCCCAGATCGGTGGCGTCCTGTTCACCAGTTACTGCGATGTGCAAGGAGGCTACGCAGGTGTCTCCAACATCGATAGCGACCCCCTGTTTTTTAATCCAGCAGCCGGAAACTTCCGCATTCCACGAATGTCACCATGTCGTGATACCGGAAACACATCTTTGCTACTTATGGACATTCTCGACGTCGATGGAAATATGAATGACACCGAACAGTTGCCAATCGATATCTACGATGGAACACGTGTTGTGTCCGGAATCGTCGATATCGGAGCTGACGAAACCGTGCCTGGTGGTATTAGCCCAGGTGGTGACCAGGGCGACGCTGGTAACGGAGGCCTATCCGATAAATAAGACCTAACCAATCCACGACCAATCCACTGACTGCAACCGATACGCCATCGGTTCACACTGGGCTGCCGGCTGAATTTCAGCCGGCGGTTTTTTGTTTGCGCACGGCGCCAAGACCATAAAACCTGAGTCTACGCGGTCATCGCAGCTCATTTCTCTGATTAATTCTGAATTTTTGTGTCAGAATACTGATCGGCCTGTGTTTAGCCTGGCAGGAGAAAATGAATGGCTGTGTTTCCAGAAACTCGTGAAAGCTTATTGGCGTTGCTTGGCAACGCTGATGATCGCGATGCGTGGGAACAGTTTGCTGCGATCTACAGGCCGGTCATCTATCGAATCGGTCGGCAACGAGGAATGCAGGATGCTGACGCTCAGGATTTGTCGCAACAAGTGCTGGTTTCGGTCGCTTCGGCGATTGGGCGTTGGGAGAAACGAGACGATTCGGTTCGGTTTCGACACTGGTTGAAACGAGTGACCCGAAACGCAATCATCAACGCCCTGTCCAGAAAGCCTCGTGATCAAGCAGTCGGTGGTACGACGATCGGTCGAGTGCTGAATCAACACGCCGCTGAAAATGTTTCTGCGGTTTCCCAGTCGGTTTCTGATTCGGATTCCAGTTCGATTTGTGAAACGGAACAACAGATCGAAACCGAGTACCGCCGCGAAGTCTATCTGCAAGCTGCTGAGCGAATTCAAACCGAGGTCGATCCGGCAACGTGGCAAGCCTTTCAGCAAACCGTCGTGCAAGGTCGCGCGATCTCCGAAATGGCAACGGAACTTGGCAAATCAACAGGCACGATTTACGCCGCACGTAGTCGAATCATGCGACGGCTACGCGAGGCAGTAAAATTTATCGAGGGATCGGAACAATGAAATCGATGACAGCTACTTGCAACACGAATCACATCGAAGCATTCCTGGCAGGCAAACTGGATTCCGCAAACGAATCCGCACTGACAAAACACATTGATCAGTGCACTGATTGCCGAAGCAAAATGGAATCACTGGCCGCCGAGCCCGAGTCGTGGCACGAAGCTCATACCTTCCTGCAACCGACAGAATTTCATGCGGCTCACTTGTCGCTGGAAACTCCGACGCGAAGTCCGTTGCAAGTCCGCAGCGTTCTGGATTCGCTTGCTCCCACCGACGACCCCGAGATGTTGGGGCGATTGGGGACGTATGAAGTTTCCGGTGTCGTTGGTGTTGGTGGCATGGGAATTGTTTTGAAGGCGATGGATCGTTCGCTCGATCGCACGGTCGCCATCAAGGTGTTGGCTCCGCATCTGGCAACCAGTGGCGCCGCCAGAAAACGATTTGCTCGCGAAGCCAAAGCGACGGCTGCGGTCTTGCATCCTAACGTGATCGCCATTCACGGAGTCTCCAACAACGACTCGTTGCCATGGCTGGTGATGCCCTACGTGCGTGGGTTGTCACTGCAAAAACGGATCGATCAGGAAGGCGCCTTGCCTGTTGGCGAAATCCTGCGGATCGGGTCGCAGATCGCTGCCGGTCTGTCCGCGGCTCACGCTCAAGGTCTGGTCCATCGCGACATCAAACCTGCCAATGTCTTGCTGGAAGAGGGAGTCGAGCGAGTCACGATCACCGATTTTGGTTTAGCCCGCGCCGTCGACGATGCCACGATGACACGCAGTGGAATTGTCGCCGGCACACCACAGTACATGTCACCAGAACAAGCGCGCGGCGAGGCGGTGGACGGTCGCAGCGATCTGTTCAGTCTGGGCAGCGTGTTGTATGCCATGTGCACCGGGCGGTCACCATTTCGCGCCGAAACGACCTATGGCGTCATGCGTCGAATCACCGACGATCCGGCGCGACCCATTCAGGAAACCAATCCCAACATTCCGAACTGGCTGTGTCACATCATCGACAAGTTGATGTCCAAGCAAGCCGATCAGCGATTTCAATCGAGTGCCGAAGTAGCCGAATTGCTGGAAGAATGCCTGGCTCATATTCAACAACCAACACAGATTCCATTGCCGGCGCGTTGCAAAAAACTGCAAGCGGCGGCGAGGTCTCCTCAAACCCAATCGGCTGGTAAACCACCAGCCAATCGTGGACTGGTCGCCGTATTGTCGGCCGCTGTCTTTGGCTTGATGGGTGCATTGGCCGTTCTGTTGTGGCAAGCGTCGGATCCTCCGCAAATCTCCGGGACCTGGAACGGCCCGGAATGGGGCACCGTAACTTTGGCTGAAACCGGGGCCGGTCAGTATCAAGGGACCTACACCGACGTTTCCAATGACCAGCCGGGCACGATCACTCTGAAATGGTCACGTCTGGAAAAGCGTTTCAACGGAAAATGGAGAAACGGCGATTTGCGGTTCGGGAAGATCTCAGTTCGCCTGGTTGACGGCGAAATCCGTGGTGCCTGGACAACCAGCAAGAAATCCAAATTGAATTCCAGCAATCCGCGTTTGGCGGATCTTGTATGGACTCGTGGCCAACGTGCTTCGGCAGACTTAACAGCGACCAACGATTTAATCGAGTCATCAGATCAAGATCAACAAACGAACAAGTCAAAGATGATCCCTGCCGGGTTCAAAGTAATCGCCTTAAGAGTTGACGGCATAAACATCTTTGGGGGCAAGGAAGATTCGTTAGCGTACGGTCAACGTGTGAATGTCCGTGGCATTGACGATTCTCGAAAAACATTCAACTTGAATAACGTGCAAGTCTTCTCCTTCGACGACTTGGGGAACAGAATGGTTGTCGGTCTGATGCTAACTGAAGATCAGGCTGAAACCCTTGAGAGAAGAACGTTCGACAATTTGACGTTTACGGTCGTTAAAAGCCCGAATTCGACGCGTGAAGCGCGCGAATCGCGTAGCCCTGAGGGAATGAAAACTGTGAAGTTGTCCCTGGCTGAAGGAAGCGATCTGATCCAACCTGGTGACCTGGTTGATGTTCTCACCATCCATGCCAACGGAGAAGATTCGTCGCGATTGCTGACACAGGTTCAAGTCGTGTCAATTCAGAAGTCGGGGAAAGGACAATCAACTCAACTTCTGCTCACCGCCCAAGATGCCGAAACTCTGCGTCGGGAATCCAGGCTCGGTACCAAGTTTCGACTAGCCTTGCTCGCCGATACAAATCCTGGAGAGTCAGACGAATCTGAGTTTTCAAACACTTCGGACTTTGATTCTCTGCCATTTGGCGCCGAACTCTCAACTCCAGAATTTGAAGCCGGCATGTCTTTGGCCGATGCGGTCCAACGTTTTAACGATTACTACGCCGAGCATCCGTTGGCAAAAGGCCGCAACCCCTTGACCGTTGACGAGGTCGTTTCGTCGATGCGTTGGGCGGCTCGTTACCGGGATTCCAAATTGAAGAGAATGTCGGATGAAATTTTCGAAGAGTTCTGCTCGATCTATGAAAACCAGATCCTGCCAAAATATTGGTCATTCGAAATTCTGACTGATTTTGGCGGACTGCGTCAGGAGAAATTCAAGGCCTGGACCATCCGTATCGCTGTCAAGAAACCAAGCCCAAGCGCTAATGCATTTGGATTTGCAAAAAATTTCACCTTTGGGATTCGTGATCAAACGCTCTGCGAAATCGGTTCTGATACGATACTGCCGCAAGACGAAGCCCCCGAAGTGGACAAGGATTCGCTGTCTCCCGATGCAATGCCTTTACAGGCCGCAATCAACGAATTGAACGATCAAGGCTTGCAGTTGGCGGGCGTCACCATGGAACCACTGACTATTGCTGAAGTCCTGGCGAGTATCAAGCGTGCCCACCGAGATGAAATGCCGCTGACGAACAGCGAGTACGCTGAATTCCTGGCGATCGCCGAGTCTCCGTATCAGCTGCCTGAAGGATACAAACTTGAGAAGCTGACCAGCTTTGGAGACGCCGATGGTGGCAAGTTTCGGATTTGGTCGATTCGTCTGGTGATCCCGCGATCTTCACCGGGCAAGACGTATGCCCACATCATTCGCAATCAATTCGTTGACTACCAGGAGTCCGATCTTGCCGAGGTTTCTGACTCTGATTCGGACGACAATTAGAAACGCCACAGGATCAAAGGACCACTCGCTCGCGATTCGTGCTTGTAAATCTCGCAATACCAGCACGAAGCGCAAGCGAGAGGTTTCTTACCACCGACGCGTCGGTTGATTTGGAGGATTGAAGAACCACTCGCTGGCGCGTCGTGCTCGTATTGGTGCACACGTGAACGACGGTCTAGCTGACTTTCAGTTCATCAATCTTCGCTGCCAGCGCAAAGTCGCTTTCGGTGAGGCCGTCGACGGTGTGAGTCCAGATTTCAATTCCGACGTCCTTGTAGTTTTCGATGTGCAGATCGGGATGATGTTCCATTTCTTCCGCCACGACGGCCACTCGTTGAAAAAACTCCAGCCCAGCCAGGAAGTTGCTAACTTGCCAGTCCTTGCGAATTCGCTTTCCGTTTTGCGTTAGCGTCCATCCAGACAACTTTGAAAGATGTTCTTCAATTTGATTGGTCTGCAGTGCCGATGCCATATCCTGAATCCTGTTTGTAATAGTTTACTTATCCTGCGGGCCGAGCTTCAATTCGTCGGCCTGCTGCTGAAGTGCCTCGATAACAAACTGAATGTGCTCGTTCAGTTCGACACCAAAATCTTCCGCGCCGTTGACGATATCTTCGCGATTGACTGCGGCAGCAAAACTCTTCTGTTTCATCTTCTTGCGTACGCTTTTGGCTTTCATACCGTGTATTCCGTCGGGCCTTACATAGGCGACCGCAGTGATGAACCCGCACAATTCATCGCAAGCGTAAAGCGCCTTGTCCATTGTCGACAGACGTGGGACCTGGACCTGGTCGACATGTGATTTGATGGCGTAGACGACGTCATCGGGATAGCCTTTTTCTTGCAAGATTCTTGACCCTTGCATCGGATGATCCGGCACCTCCGGCCAACGTTCGTAGTCGAAGTCGTGCAGCAACCCGACGATGGACCACCTGTTTTCGTCTTCGCCAAGTTTACGAGCGTAAGCAGCCATGGCAAATTCCACGGCCAGCATGTGACGGCGTAAACTGTCACTGGCCGTGAATTCGCACATCAAGTCGTAACTTGCCTGGCGATCGAGAGCATTGGAACTCATGCGTACTAGGTGGTCTGTTAAAGCTGGATTTCTGGATTAGCCGATTTGGAGTTTTTCCAAAACTCGCATCTTTCGCTGTAACAGGCAACTAGCCGTCGTCGTCGGAGTCATCTTCATCCTTTTCAGCCTTCTTCTTTTCGCGTTCTTCCGCTTCATTTTCGCGAACAGGTTTTCCGGCTTTGAACAGCTTCAATTCTTCCTTCAAGTCTTCGCGTTGCTTTTTGTCTTCCGAAATTTCGACTGACTGCTCGCTCCACTCAACGGCCTTTTCGAATTCGCCAATCTCGGCATAAGCAGCCGCCAGGGTACTGAGAATATGAGCTTCTTCAAAGTCTGTTATTTCGGCAGCCTTGGTCGCCAACTCAACAGCCCGATCGCCGTCGCGAACTTCATCAAAAGTAGAAGTAGCCAGTAACCAGGCCAGGTTGTTCAGCACAAAATCGTTTTCTTCGTCCAGTTCCAGTGCGGCGTTGTAATCCTCGACGGCTTCGGCGTGCATGCCGGCATTCAACTTGGCGTTACCACGTCCGGCCAGAGCATCGACATCTTCTGGATCTTCTTCCAGCGCTTCGTCGTACAGAGCCAAAGCCTTGTCGACTTGATCATTGCTGTTATACAGACCCGCCAGCGCGTTTTTGAACAATTGCTCCCCCGGAAACTGCTGATACAACATCTGCATATCCTCGATCGCCGCCTCATACTCTTCCTGCCCGGCGTAGATAAAGCCGCGAAGATAAATCGCGTCGACGTCGCCTTGCTGGAAAGTCAGAATCTTGTCGACGTCTTTCAATGCACTATCAAAATCTTCATTTGAGAAGTGAACTCGTGCACGTGTTCGCAAAGCGTCGACATCTCTTGGGTTCAGCTCGATCGCGCGAGTCACATCTGCCAGTGCTTTTTCGTCTTCTTCTGCGGCCAGGTACAACGAGGCACGCAGGCTGTAAGCCATCGGCAAATCTTCGTTAATTTCGATGGCTCGCGTGATCGCTTTCAGGGCTGGCTCATTCTTCTCTTCGGCTCGCAAAGCACGAGCCAGCAGAATCAGATCCATCGGGTTATCGTCTTGCGTCTCAGCGAGAGCCGCAAAATCATCGATCGCCTTCTCGTATTCTTCATCCTTCACAAACATGCGACCACGAAATCGCAAAGCCAACGGATTTTCCGGCTCCAATTCCAGAGCCTTGTTGATGTCGGAAACCCGTTGCTCATCGTCGTCGGTGGTTTGAGCACGCAACAAGAAGGACTTCGCCTGTTGGCTGGGATCATCGCTGCTGTTTTCCAACGCCTTGGTAACCGCTTCCTTGGCCGCGTCATCATCACCGCCATCCAGCAAATTGAACTGAGCGATCATTAACCATGCATCAGTGTTTTCCGGTGTCAGCTCGACCGCTTTCTCCAGTCGTTCGAGCGCTTGTTGACGCAAGAATTTCCAGCGAGTGTCAGGGCGGGGTGTAAAGACTTTCGCCGCCAACAATTCGGCGTGCTGAATATTGACACTGGCCCAAAGCTTCTTGGCCGTGCTGTCGTTTTCCAGCCCCTTTTCGATTGCCTCCTCACAGAGATCGGCGATCTTGTCCAGGTCGCGAGGCGTCTTTGCTTCCAATTTCATATCGACGGCCTTGTCCAACAAGGCTTCGCCATCGTCTTGAGCTTGCGCAAGCGTTGGCAAGTTTGCCACACAACAAAAAGCCAAACCGACTATCAGAAAATTAAACCAACGCATGAAACGTCTCCCGTGGAAGCGGCGATTCACTCGCCCGACTTGTAAACTAACTTGATTGTGAACGATCACTGCTTGATAGATCCGCGTTGGAATCCAGGTTGGTCACCGTCCATCTGCCCGCAACTCAGTTGTTACCGACACTTCGAATAGCTTGCGGACTGGCCATAACCATTGAATCAGCCCTGTCTTCGCGGACCGACCGATTCAGCCGACCTTTCCAGCTATTCCGCAGATTCTACGCGATTTGCAGATTCGGGAAAATGCGTACATTCCCAAGCTTCCGGACTATCAAGCAGCGTAATCCAGCCCACCAGTGTCCTGAATCAGCCTTTGTCCAGAATTTCAGAGCGTCACGACGTAGGGTTCCCGAGGCGTTTTCGAACGCCCATTTCCACTCAAAATCAATGCCTGGACCGTGACCACACGTGCTGAAGACCGTTTCCAAACCTGCCGGGAAGCCGACCATTCCCCGTCTGTTTCCGCCTAACCTGGCGGACCGAAAGCGCGAACAAGCTCTGGACAATTACATCCTGGCGACGAGAAACCTGATCGATCACCTGTCCGGATTGTCGGACAGCCAACTGGTCGAGCACCTGGCATCGTTACGGGCCGATGTACGAATCAACGATCAGGATCATATCGTTGAGGACTTCATTTGTGCGGCAGCCATCGGAGCCGAAGCGGTCAAACGGACGCTTGGTTTCCGCATGCACGACGTGCAGATTCGTGGAGCTCTTGCCGCGGCCAACGGATCAATCATCGAGATGCAAACCGGCGAAGGCAAAACGGTTGTTTGCGGAGTCACCGCTTTAATCCGTTCGGTTTTCGATCAAGCGGTCCACGTCGCCACGACAAACGACTATCTGGCGGAGCGCGATCATGAATCGGTCGCACCGATCTTTCGGCTACTGAAAACCTCATCCGCCGTCATCAAACTGGATGCGAGCGATACCGAAACGCGTGCCGCCTATCGTTGTCAAATCACTTATGGACCCGGTTACCTGTTCGGATTCGATTACCTGCGTGATCAAATCAAATTGAAAGAAGTTCAGTCGGTGAATTTGGGTCGTGATGTTTTGATCTCCATCAATGGTCGCAACCTGGCAGACGAACTATCTCAATACGTACATCAAAGTATTATCGTGGACGAAGCGGACAGTGTTTTGATTGACGAATCGACGACACCCCTGATCCTTAGCGGTGGTGTTGAATTGGCGGCCGATCTGGAAACAGTAAAAGGATACGAGAACGCCAGGCAAGTCGCTGACATGCTGCGAGATCAACATTACGAAATCGATTATGCCGCGCGGACAGTAGAGTTGACTGATGCGGGCATGGAACTGATCCACGAGGAATTGGAAACCTTCGGGAAGATGGATCTGTTCCAACCGTGGCCGGTGTATGTTCGCAATGCGTTGTACGCGAAATTCTTGTTGCTGCGGGAAGAACATTACGTCGTGGAAGACGAGGCCGTCAAACTGGTCGATCAAAACACGGGCCGTATCTTTGAGGATCGGACGTTGCGTGGCGGGTTACACCAGGCGGTCGAGGCTCTGGAAGGATTAGAGATCAAACCACCCAGCCGCACTCTGGCTCGTGTCACGCGGCAACGGTTTTTCCAGCTTTACCACACGATTTGCGGAATGACGGGAACCGCCTCGGGCAGCGAAGAAGAGCTGCAACACTTTTACAAATCTCCTGTGGTGCCGATCGCTCAAAACATTCCCAACAAACGCATCGAGTTGAAAGAGCGGTTCTTTGACAATTGGGAATCGAAGTTAAAAGCGATTGCCAGCGACGTTAAAGAACGACAATCCACCAAGCAACCGATTCTGATAGGAACTCGTACGATCAAGGAAAGCATCATGGTCGACCAGGCACTGCAGAGTGTCGGGATTCAGGCAACGGTGCTGAACGGAGTGCAAGACACGGAAGAGGCAGAGATTGTTGCATCGGCCGGTCGACTCGGTGCGATCACGATCGCCACCAACATGGCAGGGCGGGGCACCGATATCAAAATGAAACCCGAGGCCAAAGCGTTGGGTGGACTGCACGTCATTGCGACTCAACGACACACTTCCCGTCGCGTTGACCGTCAACTGGCAGGTCGCTCGGCCCGGCAAGGCGATCCCGGTTCCGTTCAATTTTTCGTTTCCGCAGACGATGACCTGTTTGTGAAATACGGCAAGCAGCTGGCCGAGAAGATCATTGCCGCCAGTGGTGCCGATGGTGAGAGTCGCAAGGATTTTTCCGGTGATGTCCAGCGTCTTCAACAGAAGATTGAGCGAGGACAGTTCGAATTGCGACGTAGACTGGTCCGTCAGGACGGCTGGATGGACCAGGTGCGAAACACCATGGTCAACGACCAGTCTGGTTGATGCGACCCACGCAACCCCACTGGCAATTGCTGATTTTTGATTCGCCTCAAATTAGTTTGCCCGTCAACCAACGACTTCCCCCTATTCAGAAATGAATTCAATACGATTGTCCACCGGACCAGGTGATTCGTTCGCCTTGTATGTGCGCTGCCTCCATGGCAAGCGACGATTCCCGATTCTGTTTGTGGTTCTGCTGATCTTGTGGCTGACCACTGCCACGCAAAGCCTCGCGCAGGTGACGCGTAGTTTCACTGAACCGGTCGAGTTCAGTAACGTTGCTGCCGCCGAACCGGGTGTGCTCAGCCGCGTGCTGGTTCGCGAAGGCGAAAGAGTAACCGTTGGACAACCGCTGGCGGAACTGGACAACCAGGTCTTGCAACAAACTCTGCGGATCGCCGTCTTGCATGCCGAGTCGGATGCCAAGGTTCGGTCTGCGGAAGCTAACTTGCGTGTGTTCAAACAAAAGTTCGGCAAATTGCAACCGCTGCTGGCCCGAGGGCACGCGAACAATGCAGAAGTCGAAAAGGCTCAAGCAGAATTTGAAGCCGCCAAAGCAGAATTTGAAATCGCCAAACAGGAATCCGAAGAAGATCGATTGGAAGTCTTGCGGATTCAGGCTCAAATCAATCAACGTACTATCTCCAGTCCCGTCGATGGACTGGTGACCGAAATTCATCACCGTCCTGGTGAATACATCTCGGGCAACAATCCCCAAGTTGCCACGGTCGTCAAATTGGATCAACTTCGCGTGCGATTCTATTTGCATTCCAACGACATCCAGCAGATTAGGGTGAACCAGTCCGTGGCTGTTTTGTTGGGCGATTCCAAACAAAAAATCATGGCAAACGTCGAATTCGTTTCGCCCGTGACTGATCCGGAAAGTGGTACGACACGAGTCGACTTGTTAATCGACAATGCCGATCTACGTTACCGCAGCGGAATTGTTTGCCATTGGATTTCACGCACCGCTGAACCTGCTTCCGAACATGCAATTGGGAGCAACTGAAGCCGATGAACAAACCAGCAGATAACGCTCCCGTCGAAAATGATGTTAGCGGAACCAAACCGACAACGGCACCGATCACTGGATCCGTTCGTGCGGGAACTTCGCAGGACCCGGCCGTCAAAATCACTCGATCCCCCGGCCGTGCACAGCCAAACAATACCCCCAAGCCTCGCTCGCTGGATGGTGCGGAATTGCATGGACGGCTGCATGCGTTGTCCACCAAAAGCGGCGACGAGTTAGCGATCCGCCAGGAATTTCGCGAGATCATCATGGATTCCGCCAAATGCGTCGGCGTGGGTCATGCGGTGCTGGACGAATCTGGAAACTGGATCATCAAGCCCGAGTATTCATCGGGGCGATTGCCGCAACGAGAAGACTTCGTCGAAAAATTTGCACAGTGCTGCAAAGCCACGATCCAAAGAAATTCGATTCAAATTGAAAGCTTTCTGGGACTCGAATCGATCTATACACCGATTCGCATCGAAGGCTCGGACCCGGAAGTCCTGATCGTTCTGACTCAACAGAAAAACGCTACTCACACGCTCTTTCTATTAGAAATCGTCACGGCCTATTTTGGGCTTTGGTTGAAAGAGGCGCGTTCCGAACGAAGTGGCTGGAAACTGAATTCATTGGCTGCATTGATCGAATTGGTTTCGCAAATCGAGAGCCAGCAATCGGCCAATGGAGCCTGCCAGGTTGCTGCCAGCGAATTGGCTCGGTATCTGAACGCCAGCCAGGTCGCCATTGGTTTTATTCGCAAAGATAACATTCGTGTCGAGGCACTCTCGGGCAGTTCGTCCAGCAAGCAGGACAGCGAGACGCTGCGAGCCTATGAAACGGCAATGAACGAGTGCTTGCTTCGCGATGATTTAGCCGCGTGGCCAGACGCAAATGACGAGACGCTGCCGTTGATGCTCGGTCATCAACAACTGGCAAAAGATCTTCAATGCACTGCCGTCATGAGTTCGCCCCTGACGACAGTCGATGGGAAAAAAACAGGCGTCCTGGTATGTACGGGATCGAAAGAACTGATTCATGGCGACCGCTTGCCCAACTTTGTGCGAGCCGCCGCCCCGCGAGTCGCCGGCGCGATCGATGTCGTTCACCGAAGCGAAAAATCTGGTTGGCAACGATTCACGAGCTACTTGAAGAATCAGGCCTCCACGATCAAGGGCCGTGTGTGGTATTCAGTTGCCGCCTTGATGCTGGCGATTCTGGTGGTGCCTGTGCCATACCGGGTTCGTTGCAACTGCGCCACCGAGACCACACAAAAAAGAATGGCCGTCGCCCCATTTGATGGACTCATTAAACGAGGTTATGTCGAACCAGGTGATCTCGTCAAAGAAGGACAACTTCTGGCGATGATGGATGGTCAATCGATTCGATTCGAATTGGCTGGCATCACCGCCGAGTTGAATCAAGCCTCGCGAAAAAGCGAGATCGAACTCTCGGGCAGAAACATCCCGGCGTCTTTGTTGGCCAACCTGGAATCGAAACGACTGACGGCTCGAAAAAACCAACTTGAATTCCAGCAGGATCAAATCGAGATCCGTAGCCCGTTCGATGGCATCGTCTTGTCGGGTTCGCTGGAAAGAACGGAAGGAGCCTCGGTAAAAACCGGCAAGGTCTTGTTCGAAGTCGCTCCGTTGAAATCCTTGAAGGTCGAAGTCTCGATTCCTTCCGAAGAGATCGCTCACACCAAAGTCGGTCAATCGACTCGCATTTGGATTGAGGGCCTTGAGAGCCAGTCTTTCAACGGCACGATCAGTCGAATTCATCCGCGGTCCGAACTTCGTGACGGTCGCAACGTGTTTGTCGCGGAGGTCACGGTCGACAATCCGGACGAACGACTGCGACCCGGCATGCAAGGCCATGCCCGAATCGATTGCCGTTCGCGTCCCCTGGCCTGGAACCTGTTCCACAAGCCCTGGAATTTCGTTGCCTCTCGATTGACGTGGTGGTAAACGCATATGTATTCCTGGGACACAACCACTTTTGAGCTGACCGAAACTCGCTTGCGATTGAAGAGCGGGCTGCGCTTTGCCGTTCAAAAAAGTCGACACGGCAGCTGGTACATGATCGAAGACGAGTCACGCGGCTCGTTCTTTCGTCTGGGGCCCGCCGAGTACACATTCCTGTCGTACCTGGACGGCCAAACGACTCTGGCAACTGCGATGGCGCGGACTTGTTCTCTAATGGGCGCAAGTGCGTTGGACGAAAACGAAGCGATCCAGCTTTGCAAATGGTTGGTGGAAACCGGGCTCGCCAATACTGACGCCTCGGTTTCTGCAGCTCGCATCGAAGATGAACAACAAAGAGTTGCCAAACAAAAAACAATTCAAAAACTGAATCCAATCTCGATTCGCTTTCCTCTTTGGAATCCTGACAAACAAGTCACCCTGCTGACCACGCTGGTTGGCTGGATGGTCAGTTGGCCGTTCGCCCTGGTCTGGTTGTTTGTTTGCTGTTACGCCTTGATCAGTGTTGCCATGGATTGGGAACGATTGCTTTATGGTAGCGCAGAGATTTTTACTCGAGACGGCGCGATCTGGATGGTCGGAACCTGGTTGGTTTTGAAAGTGGTTCACGAAGCGTCGCACGCGATTGTGTGTAAAAAATTCGGCGGCAAGACTGGAGACTTCGGCATCCTGATGCTGTTGATGATTCCATTGCCGTATGTCGATGTCACCAGTTCCTGGCGTTTTACAAACAAGTACCAGCGTATTCTGGTTGCCGCGGCGGGGATGTTGGCTGAGATGTTTATCGCGGCAATCGCAGCAATCATTTGGTGTCACAGCGGACCGGGCGTCGTTTCGTTTTACGCCTCCACCGTGATCTTTGCCGCCTCGTTGCACACTTTGCTCTTCAACGCCAATCCATTATTGAAATTCGACGGCTACCACATACTTGCCGACTGGTTGGAACTGCCCAATCTTGGTTCTCACGGGCAACGGTATGTGATGGGAATCGGCAAGAAGTTGTTTTTTGGCCTGCCGGCAGAGAAGGTCAAGTACGCCGGCATTCATGGCTTGATCATTAAGTCATATGGCTTTGCCGCTTTGCTTTGGCGCATCTCGTTGTGCCTGATCCTGGGCATTGCTGCGGCCAACCTGTTTCAAGGGATTGGATTGATAATCGCACTGGCAGCTGCCGTGTTGTGGCTGATCCTGCCTGTGTTCAAGTTTGTAAAATACCTGGTGACTGGTACTGACATCGAACGTCCGGAGCGAATCCGGTTTGCTCGCAATGCTGGGTTGCTGACGGGGTTCCTGACCCTCGCGATGCTGGTGACGCCGGCACCTTCGGTAATCACGGCGCCGATGGTTGTCGAATATGACGATCTATGCATCGTACGAAACGAGTCGGCGGGCTTCATCGAATCAATTTCGGTACAACGTGACCAGATGGTCAAGCAAGGCGATTTGCTTTTAGTGGTACGAAACCCGGACCTGAAAACACAACGATTGAGTATTGAAATTGAGTTGCAAGAAGCACGCGTTCGCGCCAACACTCAACAATCAGCCGGCCAAATCGGAGCGCTGCAGATCGAAATGGAATCGATCGCGGCTCTGGAAAAACAACTGATGGAGATTCGCGAACTGGATGCCAGTCTGTACGTCCGGGCGCCGCAGGATGGTCGTGTGATCGCATCGGAACTGGACGGTCTGATTGGCAGCTTCGTCACCGCTGGAACTGAATTGTTGAGCATCGGCAACGACGACAAAAAATCTGGCGTGGCCTTGATTGCTCAAGACAATGCAAAACACCTTGGTGACATCCGAGGCAAGCAGGTCGATGTTCGTTTGTGGGGCAAGTCGGGTATTGAGCAGGCCGAAGTCCTTGATGTGAATCCTCGCGGTCAGGACGATCTGCCGCACTTTTCATTCGCCGGCATGTACGGCGGACCTCTGGAAGTCGCCAACCGTCGACAACTGGAAAAATCAGGCGACCCCAATGAAGACGAGTCAGAAAACCTGATGCTGATCAATGCACGAGTCAAAGCCCGGCTGCGATTCGATGCTGCCGCCAGCGAAAGACTCCATTCCGGACAAACAGGACTCATTCATCTGCGTAGTCGATCCGGGAATCTAGGCCGCTACCTTTTCAACGGCCTCCGCCGCTGGTTCAGTCGCAACATGAATATGAACCACGGAATCTAGTTTCAAAATCTGTTCACCTGGCAATAAACAAACCGCCCACTAACCGGGAATAATCAAATGCAAAACACGACGCCAAACTCAAACCCAACGTCGGCAAACGAAAATTCACCCGAAGTCGTGATGAGAATCATGGATGATTTGAACTCGGTCATCGACCACCAGGAAGAGATGGCAAAGTCCAGAATGTTGCCACGACGTGAAATCGTGCTGCCGCTGCACGTTCAATTCCTGGACCACAGCAAGACGCCCTGCAGCCAAACGATTCGAGGAGTCAGCCTGGACATCTCCTTCGCAGGAATTGGTTTCCTGTGCCCCATCGATGTTCCGACAGCTGAATATGCCTTGATTCAATTCGAGGATACGCTGGGATACCACCAGCCAATTCTGGTAAATCTCAAGAACAAAAAGTTGCTTGGAACCTTTTACAAGATGGGCGGTCTGTTCGAAGTTGACTGGGAATCCACGGAGCAGCCTTCCTAGCCTTCGGCGGCCTTATCTAAGCGATTTGCGCCAGTCATTTTCACTGGCTGCTTGAGCCGCCCCTGGCAGACCAATCAATTCACGATAACTGAGCCCACTGCCTGGGGGCTGCCCATTCGCCGGTCGACCCGTGGTCGGCCCGCCTGCCTGGTTACTGAACGGTCTACTGCGTTGTTCGTAGCGTGGATCATTCTGCCAATTTGCAGTCGCTTGTTGCAGCTGGTTGCCCGGTGAATCAGTCGTCGATCCGGCGTGGCCAAGACGATTAGACGGAGTCGCTGTCTGCAAAAGTGGATAGTGCTGTTGATGCTGGACACCCATGCTCGGGTCATAGGACGGCACGGCTGGTTGTTCGATAAACTCAGGCGAGATGTAATTCGGTTCGTTGCTGAACTGCTGGTTTGAGTGATCCGTTGCCACGTTGGCTTGCGTTTGCAACAGAGTACCATTGGCGTGTCGCAAGTTGATCAATGCCAGGCTGTAAGTCATTTGAGCGCTCGCGAATTCGTATTCGAATTCAGTCACTCTTTCCTGAGCTCGCAACAAGGACTCCAGCAACAGCCCGCCGGTGCCACCCTGGTCGCCCAGGTCGTTCCAGCGAGCGGCCAACGTCCGGGCCTCTGCTTCCGCAGCTTTCAAACCGCGATGCTTGGCATGTAGTTCGCTGTAGGACGTTTGCAATTCACGAACGGCAATCTCAATCTCTGCCCGGATCAATTCAAGCGTCGATCGGTACTGTTCCTGCAACTGGCGAACTTCGACTTGACGACGCTGCAAATTGGAAAAAGCAGCACGGCGACCGATTGGTATCTCGTATTGGAAGCCGACCGAGTAGCTGGGCTCGCCCTCTCGAAACTGGTCCAGCCATGCATCACCGATATCAGATTCACCACGTAATCCCGACACGTACGCTTCGGTAACCAGATTCAAAGTTGGCAGGATCTCGTGATCCGACATCTGCAGTCGGATACTACCCGCACGAACCGCTTTCAATGCCGCGCTAATCTCGGGGCGGTTCTGCAAAGCCGTTTCAAACTCAATATAGTTTTCTGTTGGATAGGCGAATGTTGATGGATGTTCGGCAGGAATCATCTCGACCATATCTGCTTCGCTTAGCATTGGCGAATTGATCAGTGCACGCAAACGTGTCTCAGCGTTCTTTACCGCCGCGCGAGAACGGATCAGATCCGACTTCCGCGATTCCAGTGCGGCGTTGGCGCTAATAACCTGGCTCTGTTTGGCGTCGATGTTGGCACGGCTATTCAAACGAGTGGCAATCTCATGCGTCTTCAGAAACAAATTGACCCTCTGCGCCAAATTGGTTCGCTCAAGATACAGCGCCCAGTAGCCACGAGCGACTTCCAGCAGATGCGATTGCAATTGTCGTTGAAACTCGTCTGCCGCACTGCCAGTATCGATCTCGGCCAACAGAATCAGGCTGGTGTTGTAGACCTCGCCTTTGCCTCGCAGCAACGGTTGAGTGAAACCAAGAACGATCCGGGATGTCGCCTGGTTGTTTGGCTGGAAGAATGTCGAGTTACTGTTGACGTGACCTAATCGCTGATACGTGTAGAAATCCGCACCGTTGAAAAACTTGCGGCGAAAACCAGCGTCGATCGAAAAGTCGTGCTCGCGAAAACGATCGGCACCGCCCCCGACGGTCAGGATGTTTCCGACCGGTTCACTGGTGTCGACATAGCGAGCGTCGATGTACTGGTTCCAATCAAATTCCGCAGCCGCGCCGGTGATTGCGGTTTCTCGAATCTGGGGCAGGGCACGAGCCACGTTGATCGTCGCCGAGTGTTCCATGGCCATCAAAATCAGGTCGCCAACATTGACGTGAACCGGACGAGCCTGCGAGTTGACGGGCTGTACCACGTGCTGAGTCCACCAGACGGACTCGGCGCCGGCGGGCTGGTTGGGGTTGCTGGTTTCGTGATCGATTTGCTGCAAAACCGATTCGATGTTCCAGGCTGCTCCATTATTTTGCCGGGCATTGACTGCCGGTCCTTCAGAATCCCACGACTTACTACCGGAGCCTGAATCCAAACCCGGATGAAACACGCCGTCTGGTGCCCGATTGGTAGCTTGGGGCGATTGCATTGGAGCTTGAATTTCTCCGGATTCAATAATGAATCCATCTCCATCCAATGGGTATCTGTTGGGTAGATCGCGATCCGGATTGTATCTATCCACCGCCGGCCGATAGCCCTGCCCGAAACCGATGGTCGTCGCCATCAAACTGAACAGAAAAGAGATAACTAGTGCTCTTGTAAGCATCGATGATCCAATTGCTTGAATGAACTTCGCCGCCTGCTCGATCAAAGCAGAAAAATCGTCACGAGCCGAATAATCGTCACACGTTGTTGTCAGATCGACATTAACAACCCGTACGTCCAGAACAATTGATGCAACAGTCAAAGACCAGCCCTTCCGCCATTACCGCCCAATCCGAAATTTTTGCCCGGACCACCCAGATTGCCTTGCAATGGATCTGGATTAGTAGATTTACCCTCCATTTCGACCCAAACCGACCTAGGTTTCCAGTGACAGAGGTGCGCGATGATTGCGCGCACACTCCGTGAATGCTCGATCAACATCAGAATCATCTATCTTCCAATTTGGGACATCATGAAAAAATCCCGTCAACAACTTCATCGAATCCTTGAGCAACTTGAAGATCGCGTGCTGTTTGATGCCGTTCCGGACGGCGGCTTCTTGTTGCAAGCCGATCCAAGCGCCGACGCACCTGTTCAGATACAGGAAATGACGGAGGCGAACACGACGACTCAGGAAGAGGCAGATCAACCTCGCGAGTTGATTCTGATCGATGCCAATGTCGAGAACCCGGATGAGCTGATTGATGAAATTCTTAGCACACGTGCGGATCGTTTATTCGAGGTCCAATTGATTTCGGCAGATGAAGACGGCATCAGTCAAATTTCTGCCATCCTTGAAAACTCCGAGTACGAGTACGAAGCGATTCACATTCTGTCGCACGGAAACGCGGGCGGCATCCAGTTGGGTTCAACCTGGGTGGATACGAACAATCTGTCGAGCTACTCGGCTGAGATCGCGGGCTGGGCCGATTCGCTGACCTCCGATGCCGACATGCTGTTCTACGGTTGCAACCTGGGAGCTTCCGAACAGGGACTGGAATTCATCGAGATGATGAGCGTACTTAGTGGCGCTGACGTGGCCGCTTCGACCGACCTGACCGGTAACGCCGACCTGGGTGGTGACTGGGATCTTGAAGCACGGGTAGGTTCCATCGAAACCGCAGCGTTAAGTCTGCAGAATTACGACAGCACACTTTTGGTGACAGACGCCGGATTCACAATCGGAACAGAAACCTTTAACAACTTGTCGGAAACGGCGGTTGTGCCGGAGGGAGAGCCCGGGACCTCCAGCGTTTTGTACGAGGACGTTGCGACGGCCAACGGTGGCGCGGTCAACATCGACATCCTGATCACGCTGGTCAATACCTACGATGAAAATGGAAACCTGACCACTGGTACAGCCGACCAGGTTCCCGTCACGTTCTCTGATTTTTCCGGGGGACCGGTGCTGTTAGCTCGTACTCCTGGCAACAGTGTCAACGGATTCGAAGGGCACACTGCAGAAATCCGGCTTGAGTACTTTGATGGAGATACCGGCGCTGCCATCTCAGTAGTCGGCGAATTTACCATCGAGGATATTGACTTCGAAGGTCCAACGCAAAACGGGTCAGGTTCAGAAGCGATCACGGTGAATGGCAGCGAGCTGGATTTTTACCAGACTTCGATCAATCCACCAACCGACATCGAATTCATAGACAACGGCGACGGCACGCTGACCTTTACCAATACGACCTCCAATGGTGGCGAAGACGATGAGGAACGATGGGTAAATCTGCAATTCGAAAGTATGGAGTCTGTGACTCTGACCTTTACTGCTCGAAACGCAAACACTGGTTACGGTTTGTCGACCAACAATTTCTCCAATCAACCTTCCTCAAACTTTGCGCCGCAAGCCACCAATGACAACTTTGCCACCACCGTCGGAAACACGGTTTCCGGGAACGTGGTGACTGGCAACAACGGCAATGGCGTGGACAGCGATCCGGATGGTGATCCATTGACGGTCGTTGCAGTCAACGGAGTCTCCGGAAATGTCGGCGGCAGTGTCGCCGGATCCGATGGCGGAACGTTTACCGTCGGTGCCAATGGTGGCCTGGTATTTGACCCGGGGTCCGACTTCGACTTCCTGGCCCTCGGTGAAACTGCAACCACGACCATCACGTATACCATTTCCGATTCATTGGGATTGGACGATGTCGCGACGGCTACCGTCACCGTGACTGGTGTCAACGACGTCCCGACCAACGTCGGTATAATTCCTCCACAAACCAATATCGATAATCAAAACATCACTCCTCTGGATGTATCAGGATTTTTCACTGATACCGATACCAGCGATGTCCTGACTTTCTCAGCCGGCAGCACGCTGCCCCCCGGACTGTCGATCAATCCGAACACCGGCGTGATCTCCGGGACGATCGACAACAGTGCCTCGGTAAGCGGGCCGTTCTCGGTCGTCATCGTTGCCGACGATGGCAACGGGGGTACAACTTCGCAAACATTCCAGTGGACTGTGACCAACCCTGGTCCTGCCGCCACTGACAATGATCTGGCTGGGACTGAAAACCAGGTGTTGTCCGGCAATGTGATTTCAGACAATGACGGCAACGGTTCTGATAGTGATCCAGATGGTGATACGCTGGTCGTGTCCGCCGTCAACGGAGCGGCAGGTAACGTCGGCGGATCAGTAACAGGCGACAACGGCGGAGAATTCGTGATCGCCAACGACGGTACGTACACCTTCGACCCGGGCAGCGATTTTGACTTTCTGGCCGCAGGTCAAACCGAAACAACCGAAGTCACCTACACGGTCAGTGATGGCGAAGGTGGCACAGACAACGCCACAGTAACCGTCACCGTGACAGGCACGAACGACGCACCAAACACCAATGGTACGATCCCTTCACAGTCGGGAGTTGACTCGACCGTGGTTTCTCCATTGGATATCAGTACTTTCTTCGATGATCCGGAAGGCGACACACTGACGTTCAGCGCCGGTGGAACTCTGCCGCCTGGACTTTCGATCAACCCTAACACTGGTGTGATCTCAGGCACTTTCGATTCCAGCGCATCTGCCAGCGGCCCCTTCAGTGTTACCATCACCGCAGACGATGGAAACGGTGGTACTACTCAACAAACTTTCAACTGGGCCGTTTCCAACCCCGGACCAACCGCCACCAACGACAACTACACAACACCTGAGGATACTCCTGTCAGCGGAGACGTGTCAGGCAACGACAATGATGTCGATGGCGACGCGTTGACGTTCACCCAAACGTCCATTGCAATGAACGGTTCTGTCACCTTCAACACCGACGGGACATTCACGTATACACCAACCGCCAACTTCCACGGTAACGATTCCTTTTCCTATCAAGTCACCGACGCTGACGGAGCGGTCGCCACGGCAACCGTTGATATCATCGTCAACGCCGTCAACGACGATCCAGTCGTCACCAGCCCGATTGCTGATCAGACCGATGGCGACAGCGACGTCATCAACATCGATGTCTCGGGTAACTTTGACGATCCTGCCGACGGCGATACGCTGACGTTCACCGCCACCGGTTTGCCACCAGGGCTGTCCATCGATGCCGATGGCAACATCAGCGGAACGCTCGATTCCAGCGCCTCGCAGAATGGTCCTTACACCGTGATGATTACTGCCGATGATGGCAATGGTGGAACGGTCACCGACACCTTCACATGGACCGTTACCAACCCCGGACCAACCGCTACCAACGACAACTTCAATACGCCTGAGGATACTCCGGTCAGTGGTTCGGTCGCAGGCAACGATAGCGATCCCGATGGCGACACACTGACTT
>CAZPOL010000035.1:0-44399 GCA_964588195.1 uncultured Pirellulaceae bacterium | reverse complement strand
AACTGAGCTGTCGATGGCAACGCCGGTTGAGGAGTCGTGTACTCCTGGTAGGCGGTCTGTGCCAATGGCTGGTTGTTCTGAAACTGCTGTGGTTGAGCAGTTTGATAGGATGCCTGCGAGGCACTCCCCTGGATTGCGATGTCGTCAACAACCTGCACAACACCCAGGTTTTTCGCCTGTTGTGCCGTACGAAGGATCAAGTCCTTCTGCTGCTGGTTCGCTACGAAACCCTGATACCAAACGGTTCCCTGATCGACTCGCATGTCGACGTGGAAGCCCTTCAAAGCGCCCCGCTGCTGTTCAAGTTGCAGCTTGGACATGATGTGCCGTGCGATCGCCTGATCGTTCGCCACTGCGAGGTTCGGAATCAGCGTTGCAACAGCAACGACTAACCCCAGCAATAAACTTCGCATTTGTTCCCCTCCTGAGAAAATTTGCGTTGACCAAAAACCAATCGATACATCAATGGTCTCGTTTGTGGGTCGGAATGATTTCCAACGAGACAGAACCAACCGGTTTAACTGTTTTGTTCGAGTGGGTCGCTGCGTCGATTCAATGAACCGGTTTTAAGCGAGCGAAATAGATATCTCAGCGTCTTTCGCCGGGATGAAACAAGAAACGCAACGACAGCAAATAGCGTTATCGTTCGCGACTTCAAATTCCCCCCAACGTTTGATCCGAGAGACCAAACCCGGTATTTGTTTTCGACCGAGTGAGGTTGAATCAGGCAGGTTTTTTTCGATTTTGCCAATCTTCTGGAAAAATCGGTGTCTGGCGATTGTATCAGCAGTCAACAATTCGCTGGCAAAACCAATCGACCGTAACGGCCAGGCTGACTTTCGGTGTTACTGGCTGCGAAACACCGATTTTCAGAAAGCAGATTCAGCTTTCGGGATACCGAGCGTTGCTGTGGCGGCCACAAATACCAAGGCGACGCCTTGAGCGATTCCCGCTGCTGGATTAATTGGCATGCATACCAAAGAGGCGATGCCCATGACCAGAATTCCGCAGATCAGCCCGGCGTGGTTAAAACGTCCTTGACCTCGCAGCCGGTAACAAATCACGGTGGCCAGGCCAAGAAGCTGGACCATGACGGTGATCGTGATCAGGGAGCAAGTTTGGCTATCAAACATTTCGCGGCCTTCATTGGGCTGGGCGTTGCAATGGCAACGGGTTGGGAATATCGTTTCGGCGGGGCAGGGTCGGTCCGCCAAATGGGTGCTGTCCATGTCGAACGCAGCCTTAATTACCAAAAAACGAGTTGGATACCAATACGTTTTCCCCGATACATTTTCCAAAATCGTTGGCTTCCAGGCACGCTCTCTTTCATTTTTAACGATCAACCATTTAGTGAATCAATGATTGGCTTTAGGTTCCGGGAAACACTGCAAGCATGAAAATCGCTGTTCTGGGAAATCGTACGAACTCCTGTTTCGACCAACTGGCGGAGGCTGCCGACGGCAAACACCACCTGGGATTCGTCGCCTGGAATGATCTGGTCGCCTTGGTTGGTGAAACCGAAGCGATCGAGTGCGGTTTCAGCAACAGCCCGGCAACTAACGATTTCGACGTCGTACTGGTGCGCGGTATGCCCGTCGGTTCGTTGGAGCAAGTCGTGTTTCGGATGAACGCCTTGGCGCGGTGGCAGGCTTGTGGAGTTCGCGTCGTGAACTCGCCTCGCTCCTTAGAGATCGCCATCGACAAGTATTTGTCACTCGCCCTGATTCGCCAGGCGGGTGTGGCCGTGCCGGAATCGATCGTTTGTCAAACCGTGGCCGCCGCGATGGAGGGCTTTCATGCTTTGGGAGGCGACGTTGTTGTGAAGCCAGTGTTCGGTGGAGAAGGGCGAGGGATCGTTCGGATTAGTGATCCCGAAATCGCTGTGCGAACGTTCCGAACGATTGTAAATGTGCAGAGCGTGGTCTACTTGCAACGTTTCATTGACGGTGGGAATCGCGACTATCGTTTGTTGAAGGTCGGAGCTCGCGTTTATGGAATGAGCAGGTCGAACGAAAACGACTGGCGCACCAATTCAACTCGGGGGGCGGACTGCGAGCTCTGGAAACCTGCACCCGAACAATTGGAGATGGCCGAACGTTCGATGCGAGCGGTCGACACCGACATTGCGGGTGTGGATCTGATTCAGGACCGCCAGGGGCAATGGTTCTTGCTGGAGGTAAACGGAATTCCCGGTTGGCGAGCGATTGAAAGTGTGCACGACGTGAATATTTCAGACCAGTTAATCAATTGGCTGGAACGGAAGTGACATAAAGCCGTTCTGTGTGTGTGGGGGCCAGCTTTTCAGGTTCAAATCAAAAGCTCAGGCGCCCGAGACGGTCGGCAAACGGCGCTCAAACATTGGGTTTTTCGTTTGATTTGCACAAATTTGGAGAATTATGCCTTTTCGGTGACGAATCCGAAGGGCCAACGACATCTAGAGATACAGACGAGAAGTTTGGAGGCCGCTCATCTGTTTATTCAGGTGAGATTGCACCAAATCAAGCAATGCTTGGTCTCAGACGGCGAAATGAGCCGATTGAAGGTCCCCTCTCCAATCGGATCAAACTATGAAAACGCGGGTCACAATTAGAGTGGCTCGCGTTTTTTTTGTTTAAACTGAATAATGACGCTGGACGGTAGAAAGAGTCTGCTAAATGAAAACGCGATGGGCTGGAGAATCCGTCAGATTTCATTTCGGTATTAACGACGCTGTGAGCTTATAGAGAGGCCAATTTTTATGCTTGCGCTTTGCTTTAGTTGTGGAACCAAAAAACAGTCGGCCCTGAAACTCTGTGGTCAGTGCCATGCGGTACCCAAGACTCAGGAAGAAAAAGTCTTGTCCCTGTGTCTCTCTTTGGAATGCGTCTCGCATCAGTCGCTAAATACTTGCCGGCGTTATTTCCACCGAAAGAACAAGCCTCCAAGATTCAAGCCGCCGGTCATCAAGCGGGCGAAAGACAGCCTGCAGGAAATGATGGCAAGCTCGGGGGTCGAAAGGTCAATTGAATTCTCTTCGTCAGTCTTCAATTTTGAAGACTTGATTCAGGATGATGAAAACGAGGTCATCAGGCAAACGGTGACCGTGCACGTCATCGGCAAGGGACCGAAGCAGGAATCGGCGGATGCCAACGCCAACCTGGGTAAAGCGAACAAGACGTATCATCGAGTCGAATGGGAGGTCGGCGTCGACATCTCAGAGGCGGAATACGAAACGGCCAGGGACCCGTCGGGTGAACTGCACATATGGTATCGCTGGTTGAATAACAGTTGGACGAAGCAAACCGTTTCGCCCGCCAAATTCGATCAGCTGAAAGCGATCGAATCCGGCCGCCTGGTTTAATTGGCCCGTAATGCGCGGCGTAATACCATTTAATCCTCGGTTCAATATACCAGCACGAAGCAAATACAAGCACGAAGCGCAAGCGAGTGGTTCCAAACCGCAAAACCACTCGCTTGCGCTTCGTGCTTGTATTGCAGATACGATCAATTCCGTTGCAAACCAATGGGACGTCGACCAAGGTGGCGGGCATCTGGTAGACTGCGGTCACTTCGCAACATTGCGCAACATTGCTTAGGCAATGCTCTTCTTTCGGTTCAGCCATCTACTCTCGCGCCTTCATGAACATCACGGAACTCGCTGAACAGATCGTTTTTGGCCGCACGATGGAGGACAAGCTTGTTGCCAGCGAATCCGTTTCGTTTGACGTTCTGCCCTCTTCGAAACTGACCAGCGTCGCCGGGTTGAAATCGCCCGGTCGGCCGCCGGGCCTGAGAATGCAGACGGAAAACCGCAACAACCCTCGACCGAAGGACCACCAGTTGGAAAACGAGCGGGCGCGTGGGCAATTGTTGCACTTCCTGGCAAATCATGAATTGTTGGCGACGGAGTTGATGGCATTGGTGCTGCTGAAATTTCCAGAAGCTCCTCGCGCGTTTCGGCAGGGCGTCTACGCAACCTTGCTGGAAGAGCAACAGCATACGCAGATGTATATCGACCGTATGAAAGAGTGCGGTGTTGAATTCGGCGAGTATCCGGTCAGCGGCCAGTTTTGGCGGATGGTCGAACCAATGCAGTCGCCAATGCAATTTGTGTCGCGGTTAAGTTTGACGTTCGAGCAAGCGAACCTTGATTACAGTCATCATTTCGCCAAAGTGTTTCGGCGAATCGGCGATCAAGCGACGGCGGCGGTGCTGCAAACGATTTACGAAGACGAGATCTCGCACGTTCGGCACGGTCTGCACTGGTTCCAGCAATGGAAGCAACCGTCTGATTCCGATTGGCAGGCTTATCAACGCGAACTGGAATTTCCTTTGTCACCCGTGCGCGGTCGCGGTCCGGGGGTGGCGTTCAATCGGGAAGGCAGGTTGCAAGCAGGTTTGTCCACGGAGTTCATTGACGCGATTCAGGTTTGCGGGCAATCGAAAGGGCGAGCCACGGCGGTTCGTTGGTTCGACGCAGCGGCCGAGGAACGTTTGGCGGATCCGGAAAGCGGCAAGTCGAGCGAGCGAAATTCGTCCTTGTTGAAACAACTGAATCGCGACCTGGAATCGGTGCTGTTAGCGGTCGCCAAGCCGGATGACATCCTGGTTGTCGACAAGGTTCCGTCCGAGTCGATCCGGCGCCATTGGAGCAACGCCTTCAGTGAACTGCCTGAGTTTCTTGCCAGGGATCAGGCGACACAGGTTTTGCAGCAACGAAAAATTCATGATGTGCAGCCGTGGGCATGGACTCCGTTTAGCCACGAAGTGATGGCGGCTTGGGTCGATTCGGTTCGCCACCCGCCCAAACCGTGGCAGGCGAACCACGTGGAACTCTATCGCAAATCCTGGTCAACCGGCGTACTGCGTGACTGGTTGGCGGAACGGGGCTCGTCCGAACATGATTTTTCTGCTGCGAACGAAACGGTTGGCCAAGCTGTTTACCGAATGAAGCAGGTGACCAAGGCCCTGGCGGAGTTCAAGGAACTTGGTTTTGAGAACGCCATCTTCAAACGAGACCTGGCGACTTCGGGCAGAGGCCAACGGCGACTCGCCTGTAACCGGGATCTTCAAGCGAGTGACTTGCAATGGCTCGAGTCGATGTTTGGTCGCAAGTCAAATTCGGTTGCTGAGTCCACGGAACCGATCGGAGTGGTCGAGCCGGAATTGGATCGAGTCGTCGACTTGTCGTTTCTCTGGGACTGGAGCGTCCACGAATCTCAGCCACGATTTCTTGGCTGGAGCCGTCCGTTGGTCGCCAAAGGGCGTCGCTACATCGGGACTCGCTTGGGCAATGCGTTCAACGATTGCGATCCACTGCTACGACGTTTTCTGTTGGAGGACGGTTGTCGGCGTTTGAAAGAGACGGCGGAATGGTTGGGCGACCGGCTACCGGGCTTGCTTACTTCGCATGGTCACTTCGGGAGTTTTGGTGTCGATGCGATGGTCTATCAGGACTCTGAAAGACGCTTTCATATCAAGCCGATGGTTGAATTGAATCCACGGCTGACGATGGGGCACATCGCTTTGGGGCTACGCCGAAGGGTCGCAGATCGTGTCGAGTCCGAGTTTCGGGTATTGACCGCCGACGAATGGAAAGCCTCCAGTTCTGTTTTGCTGAGCGAGACCGTGCAGTTCGATCGAACGAATCGTTGGAGCTCTGGTTGCGTCATGTTCAACGATTTTACACCGAGCAGTAAATTGATGCCGGTGTTGCTGGTCGGCAGCAGCTTGAATGCCTTTCAACGGAGTGAACGTGGCGAGCCGGCGGTTAGTTAGCCAATTAGCCAATAAATTCACCGCGCAGCACCGTCACCGCTTGGCCAAGTAACTTGACCCGATCACCCAGGACCGTCACCTGCATTCCTCCACCACGAGGCGAGGCCTGCCAAGCGTTGAATTGGTTTTTGCCCAAATTGGCCATCCAGTATGGGCCGAGCGAACAGTGGGCACTGCCCGTGACCGGGTCCTCGTCAATTCCGACCGAAGGACCGAAGAAGCGTGACACGAAATCGAATTCACCCGACTCGTCGGCGGCCGTCACGATGACTCCCCGCGTTCCCAGATCGCTTAAACCTTGCATGTTCGGTTTCAGATTTCGAACGGTGGCCGCGGAGTCGACTTCGACCAGGAAATCGAATTCGGTCACGCCGGTGTAGTCGACTGGAACGCCCAAAGCGTCAATCATTCCTTCTGGGGGTTGTTGTGCTTTGGGAGGCGCGGCAGGGAAATCGAGTTCAATCTTTCCGTCGATTCGCAGGGCTCTCAATTCGCCACTTCGCGACTGAAAGACACAAGGGTCCGTCACAGGAACTTTTCCGGTCTCCCACAAAACATGTGAAGTTGCCAACGTAGCGTGGCCGCACAAATCGACTTCAACCGTGGGTGTGAACCAACGCAATTGAAAACTGGTCGGTTCGGCGGAAGGTTCCGGGTACACGAAAGCGGTTTCGGCGAGATTCATTTCTGCGGCGACTTGCTGCATCCACATCGGTTCAGCCGGGGCGTCCAACAAGCAAACGGCGGCCGGGTTGCCATGAAACGGTTTGTCGGAAAAGGCGTCGACTTGATAGAGTGCGGGCACCGAAGTTGCCTCCAGATGTGTCAGGTAATTGTTTTGTTAATTTCGATTCGATATGCAAAGTATCGGTGAGCGTTTTACGGCGAAACGTGTTGACGTGGTTGGCGGTTCGACGACTTTCGGTAACAATTTGACAACGCGTTGAAACGCTCATTCAATGCCGTCAAAGTTTTCCAGTCGAGTTTTAGCAAACTGGTGTTGGTTGATCCTGCCAGATTAGTTTTTCAGTCAGCCCCGAACATGACCAGTACCCTGCAGCTCGAATCGATCACGCGGACGATCCAGTATCGCGATCCGATCTTGTTGTTCCATCATTTGGTGCGTGAGGGTTCCAATGGATTGTTGTTGGAATCTGCCGAGGTGGATAGCAAGCGACATTTGCAGAGTTTCCTGATGGTCAGCGCGGCTTTGCGTATCAGTTGCCACGGGCGGAAGGTCATCATTCAATCGTTGACGGAAAATGGGCGGCGGATGATCGCTCCGTTCGCCCGGCAACTCGCCGCCAGCGGCACGGTAGAACCAGTGATCAATGACGACGGTGATTCGGTCGAAGTCACCTATCCACCTACCGACAAGGATCTGGACGAGGATTCCCGATTGCAAGCCGAATCGGTGATGACTCCGCTGCGGCATTTGCAGAATTTTATCAACGTAAATTCCAATTTGGACGAAGCGTTGTTCGTTGGCGGTTTGTTCGCATACGACCTGGTCGAGTGTTTCGAATCGTTACCGGAAACGACAGAAACCGGCGCCGCACCGAACTACGTTTTTTATGTCGCGGAACAATTGATTCGCCTGGACCACATCGAAAATCAGGGCCAGTTAATCGGCAGCTTCTTTTATGAGAAGCATCAGCAAGCGGAACGACAAGCGTTTGAAGAGATCGTCGATGCGACGAAACAGCAATGTGAACAGCTAAGCTTGATCGATCTGCCTCCTACCGAACCCGTTGATGTTGAGCCGGTCGTGGATAAATCGGACGAGCAATTTTGTGGCATCGTAGAACAACTGAAAGAGCGAATTCTTTTAGGCGAAGTCTTTCAGATCGTCCCGTCTCGCTCGTTCTCGATGGCTTGTCACAGTCCGCTGCGGGCGTATCGGCAACTGCGACAATTGAATCCCAGTCCCTACATGTTCTTGATGCAGGATGAGCAATTCGTGTTGTTCGGAGCGTCACCCGAGATGGCGATCAAGTTCACCGCGGAAAATCGCGACGTTCAGGTCTGCCCGATCGCCGGTACACGGCGGCGTGGCAAGCATGACGATGGTTCGGTCAATCATGATCTGGACGGTCGCATTGAATTGGAACTGCGTACAGACATCAAGGAGATGGCCGAACACTTGATGCTGGTCGATTTGGCTCGCAACGATCTGGCGCGAATCTGCCAGCCCGGATCGCGGCACGTGTCGCGGTTGTTGAAGGTAGATCGATACAGTCACGTGATGCATTTGGTTTCCGAGGTGACTGGCCAGCTGCGTGACGGTCTGGATGCTTTGCATGCTTACCAGGCGACAATGAACATGGGCACGTTGACGGGGGCTCCGAAAGTCAGGGCGATGCAGTTGATTCGCGCATTGGAGAACCGGCGACGCGACAATTACGGCGGCGGGATCGGATACTTCACAGGCAACGGTGACATGGAAACGTGTATCGTGATTCGCTCGGCGATCGTGGTCGATGGAGTGGCAAGAGTGCAAGCCGGGGCCGGGGTCGTTTACGATTCGGTGCCTCAATCGGAGGCGGACGAAACAAGAACCAAGGCGGCCGCGGTCTTGAAGGCTTTGGAGTTAGCGCATGTATAATCAATTTAGTTCGTTGCCGGGTGTTTGCAGCAGCGGCCAGGTCAGGTTTGCGAACCCAGCCGGAAAGGACGAGACATGCCGGCTGACTTGATTCTTATCGATAACTTCGATTCGTTCACCTACAACCTTGTCGATCAATTTCGATCAAGCGGACACGAGGTCACGATCTTTCGCAACGAGGTTGCGATGGACGTCGTGAAAACCGCGATTCAGAATGCAGCGCGACCAGTATTGGTGTTTTCGCCGGGTCCAGGGCATCCGAAAGACGCAGGGTGCATGCCCGATTTGATCAAGCAACTTCGTGGCGACGTTCCCATGATCGGAATTTGTTTGGGGCATCAGGCGATTATCGAAGCGTACGGCGGCACGGTCGGCAGTGCCAATGAGGTGTTTCATGGTAAGCCCTCAATGATTAAACACACTTCGGAAGCGATGTTCGCAGATTTGCCGTGTCCGTTACAGGTCGCGCGGTATCATTCTTTGGCCGGGACGATGATCCCGCCCGACTTGCAAGTCGTGGCCGAGATGGATGAGACCGTAATGGCGGTCTTGAATTCTGCCGATCGAGTGTGCGGTTTTCAGTTTCATCCTGAATCGGTTATGACTCCCCAGGGAATCACGTTGTTGGAAAATACGTTGGCGTGGGCCTTGGGTGATTCGACGAGCGCTAACAACGGCTCAAACTAAAAGGAGCGGCGGATGACAAAAAATGATGTTCTTTCGTTGGTCCAGGCTTTGGTCGAGGGGCAAAGTCTCGACGAGTCCCAGGCGGAGACTTTCTTTAAAGAGATCGTACTGGGGAACGTGGATGACATTTTGTTAGCCTCGGCCATCACGGCGATCAAGGTGCGCACGCAAACCGCAGGCGAATTGACGGGCGCCGCCCGAGCACTGCTGGATTCGGCGACTCCTTTTCCTCGTCCTGACTATCCGTTCGCTGACGTTGTGGGCACAGGCGGCGATGGACACAACACGATTAACTTGTCGACCATTGCTGCGATTACTGCCGCGACTTGTGGCGTCAAGATTGTCAAACACGGCAATCGATCGATCTCCAGCGTATCCGGGTCGTTTGACTTGCTGGAAAAGTTGGGAATCGATTTCAATGTCACTCCGGAGCAATCACGATCGCAAACCGACCAGCATGGAGTCTGTTTTCTGTTCGCTCCGAATTATCATTCGGGCCTGAAGCATGCGGCCAATGTTCGCAAGACTTTGAAGACGCGGACTATCTTCAATTTGTTGGGGCCTTTGGTGAACCCCGCTCGGCCTCCGATGATGTTACTGGGTGTGGCGGATCCGACGTTATTGATACCGGTGGCTACCGTGCTGGAACAACTCGGGTGCCAATCGGCATTTGTGGTGCACGGCAGCGGAGTTGACGAGGTGGCGATTCATGGAGAAACATCGATCGTCGAGGTTTCGGGTGAGGGGTTGAAGCAAACCGTATTGCGACCGATCGATTTTGGAAGCGAAGAATTTCCATTGGAAGATCTCGTTTGCCACGATGGGGCGGCCAGCCATCGGCGATCGATGGACGTGCTGAAAGGGCAGGGTAGTCCAGCTGAAAATGCTGCGGTCAGCGTAAACGTTGCCATGGTGTTAAAGCTGTTTGCCGGATCCGAACCACGCTACGCCGACCTCAAGAACAATTTTGCATTGGCGATGGAATCGTTGATGGAAGGCCGACCGATGCAATTGATCGACAAAATGGTGGGAGACGTGGCATGAATCAACCGACCATTCTTGACGAGATTGTGGTGTCGAAGCGGCAGCAGATTGAGATTCAAAAAGAATCGATGCCGCAGTCTTCCTTGGAGAGCGTAGCTCGTTCTGACAGAGACTTCGCCGGTGCGCTGCGTTCAGCGAACCCGGCTTTTATTCTTGAGTGCAAGAAAGCTTCGCCATCACGCGGCCTGATTCGCGAAGACTTTGATTTGCTTTCGATTGCCTCGGTCTATTCAAAATACGCGACCGCCATCTCCGTGCTGACTGAATCGGAGTACTTTCAAGGGTCGCTTTCGAATCTGGGCATCGTCCGCAGCCGCGCCTCGCAGCCGTTACTGGCGAAAGACTTTTTTGTTGAGCCCTATCAGGTCTACCAAGCCCGTCATTTCGGCGCGGATGCGATTTTGTTGATCCTTGCCATTCTGGATGATCAACAATGGACTGAGATGTTTCAACTGGCGCGAACTCTGGGTATGGATGTGGTTACCGAAGTCTCCAACGCCGAAGAACAACAGCGGGCGATCGCTCTGAAGGCACCGATCGTTGGAATCAACAATCGAAACCTGCGTGACATGTCGATCGACCTGGAAACCACAAGACAACTGTCCAGCGGCTTGGCTGACGACACGATCGTGATTAGTGAATCCGGTTACCACACGCATCGCCAGGTCCGCGCGATGAGCGACTGTGCGAACGGTTTTCTGATTGGCAGCTCGTTGATGTCGGAGAAACGGTTGGCCACGGCCGTCAAGCGGATCATGTTTGGAGACTGCAAAGTCTGTGGGCTGACTCGAAATGAAGACGCGATCGCCGCCGACGACGCGGGAGCGGTTTACGGAGGCGTCATCTTTGCGGAATCGTCGCCTCGGAAAATTGATTGCGAAGATGTGGAAACAATATTTCAAAATGCGGCCCTGGTTCGCGTTGGCGTTTTTCAGGATCATTCGCTCGACCAAATTATCGATTCTGCCAGCCGCTGTCGACTGGATGTCATTCAGCTGCACGGTGACGAGTCGGTCGATTTCGTTCAGCAGCTACGAAGTCACAATGCATTTGATCTGGAAATCTGGAAAGCACTGGGCGTTAAGCATGTTGGGCCGCAGGCTGATCAATGGTTCGGGGCAGGTGTCGACAAATTGGTCGTTGATCATCAAATTGGTGCGCAAAAAGGTGGCACCGGAAAAGCGTTTGATTGGGACCTGTTACCGGTCGAGCAACGAGATCGGATCATGGTTGCCGGCGGGATCGGCCCGGAAAATGTCAAACAGGCGGTTCAGTTGGGCTGTTGCGGCATCGACATGAACTCAAAACTGGAAGAGGGACCGGGCAGCAAATGTTCGGTTAAAATCAAAGACGCTTTCCAGCGTATAAGGGATTATCAAATCAGTCATGGCTAAATTGGATGCTTACTTTGGTGACTATGGCGGCCAGTTTGTTCCGCAAATTCTGATTCCTGCACTGGACCAGTTGGAATCCACCTTCATTGATGCGCAACAGGATGAAGAGTTTCAGAGGCAGTTCCGCGAACTGCTATGCGACTACGCAGGCCGTCCGACACCGATAACACTCTGTCGAAACCTGGTCGCCGACACAAAGACGCGGATTTTTCTGAAACGGGAAGACTTGCTGCATGGCGGCGCTCATAAAACAAACCAGGTGATTGGCCAGGGTTTGTTGACTCAACGAATGGGCAAGCAGGAAGTGATCGCAGAAACCGGCGCGGGTCAACACGGCGTGGCGGTGGCGTTGGCCGGGGCCTTGCTGAATTTGAAAGTCCGCGTCTATATGGGAGCACGAGACATAGAACGTCAATCGCCCAATGTGTTTCGCATGCGATTGATGGGCGCCGAGGTCATTCCGGTGACCAGTGGCAGCAGCACTCTGAAAGATGCTTGTAACGAGGCGTTGCGTGATTGGACAGCAAATTACGATAAGGCTCACTATTTATTGGGAACAGCCGCCGGCCCTCATCCATTCCCGACGATCGTTCGTGAATTTCAAAGAATGATTGGCGGGGAAGCACGTCAACAGATGCTGGATCGTAATGGACGGCTGCCCGACCAGGTTATCGCCTGCGTTGGTGGAGGGTCGAACGCGATCGGCATATTTGCAGACTTCATTGATGACGCTGACGTTGGTTTGATTGGCGTTGAACCGGCAGGGCATGGAATTGAATCGGGTCAGCACGGAGCCCCGCTGGGAGAAGGCCGAGAAGGGATCTTTTTCGGTATGAAGAGTATTCTGATGCAGGATGAGTGGGGGCAGATCGAGGAGTCGCATTCGGTTTCTGCCGGTTTGGACTTTCCTTCTGTCGGGCCACAGCATGCACATCTCAAAAGTACCGGACGAGGCAACTACGTCTCGATTACCGACGACCAGGCGGTCGATGCGTTCCAGCAGCTCGCGCGACACGAAGGGATTATTCCTGCTTTGGAATCAGCGCACGCTTTGGCCTATGCCATTCAACTGGCAAAGTCTGATCCCGATAAATCACAAGATTTGCTGATCAACCTGAGTGGACGCGGTGACAAAGACATTTTTACCGTCGACGAAATTTTGCAGAAGCAGTCGTCCGAGACCGGGGAGAGTTGATCATGGGGCGATACGAAAAAATGTTCGATCGGTTAAAGGAACGCGACGAAGCAGCCTTCGTTCCGTTCGTTGTGATCGGTGACCCGGATTTGGAGAGTTCTGCGAAGATTATCCAGACATTGGTTGAGTCCGGCGCCGACGCGTTGGAATTGGGCTTTCCGTTTTCTGATCCACTGGCCGATGGCCCAACGATTCAGGGAGCGATGGACCGTGCCTTGCAGGCCGACGTAACGCCCGCTGATTGCTTTGACCTGATTGGGCAGCTGCGAAAAACGGACCAGGAAACGCCTGTCGGTTTGTTGGTCTACGCCAACATCGTGTATGCCTATGGAGTCGCCAGGTTTTATAAAGTCTGTGCCGATGTCGGAGTGGATTCCGTGTTGGTGGCGGACGTGCCGTTGGGTGAGGTCGAGGCTTTTCGCGAGCAGGCGGTGGAGCATTCCGTCGATGCAATCTTGTTGTGCCCACCGAATATTGATGACGATTCATTGCGACAGTTGTCGGATAAGGGCAGCGGCTACACTTATTTACTGTCGCGTGCCGGAGTGACGGGAACGAATGTCGCGGCAGGAATGCCGGTTCAGGATTTGTTGGCCAAGATAAATGACTTCAACGCTCCGCCCGCCCTGCTGGGATTTGGCATCAGCACTCCGAAGCATGTCGTGGAGGCGATTCAATCGGGGGCTCGCGGGGTGATTGTCGGATCAGCCATTGTGCAAATCATTCAATCGAATCTGGGTAATATGCAACGATTGTCTGGGGAATTGTCGGATTACATCAAGAAAATGAAGGCGGCGACGGCCAATTCCTAAACTGGTCAAGCGTTTGATTTCATTTATAATTTCGTGAGTCTGAAAGAATCAAACTGCACACTCACCGATCTGGCAATCAAATATGGGAATACTGTTTCATTGCTCAAGTTGCGACCGCCCACTGAACGTGGGAGAACAATTTGCAGGGAAACCAGGTGTCTGTCCGAATTGCAAGAAAACGATCAGCGTACCTGAGAAGTCTGCGATCGCGGATATTAATTTTCGGTATCTATTGGAAGCGTGGACGGCTCGTCAACAAACCGGACAAACGGAACAGACTGATCTGTCAGTTACCAAAGATGTAAGTAACAGCAGTGATGTATTAACGGAGGGTGTCCCAGCGGTTGTCACCGGCAAGCAAGCGACTCGAGTCTTGCCCAAGGAGTTACCCAGTGAATTACCTGTGGTTGGTCGCGATGCCGCGTCACTGAATTCCAATCCGGTGGCCCCGAAAGTTGTGCTGAAACCGATCAATGTCGGCGGGGTTGTCACCGATTCTGAGAATGTCAGTGAGGGGATCGCTCAGAAATTCTCAGCCAGCGAACCCGACGCTCTGGAAAATGGAGTCGCCGTTTGGTTTATCCGTCCCGCGTCCGGTGGCCAGTTTGGGCCAGCCAGTTCGAAACTGCTTCGCCAGTGGATTGAGCAAGGGCGTGTGACAGGTGACAGCTTCGTTTGGTGCGAAGGCTGGGACAATTGGCAAGTCGCGTCGGATGTCTTCCCGTCAATTGCCCACAAAGTTTCTGTCGAAGCAGTGCAAGCGGCCAACGCCGACGTTGTGACAGCAGCCAAGACTCGCACCGCCTACAGGAAAGCTGAAAAACGCCGTACAATGCGGAACACCATTGGCATGGTCATCGGAACGGTCGTCTTGATTGGGCTGATCATCGCGCTGGTGATGGTGATCAAGAACCCGGTGTCATGATCGCCGGTTCCAATTTGGCCAATCGAACAATCGGCCAATCGAACAATTGGCTCAAGCTATTAACTAATAATTCACACCGAAGTTCATCTAAGGAACTGAAATGAAGTCAAGATTCTTGTTTACTGTCGTTTGCTCATTCGCATTTGCAACTCTGTTTTCGCTGGTTGGTTTGGTTCAGGCTCAGGAAACAGAAACCAAACAGGAGACCGCTGAACAGGAGGAAGTGGAAGCTCTGGAATTGGCTGGCGGAGATTTTAAACTCCAGTTTCCGACTGCCTGGAACAAAGTCGAAGCCAAAAGCAGCATGATCGAGGTCGAGGTCAAGGTTCCCATGGCAGACGGTGACGATTCGGAACGAGATGGAAGATTGACGATCATGGCGGCTGGCGGAAGCATCGATGCGAACATCGAACGTTGGAAGGGCCAGTTTTCTCAGCCGGACGGCAGCGCGACTTCGGAAAAAACCAAAGTCGAGGAGATTGAAGTCGACGGCATGAAGGCCCACATGGTGGACATCTCTGGAACCTATGGCGAGCGTGCTCGGATGACGGCTCCGCCAACGATGCGTGAAGACTACCGAATGTTGGCCGCGATCATCGAGACGGGAGCACAGCAGTACTTCATCAAATTCTATGGTGGCAGCACAACGGTCGAAGCGAACGAAGAACGCTTCAAGAACTTCATCAAGAGCTTTGCCAAGTCTGACTAACCAGTCACGCAGCATCTGTTTTCGACGAACTCGGCGGACTTGCAAACTAGATAATCGGGAAATAACAAATAACGAACGGCGTTCTGTCACCATGCAGAACGCCGTTTTTGTTGGATGCTAGCTGGGGGTGATCCGCAGGTCGATTCCTATTGCAGAAAAGTGCCATCAGATTGAAAATCCTTTTGCTGAAACGATTTCGGCATATACACAATTCAAACGAATGAATGTTCAAGGATGGGCGTGTTGAAGACATTAAATATCATGGCGTTTGTCATTGCCCTCGGTCTTTTTTCAGGATGCAACAAAAAGCCGGAGAAAATCGTTGAAATCGATCCGGCTGTTCAACGGGAACTGGACGAGTTCAGCCGCAGGCTGGATGAGGAGAATAGTCGGCTAGGCATTGGACATAAGGCACCCAACAGCATTGCTGCCGAAAGTGATACCCTTTCACCCTCGCCGGCGCTGACTTCTTCGGACGTCACAGATGAATCGGAAGCAAAAGTCGTCGATCTCGATTCGCAAGAGACGATGGAAAAGCTGGAAAATGCTTCACTCATTTCGGAATCCACAGAAGTGCCTGATTTCGAGATTACTGATCGAGATAACATATCGCGTTTGATTGATGAATCTCTGCAAGGAAACCTGGCGAGTACGCCTGGGAAAATTGAATTTTCTGACGATGAAGACGCGACGAGCGATGAGTCGGTGAATGGCGAGATTGCTGAGCCCACTCCAGCGAATTCGGACAGTCGTCAAATCGCGTTTGAACAACCGACGGCTGACACTGCTTCTCCGTCGGCGAACCGTACTGCTGGCCAAGTCAGAATGCCACCATCGAATGAGCGCACAATCTCGACCACCACAAACGAACGCGTCAACGCGACTGAATCTTCGATTGGTAACTACGAATCGCTGACGACAGAGAAGCCTCCGATCGACGTTTCCAGAGTCGGGGTACCGATCAAGTTGCCGACCTTTAACCAGACCAGTGAGCAGGCAAATCAGCAAAAGGTAGACAACGAAGCACAGGAATCGCGCATGCGGCTGACAAAAAATTCGTCACCCGAGGAAGTTTGTCGAGCTTTTCTGAATGCACTTGAACGATCGGATCATTTGGCAGCCAATCAGATCCTTACCAATATCGCTCAACTGCAAACGGCTCGAGCCGACCTGGTGCTGGAGTCTCCCGGAGCCGGTGGTTCGCGATTCGAAATTTTGCCAGCCAGATTCGCAACATCCGCGAAAGAGATCGCGCAGGTACCGTGCTCGTTGTATCAGCCCGGCCAGGATCTACCGGTGAAACTGACGTGGATGATGAGAAAACAATTTAACGGATGGAAGATATCCGGGATGTCGGTGCAGGTTTCCGAAAACGGTCAGGTCGATCTTTTGAGTTTCGAAAACCCAAAAGACCTGCAGCGGATCCAGAGCAACGTTTCAGAATGAAATAGTTCGCCAGACGGCACTGCGGCAGCGATTATTGAGAGGCAATACCAGCACGAAGCGCCAGCGAGTGGTTGCGACCGTTGTTCGATTAACTAGATGGTGGTTCGTGCTGAGAAAGGAAGCTGGCAAAGGCCGACCTATTTCTTCCGTTTGCCCTTTTCAGTGGCATCTTTGGTCGACCAGCCATCGTCGGTCTTCACCTCGTCAGACTTGAACGATCCTTCGTTGGGAAACGGTTGCCGGTCGGAGCCCTTTTTATTGTCAATTGCGACATCCTCGGTGGACCAGTCGCCTTTTTCGACGCGATCTGATTTCTTGCTATCGTCGAATCCGGGGATGTTGATGCGATTGTTGTCTCGGCTGGGCTCGCCGGCTTGCTCGCGGCTACCGTCGGAACGCCAAGGCTTGGATGACTCCAAAGTTTGGTCGTCTTCATTCACATTACCGTTGTTTCGTGGTGGCGGTTGCACTGAACCGGAACGCATCATGAAAAACATGGCAAAGACTATCAGCATCAGAACGGCGATTCCTCCTCCGCCAGCTTTGCGGCTCGGCATTCGCCCACGGGGCTTGTCGCTGTTTTGACTGCCCGGGAAATCGAAAGTTCCGCCACCTCGAGACTGTCCTGGAAGTCCATCATTATCGCGACCGAAACTCATACCGAGCAAATCCTTGGGCTCACTGGCCCATCAAAAAACACTAGCTAATCGAAACAATTTAACTTGATAAAAGCTATTGCCGTTTCGCAAGCCTGTCAAGGAAACGGTTTTTGGGGCGAAATTCGTCAGGTATTCGAACGGAACGGCGATTGGCGTAACCTCTTGGGCCCGCGCCTGTCGGTTCTGACTGAAAACAGGAAGCCAATGCCCGTATTGTGCTGTTGTTTGTCAGGTAGCGTCCGCAAACTTTGGGGATATCGCCCAAACCCCCAGAAAATGTGAAAAGGTGCGGTATATTCCGGTCGTTACGGTTGTTTTTACTCTAACGGCGATAACGGTATTGCCGATGCTACCGGATGTACGGGGCAGTTTTTGGGCTCCGGCATAGCGACTTGACCCACAAGTAGTTCAACGCAGACCGCAAAAATGAAACGAGACTTGACCAAATTCAGCCGCCTTATGTGCTGGCTCTCCGCATCCACTTGTTGCGTGATGATGACATCTGTCAGTTTGAGTGCTCAGCAGTCAAATGATTCTGCTGCGAACGGGACCACGTATCCGGCTCAACGAATTGGCACGAACGAGTCCCGATTCGATCAGCAAACCGGCGAATATACCCAACCGATTGCGCAAACGGCAGCCATCACCGCCTTGAATCCTCGTGTCGCCAAGATGTCACGGAAGCTGAACAACATTGACTGGCAGACGTTCGAGCAGAAGATCGTCGATTTGTGGGGCGCTCATTTGAAAGCGAGTCCGGAAGACGAACAGGGTTCGCGAGTTCGGATCATTATTCCTGGTGAGCAGGAAATGAAAAACCAAATGGTCATCGATCGTGTAAACAATGCGATTACGTTTGAAGGAAATCCGCACGACGCAGAGAACTGGGAAGCTCTGATCAGTATCCTCGACAACACCGAGGAGACGGAATTCAGCCACATTCACCTGGTCGGGTTGGGTACCGCCTCGCCAACGACGATTCGCAAGGCGGTCGCGCTGTTGGGTTTGCCGGAGGAAGAGTCCGGAAGTTTGGCCGATTCGATGCGTTTCGCACCGTTTCGGAACGCCGACCGAGACCAGCCGCAGAGACGCGGCCAGTTGCGGTCGATCCCGTTCCAGCCCGCCGGGACGAAGAATCAACCAGCAGCGGCCACGGGCCCGCGTGCCCGACGCCAACCGACTCCCGCGCCAACCACGCCGACTCCTCCACGAGTCAGCAACAATCGGCCATCGTCCGTAACGCCTCTGCCAAATTCTACCAGCGAATCGGCAGCAGCGGCTCCTGCCCGTTCGACAACTGCTCGTATTTCTAATGCCTCGTCTGGAACTGGTGCGTCGAACCCGTTTACTCGCGCCGCGACCGCACGCAAACTGGTTCCCAATGAAGCGTCCAATCAACCAGGCAGCGAACCAGTCGGCGGCAACCCGGCCGCTTCCGTGTTAACCGGAAACGCCCCCAGCGCGATCCGTCCCAAACCAGCCAAACCGGCCACACCAACTTTGGCCAAGCCAACACGAATGACACCCGTCGCAAGACAAGAAGAAATAAATCGCAACACGGACATTGTTCCTCTTGTTCAGGATGACCAGGAGGCGAATGGCAAGGTGACGATCCAGATGGTCGAGGGCATGAACACGATCGTCCTGATTGGTGCTGCGGAAGACGTAGCACGTGTTCAGGCAATTATCAGGCAAATTGTTGAACAAGCAGAGACCAACGCACCGATTTCAAAAGTTAGAATGCTGAAGAATTCGGACAGTGCCGAGTTAAAGGAGACCCTCGATGCGGCCTATACAGTGCATGCAACCAGTAATGGCCCGGTGGAAATCGTCGCTCTAACGAACCCCAGTCGGTTGTTCATCCAGGGCCAGGAATCGGGCTTGAAAATCGTAGAAGGATTGATCGACCAACTGGATCAAGAGCCGCCCAGGGGAGAAGAGTCCACATCCGATTACGTCCTGCACCGCTTGAAATTCATTTCTGCACGTGATGCAGCGGACCGGCTGGAAGCATATTTTACAACCACAGACGCCAACGCTACAGCTGGTTTTCAGAATCAGCTGGATGGGATTCTCGCCTCGGCGGGACCAATCTCTGTCGTCATCGACTTTCGAGCCAACGCGTTGCTTATCAAAGGTAACCAGCGAGTTCAATCGACGGCTAAGGGAATCCTGGAAGCATTGGATGTCGACGAATCGGAAGCGACACACGTTGTTCGGTTCTTCCCGGTCTTTAACGCAGTCGCATCAGACATCGCCACCATTTTGCAGGAAGCCGTCAACGGTGGATTCGATGGAGTTGGGCCGATCGTCAATGCTCCGAATGCACAAAACAATGCCAATGCTGCCGCAAACGCAAATGCTCTCGGGCAAAACAGGGTTGGAACCCGCCCAGTGACCGCGTTGCAATTGACGACGATTGACGAATCCGGCGAGACCGTCAGGTCGGGTATCTTGCTGGAGGTCCGGTTTAGTGCCGACACCAACAGCAACCAGATTATGGTGACTGGTCCGGAAAAGAGCATGGACCTTGTCGCAGCCTTGATCGAACAGTTGGACAAGATTCCGGATGCGGAGACTCAGATCAAGGTCTTCACAATTCTAAATGGCGATGCCACAGAATTGTTGACGACGCTGCAAACCATTTTCGGTGCGGGTCAGCAACAGCCTGGCGGTGTGAACAACGCACAAGGGATTGCTCAGTTGCCGCTGCAGTCGCTTTCCGGCTCGCGTGGCGCTTCGCTGATCAACTTGAACTTCGCTGTGGACACTCGAACCAATAGTATCCTGGCAACAGGACCCGCAGGGGACCTGGAAGTAATCGAGGATCTATTGAATCGTTTGGACGAAAGAGATCTGCGGCTGCGAACGAATCGAATTTATCGCCTGCTTAACGCACCTGCTCAGGACGTTGCGGATGCGATCAGTACCTGGTTGACGGATCGACAGGCAATCTTCGATGCCGACCCGACGACCTCCAACGGTCTGGTTTCAGCACGGCGTCAGGTAGTGGTTGTTCCTGAATTGGTAACTAACAGCTTGATCATCAGTGCTCTGCCCGAGTACTTCGAAGAGGTCATCACATTGATTGAAGGACTCGATCGACGACCTGCGATGGTCAAGATCAAGGTTCTGATTGCTGAAGTAAGTTTGGACAAACTGAGTGAATTCGGTGTCGAAGTCGGTATTCAGGATTCGCTTCTGTTCGATCGGGGCCTGGGAACAATCGGTTTTCCATTCAATCAGGGTGGCATCGGTAACGGTGCGATTTTCAGTCGCGAAATGTTGGCGGGGCAGGGACTCAGCAACCTGGGAGTTGGACGAACAAGTGCTGATGCCGGGTTCGGCGGTTTGGTACTGTCGGCGGGCAACGAGTCCATCAGTATCTTGATGCGTGCTTTGCAAGACCGAGGTGTGGCACGAGTGCTAAGTACTCCAGACATCACGACGGTCGACAACCTGCAAGCACGAATCCAGGTTGGGCAAACCGTCGGTCGTATCCGAGGTACCGACCAGGGTAACAACCTTGCTGGAACGATTTCGACCGACGTAGAAGACGTCGCTGTTGGAGTGATCCTGCAAGTCACGCCACGGGTCAGCCCGGATGGCATGATCATCATGTCTGTCGATGCGACGAATTCGTCGCTAGGTTCGGACGCAGACGGGGTGCCCGTGTTTGCAAACGGTACCATGGTTATTAATAGCCCGCCGATTAACATCGTGCAGGCTCAAACAACCATCATGGCTCGATCAGGACAAACGGTTGCGTTTTCAGGTCTGATTCAGGACGACGTGCAAGAAACCAAGCGTGGTACGCCTATCCTGTCCGACTTGCCAGTGATCGGGCCTTTGTTCAGCTTTGAAACCAAGGAACATAGTCGCAATGAATTGTTGATCATCCTGACGCCCTATCTGATCGATAGTGATGCGGCCCTGGAAGCCAGCAATCAGATGTCATACAGCCGCATGAATTGGTGCGTCGATGATGTTGCCTCAGTCTATGGGAACATCGATGGGTACGATTCTGAATTTCAGGAAAGTGCGGCAGCAATGACGATCTATCCTGATCAGGATCCGCTGGGTAACAACCCGGAGTATCTGCCTCTGGAAGAAAGCCAGCCGACTCTGGACCCGGCTCACCAGGAGTACTTTGATCAACCTTTTTCAAACCCGGCAGACGCGTTGCCTCAGGTACCTTCCGCTTCACCATCGCCAAGTGATGTCAATCCGCAAGGATCGGGGTTGCTGCCGGACCGGACGCTTCCGCGAGGGAGCGGCAGTCGCTAGAGAGAGATGCGATTAATCGCGATCCTGTAAGGGAAAACTCGCGGAGCAAACCTCACGGACAAGATCCGGAAGGCGAAATCTGCAAACCGAAAAACCGCCAAGTTTGAACATGAGCCCAGACCAGGCTGAACCCACAGCCTGTCGAATCAAAGGAATGATTTGATGTCGAAACAACGCAACAGCCGTCCCGGTTGGACCATGATTGCCGTCGCCGTATTGCTGCTGTCCAGTGGTTGCCAGGCGACTTCCACTTCCGTCGCCACGAATCCGTTCAAGGCCTTTTCAAACAGCAAGGTTGAGGAGATTGAATACAAATCGCCACAACGAATGGCTGTGATTTGGAAAGAGTCTTCGATGGCCAAAGGGAACGACAAGGCGACGCGCGGATTTGGTGGCCGGTTGTACTTTTATGACGAGGAAAATGAGACGGTGCGTGTCGACGGTCAGTTGACGGTTTACGCATACGACGATTCGAATACTAATAACGACCAATCCAGGGTTCCCGATCGCAAGTTCGTTTTTCACGCCGAGGACTTGCAGCGTCATCACAGTCGAACAGGATTGGGTGAGTCCTATAGCATCTGGTTGCCATGGGATAAGGTCGGTGGCGATCGAAAAACAATTGCGCTGGTTCCTGTGTTCCGTCCAAAGGAAGGCAGGGTCCCCATGACCGACCATTCGATTGCTGTGCTGACTGGTCCGACGCCAGGTTTGGACGAAGAGGAAATGGAAGAAATAGTCTCAGGTGTTCGCCACGCTTCGGCGACTGTACCGTCGGGCGAGGCGATCGATGCTTCGCTGATTGGGACTGGAATGGAGGACGCCGTTAAGTCGACTGTTCGCACATCAACGTTCCAGCTGACGCGATCACTTTCAAACCGTGTCAAGTTGGCGCCAAAGAGTACTGCGACCAAGCCGGTTGATCAGGTACCACTCGGCAATGCGGCCAATCCAAATGCGGCCAATCCAAATGTGGCCAAGCCTATTGCCGTGGATGTTGCTGGCCGAGCGATCAGAACCCCGAAACCTGCAGAGGCTTCCCAAGACAGTGGCCAGGCAGAGCGATCTGTCGGGACTCGACCGCAACGAAATTTTGGCAAGCCTGGTGCGTTTCACTAACGGCTGGCTGTATTCACCGGACACGGGTGGGCAGTTCGACGATCCAGTTACAAGCCTTTCGGTTCAATCCCCAGGCTCAGCAACATTTGTCGAAACAGCTCGCACAGTTGCTGCATTTCCTCGACGGATAACTCCTCCGTGCGAGCCGTCGGGCCCAATTCTGCCTGTTGCAAAACTTCGTCGACCTGCGGTTTGTCCAGTTCTTCTTTGAAGGCACTGATTGCGACCGAACGCAGGAATTTACGTCGATGAAAAAACATCGAGCGCGTGAAGCGATGGAAGAACTCGACATCGGGCAATTTGGCCCGGCGCTCCGGCCGATGGACCAGGTGAATGATCGCCGAATCGACTTTGGGGCGAGGCCAGAAGACCGTCGGGGCAAGGACTCGAACCAGACTGACATCGCATAGCGTCTGCACCCAAACGGAAAGCGCCCCGTAGTCTTTCGTTGACGGCTTGGCCAGCATTCGATCCGCCAGTTCTTTTTGAATCGTCACCGTCATCGTGTCTGGGATCATTTCGCAGCGAAGCAGATTCGAAATCAGGGGCGTCGCAATGTTATAAGGAAGGTTGGCGGCCAATTTCAGTTTGCTGTTGGGGACCAACTCCCGGGCCTGTTTCAGTGCCGCAAACACATTGGCGTGAATAATGTTCTTGCTCTTCAGAGCATCCTGATGCAGCATCGTCAGGTTTTCACATTGTTCCAGTTCTTCGCTGGCCAGTTGATAAAGGTGGCCATCGATTTCGACGGTGACGACGTGGCCCGCCGCACCGGACAGTAATGCCGTGAGTGCTCCCGTGCCGGTTCCGACTTCCAGCACCACATCGTGCTCGTCCAGTTTGGCCGATCGCGCCAACAGTTCGATGATGTTGTAATCGATTAGAAAGTTCTGACCGTGTCGTTTGTTCGGTTCCAACCCGACTTCGCGAAAACGCGTGGTCAGGTAAGAAACGGTTTGCTTCTTTTGCGGTGTGGGCATGCAGGATTTGCTTTGCTACGTCAGTTCCGGGAATTCAGGAATTGTAATTGACGCTCGACATATTTGGCCAGTAAATCAGTCTCGATATTAACCTTGTCGCCTACGTCCCGTTGGCCAATCGTTGTGACCTGAAGGGTGTGCGGAATCAGTACAACTGAAAAGGAATTCTCCGTAACATCCACCAGAGTCAGGCTGACTCCGTCAATTGCGACTGAGCCCTTGCTGGCCATTTGAACCGCCAGGTGTGGTTCCACCTGAACGAAAATCTTTCGCCACTCGGGGTGTTCTTCGATATTCTGAATCGTTCCCAATCCGTCAATGTGGCCGGTGACGTAGTGGCCTCCCAAACGAGTTTCCGGTTTCAAGGCTCGTTCCAGGTTGACCGGTGTGCCGGTATTGAATTCACCCAGGTTGGTTCTTTGTAACGTCTCGGGCACAGCATCGAATTCCAACAGTTGATTGTCATTGGAAACGACTGTCAGGCAGCATCCGTTGACGCTGATACTGTCTCCGATTGCGGCATCTTGATGAACCAGCTCACTGGCAATCGATATTCGAGCGTTGTCACTCGTAAGATCGATCCCACGCACCGTCGCCATTTCTTCAACCAGTCCCGTAAACACCAGGAGTCCCTATTTTGCCTTGTTGCTTGAATTATCGCTTGTTCTGTCATTTACAGAGCTTGATGACGTCAATGTATGCCACGTGTCGTTGGCGGGAAAGCGGCAATTTGGGTAGTCGGGCAGATGAATTCTCTCGCTTCGACTTGCAAAGTCCGATCATCGGAATAAGCTCAGCCTTTCGGGCACTATTCACCTACCCTCCCTTCATAACTTTTGTGGCAAGTAAATGAATTCGATCATTGATATTCGCGGTCGGCAGATTCTGGACAGTCGTGGAAATCCAACCGTGGAAGTCGACGTGACACTCGAGGACGGTTCGTTCGGTCGTGCGGCCGTTCCCAGTGGGGCCAGTACCGGCGCCCACGAGGCGTTGGAAATGCGAGATGGCGACAAGAATCGTTACATGGGTAAAGGCGTGACGAAGGCGGTTGAGAATGTCAATGGAGTGATCGCCGACACGCTGTGTGGGCTGCCAGCGGTTCATCAAGTGGCAATCGACACGATCTTGCTGGATTTGGACGGCACGGAAAACAAACAAAAGCTGGGTGCCAATGCCATGCTGGGCGTATCGTTGGCGACCGCCAAGGCGTCAGCCGACCATTTCGGGTTGCCGCTGTTTCGATACCTTGGTGGCAGTTCGGCGCGAGTCCTACCCGCGCCGATGATGAACATTATCAATGGTGGCGAGCACGCTGATAACAACGTCGACGTTCAGGAATTCATGGTGATGCCGCTGGGCTTCGATACATTCAGCGAAGGCTTGCGATGCGGGGTCGAGATCTTTCACCATCTGAAAAAAGTGCTTCACGATAAAGGCTACAGCACGACGGTCGGTGACGAGGGCGGTTTTGCACCGAGCTTGAAGAGTAATGAAGAGGCCCTTGAGTTGATCATGAGCGCGATCGACAAGGCCGGATACAAAGCGGGCGAGCAAGTTTGGTTGGCCTTGGACGTGGCAGCTACCGAGTTCTACGATTCGTCGGCGGGCACGTACAAAATTGACGGCAAACAAATCAGCTCGGACGAGATGGTAGATTTTCTGGCAACCTGGGCGGGCAAGTATCCAATTTGCTCGATCGAAGACGGTTGTAGCGAAGACGACTGGGATGGCTGGAAACGATTGACCGAAAAGACGGGCGACAAGATTCAACTGGTTGGCGACGATCTATTCGTTACCAACACCACTCGCCTTCAACGCGGCATCGACGAAGGGATCGCCAACAGCATCTTGATCAAAGTCAATCAAATCGGCACGCTTACCGAAACGATTGAGGCGATCAAAATGGCCTCAGCCGCAGGCTACTCCAGTGTGACCAGTCACCGTAGCGGCGAAACTGCTGACTACACAATTTCCGACCTGGCTGTGGCGATGGAAACCGGACAGATCAAAACTGGTTCAGCTTCTCGTAGCGATCGAATGGCAAAATACAATCAGTTGTTGCGCATCGAAGAGATGCTCGGAGGCACGGCTGTTTACGGTGGGCGGCATTTTCCATTCCAATAGTCGTCCATTGAGTTGAATTTTCGTCACCAGAATTTCAAATCTGAAAACAGGCCTGATTGATTCCGGTTTGGCTCCATTATGAACCCGAAACTGGAATCGCAACTTCGCAGGATCGGTAACTCAGTCGGGTTATGGGTAATTCTGTTCGCTGGGTTCGGGCTGGTGAGTTTGTCGCTCGGCGAAGAGAAGATTCAGCGCAGAATGTTCCGCAATCATATGCGAATGCAATACCATCTGAATGCTGGTGAGAACGTCAGCCAAACGGACCAGGCGGGTGAGACGGACCAGGCCGTTGTCTTGGCAGACCCCGAGCAACCGTTTACCTATCGACTAACGGGGTTGCGTTGGCTGCTAGGCGGCGCGATGGCCGTCGGCTTGGTCTTGCTGGTTTTTGAAATCAGGAAACCGTTGCCTGACATTGCTTGAAAACGACTCGAATTCTTCTTCCAACCGAAGCCCGAAGTCCAGGGCAGGCCTTGACGGGAACTGGTAATCGCCCAGTTTCGCAATTCCCGAACCGTGTGCTGCATTGCCAAACGACTGTGTCTTTGGTCACTAAAGAACACATGTGATCCGCTCGATTCGACGAAAGCAAGTCGGCCGACCGGAAATCTCGCCGTGAATCCGTGCATCCCGAAGTTCACGGTGCAAATCGACTCGATTTTTTGGATCATGGGCGTTTGGATTCTGGAGTTTTCGTCAATTATTAATTACACTTTGTCTCTGCCACACCCGGGTGGCGAAATCGACTTTGGTCATGAAATTTTAAGTAGGACAATGTTCTGATGAGATTTGTTGCGTTGCTGATTGGGCTGGTTGTGTTGAGCGGTTGTGACAATCCGGTCGTCAAGGATACCTTCATGTCTTTAGACCAAATGAAGAAGACGAAAAGGTTTGCCGGCTATGAAATCGTCATTGGGCCTGTCTTGCTGGATGGCTTGAAGTCATGCGAAGAACTTGAGCTGGAGCCAAAGAAGGAAGACGAGACGATTCCCAATGCAAATCGCTTTCTGGTCCCTGCGGATTGGAGCGAGCAAAAGGAACTGGAAGTATCCGGACCAATTCGCATGACCAAAGAAGTCTATTCTGTCATTCGGATGGAAACGATGGAGATGTTCCACAGGCGAATCAAAGTCGGCGACAAGTACTACTATTTCAAGCTGGAAGAAGACGTTAAAGGATACGGATTTCAATTCGTCTCCGTTCGCGACAAGCAACAGCGGATGGGTGTAATGGTTTTGAAAACAGTTGCCGAAGTCCCTTCCTGGGACGATCCGAAAAATCGAGTCGGACAGGGTGTCGATCCCTTCTACCAAACTCGTCGCGAAAAGCGCAAGAAAAAGAGCGACGACGAATCCGAAGAAAAGACCGAAGATAAGAGCTCCGAAGAATCGGAAGACAAATAGGGTTAGTCGGTGGCTTCCGGAATCCGCTGGGGCTTTTTAAGCACCGCATCGATTGGTCACAAGAATTGGCAAGCGGTCAAGCTGTCCGGCAACGGGCATGTTGCGGCGGTGGCCAGTCGTGACAAGGCTTCTGCCAATCAGTTCATCGACGCCTGCCAGGGATGGTGCGAATTCGATAAACGCCCTCTGGCTTTTGGAAGCTACGAGGAATTAATTGCCAGCGATGCGATTGATGCCGTTTATGTTCCATTGCCGACCGGATTGCGAAAAGAGTTCGTTGTTGCGGCGGCAAACGCCGGCAAGCATGTGTTGTGTGAAAAGCCTTGCGCCACGTCTGTCTCGGAATTGGACGAGATGATTCAGGCTTGCAAGTCCAACAACGTGCAGTTCATGGACGGCGTCATGTTTATGCACACGCAAAGGCTGGCCGCGTTGCGAACGGCGATCGACGACGGTTCAAGCGTCGGCAAGCTGAAACGCATCGCGACACAATTCAGTTTTTGTGCTGATGAAGAGTGGCTGTCGACAAATATTCGCCTGGACAGCTCTTTGGAGCCGCAAGGATGCCTTGGCGATCTGGGTTGGTACTGTATTCGGTTCATCCTGTGGGCGATGGAATGGGAAATGCCTCAACGAATTTCCGCTACCGTATTGACCGAACGCCACAACCAAAACAGCCCCTCGCCAGTACCAATTGAATTTTCTGCCGAGATGTTTTTTGGCAATGATTCATCGGCAAGCTTTTACTGCAGTTTCATTACCCATCACCAACAATGGGCGAATGTCAGCGGTGACAAGGGTTATCTGCATGTCAATGATTTCGTATTGCCGTACAAAGGCGACGCCGCCAAATTCGATATCAGCAATGCTGATTTTCTGACGAACGGCTGCGACTTCGAAATGTTGGACCATCGGAAAACCGTAATTACGACCGAGAGCGCCAACAGCGCTGGGGACGCTCAGGAATCTCAACTTTTTCGGAAGTTCAATGAACTGGCGTTAAGCGGTTCTCCCGACTACCAATGGGCAGAGTACTCAAGGAAGACTCAAGCGGTTCTTGACGATTGTCTCTCAATCGCTCGCCGCAGCGGATAATTCATTGGCGTTGATGTCGGTCGTTGAATCTCGGCACGCGGTTCAGGTAAGATGAAAGGGCCGGCTACCAAGAGTCTTTTTGCAATTCCGGTAGGGCAGGGGGTCGCGTTGGTCTGGCATCGCGGCATTCGAACTCGTTTTGTTGCGGGCAGGCGAACTTGCACCCGCTCGATTTGCTAAGGAGTACGTTCCAATGGCGGAAGATCAGAATGCGACGAATCAAAATGCGTCGAACACTGAAGAAGTTTCACAATCCGCTACTGCCTCAAAGGAAGATCGTTCGAATCGCTTGATGCAGCGTGTGTTGCTTGGCTTGTTTCTTCTGGTTCTCGTTGCTGGCTTTGCCATTTGGTACACCTGCTTTTATATGCCTGGCGAATCTTACGCGGACGCAGGCCAATCGACTCAAACTGAAAAACCAACCAACCAGGAAGGTTCGGATTCCGTCACGCAGGATGGTTCCGCAGAGCAAGAGTCAATTGATTTGCCGAAAGAACTTGAGGGGTTCGTTTCCCATTTAGCAGATGCGATCGGTGAACGGAATCTTTTTAAATACACGAAACTGTGCGAGGCCGCCGATTATATCGAGGCCAGGTTTGTCGAACTGGGATTGGCCACAAGTCGTCAGACTTTTCAGGTTAATGGCAATGACTGTTTTAACATCGAAGCGGAAATTCGGGGGAGTTCACAGCCGGACAAGATCGTGATCGTGGGAGCTCACTACGATAGCGTAGTTGGGACTCCAGGAGCGAATGACAATGGCAGCGGCACGGCGGCGATGCTTAGCCTGGCAAGAATGTTAAAGGATTTTAAACCTGAAAAGACCTTACGGTTCGTGGCGTTCACGAACGAAGAACCACCATGGTTTCATACAAGAGATATGGGGTCGTGGGTTTATGCGGAAAAATGTAGTCGTGAAAAACAGGATATCGTCGGCGTACTCAGCCTGGAAACGATGGGATACTTCACTGATGAAGAAGACAGTCAAAAGTATCCTGAGCCGCTCAATTTGATGTATCCCTCAACGGGCAATTTTATCGGGTTCGTTTCCAATATGGCTTCGGCGGCACTGCAGAAGCGAGTGATCAAGGTCTTTCGCGAACACGCGGAAGTCCCTAGTGAAGGTGCTTCGTTGCCGGAATCGCTGCCCGGAGTCGGATGGTCCGATCATTGGTCGTTTTGGCAAGAAGGTTACGCCGGAATCATGGTCACCGACACGGCGCCGTTTCGCTATCCGCACTACCACGAGCCGACAGATACGCCAGACAAAATTGACTATCAGACGTTGGCTAAAGTCGTACAAGGTCTGAAATTCGTCGTCGAAGACCTTGCCTCTGACGATTGACGTTCCATCAAGTTGCATCGCAGGTTGAATCAATCGCGAACTGGTACGAACAGTTCTGCCAACATGCACCGCAGGCTACCCCCGCCATGTTTCTCGATCACAGGAATCGAAACAGCCAGAACATCGGATTCGTCTTCGAGAATCGTAATTTGATCGACATTCAACGAAGCCCGAGCCGACTTGGACATCACCAACATCGGCCGCTCTTCCGGATCACCGATCTGTAACATGTTGCCCGCGAATTGGCCGACTTGTTTCAGGGACAATTCCAGAATCGTTTTGCCCCTGTCCAATGCGGTCTTTTTCAATTCTTCGCGTTGCGTTTCATCTGCGATCGATTCCAGACAAACGATCATCAGTTTCTCCGTTACCGTCATGATGACGTTGGTGTGATAGACCGGAATACCATCGGAGTAAACAGCGTCGAACAAAAACGGTTGGTAATCCAGCCGTTGACAAAATTGGTTGAACAGACCTTCATCGGTTCGAGGGCTGCGGCAGGCATAGGCAATTCGTTTTTGGCGATCCAGCACCATGCTGCCGGTTCCTTCCAGGCAAGCATCACCAGATTCACGCTCCATACGCCAAACTTCGTCAATCGCAAAATGCTCGACCAGGTCTTCCAGCACATCTTCTCTGACTTCGTGCCGTCGGTTTTCGCTCATCATTGGGTAAGTAACCGCGATTCCTGATTGATGAAAACTGATCCAGTTGTTTGGGAAGACTGCATCAGTCTTTGGCGGTTGCGGCGTATCCTCGACGACAAAAACGTCGATTTGACAGGCCATCAATGTATCGACGACGGCATCGAACTCCTCAATCGCCTGCGCGGAGATCGCTTCGGCCGTCATGCCGTCAGACGTTTTCTGGAACGAGTTGCTGGCCGCGGTTTCAGGGTTAAACCCGAAGCAAGCGGGCCGAACCATCAAAATCTGATTACTGGTTTGTGAAAATTTCATTGATTAAAACTATTTCTTCTTTTGCATTCGTGCGTAGGTCATCGCAGCCATCGCATCGCCAAACGTTACGGTTTCACCGTTGGCTAGTTGATAGTCTTCCTTCAAATGTGGCAACAGCTGTTGCATCGATTTCATGCGATCTTCCATGGTTTGGTTTCCTGAACCCGAATGTTGTTCTTGCAGCTCTTTCAAGCGGGCGTTTACTTTGTTCGTTTCTTCAGGTGTTTTCACAAAGTACTCAGTCAACGATTCCAATTCGGGTGGTGGCGTACGATGTCCATTGCTCCAGCCGGCGATCACGCCAACGTAGACGTCAGTGGTTTCGTTTTCGATTACAGTAGCCAGTGTTCCGCCCATGCCTCCGTTGTTGTCATTGACGATCGAAAAGAACTGAATCTCGCCCGACGGCAAACCGGAAATCAGAATTTCTTTTCCTTCCATTCGAGCACCCGCGATCAATCCCGCGATGAAGTTGCTATCCAGTGCGATGATTCCCAAGGCGGGATCAGCGGCCAGTCGGTTGGTACTGACCATCAGCATATCACTCGCTTCCTGCGAAGTCAGTCGAACGGTGGCGGTCCCGACCGGTTTAATTTCAAGCGTTTCCGAGGCACCCAATTCGGTGTCAAATTCAATCTCGGTCATCCCGTCGAATCGCAGTCGTGAACCGTTCTTGTCCAGGATCTTCTCGATCGTTTGTTTGTCCAGCCATGTCTGAGCGACGAATCGGTATTTTCCCGGCGCTAATTTCATTGTGAAGCGACCATCCTTGTCCGTGGCTGTGGACAGGATGAAATCTTCGTCGCTGCTTCCAGACATCATCATGGACTGCATCGTCAGTGGCACACCGGATCGATCCAGAGGGATTCCATACTGCGACAAAGGGATCACGACCGATCCAACCACAGGCTGTTCCTCGGCGCCAAGTACGATCCCGGAGACGGAGAAAGAAGATTGTTGACTCTCTTCCTGGCAAGCCTGGGAAACGACAGGCGTCAGTGCGAAGATGATAATCGCCATATGCAAAAACAAATTGTCAGGATTCATTGAGACATTCCTTGTACCGGTTGATTCTGATTTGAAAAAAGCAAACTAGCCAAAGCATTTGACCAGCATCGACATCCCTTGCCCGCCACCGACACACAATGTGACGATGCCGTAATCGCCTGGTTCGTGTTCTGTTAACAGCCGATCATGAGCGGTGATCAGCAAACGCAACCCGCTGGCGCCCAGTGGATGGCCCAACGCCATTGCTCCACCCCAATTGTTGACGCGGTCGGCCGGTATGGCGAGCTCTTGCATGCAGGCCAGCACCTGGATCGCGAACGCTTCGTTAAGTTCGTAAACGGCGATGTCGCTCGCTTTCAGATTGTTGCGATTCAGGACGATTTGAGTGGCGGGTACCGGGCCCATTCCCATTAGTTCCGGTGAAACGTGCGCGACCGCCGCATCCACAATCTCAACGCCTCGCTTGACGCCAAGCTGTTTCGCCATGTCGGATTCCAGCACCACGCCGCAGGTCGCTCCGTCAGTCAAAGGCGAACTGGTCGCAGCCGTTACCGTCCCGTCTTCCGCAAACGCCGGTTTCAGACTTGCCATCTTCTCGCGATTAACTGGCAGGCGAATGAACTCGTCACGTTCGATTAGCAGAGGATGAATCTGACTTGAATATTTTCCGGCGTCGAATGCGGCCCCCGCGTTTTCGTGGCTGGCGGCCGCCAAATCCTCCTGGTCCAATCGTGAAATATTGGAATACTGACCCGCAACCTTTTCTGCCGTGTCGCCATTTGGCACGTAGGCTTTGGCGAAAGTCTCCTTGATCTTGTCCGATTCAGTCCAGTTGGAACCACGCCGCGGAATACGACTCATCGATTCCACCCCGCCAACGACAAAGTGTTGCCCCCAGCCCGATTTGACGCGTGCCGCCGCGATGGCAGCCGCCTCCAGGGAACTGGCACACAAGCGGTTCACGGTTAACCCAGGCACATCCATTCCCGCACCGATCGCCGCCATCCGTGAAACGTTGTAGCCCTGTTCACCTTCCGGGTAGGCACAGCCGGTGATCAAGTCCTCGGCGAGATGTTCCCAGAGGGCAGGGTGCCTGGCCGCGTTGGCTTGCAATAGATCGACCAACATGTCATCGGGTCGCAGGTCGACGTAGGCACCCTTGAAGGCTCGACCAAAAGGAGTTCGCATTCCGGCTGTAAAAATCGCAGAGGGCATTGCCGTTCCGTTCAATTAATCAATTTTGAATCAAGTACTCAACTGGCGACCAGCAAGTCGGCGTCGATTCCGAGATCTTCACGACCGAAACCATCTGCCAGTTTTACGATGCGGAATTGCGTTCCTGTCGGTTGGAAGATTCCAAGATCAGACACAATCGTCGTGACCACCGACTTGCCCGTTAGAGGCAAATCGCAAATGCTCTTCAGTTTGCACTGGCCCTTTTTTGTAAAGTGAGTCAGCATCACGATGATGTTGCGTGAACCGTTAACCAGGTCCATCGCGCCACCCATGCCGGTTACTTTTTTGCCGGGGATCATCCAGTTGGCAAGGCTACCCTGGGCATCGACCTCCATGCCACCGAGAACGCTGAAGTCGATATGTCCGCCGCGGATCATTCCGAAACTGGTTGAGCTGTCGAAGTAACTCGCTCCTTCGGCCACGGCAATCGTCTCCTTCCCGGCATTGATCAATGTCGCCGAGACAGACTCTTCCGTCGGTCTGCCACTGACGCCGAGCACACCGTTTTCTGAATGGATCATCACATTCATATCCGCCGGCATCCGTTCGGCAATCAATGTCGGCATCCCAATCCCCAGGTTCAGGCTGCAACCTGGCACCAACATGGCAATGATCTCATCAGCCATTTGTGCTTTGGACCAGCCGGTTTTTTCACTTGGTGTGTTCATGTAATGGCGACGATCGGTGAGTGGTTATTGACTTACAAGGTACATCGTGCAAAGTTTGAGCGGTCAAGTCCAGCGGGGTTTTCTTTGGCCTCGCCCACCCGTACCCACAAAGCGACGAGACGAATCACGAGTCCAGTGACTCATGCTGGCAAAGTGCAATCAACCAATTAGTGCAGGAACAATGTCAACGGTCTGGTTTTCAGCAGATTTACATTTTGGGCACAGCAATATTATCAAGTATTGTGATCGTCCATTCCTCAGCGAAGAAGAGCGGGCCAAGGCCGCCGTCGATCCGCGAGGTCGTTGGAAGGTCTCGGCAGAATCGGTCCGTCAGCACGATGATGCGCTGTTGGATGCGATCAATTCCCAGGTGATGCCCGACGATCAATTCTGGATTTTGGGCGATTTTTGTCTCGGCAAACATAAGGACGCAAAGAAATATGTTGACCGGATCAAGTGCAAGAATCTGAACTTTGTTTGGGGAAACCATGATCACCCTTCGATCGGACCACTGTTTCAAAAGACCATGCAGCAGGGATTGATCAAGGTGAAAGGTCAGTCAATCGCCTTGAATCATTACCCGTTGCGTAGTTGGGACAAACGGTTTCATGGCAGCTGGTCATTGTACGGCCACGTGCATGGTCGACTCTCGAAATTCGACGCTCAGAATCCTGCTTTGTTAACTCGAGATGTCGGAGTCGATGCTTGCGAGTACTGCCCAATCAGTTTCGAGCAGTTGCAGGCGTGGATGGAGCCACGTTTGAAAGCATTCCGCGAAATGAAACAGCGGATCATCGACGGTGTGCCGTTGGCGAGTGATAGCCTGGATTGATGCGGGAGGTGGACCAAACAGGATGTCCACCTCGCGCAACGTTGCCCAACCGTAGAACCCAATAGCTAGATCAAGAAAAGCTAAACTAAAATTCCGGATCGATCACTTCGCCGCCGCTGATCGTTCCCAGGGCTCGCCAAATATCCAGGTCGATGGTGTCGGAAATTGGGCGTGTCGAACCGTCCATGAGAGCCGTGTTGACGATGCCACCTGCGTGGTAACTGCGTGAAGTGATTGCAGCGTACGTCGGTTTCGTTGTGCTGTTTCCCTCTTTTTCAGAATTGAAATCGATATCGTACATTTGGCCATCGTATTCATAAGGCACGACGGTGTTGGGGGTGAAGACCGTCGTGATGCCGGAATGATGAACGCGACCGTCGCACCATTCGGTGTGACCAGTGTTTTGGTGCAAGGATGTGCCGAGCTTGATTTCTCCCGTGAAGCCCATGAATGCGGCCGGGTCGGTTGGCGGTGTTGTTCCCGGATCCGCTGTGTTGCGAATGTAAGGAGTAAACGCTTTGACTTCGCCGACCAAAAGTGAATTGCTCTCTCCATCTCTCACGTCGCGGGGTCTGACTTCACCATTGACGTAGAATGCGCCATCGCCTTCGGTCCCGGTTGCCGGATCAAAGACCAACCAGGATCCAAAGTTGAATCCGTAGTTGTGAGGATGCACATGGGGTGCACCGTTTCTTAGACGAACTGTATCGTTGACTTCACTCGGGCAAATATACATTGGCACTCGGTGTGTCGGCACACCTGTTGCCACATTGTCGGGATCACTCCAGGCCTGGTCAAAATCAATCAGGCGGAAGGAATTGTTTTCCTCGCAGTATGGCAGCAACTGAGCATGAATCGACCAGGAACCATTGCCCGTGGTCGTTCCCCCGGCATCCAATTCGTAACTTGGCGGAAGGTGTCGATTTGAAGCGACATAGTTCTTGGCAGCCAAGGCCATTTGGCGAACCTTGTTAAGGCACTCTGTTCGCCGCGCCGATTCACGAATCATTTGCACGGCCGGCAGCAGCATCCCAACCAGAATTCCAATAATCGCAATCACGACCAGTAATTCGATCAAAGTGAACCCACTCTTTGCGCTTGAAGTCTGACTATTCATGTTTCTGGCTTTCACTATTGGTTTGCCTCAGTGCATAATTGAATGAGAAACTGATCGATTGGGATCAGTCTAACGCGTCTTCTAAAGGTCTAGCAAATGCTATTCCAATCAATCCATCGGCAAGAATCAAACGATTTCGTCGCAGGTTTGCAATCTCACGAATACAGCCTGTCAGTTGAAGTGACGCCCTGTCGTCTCATTCGACATAGCAAAAGGAAGATAAGCCGTGCGATGGCCACTTAGAAACCAGATTTTCACAAGAATGTTGCTGTTGATGGTAATAGCGATCGGCTTACTGACGTTCACGAGTATCCGTTCCATAATCTCGGCTAATCGCGAGGCGGAATTTGGCCAGGTGCAAAGAGTCGTAGAGCTGATGACGACGTCCAGTTTCCCACTGACATCGCCGGTGCTGGAGAACATGAAACTGTTGTCGAACTCGGAATTTGTTTTTACCGAAAGCAATGGCGAAATCGTGTCTCAGTCAACCGATGTTGTTCCGCCGACGCTGCCAAAAGTTTATCTGGCCGAAAACAGACAGAACCAACAGACGGTTCCAAAATCATTTGAATTTGGCGGCGAGCTCTATTATCACACGGCGGTTGCTGGAATTCAGGACCGAAATCCATCGGCAAATTCAGGCATCCTGCATATCCTTGTGCCGCGTCGATCTGAAAAGTCAATTTGGTGGCAGGCCAGTAGGTCGCCGTTGATGATCGCGTCGTTTACGCTTCCATTGGCGTTACTGTTTAGTCTGGCTTTGGCCAGTCAGGTGACGCGGCCGCTTGCCAAACTGAACCGTCAGGTCCAACAAATCGCAGAGGGCCAGATCCAGCAGATTCCGGAGGTCCGAAGAAACGACGAAATCCATGAACTGAATGTGTCGATCAACGAAATGGCTGTCAAACTTCAAGATCATGAAGTTCAGTTAAGAAACAACGAGCGGCTGAGAACCATGGTACAGTTTGGAAACGGGATTGCTCATCATCTTAGAAACTCGACGACAGGATGTAAGATGGCGATCGAATTGCTGGGAAGCGAACAACATGAAGTTGCCGACTCTGAAAACTACCAGGTTGCTATTCGCCAACTCGAGCTGATGGACAACTACATCAAGAGGTTTCTGCTGCTGTCCAAGTCCTCGGATGCGAGAGAAACCGCTGAGGTTGGCACGGTCAATCCTGGCCAGGTGCTTGAAAATGTAGCCTTTCTTTTGCGACCTTCCGCACAGCATCTCGGTGTTAAGCTGACTGTCAAATCTGATTGCGACGATTCTGAAATCAGAATGTCGGAAGAGGACGCTCAGCAGCTGATGATGAACCTGATTACCAATGCCATTCGTGCCGCCGCCGAAAACAGTGCGAACAGAAAGCCTGATGAACAAGGATTCGTTTCGGTTGATCTGACAGTAAACCGGGGTCACGTCAAATTCCTGGTAGCGGACAACGGAAGTGGGCCACCTGATAAGATTGCCAGGACTCTTTTCGAACCTTTCGTCTCGGGCTCGCGAGAAGGAACTGGTTTGGGGCTCTCGTTGGTCAAGGCGATTTCTAACCGGACGAATGGTGAAGTTCTCTGGCGTCGAGAAAGTGACGTCACCACATTCTGCTTCGAAACCGGAGTGCAAACCGGAATGCAAGATAAAAAACGAATACAAAAAGAGGCTCGATAAATCCATGGCGCGTGTTTTGATTATCGACGACGAGGAAAGTATCTGCTGGGGTCTTGCGCAGCTTTGCACTCAGATGTCTCACGAATCGGAAACTGCTTCCAGTGCAGAGCTCGGTTTGGAACTGGCGGCCAAAAATCAATTCGATGTCGTCATCATGGATGTTCGGTTGCCGGGGATTAGTGGCATTGAAGCGATCGCGAAAATTCACAAGGTGCTCGAGAAAGTACCTGTCATTACGATCACTGCCTTTGGCGATCTCAAGACGGCAATCGATGCGATTCAAAAAGGAGCATTTGAATATATTGTAAAGCCATTCGATCTGGACACCGTTCGCTCGACGATCAGCCAGGCAATTGCCACGACAAAATTGTTGAAGGCCGAGCATTCCGGCGAACTTCCCATCAACCAGGGCGAGTCTCGTACAGGGATGATCGGATCTTCTGCGGTGATGCAGGAAGTGTTCAAGCAGATCGCTCTGACGACTACTTCCGACGCTCCCGTTTTGATCACGGGAGAAAGCGGTACGGGAAAAGAGGTAACCGCGCGTTCGATTCATGAATTCAGTTCGCGATCTGCAAAACCTTTTGTCGCAGTCAATATTGCTGCCTTGAATCCGTCGCTGGCCGAAAGCGAACTGTTTGGGCATGTCAAAGGCGCGTTCACGGGATCTGATGCGGATCGCGTTGGACTGATTGAACAAGCTAACGGTGGAACTCTGTTTCTGGATGAAGTGTCCGAGATTCCATTGGAAATCCAGGTGAAGCTGTTGCGAGTCCTGGATCAAGGAGAGTTTTTCCCGGTCGGTTCAAGCCATTCAGTTAAAACGGATTTTCGTTTGGTTTCAGCAACCAATCAGGACGTGCTGTCTCAAATCAATCACGGCGAATTTCGACAGGATCTGTTTTATCGACTGCGCGCCTTTGAGATCAAACTTCCGCCGCTTCGCCAACGCAAAGAGGACATCCCCGAGCTAGTCAATTATTTCCTGCGCCGAAATTCGAAGCTCTCAGGTATCACTCCGACCAGTGAGTTTATTGAAAAGTTGGAATCGCGTACGTGGCCAGGGAACGTCCGGGAATTGCAAAGTGTCGTTGAACGAGCCGCCACGCTCGCCCGCAGCGGCGTACTGACTGCCGAACATGTTCCTGAGACCGACGCGGGTGCATCATTCAGCGGTGTAGCGCAAACCACATTGCTAGATACGGCGCAAGGCATCGACAAAATGTTGTATGAATTGATCGTCGAATGGACGCGACAACAATGGGAAGAGCAGCCAGCCAATGAACTCTACGAGCGGCTCATTGCACTGATCGAACCGGCAATTCTGCCAACCGCATTTCAATTGAGCGAGAATCAATACTCGGCAGCTGCCAGGCGACTGGGGATTCACCGGACGACATTGAAGAAGAAACTTGACGAGCTCTCTGACAAATAGAATCCAATTGCGATGCTGGTTTGATCGATCCAACGTATCAATCGAACTGGGATTTGCCACGTAGTAAATGGTGGTAGTGCTGAGCAAAGCGATGCGACTCGTCGCGGACATACTGTAGCAATCGCAAAGCGAATGAGTTTCGGCTCAGCTTCAAAGGTTCCGGGTTTCCTGGTCGAAAGATCTCCTCATCTCTCTTCGCGAGTGAGATGACAGTTGGTGGTTCGATTTCCAGCGCCTCGAAAGCAGCCATCGCCGCACTCAACTGGCCTTTGCCTCCATCGATCAACAGGATGTCGGGAAAAGCCTCTTGCTCGTCATGCAAGCGGCTGAATCGCCTGGCGACCACTTCGTTAATGCTGCGAAAATCATCGATCCCTTTGACGTCTTCAATCTTGAATCGTCGATAGCCAGGTTTGAACGGCAAGCCGTCGATGAACTGCACCAGGCTGGCCACCGTTTGGCCGCCCTGCAGATGGGCAATGTCGACACCCTCGATGGTGCGCGGCGTTTTATCGAGCTTCAAGACTTTTCGTAAACCTGTCAGGCCCTTTTTGGGATCGATGTAAAAAACTTCCGGCTGAGCGTGAGTATCCAGTTCGCCCCGATCGTCCAGAGATCGAAGCATCATCAATTCATCCCGCAATTTCGCAGCCTCCTCAAAACGCATTTCTTTCGAGGCCGCCAGCATTTCTTTTTCCATCTGACCGAGCAGTCTGGTTTTGTTTCCGTCAAGGAACATTTGCAGGCGGCGAATGTCTTTCTTGTAGTCTTCCTTCGAGACTCGCAAATTGCATGGTGCCGTGCATTGTTTGATGCTGGCCAACAAGCAAGGCCGGAACCAACGCCAACGTTCGTCGCCATCCTCGATATCCAGCGAGCAAGTGCGGAATTTGAAGATGCGTTGCAGAACCTGAATCGCTCCACGCAGCGAACCGGCATTGGCGAACGGGCCATACAGCTTCACCGCTTTGCCCTCGGGTGTTCTCGTCAATTCGACACGCGGGAAATCCTCGTGAGTCGTAATCTGCAGGTACGGAAACGTCTTGTCGTCCTTCAGTTCCTTGTTGTGAGCCGGTTGAATGTCCTTGATCAATCGCGACTCGACCAACAACGCGTCGACCTCGCTTTCGCATTCCATGAAATCGATGTCGGCGATTTGATCAATCCAGCCGGAAATCCTCGGTTCCAGTTCAGCGGTCTTCTGGAAATAGCTGGAGGCTCGGGAACGCAGATTTTTCGCCTTGCCGACGTAGATCACGATGCCTTTATCATTCTTCATGATGTAGACACCCGGCGTCTGCGGAAAAGTGCGGACCTTTTCCGCCGGCGGCAACTGCGGGGTGTCTTCACCCGATTCGATGGCGTCGTCGGTTTCAGGCTTGGTATCTGATTCGGCTCTGTTATGCTCGTCCATTACCCCGTCAGCCTATCGAATCGATCAAAGTTTGTACAACGCTATGTCCACCGATGACCATCTGAATGAATTGCGAGAACGGATTGACGAGATTGACCAGAACCTGGTCAGCTTGATCAACGAGCGAGCGAAAGTGGTGGTTGAGATTGGTAAAAGCAAGTTGAAATCGGGCACACCCATTTACGCTCCGCACCGCGAGGCGGCTGTTCTGGCGAAGGTGCAGGCGATGAATCAGGGGCCGATCCTGCCCAAAACGATCGAGGCAATCTATCGCGAAATCATGAGTGGAAGTTTCGCTCTGGAACAACCATTGCGTATCGGTTACCTGGGACCACCAGGGACGTACAGCCATCTGGCGGCCACCAGACATTTTGGCTCCAGCGTTGATTTCGAGGATATGCACGCCATCACCGGCGTCTTTGAAGAGGTGGCACGCGGGCATGTCGATTACGGATTGGTTCCGATCGAAAACAGTACTGGTGGTAGCGTGACGGAAACGTTGGACGCATTTTTGCAGTACCACGATGATGTGCGGCTGTATGGTGAGTTGCAATTGGCGGTTCATTGTTGTTTGTTGACCGATTGCCAACCGAACGAAGTGAAAACGATTTACGGTCGACCGGAATCTTTTGCACAATGCCGCGCATGGTTGGCGACTCAGTACCCGAATGCTGACTTGGTGGGCGTCGAGAGTTCCGCTGGTGGTGCGCAGCGCGCCAAAAGCGAATACGAGTCGAACCCTGAGTTGGGGCCGGCCGCGATTGGCGGACCTCTGGCCGGCGAGATCTACGGCTTGCACCCGTTGTTCGAACAGATTGAAGACCGTCGCAACAATGTGACTCGCTTTCTGATCGTTTCGCGGCAAGACACGGAGCCGTCTGGCGATGACAAGACGTCGTTGATGTTTACAACGCTGGACCAGGCGGGAGCATTGGCTGACGTGCTAGGCGTGTTCAAGCGGGCCGAGGTCAATTTGACTCACATCGACAAATGTTCGACTCGCGGTTCCAACTGGGAGTACACATTTTTCGTCGACGCCTTGGGGCATCGCAAAGACGCTCGCTTTGCCGAACTGATTGGTGAAGTCCGCGCGTTCTCGAAACAACTGACGATCCTGGGGAGTTATCCGCGAAGCAAGCAGGTGTTGTAGGGCGCTGAAGCGGACGCCTTACCAATCCAGCGAGTCCAGCTAGCTGGCCAAAAAGTGTTTGCTTAATTTAGAATCGCCTTGCACTTGCGAAAGTGTTCTTCCTGATCTTCCGTGTACTTTGCTCCACGTAAATCCACCAGATAGAAATCTGCGTACCAAACCTTTGCGCCAGTAAGGTCACAATAAGACAGGTTCGCTTTGCGGATTTCTTCCGGATACTTGAAGTACTGATCATCGTAGTCATCGGTATAGAAGCCAGTGCGAGTGCCGTGTGACGGGTAAACACTGTCGACCATTCCGCAACGTGTCGATCCCAGATGGAACTGGCTGCCTGAAAAGTCGACATTGCGTAAATCGCAATCGACCCAATCGATCTCGGCCAAACGGGCACTCTGCAGGTTGGCATTTGACAAATCGACGTTTCGCATCCGGCTGTGCGTCAGAAATGCTTCCGACAGGTCTGCTTCCTGAAAGCTGTTACCAATCAGAATCTGACTCTCCAGTGATGCCAGTCGTAGTTTGGTTTGAGCGAAAGTTGCGCCCGCCAGGTTGGCGGATGCCAGATTGACACCGCTCATGGTCGCGCCTCGAAAATTGGCATTCGTCGCGTTCGTGTTGTTCAGCTGTGTGGAAGACATGTTCGCGTTGGTGAAGTCCGAATCCGTCAAGTTGGCATCGGTGAAATCTGAGCCCTGGAACATTCCCTCGGAGAGGTTACAGTCAGCGAGATTCGCCCTCCAAAAATTGCAATCGACAAGATTAGAATACGGACTGTCCAGGCCCTGCATATTCGCACCGCCGAATTCGCAGAGCACCCCATTGAACTTCCTGAAGCGGGCTTTGCTCAGGTTCGCAATGCTGAAATTGGTTTCAGTGGCATCGACCTTGAAGAAGACCGATTCTTGCAAGTCCGCGTCTGAAAAATTTGTGGACCAAAATTTCGTTCGCCCAAATTTTGCGTTTTGAAAAAGAGCTTTCGAAAAGTCGGTTCTGATGCACTCACAGCGCAACAGCCGGATTCGTTGCCAATCGACCTGTGGAAGTCTGGCATCATTCAGACTCAAACAACGACTCGATTTTGGTCGCCATGTTCGATCGGCGATCGTCAACAAGCTTGCTGCTGTGGCGGTTTTGCGGTTAAACCTTTGGCATGCGATTCGTGCAAGGGTTTGCATCGCAGCTGAATCACCCTTAATCCGCTGGCCAATCAACTCGAGCAATTCATCGGGTAGCCTCTGATTGAGAAAGCTGAGGCAACGGTCGTCGCGAATTCGGGTAGTGAACTCTTCGGATGCAATGAAGAAACAGACGTTCTTTTGGGCGATAGCTTGCACCAGTCGCTTATCAGCTTCAGGCACCAACGCCCTGAATTCCGTCGCGGCTTTATGCGGTCTCCTGAAATATTTCGTGCAGACTTCTTTTGCCAGGTCGGCGATTTCCGGGTCCTTAAGCGACTCCGCCAGAAAGAGTGACAACGCCTCTCGAATGTTACGCACGGATTCTGTGTTGGCCATCGTCGTCAAAACCGGGGTCCAGATGGCTGGAGTCCCATTGGCCAACCAGGCATCGGGTGCATCGGTGATTCGCGACATCACCGATTTGCACTTCTCCGGAAACTTGCCAACGACGTATTCGATAACTTCATCTTGCCCCCAGGGAGAAATCTCGACGACTTGATCAACCGGAATGTCAAATTCTGACGCCAGAACGATCAGCCGTGCGTCTTTGAACTGGTTGAGTGGATTCAGGTCTGCCGGATCCGCATCATCAACGATGACGACATCGGTCGGGTCAAGCTCAGCAGCAAGATGACTGAGTGCGGTTGTTTTGCCATGGCCCGTAAGGCGAACCATTCGATCTTTGGAATCGATCATCAACAGGATCAAGTCGGTTAACAACAACGACTGACCAAAGTCTCTGGAGACAGCCCGCGGCGCAACGATAGCGCGTTGTGGTCGCACGGTCATTTGAATTCCTCCCAAAATTCAGATGTTCGAGCCTTGTAACGCGGTCCCCCGTCGCATCCATTATTTGGTCAGCGGACTCCACAGTCAAACTATTTGCCAGAAGTTCTTCCAGTATTCGTGTGAAATCTCAGTCAATGAAGCCGGGTTGTCATCGGAGTCGGGCGCGAAAGCAATTGCTTTACGTGGCATCAGGCAGGCGTTACCAATTGCTTTGCCAAGCCAAGCAGTTCCTCGTCAGCGTCACGGGAATAATCCATGATCTGCTGGCCGATCACTGAAAGTCGCTCCGTCAGTGTGAACGATTCGTCAAAATCCATTGGCGGGGGCACCAGGCACTCGGCGTCCTCGTGTTGCACGAAGTAACCGACGCTAAGCCGAGGCGGCCCAAACTCACTTTGCTTCGTTCCCCAATGCGCCAAGCCGATCGTCCAGCAGAGTACTGAGCCCTTGCTGGCTTGCAAGGATCTGACATCTTGTGGACTGTCGATCTTTATTTCTTCGGTTCCGGCGTCATAGTTTGGATCAGCCGAGGCGGGCAGTACCGAGATGCTGGAACTGTGATGGTCGAGGTCCGTTAAGGGGATCCAGATCGTCAGGTAGTCGAGATGTTCGTCATCGTCTACCGAAACGTCGCGAACTCCATCGCGATGAGGCGCGAAACCAGTTTGTCGATCGTGTCGAACAAACCATGCCCACACGGCGGGAAGCAATTCGTAATCGCCAATCAGATCGGTTAGCAGCGGATCGAGTTGTAGCAGAAGTTGCCAGAACTCGTCGTAGACAAAACAAAATGCGGTCGACAATCCAGCCGAATCAACCGCCCGCATGCAAGTGGCAAGACGCTCGATAAACTCCGGATGGAAATAAGAGTCGTAAACGAAGTAAGCGTCACGGTGAATGGTCGCCTTGCAGGTTTGCCAATCCTCGTCGCGAATCTGTATCTCGTCGCCGAAACTTGAGACCTGGGACAATGGTGTCTGTTCCGTGATTGTCATGTCCGGACACAAGGCACGCCAGTAATTCGGATCGTTAAGTTGTTCCAGCCGTTCGCTCATGAATTCCATTATAGCCCGCCGCACCTAACCAGTTACAGGTGGCCGATTATCATTCTTAAATCAGAATTCTGAGATCCAATAGGTGTCAGCGCGAAGCGACAATCGGTCGCCACAACTTTGCCGACTTGGGGGCCATGCAGGATCGTCCTGCAGACCGCGAGAACCTGCCACGGTATTAAGCAGGAGACTTTTTGCTGACGCCACGCTAAATTTTCAACCGCGAATGGACGCAAATAAACGCGAATACAAATTCAGGTTTTATTCGCGTCCATTGGCGTTTATTCGCGGTTCTTT
>CAZPOL010000034.1:31935-46159 GCA_964588195.1 uncultured Pirellulaceae bacterium | reverse complement strand
GGGGCAGTTTTGAGAAATCTCAAATCTCAAATCTCAAATCTCAAATCTCAAATCTGAGATCACCCGGCCCTGATTCTGTCTGCCTTCTGGAATAAGTCAAAAGTTCATACTTGACATTCTCGCGTCTACTCCCTACCGTACTATCACGGCAGTACACTGCTGCCGAGCAGTTTCGATTGTCAGGTCATATCAGGTCAATTGCAGCGATCTAATCATGTTTTTCAAAATTCATACCAGCAACGGCGTCCCGGTTTACGAGCAGGTCGTGCGTCAAGTCACCTATGCGGTCGCCAATGGGGCTTTGCAAAAAGGTGAAATGATTCCGTCGGTCAGGCAGCTTGCTCGGGACTTGACCATTAACCCCAACACGGTTGCCAGAGCCTACCGCCAATTACAGGATCGCAAAATCATCGAACCTGTGCGGGGCACCGGAATGGCGATCGCCGTGGGTGCCCGCTCGATTTGCAAATCCGAACGTACACGGATCGTTCGGTCACACATGTCGCAGTTGATCATCGAGGCGCGGCAGAGCCAATTGGACGACGAGGAAATTGAGAAGCTGTTTCAGTCGGAACTCGGAAAGAAGCGAGGAAAATGAACATGGACCACATCATTCAATTTGAGAACGTTACGAAAGAATTCGGTAAACACAAAGCCCTCAACGGCGTCAGTTACGAAGTTCCCCGAGGAGTGGTATTCGCCTTGCTTGGCGAGAATGGGGCTGGAAAGACGACTTCGATTCGAACGATGTTAGGGCTGGAAACACCGACGACCGGCACGGTCAACGTGCTAGGACTGAACAGTCAAAAGCAAGGACTCGCAGTCCGTCGCCAGATCGGCTACGTGCCCGAACAACCATCGCTTTACGACTGGATGACAATTGGTGAAATTGGCTGGTTTACTGCTGGCTTCTACCCGGATGGTTTTCTTGCCAACTTTTACAAGTTGATGGAGGCAGCCGACCTGCCGCTGAAGAAGAAGATCAAGTCACTGTCCAAGGGAATGAAGGCCAAAGTCTCTTTGGCACTGGCAATGGCACATACGCCCGATCTTTTGATTCTGGACGAGCCGACCTCGGGCCTTGATACACTCGTTCGTCGCAATTTTTTGGAGAGTATGGTCGACGTCGCCGCCGACAACCGCACCGTTTTCCTTTCCAGCCACCAGATCCCCGAGGTGGAACGGGTCGCCGACATTGTGGGCATCATGAATGAAGGCAAACTGTTGGTTTGTGAACCTCTGGAGCATTTGAAATCTCGCCTGGAACAATGGACGATCACTCTGAATCCAGGCACTAGCCAGCTTCCCGCCGTCGTTCATGACAACCTGAATGTGTTGTTCCACGAAAACGATGGGCGACAAGTCAAGCTGACCGTTTCTCATCCGGCCAACGACGCGTTGTGGCAATTGCGTGAGCACCCGGCGATCGCAGAAATCGCAGTACACGTTCCTTCACTGGAAGAGATTTTTGTGACCTTCATTCGCAAGGGCGAACAGGATCAAAGCAGTCCGGGCAACACCGGGTCGACACCGGAAACTGATTCGCACACGCCGGTTGCATTGGAACAGCAGAATTCTGGTAGTGGAGGGTCGAACGAATGAGCGTCGCAACGACACCAAAGCCACACAGTCCATTCGCCAGCCTGTTTTGGAAGGAGTCCAGACAGCTGCTGCCTTTTTTCTATGCCATGTTGTTGCTTGGTGGACTGTTTCAATTGCTGGTCGCATTTGTTGTCACAGGCATGCCCAATTCAACCAGCGAGACCTGGTTCGTATGCGTTGGTTTAATTGGTGGATTCTCGGCATTGTTTGCTGTTGCCGCTGCGTCGACTCTGTTCGCCACTGAAAAAGAAGATGGCACGTTTCAGAATCTACAACTGCTGCCAATCACTTCCAAACAGGTTTACAATCCAAAGCTGGCGGCTGCAGCAACGCTAAGTTGCCTGTTCTTGCTGATCACGCTGGGCATTGCCGCGGTCTGCTACACGGTTGCCGACGTGCCTGCGCCCCAGCAAACCTCAACCACTTCCGGATCATGGGTAGTTCTATACCTTCAGGTCTTTGGCCTCGCCACGGTCGAGTTCTTTTTGTGGGGCTGGTTGTTGTCGGTTTTGATATCCCGTCCTCTGAACGCGGCGATCATCTCGATCTTGATGGCTTCATTGACCATTCAATTGGCAATCTTTTGCACTGGTGAACAATACCTGGACTTCATGTCCCCGGCGCCCTACGTAATGGCCTGGAAGTTTCGCATGATTTTTGCTTTGGTGGTTCTGGCAATCGCCTGGAAGTATTCGGTCAATTGGCTAAACGGTGGAGTTGATTCCAAGGCGACCAGGCTGGATCGGCAAGGATCAAATAGTTTGTTCGTCGCAGCATTAGCGCGTCCAGCAACCTGGTCAATTCGTGGCCTCCGTCAATCGCTGCCGCAACTTTCACGATTAGCATGGCAGGCGGTTCGGCAGTCCTGGAAAACGGTAGCGATCGCTGTCGTGGCGACTTTGGCTATCGGAATCTCAGCTTCGCTGTTGAATATCGCCCTGTTGTTTATCACCATTCCATTGCTGACTACTGCAGCAGGATTCGCGGGCATGGCGGCTTTCTCTGCCGACCAACGACAAGTCAACAATAATTTCCTGGCAGTACGTGGTGTCTCCTCATTCAAGATTTGGCTTAGCAGAGTCCTGCCCTGGACTCTGGGAATTGTGGCGTTGTTCGCAGTCGCCTACTTCCTGTTCTTGTCAATTATTTCCCAATTCAAGATCATGCAACTCGCCGAATTCGCCTCTTCCCTTTCGCTGCCTGCCAAAAGCATCGAAGAACATCCAATCCTGGAGGGAAAGGCGATCAGCTATATCGTTGGCCAACTCGTTTTTTGGGGAGCACTAAGCAGTCTACTTTGTTTTGCAGCAGGCCAATTCGCATCGCTTGTACTGCGTCGGCAAATCCTGGCCTTTATTTTGACGGCCTTGCTTTGCCTGTTTCTGGTCTCCTGGTTAATCCTGATTGCCTTTGGAGCCGTTCCGATCTGGTGGAGCGTCTTGCCGCTGCTTGGCGTCATGTTGTTGGGCGGATGGATGGCCCTAAAAGCCAACCTGAACGAAGCCTCGTTGTTAAGAAGATCAATCATCCCCACCGCAACGGTTGCGACGGTCACCGCCGTCGTCATATTTTTAACGTGGCAATATCGCGCCCATCAAATCCCTGCCGTGGCACTGAATTTCCAGACTGAGGTGGCAGACCAACAAGTTATCGATGAAATCGACCAACGTTTCAATCAAGTCCTTTCCAATGTTGAGTTCTCGGAAGAGGTCAGTTCGCTTCGTGGAATCTACCCAAAACTCCTGGAGCCTTCCTTGCTCGATGACCAATCCAACTTTGGCGACGAGCCCCCGTCACTGCCCGGAATTGATCGGAGTTTCATCAACCAAGGAAAGCCAAGCGAACAGATTATCAACCAACTGGCTCTCAACCTTCAGATCTGGCGTGAGAGAATCCAGCGTGGCGAGGAAATACGTATCGATACGCTGACGGAAATTGTCGATCGATTCCTTGATGAACATGACCCGGCCATCGCTGAACTCCATTCCGCTATTGAATTCGCATGGCGACACAGGGAGCAACTGGATCGAATTCCCGCCGGGTTTCCCTATACCAAAAAAGGTGCCAATCCATTGATCGTGCGAGCTCGATCCGTACTCGAGTTACTGGAATTCTCGTTGTTGCGAGAAATTCATCGCAACGATGCCGCTGCCGCATGGCCACATTTAAAAGCGATGTCACAGTTTTCCCGATTGCTTGCTTACGACCAGGCTCACTGGTATGCCCGGTCATTGACATACTTTGACGAGTGGGCCGTTTGTAACAACCAGACTCCGGAACTTCTTAACGAAGCTTTGCAGATCGTGCTTAAGGAGTTCCTGCCTCTTCCGGAACAACGAATCCTTGAGTACCAGTGCAACGCATTATTACGTAAGAACTCCAACTACGAACACGAATTTGACGCAATCGGCATCGACCTTACGTCCGTGGTCTGGAATCTGCCTTGCGAACGCCAACGTACGGAGCGTCTGATCAGACTCCACGGGCGCAACCAATTACAACAATTTAAAGAGTGCGATTGGCGACTCCCTGATCTGGACAAGAACGAAACCAAATGGCCAGTTCCGCCCAATCCGAAAAATTCTAGCCACATGCGACAAGAGTTCTCGTCTTTGGGAGAGCGGGAGAGCAATTGGAGTCGCACCAGCGCCCTACCAAGAATGAGCCGCAACCATAGCTACTTCCGAGAGCTTTACTCCGATTCACTTGCGGTCATCAACCGACGATACGACGAGGCGTACTTTATTCAATGGCGATGTATGCAAGCGTTGCAACTGTACCTGGTTCGGCACCAACTGATAAACAAAACGCTGCCTGTGGATCTTGGCAAATACACCTACTTGATGATGCCCTTGGAATACTCGTGGGCCTACAGAATTCATCAAGCACCAGCCATCGATCCATACACGCCACCTCGCTTGAGTAAATCGTTGAGGTATTATCCGAATGGAATCGAAAATTGGTTTCTGCCAAATATCGACAGCCAAGTACCGTATTTGCCGCCGGGCACTCCATTCATTTCAAATCGAACGCCTGGATTTTTGGTCGATGAGTATTGGCTTCCCAACAATCCCGAATCGGATACAGGAACAAAGCCATTTAGCTACAAAGACGGGAAATTTGTTGGTTGGAAAACAGCGATGTTGCCCAAAAGCACGGGCACAGGGAAGACACTTGAGTTTGAAGCCGAAGCGATGCTGATGCCACTTGCCAAAATCGACATTACGCAGAGTCCAGCGGACTCAATACCAAAAGAAGTGCAAGAAGCCATCGACTGGCGCAATGAAAGGATCCATCGAAACCACCTCAAAAGTAAATAGTCCGCCTTACTTGAAGCAAAGGTAATTGCTTCCCAACGTTCTCAAAACTTCTGGAATCTACGACTTTGATACGTACAATTCACGCTCACAACCAAGTACTTGGAGGAACCGCGATGACTGAAATTAAAGAACTAACAGATCGAATTGAGAAACTAGAGCAAGAACAAAAGGCCCTTCGCCGACAAGTGCTCAAGCTCAAAAAATTTCTGGACGAAGCGAGCGAGCCTCGAAGACAGAAACCACAAATCATTGTTGGCCCGAGCGAAGCAATACGCATTCCAGAAACCCCACCAAGCAAACCGCGGCCAGGCCACCCATTTTGCAATGATGAGTCAAATCTGTAGAAGATGTAATGGTCGGCACGACGTTACTCGCATTCCAGAAAACGGATCGCCCCTTCAACATCCGCGACCGTAACATCATCTGCTCAAATCGAAATCATTCGATCTCTACCCGCCACTGGCCAGCGATCGACCAGTTTCCCGCCTTCGATCACATGTGCCGATTGATGCAAGGCACTCGTCGGACAAACATGACGGGGCAGCGCTACCAAACTGTCGCCTAGTGAAAACTGTTCCGAAAATTCAGTCTCGACCACCAGATGCTCCTCGTTGTGCCCACGTTCAATGGCATCAGGAAGGGCAGGGAAGTAGCAACGCTTGCCGGCCGGTTGATCTGGCGAAATCGATTTGTGTCCGCAATCGAGCGTCAAAAATCCAGGCCGATTACAACTGACGACTCGCGTCAGAACTCCAGCAGCCGGTTGCAAGTTGATGTCCGGGAAATCTTCCAGGTAACCGATGTCGTACAAAGTCGTCGTGCCTGGAGTCAGTTGAAGATTGGGCTCGCCAAAATCTGCCAGGATCGGAAACGATCCGGTACCCGCGACAGCCACCGCAGGAATCGGGAAGCCCTGCAGCAACAATCTGTTGCGTAATTCAACCAGCGGAATCCAGGCCGTCTCAATCGCCGTTCGTCGTTCATCCGGATCCGATTGTCGGTGATGTCCGTCGTACCAATGCAAACCCGCCGGTTCGATTCCCGGAGTGGAACAAATCATTTCATACAACTGATTGGCATCGTCGCCCAATCCGATACCGGTTCTCTTCATGCCCGGGTCCAGGTCCAGCCAAATGCCAGCTGTTCGATCCCGACCAGATTGCAATGCTTCGGACAATCGCTCCAAACTTGTCGGGTGGTCGACGAGAGTCGCGAACTTTACATCGGGGAACTTGTCTATCAGCTGCACGAACCTGTCAATATTCGGTCCCACCATCTGATAGGCGATCAATATGTCGTTCGCACCTGCTTCACATAACATCTCTGCCTCGGCCACCGTTGCACACTTGTGCTTTCGAATGCCCATGTCTTGCATGATGTTGATGATGGCGGGCATCTTGTGCGTCTTGCAATGAGGCCGCAAGTTCTCGGGGCCGCCGGCAATCCGCACGATCTCGTTCAGATTGTTCATCAGCAACTCTTTGAACAGCACCAGGCCCGGTGAGTAAATCTGGCTGGCATCATCAATCTGATAGTTGGCTGGGTCGACTTTCATACTCGCCTTCCATTGGTTCGTTGTGCTGTGCTGGTGACGAATCCGAGCATTTTCGTTTTACGGCAAGCCGCTGGCGTCTGCGCCGGGATAATTGGACCACAAAACTCCGTCGCCTGCCGGCTTGTCGTTAAACGATTCGCGGATAGCGGATAGCCAACCTTCCGCTAACCGCCATGGGAACTTTCGCGGGTTTCGATACAATTCACATTCACCCTTTACGGCGATTGTCACGTCGCCTTAACCTGGCAGCAATATGACTGAACAAAAAAGAAAAATACTCGTCACCGCCGCGTTACCTTACGCCAATGGCCACATTCATATCGGCCATATGGTCGAGCATGTGCAGACGGACATCTGGGTTCGATTCCAGCGACTGCGTGGGCACAACTGCATCTTCATGTGGGCCGATGACACGCACGGCTCGGCGATCATGAAGAGTGCTCGAAAAGCTGGTGTAACCGAAGAAGAATTTATCAAGCAAATGAGCGACGCTCACGAGGCCGACTTCGCCGGGTTCGGGATCAGCTACGATCATTACAGCAGCACGCACAGTGAGACCAATCGCGAAATCGCCACCGAAATCTGGTCCGCATTCAACGATCAAAATCTGATCGATTGTCGTAAAGTCGCTGAGCTGTTCGATCCGGACACCAACGAGTCCTTGCCAGATCGTTTCGTCAAAGGAACCTGCCCCAAGTGCGGAGCAAAGGACCAATACGGCGACAACTGCGACAAGTGCGGTGCGACTTACAGCGCAACGGACTTGATCGATCCGATTAGTACCGTCAGCGGCAAACCGCCCGTCGAAGGCGAAACGGATCACTACTTCGTCAAGATCGAGCAACTGCACGAATTCCTGGACGAGTGGACTCAGTGTGGCAAACACCTGCAGGACGAAGTCGCCAACTACCTGAAGGGACACTTCCTGAAGGACGAGCTGCGGGACTGGGATGTCTCGCGACCCAAACCATATTTTGGTTTCGAAATTCCTGGCACCAATGGCGAACACTTTTGGTACGTCTGGTTTGATGCTCCGATCGGCTACATCGCCTCAACCAAAGAATGGTGTGAAAAGAACGGCGAGGATTTCGAATCGTGGTGGAAAAATGACGAAACGGAAATCCATCATTTCCTGGGCAAGGACATTCAGTATTTCCACTGCCTGTTCTGGCCAGCGATGTTGAAGACCGCTGGCTACAACTTGCCGACCAAAGTTCACATCCACGGTTTCCTGACCGTCGGTGGCGAAAAGATGGCCAAAAGCAAGGGCACGTTCGTCAAAGCGTCGACGTATTTGAAACACCTTAACCCAGCCTGGCTGCGTTACTACTACGCGTCCAAACTGGGACCAAAGCTGGACGACATTGACCTGAACCTGCAAGACTTTATCGCCAAAGTCAATTCTGACCTGGTTGGTAAAGTCGTAAACCTTGCGTCGCGGTCGGCCAAGTTCGTGAAGGACTCTGGCTTGTCTGCCGAGTACCCTGACGATGGTGGCCTGTTCAAATATGCAGCCGAGCAAGGGGAAGCGATTGCCGAAGCCTACGAAAACTGCGATTACGCTCGCGCCATGCGGTTGATCGTGGAACTTGCGGATCGTGCCAACCCGTACATTGAAAATGCGGAGCCCTGGAACCTGAAAAAGGATCCCGACAAGGCTCAGGAACTTCAAGACGTTTGCTCGGTCGCCATCAACCTGTTCCGACAAATCATCATCTACCTGACACCAGTCCTGCCGGAACTGTCACTGCAAGTCGGGGAGTTGTTAGGCGACCAGATCAATGATTGGCAACAATCGCAAACGCCGTTGACCGGCACACCCGTTAAGAAATTCAAACACCTGATGAAACGAATCGACGAGAAGGACGTAGCGAAAATGACTGAAGAGAGTAAAGAAGAAGCAGCCGCTGAAGCCGTTGCCGATGGACCTTTGGTTGGCCACGAATTCGGTGACAGCGCTCAACCGATGATCGACGAGCCGATGACCGAGGAGTGCACGATTGACGACTTTATGAAAGTCGACTTGCGAGTCGCCAGAATTGTCTCCGCCGAACACGTGGAAGAAGCGCGCAAGCTGCTGAAACTGACACTCAGCCTTGGCGGCGATCACCGCAAGCAAGTCTTTGCCGGTATCAAGGCAGCCTACGATCCCGAGAAACTGGTCGGACGCAAAGTTGTGATGGTGGCGAACCTGAAACCTCGCAAGATGAAATTCGGACTCAGCGAAGGCATGGTTTGTGCCTCGGGTCCAGGTGGCGAGGAAGTCTACTTGCTGTCTCCGGATGATGGATCGCAACCGGGCCAACGCGTTCACTAATCGTTGGTTCCCTCATGTCGCTACTACTTCGACTGGCTAACCGGCTGATCCTTGACAATTCGACCGACGCAATCGATCCCGAGCAGCGTCGGCGAATTGCCATTCCTTGCGGAACGGACGAGATTGAGGCGTGGGTTACCGAATCACAGCCTGCGAATTCGCAAGAGCCTGAGTTGTTTTGCCTGAAATTTCCAGGCACCGGCGGGCGCGCCGAACGATCAGGACCTCATCCCGCCGAGTTGCTTTCGCCCGAGCATTTTCAAACCTGGACAATCAACCCACCCGGCTATGGCACCAGCACAGGGATGGCTTGTGTTTCCAACATGCCGATCGTATGCGAAGCGGCATGGAAATCGATCAGTCAAGTTGCGGATGGCAAACCGATCGTGGTAACCGGAAACAGCCTGGGTGGAATGTACGCGCTGTACGTGGCGGCTCGGTATCCGGTCGCCGGCGTCCTGCTGCGAAACCCGGCACCGGTGCAACAGTTGATTCGCGGTCGTTACAGTTGGTGGAATTTTGGTCTGGCGAATTTTGTTGGCCGTCAGGTGCCTGCCGAGATGGACGCTGTGCAAAACAGCCAGCGCTGCAAGTCAGCCGCGCTGTTTGTGACATCCGACTCCGACCGCGTGATTCCCGTCAAATACCAAAAAATGATCGTCGACAATTACGCAGGGGCCAGTTCCGTTTTCACGATTCGCGATGCCGACCATCACACGCCACTGCCTGAATCTCAATTTGACGAGTATCGCCTGGCGGTTGCCGAATGGGCGAAGCAACTGAATTTGTCACTCTAAAAAGATCGCGATGCGATTCGCTCTACGCCAGCCCTGACTTCATCCGTTCTGCCAATCCGGCATCAAACAGGCAAAAGCTGAATTCGCGAGAACCCAACAACTGGCTGGCCCGATATCGGTGACGCGCCGCTTCAATTTCCGCCGCCACTCGTTCGCTTTGGTCACTGACCATGCCTCGCAACCTGGTGTTGATCGCAGAAACCTTGTCGTGCCAATCCTTCTTGCTCCCAGTAACCGGAATCGACGCAATCAAGTCGCGCTTTTGCTTTACCAACTCCGCCGCAGCATCGTTTTGCGGATCGATAAATCGTTCGGCATGAAACGCCAGCGACCGCTGATGTATATTCAAAGCCTGCACATCAGCAAACGTGGTTGGCGAATGCAGGATTGGCAATCGATGAGTCGCAGTAATCGTGTGGTAGACGGGTGGTTCTATCGAGAAGAAACGTTTGACGATCTGATCAGTGACCTCGTCGTACTTCGCCCCGCCAATGCCATGCAGAAACGCATCCGACAAAACCAGTCGGCTATACATCGTGGTCGTTAGCGCTCGAGTTCTCAAACATACGCCCTTTGAGTCAAGCTCGGCGACTTGCAGTGACAGATCCGAGGCGTCCAGATCGACCGAGACCGAACCCATGTCTGATCCCAAATCCGAGATCGTAAAACCGGAACCATTTTTGCGAACGAACAAAGGCTTTCGACTCGGCGTCGCGTCCGTTGCTTGCTTGCTCCAAACCCAAAACGGCAACTCAATCCAGCCCTCGATTTCTCTCAGCGAAGGAACGGGATGAGAGACACTTCGAATGCCGTGCAGAAGACGGTACTCGTTAAGCGTTTGGTTGTAGACCTGCCGAAATTCTTCAGCACGCATTAACAGCTCGGAGGCAAACGCTGCGAACGATTCGGTCTTGCAAATCGAACTCAGTGGAACCTCCAGCGTGTTCATTCCAAAATCCTGCTCCAGGCGATGTCGCCCAGCGGCGATGGCGATCGAGGGCTGCTTGGATTGCGGCAACGCGTTCAGCACGTGTGGCCATAGCTGGTGAATCAATGGCTGCGGGACGAACTTTCCCAGCGTCGTGGCGACCCGATCGCCGAACGTGGCAAACATCGACGAGTCATAAAGTTTTTCTGCTTCGAAGGGGGCTTCGGAATTCTTTGAGTCGAACCTTACTAAATCGATGCCGGGCTGATCGATGTCGCCGATTGGTACCCGAATCGATCTAAGTTGCTGATGATCATTATCCACCACCAGATTGATCGCGACGCTTCCCGACTTTGCCGCCACATGATCCAGCACGACATTCTTGAACCAGACGCCGGGGTGAAACAGCGTCGGCTGATGGCCGCTCATGACCACCGAGGCCCAATCGGCCGGAACATTTACATCGCGATAGGAACTGGACCAACGGCGTGCCAACTCGACCAATTCACTTCTCGCAACGGTTCTTAGTTGCTCGATCGATCGGCCCGCCAACTGAAAAGAGTGGCCACTTAACCGTCGCCGATTGTCGCCAAGAGTTTCGACGAAGTCCGAAATAGCCGGAATCTGCAGGGACTGACCGTCCTCAACTGGCGCTCGCAATCGTTGATACACGAGCGTCATTGAGCAGTTTCTCCGTTTGAGTAGCGAGAGTGCAAATTACCGAAATGCAATTTAACGAGTCGCCAACAAAATGACAGCTCAATGATCGGAAGAGTTCAATCATTAGCCAGCCGTTTTGACGATAGCCGGCGATAGCCACGGTTTTCGAATGCGTAACCGTTGCCGGCCTCATCGCAGAACGGCGATTTTCCAAACCCGCAACGGCAACTGTAACTGCCTTCTAGCCGGCAAGTTCTCGGGCCTGCAGGTCGGGACAATCGCTAACCGATCGGTCGATGCTGTTTTGCAACACTTCGTAATAGTAATTCAGACGCGTTGCACCATCATCCAGATCGCCACCGAAGGTACGATTCTCGTCCAGGTAGATCAACGGCACGGCCATCTCGGTTACCGTTAATTTGTTACACGCTGCCTGAACCCATAGTTCCAACGGCATGGCGTAACCGGCTTCCGACAATCGCAGTTTTTTCAGAGCCTCGACGCGATACGCTTTGAAGCCACAAAACGCGTCCGTCAATTTGAATCCCAACCGCTCATTGATCTCCTTAGTAACTTGCTGATTGATCCAGCGGCGTTGCGCGGGCGCCTCGGAATTGAGATCGAATTTTTTCAGGTAGCGACTTCCGGAAACGATATCAGCCTGGTCACTTTCCAGGCGGTCGACCAAATCCTGAATCCGTTGTGGTTCGTGTTGGCCGTCGCAGTCGATCGTCACAACTGCGTCGTAGCCGTTTCCAATCGCGTATCGGAAAGCGGTCATCAAGGCAGCACCATACCCGGCGTTTTCCTGGTGAGTCACAACCGTAATATCTGACCGGGAAGCCAACGCAGCCGCTGTGCCATCAGTGGAGCCATCGTCGATCACCAAAACGTGATCGCAATAGCGGACGACTTGATCCAATACTTCGTGAACCGTTTCGACTTCGTTATAGACGGGCAGTGCAGTCAGATTCTTTTTCATATACCTGGTTTCATATGCCAAAATTGCAAAAGAGCAAATCGGCTGGAGTTGATCAAAGAGACACGGTCGACGCTATGTAAACAAAACGGAAAATCCCAGCAAACAGCTTTCTCCGCAATACACATTCGTCCTAATGTAAACCGTGATAACAAGGTGGGGTGACGAGTCCTATTCTATTGTGACACCGCAGACGGTCAAATCCTTACACAGACTGCTAAATTTTCGTTTTAGACACTTAAAAACAGGGGTTTCGGACCTAATAACGAACTGTGCCACCTTCCGCCAACGGGCCGGACAAAGTTTGGAATTAACCGACGCGAACCGGATCCGTTTCATCTTCGCTAGCCCATACATTCAACCCGCTAAACTTTTCTCCGATCACCTTGGCCAGCGATTCGACGGCAAATCGCTCACTGTTGTGATGGCCCAACAAGATCAGTGCCACACCGTTCGCTTTCGCTTCCAGGCAAGTATGAAAAGTCGTCTCGCCAGTGATCAGTGCATCGCAGTCGGCGGCGATCGCCTTGTCCAGAAAAGTACCACCGCTGCCACAACACAATGCGACTTTGGTAACCGGTTGATTGCGTGAGCCAACGAATCTGATCTGCGTCAAACCGAAAGCCGACTTTGCTTGATCGATTAGCAATTGCAACGTTGCCTCTTTGCTGGGGCTGCCTGTCCTTGCCGCGCCCACCTCCTGGCCCAGCGATTCCGATGCGACCAAAGGACAAACATCCGTCAGTTGAAATTTTTCAGCGAGTTGCGAATTGATACCCTTGGCAGCGGAATCGAAACCAGTGTGAGGGCTGATGATTGCCACGTCCGCCTTGATCAAATCCAACAACAATCGACTGGCAGTGTTCGCGGTGGTCAGCCGTTTCATCGCACGAAAGGGCAGGGGATGATGAGCGACAATCACGTCGGCCTTTTTGGCAATTGCCTCGGCCGCACTCTCAGGCGTGATCGTCAAACAGGTCATGACGTTTTCGACTTCTCCGTTGGAATCTCCAACCAGCAGACCAACATTATCCCACTCTTCCGCCAGTTCTACCGGAGCGAACTCGTTGATAAACTGACCAATTTCGCCGACCGTCGTCATTATGGATTCCGAATATGTTTTATCACGAGTCATTCCAATGCAGCTGTTTCCTGCATGTCCGATCTGTTTAGAATACCAAATCGCAGGGCCGACGTAAGCGCGTGCGCCGCCATACCCCGAACGACTGAAATGTTGGGAGAGACGAAGTTTGTTACGACTAAGAAAAGCAATACGGCTGGAGAGCCTTGGGCTGCCATTCAAAAAGGCCCTGCCGATTGTGGCGGCGATGGGAGTGGAAGGGATCGAAATCAGCTCACGCACCGACATCCGGCCCGCCGAGCTATCCCGAACGGGCGTGCGGCAAATCAAAAAGTTGCTGGATGACCATCGTGTTTCAATCAGCTGCGTCAACTTTTCTTCCCGCCACGGCTACGCGACGGCAGAGAATCTGGAACAACGGATCGACGCTACCAAAGCAGCCATGACGATGGCATACGAACTTGGTTGCAATGTGGTTAGCAACCGAATTGGCAAAATCCCAACGGCAGAATCGGGGATGTTGCCCAACCTGCATCAGGCTCTGGAAGACATTGGTCGGCACGGCAGCCATATCGGCGCAGTCTTTGCCGCTCGCACGGGCGACGACGAAGGCTCCGATTTGTTAGAGCTAATCAACGATCTGGGCCCCGGTTCGCTCAGCATCGATTTTGACCCGGCCGAGTTGTTAATCAACCGCTTCGAAGTCGAATCGGCAATGCAATCACTTGGCCCAGCTGTAATGCATTTCCGCGCGCGTGATGCCGTCCGGGATCTATCACGAAGCGACAACGTGGAAGTGCAATTGGGCCGCGGCTCGATCGACTTGCCGCCTCTGTTGGCCAAACTGGAAGAGTGTAACTACACAGGCTACATCAATGTGCAACGACCGTACTCGGCGATGTCACGATCAGAGATGGCGGAGTCGCTGGAGTATCTAGAAAACGTGTTCGGGTAGGAGTTTGCAAACAATACAAGCACGAAGCGC
>CAZPOL010000034.1:0-31835 GCA_964588195.1 uncultured Pirellulaceae bacterium | reverse complement strand
GTATCTAGAAAACGTGTTCGGGTAGGAGTTTGCAAACAATACAAGCACGAAGCGCAAGCGAGTGGTTCCATACCGCAAAACCACTCGCTTGCGCTTCGTGCTTGTATTCCAGTTCTCTTTGGCTACAGAATCGTCTTCGAGGCTTCGCCGGCGATCTCTTGCACGTATTTCGGAACCGCGTAACCAGGCAATTGTTTTTGCATCTCGGCAACCAACGCTTTACCGACTTCGACATCCACTTCAAAGTGAGCGGCACCCTGAACTCGATCAAGTTGGTGCAGGTAGTACGGTAAACAATTCTGGTCGATCAATCGCTTGCTCAATTCCACGAGCGTCGGCAGGTCATCGTTGACGCCTTTCAGCAAAACCGATTGGTTCAACAACGTAAGCCGACATTCATGTAACGCAGCCATCGCATTGGCGACATCCTGATCGATCTCGTTGGGATGATTGACATGTACGACGACCACCACGGTCAACGGTGATTCGCTGAGCATTGACATTAAAGCTGAATTCACACGCTGCGGAATTACGATTGGCAAGCGACTATGAATCCGCAATCGCCGAATGTGCGGAATAGACTCGATCAGTTTCAGCAACTGTTGCAGTTGCTTGTCGACCATCATTAACGGGTCACCACCGCTAAGAATCAACTCCTCGATCGACTCATCGTCCCGAACCACCTGCAGAGTTCGCTCAAACTGCTGGATGGAAACCGGCGCTGAATCGTAAGGGTAGTGACGTCGAAAACAATAGCGGCAATTCACGGCACAAACACCACGTGTAATTAACAGCGCACGTCCCTGGTACTTGTGTATTAATCCTGCGCCTTTTTCGGCAGCGGCATCACCGACGGCATCGGCCGTAAACCCGGCAACATCACGGGCCTCGTTGGCAACGGGCAATACCTGCAACAGCAATGGGTCAGCAGGATTGCCGGACTGGATTCGACTTAAAAACGGCTCGGGTACAAACGTGCGAAATTGCTGATCGGCTTGCTGGACATCCAGAACCCGCTGCGGCTCCGATTCCAGAGGCAAACCCAACCGTCGCCGCAATTCATTTGGGTCGCGAATTGCCGACTTTACGATGGCCCGCCAGTCATCGGGACTGGTGCGGACAGAATTTGAATCTAACGCTACAATAGCCATCTTGAATTGCGGTCCGTTTCGCTGGAAACATCCGCCGCTAACTGAACAAACATTTTGAACACATTCGGGAACAGGCCAAATGGGCACTTACAAACCTAGCGAATTTAAAAAAGGTCTCAAGGTTCAAATCGATGGCGAACCCTATTCCATCGTAGAATTCGAGTTCCGAAAGCCTGGGAAAGGCAACGCTCTTTACATCTGCAAGATGCGAAACCTGGTCCGCGGCACGACGCTGGCCAGAACTTACAAAGCAAACGACTCGCTGGAATCCGCGGATGTCGTGGAAACGGACGTGACGTTTTCCTACAAACAGGGCGACACCTATGTGTTCATGCACAAGGTCACCTACGAAAACTACGAACTGTCGAAAGAAGCAATCGACGACAACTGGAAATACCTGATCGATGGCCTGGAGTGCAGCGTCTACCTGTTCAACGGCCAACCGGTCACATTGACTCCGCCCAATCACGTCGTGATGACGGTCGAGTTTTGCGAACCGGGCGCCAAGGGCGACACGGCCACCAACGTGACCAAGCCTGTCAAAGTTGAAACCGGCGCCGAGTTCATTGCACCGGCATTTATCAACGAAGGCGACAAGATCAAAATCGATACTCGTACCGGCGAATATATCGGTCGAGTCAAAGCCTAGTTTTCAAAGACTTGCGATCAGGTTGAGTGCCTGCAAATCCGCGGCACTCAACCCATTCAAATACACACACCTACCTGCAGCAATTTCACTTTTCCAAGACAGGCGGTTATGAAGGTTGAATTTTGGGGTGCGGCCCAAACAGTTACCGGGTCGAAACACTTGATTCACTTTCAAGGCAAACGCCTGCTGTTGGACTGCGGCATTTACCAAGGCAAGCGAAAACTTGCGTTCAAAAGAAATCGCGAGCTGCCGTTCGAGGCAAAAAAAGTCGACGCGGTTGTACTGTCACATGCCCACATCGATCACAGTGGCAACCTGCCATCCCTGGTTCGCAACGGATTCAAGGGACCTATCTTTGCCACCACAGCCAGCCGCGACCTGGCGGTTCACATGTTGCTGGACTCAGCCAAGATCCAGGAACATGACATCAAGTACGTTAACAAGAAACGAAAGAAGAAGGGCCAGAATCCGTTCGAGCCGCTATACGAACAGGACGACGCGCTAAAAACGATCCAGATGATGCGCAGTCAGGACTTCGGTGTTTCGTTTGAACCGATTCCCGGCGTGACTTGCACTTACCACTTTGCCGGCCATATGTTGGGGGCGGCGATCGTTTGTCTGGACTTCAAGCCCGATGAAGGCGAGCCATTCCGGATGGTATTTAGCGGAGACCTTGGTCGCTCGGAAGTTCCTTTGTTACGCAACCCGGAAGTCGTCGCCGACGCGAACTACGTGATCATGGAAGCGACCTATGGTGACCGCAACCACAAGGTTGGCGGCGATGCCTTGGCGATGTTGGAGCGAGCCGCTCGGGATACTTTCCTGGCAGGTGGCAAACTGATCATCCCGGCTTTCTCGGTCGGGCGAACTCAGGAAATCGTCTATCGACTCAATCAGATTTACGAAAAAGGCGACTTGCCACCGATGCAGGTATTTGTCGACAGTCCGCTGGCGGTCAACGCCACCACGGTTTTTCGCGAGCATGTCGAATGTCTGAACGCGGAGTTCACCAAGCAATTGCTCAGCGACGAAGACCAGGACCCGCTCGGCTTTCGCGGCCTCCATTACATCCGTAAAGTCCAGGACAGCAAGGACCTGAATGATTACAACAAGCCGTGCATCATTATCAGTGCATCAGGCATGTGCGAAGGTGGACGGATTTTGCACCACTTGAAAAACAACATCGAGAATCCAAACAACACGATCTTGTTCACTGGATATCAAGCCCCACACACCTTGGGCCGCCGAATTCTTGACGGTCACACTGACATCAAAATCTATGGCGAGAAACACGAAGCAAAAGCCAAGGTACTGAAGCTGGAGGCCTCCAGTGGGCACGCCGACAGCAATGGACTGTTGGAATGGGCCAAGGATATCGCTGCCGGTGGCAATCTGAAAAATGTCGCCCTGGTCCATTGCGAAATCGAACCAGCCACCGAATTCAAAAATCGACTGGTGGAATCCGGAATCGAAAATGTCATGATTCCGGCTCCTGGCGATTCGATGAAGCTGGGATAGTCTATACGCCGGCTCAAACCTCTCGTTGCATCGGGATGCGAAACCATCACTTTGCAACAGCTTTCTTTCCCCACCAGATTCCTGGGCGCTCAAAAGTTGGCGTCTCCGCGCGCGGTTTGATACATTTGCGGCTTCTTTTCCCTTCGCAAAAAATCAACGAGGAATCAATCCAGTGTTAATGATACTAATCGACGCCGTCGTGTTAATCTTTCTGTTGCAGGCGTTTAACGACGAAGAAGTGGAGTTCGTGTCGGCACTTGTTATTTCGCTCGCGACATCAATCGTCACCGGAATACTCTCCGTAGTGCTGGCGATTTATTTGGGGCTTGCAGGCATCGTCTTGACTGGCGTCATTTGCGCATTGGCACTTGGTGCTGCCCTGTCCGCTCTATTTGGCATTGGCTTGAAACAGGCCTTTGTAATTGGGACTCTCTTCATGCTCATTCATATAGGCATTTCTATCGGGATCCAGCTGGCATTTTCGGCCGCATAACTGAATCGAAAGGTGGTATTCTGACGGGACTTGGAATGAGACACTGCTTCGATGACAATGAGTAGCCGACTTCTTAAAACCGAACGCGAGAAAACTATGTTGATGCGAACCGCTCTTTTTTCACTACTCTTTACATTGGCAACTGTCTCCTCGCTTTCCGCACAGGAGGAAGAACAGGAACCTGAGCCCAAGAAACCTCAGGCAGTCGTGGAAGCCTCGATCGGGGAAACCAAAAATGTTCACCAATGTGGTCAGTTGTTTTTGGCTGGGCAATTCACGACCGGCGATATTTCAAAAATCTCCGAAGCCGGGATCAAGCGTGTGATTACGTTGAGAACCGAAGGCGAAATTGACTGGGATGAAAAGGCGGCGCTGAAAGCGGTCGGGCTGGATTTGATTGAGGTTCCATTTCGTGGAACAGAATCACTGACTGACGAAGTCTTTGACGAGATCCGCAAGTTGTTGGCCGACAAGGAAACGGCAACTCTGTTCCATTGTGGTTCAGCCAATCGAGTTGGTGGCGTCTGGTTACCGTTTCGTGTTCTGGACGAGGGCGTGGAACTGGAAACCGCTCTGCAGGAAGCCAAGAAGATCGGCTTGCGAAACCCTGGATACGAAAAGAAAGCTCTCGAATACATCAAACGAAAGCAGTCTGAATAAACCGATGTGTGGCCCGGCTGCGATTCTGTCAACGAACTAGTGGTCTGCTACAGCGTAATTTAAGAGCTATCCGGCCGACACTTCGAAGACTTCACCAGCGAATGCGACTTCGTCACCCGCGCGCAATTTCTTGCGGCGTCGGGTTTCGACTTCGCCGTTAACCAGCACATTACCGTTTTGAATGAGCTGCTTCGCTTGCCCACCGGTTTCGACTCCGCATGCTTGCAGGAAATGATCGAGTCGAATCGTGGGCTCTGCGTTTTCTTCTGCGTTGTTGTCAGTGTTCTCGTCAGCGTTTTCTGTATTCATGCGGTTACGTTACCAGAGTTCCGTCAATCACCCAATCGGGCGATGCAACGATCTATTGCTTGGGCGGAACAGCTTCACGCACGACCGCACCATGATCGGAACTGATCACGAGAATCGAAAATCGATCAACATCGTTCAGATTCTGATTGCTGAGCGAAGCGTAATCGAAGCGACCGCGTAGATCGGTATAGCCGTCCTTGTAGAAGTGAACGCTTCCGTCTGCCTTACGAGCGTAAACCTTGACGTACACCTTCGACAGCGATTCGCCGGATTCGGTTTTGGCGACGGCCAATTGACCGAACTGTTCGATCGTTTGCACGTTCATCGTGTTCGCGTAATAGGCTTGCCGTGAAGTCTTGCCGCCACCGACCACCTCCACCAATACGTTGCTGGTTGTGAATTTCTCAGGCAATGGGATATCGAACAAATTCTGATCGTCCGGCAAGCTGATCACTGCGGACTCGTTGGGCTTGATCATCGCATAACTGTCGTCTTGCTTTTGCACGAACGGGTTACGGCTAAACAGCAACTCAACGTCCATTTGATAGTAATTGACGGTTACTTCATCCAGATTTTGGTAGCTCAGTTTTGTCTTTAACGATTCGACAACGAATTCGAAGCCTGGCGTTTTGCTGGCCGCTTCGGTTTGCCGTTGGTTCGGATCAAGACGATCGACGACCTCGGTTTCACCACCGTTGATCTCTTTTACTTGTGCCGACACGGCGGCGAACATTTCTCGCCAGCGTTTCACAGGATGTGTCGTGTACTGCTTGGCGATCTTGTCGGCTTGTTCAGGCTGTTCCTGATACATCGCGATGTAGACGGCACAATAGTCGTACTGCAGTTTCATGTCGATCTTGTTGCGTGACACTTTCTCGAAGTGCTCGATCGCTTCACTAACTCGATCCTGCAGTAACAAGTAGTGAGCAGTCACCAGATGCTCTTCGTCGCCTGGCTTTGTTTGCCGCGACATGATCTGCAAAAGACTTCGGTACTGTTGCCAAATCGCATTGTTCAGGATCTTGCGGGTATTGCCTAGTTGATGAGCCCGAGCGTTGACCAACGGCCAGTACTCACGGTGTTGATACATATTTCGTATCACAGGTTGAATATCCAACACAGGTGACGTCAACCATGTGCCGCACTGATTGACGAACTGGTCGTTGTGCTGCAAGTACTGTGAGATGACGTCGGTGTCGTTGTACTTCAACGAATAACTCCAAAGCGTGTGGTTGTAGGCAAATCGTTCGGTCAGCAAATCGATCGCTTGCTTGTAGAATTCTTCGTTGCCCATTCGAAATGCAATCATTCCCAGGTCGACCTGCTGTAGGTTTTCCGATGCCAGGTAGTCCAGGACTTGTTGTGCGGAGCCATTCTGCGAGACGTAAGCCCACGACTCGGTATCAACCTCGGAAAGACTTTCCACCACGTTGAATCGCAAGCCTTCTGCGATGGCGACCGTCGCTGAATCGACGGAGACGTGAGCCGGGAAGTGGGCAAAATCGCCAGGTGTAGGAAAGTAGAAATAGTATTCAAGGGTTTGAGTGCTGAAGGCACCAAGGTCCATCTGCATCGCTTTTGTCTCGTGACTTCCCTGGGCAGGCAAAGCTCCCTCGGGAATCTGCACCAGCAAATCGATGTCTTGAGGTGTCGAAGTCGGGTTCGTGATAACGATTTGACCGCCATACATGACATTGGCAAGAAATTCCTTGCGTACAAACTTTTCACGTTGCTTGCTATCGATCACCTGGTACCGATCGTCCGAGCGATAAAAGTTCTCGCTGATCAAAACGGTCGATTCGCCTCGGTCAAACGCGGAGGGCCGAACCTGTTGGTAAAAAGCGATCAGGTCGTTTGCGGGCGTCATTACCATCGTGTCTTCGTCGTATTCGACTTCATGCTCGGGCGTCTCGAAAGGCAAGTCGATCACAGCCAGAGCGAGCATCATTTCGGTAAAGTTCCTGGAGCTCTCCGCAAAGAACGGAGACAGGAATGGTTCATCGTTGGAATGCAGGGCATAGTCTTTCCAAAACCGATTGACACGAACCAGCTGAGAATTCTGTTGCTCGATTGGTAAACGATAGTAGTTACTCTCGACCCATTCGGACGTCGGTTTGATTCGCTGGTAGTATTGCTTGACCTGCTGTCGAGCCTCGCGAAGACGCCGCCCGCGACCTCCGCCGCCTGCTTGGCCTCCGCCGCCCATTACGACTCCGCCGAACTGCTCCATCGTCGAGGCTGGCCTATTTGCCAGCCCTCGGCCTAAACGGGTCGAGTCCTCTCGAGGAGATTCAGCACGTTTCAACTCGTCACTAAACATTTCATTCGAATCCGACTTACCTTGCCGCCTTGGTCGCGCCCGACTGACAGAATTCTCTGGTTGCGGAATCGCAGCATCACCATCTTGGTCACTTTGACCATCCTGCTTTTCACCTTCGTACAGTAATGCTTCTTCGGATTCGCCTGCCTCGCTCGACGACTTGTATTTATCGGTATCCAATGCGGAACCGGCGACCGCAAAGTCATAGAGTCGGTCGAATTCGCGACGACTGGTCGGATGATTGTCGTAGTCGTCACCGATAAGTTGATTCAGTCGTTCACGGTGATCGTCGACTCGTCGGCCCAGCAAGATTTGCTCGGCGGTATTCAGACGTTTGAATTCCCATGGCTCGACCCACGCTTCCAATTGCAAGTCCAGTAAATACTGATCGAGAAATGTCTTGTGCAGTTTGTTGGCCAGATACGGCACGATAACGGTTCCGAAATACTCAGGATCCTTTTTCATCAGGAAGAAATTGAATTCGTGGCAGGCATGCCGCTTGTATAATTCCAGTTTCTCTTCTTCCGATTTTTTCGGCCAATCCATCAAGAACCCAAATTCGGCCAACTGCGCATTGCCGGTCAAAGTGATGTAGTAGCGATAGACATCAGACAAGTCATCATAGTTCTGCAGACGAGCCGACGAGAAATCCTGCAATTCAAAGGGAGTCCCGGCCTTCAAAACGGTGTACTGTTTTTGTTGAGCGAAATGCCGCTCAGGATCCAACCCTTTCGCCAATCGCAAGTCGCGATATGCAAGCGGTTGCTCAGGCAAATGGACGCGGCGAACCAATGTATGAAATTCATTTTGCACGACGACCTGCAACATATGTTTGTCGCCAAATCTTGCCGCATCAATTTCAATCTCGCCATTTTCATCGGCGGCAAGGTTTTCCAGCACGACAGACCCATCCGCAAGGAAATCAAGATTCGCAAAGTCTGTGTTGGTAGCTGCTCCAGCGGCTCTCTTCTTGCTCCGGCTGGCGCCACCAGGTTTACTTGCGGCACCTCGACGAAAGACTTCGCCATCCTGCGCGATCTGAAGATCGTTGTCCGTCGTTCGCAATTCCCATGGATTCAGTAACAGAGAAGGGCGGTTCAACATGTTCCCCGGATATTTCTCTGCCAACTGGCGTTCCAGAATGTATTGGTACTCTTCACCAATCGAACGGCCGGCCACATAACCACTCAAGCTGATCGACTTTCGCAGCACGATCGGTTCAATGTCGCCCACGCTGACAAACTGCAGAAATGGATCGAAACGAGGCTGGTATCGAGTCGCAATGACATGGACACGAGACGATTCGCTACTGCCACCCAACTTGATTCGCACTTTTGACTCTGCAACCTCGACATCCTTAATGTGCAGCGGTTGTTGATGACGCATTTCCAGCATTCGCCACTTCCCCGCGACATAGGTTCCTTTCTGGTCACCTTTCGTCACACGAATTCGTTGGCGTTGGCCGTTCCATTGATTCAACAGCTCGTAATCGCCGGGCTGCAATGGAGCGATCGAAATCAAGCCATCGGCCAGGGTTATCTTTTCCGATTCGTCTTTGAAATAACTTCCACCGCGAATTTCGGTCAATGCGAAACTGACTTCACTGAGACCCGTGTCAAAGGGAATCTGAATCGCCTGTTCCGTTGAGGTATTGATCGAGTCGTAGGTGGTTTGCTCCGAGTTCTGCAGATACCAGGTTCGTTGGTTTCGGCCATTCAGGGCGACGTCGATCCTGGTAATATCCTTCAATTCACCGAGCACAATCTGGCCTTTGGCATCCGATTGCAAATTGGCGGTGACGGTGTCGGTGAATAAACGGTGTTTCAGTTTGACCTGAACAGCCTGCGCCTTGCGGGACTCGCCCGTCTTGCCACGAACCGCCAGGACGTACCCATTTTCGTTTTGTCGCAAGTGCACCGCTTGCAACGTTTCTGTCTTGTTGATTCGGTTAACATTGAACGTCTGATCGGCCACCAATTCCTGGGGCGTGCCACGACTGACAACCTGAACGTTTCCACGCAATTCGAATTGAATAGTGCTCAAGCGTGCCGGGACCATGATCTCAACAGCGGTATCGACGGATTCACTCAATTCCAGCCCCGAAAATTCCCTGGTCGCTTCCACGCCATCCAAATCGGTGGCCCGCACAATCAAGCGAACCTTGTCGACCAGGCTCAATGAAGTTGGCTGTCCGGCGACACGCAATTGTGGCCGTACCAAAACCTTCGCCTTGCCAGATTTCAGCAGTGACTCGCGGTCAACATGAATCCCGGCTCGCAAACTGTACGCTTCTGAAAGGTGATTGAATTTGCCGCGGACACTCAACCCGTCGAACTGCATGATCATCGATTCGGTTTTGGGCTGGTTGGAAAACGGAATCAGAAACTGCCCGTTTTCATCAGCCGGGTAATCGCGTCCGGCAACCCACAGAGTCGCGTCTTTGACCAATTGGTGTTGTTCGTTCAGAATGCTGACCAGTTGACCAGCAGCAGTGGTCTCAACGACGTGATGCAACTGGCCTTTGCGAATCATCACGCGACTGCTTTTTCCGCTACCGATAAAGTCGACAATAAAAACGCCTCGATGATCGATTTCTTCAAAGCTGAACGTCCGTTCGACTCGACGAATGGGAGCCTCGTCGAAAGCCAGCGTTTTCTGCCAGTTTGGAACCAGTCCATCCAGATTGATGTCGGTATCGATCTGCCCTTCATTGTTCCGATAAAAATTGGCGGTGTTAATCTCAAAAATCTTGACGATCAAATTCTTGACGTTTTTGGTCGTTAATTTGATTTCAACTTTTTCATCGACTTCGAAACTATCCGGATTAGTGTGCGCGAATTCCAGATCGATTCGCTTCATCAATTCTTGATACTTGCTGGGCGATAACATCGAAGCCCACCGCTCAGAGTCACCAAGTCCGGCCGTGATCCTGGCTTCCGCGAACCGCTCTTTCAGATAACCGTCCTCGATAAGCGGTTTGAATTCCTCGTAGTCGTTGGCGTCGACCAGGAAGTGGTGCAGGAAGTGGCGGACCAGCGGTTCGTCATTGTTGATTGGCAACAGGCCGCAAAATTTTCGATAGTCGGCGCCTAGCTGAACCAGGTGACGGTTGTTGCGGACTCTTTCGACAAGGCGTCGATTGATGTAGGCAACCGAACGCGGCAACTTCAGATATTCCAGGAAGCGAGCTTTGTCGTAGACGCCCATTTTGCGATCGAGTACCAGACGACGGAACAGGATGTTCGCTTTCAACGAATTGTGATTCGCATTACGATCGGAGGCGAAGTCCCATAAGCGTTCCAGCAACGCCAGATTTTCGTCTTGCTCAAGTTCCGGAAGTACGTCGGCGTTTGGTTGCAGTCGCAGCAGGTAGTTGTTTACAAAATCCGTTTCGTTTTTCAAATCGGGAACCAGGCGAGCGAGTTCGTCAAGCTGCGCCTGAGTTAACAGGTTGTGCACGGTGTAACTGCCGAAACGCTGCGCGTCACTCGCCTTCAAATCGCGAGCGATCAATTTTGGCAAGTCGGGCACAGATGGGTGGTTTAGTTTTTTCAACAGGCTGCGCAATTGCGATGCACTCAGTTCCTGTGTCGCGGCCACGATTAAAGCGATTTCTTCGTAGCGATTCAAATTGTTGCGATCCAGTGCTCGCTTGTTCAGCCTTTCGAAACTAATAAGCGACTGATCCAGTACCGTTGGCAGCCCGGGTTCAGCCGTTGGTTGGCGGCGTTGGTGGTTGTGGCGAACCTTCAATTCTTCCATCAGATAACGGACGGTGTCTTCCGGCGTGTTGGTGTACGTCAACAGTGCCTGGCGGTGTTTCATTTCCTTGATCTGATTCGTTTCGCCACGACGCTTTTCCCACTTCGCAATCGCATCCGCCGCTTTGTCAAATTGCTGCGTGTTTTGATAGTGCAAGCAGTGATAGAAGTAATAGCCGTCAGTGCCCGGAACCAGTTCCGAAAGTGTCGATTCCCGATCTTCCGACAATGCGAATCGCTCGAGAAAACCGACGTCTTGTCCGTTCGCAGTCGGCGAGTCGATCGAATTCAAAGTAGCCATGGTCAAAGTCACAACCAATCCTGAAATGAAAAACCGAAACATAAGAAACCTCAACCGTCAGCTTAGCGACTATTTGGATGTAGTGAATTTTCAGATGAGCCTTGGCAGCACGTTCGCCAGAAACAATGCGTCGGCGACCTTAGGCAACCTTGGGCTACCCTGCGATTTAATGCGGAAATTTCCACGAATCACAGCTGGGAAGTCCGGAATTTGAACTCTCGAAGCTCGCCCAGATATCCTGATCAGACTTACTGATACTGATTCTGACGACAATGGTTCGCTCGACGTTCCATTTTGGGCTGAAAGAATTGCAAAAAAGCAGCAATTGTCGAACAATAATGACGTCAGTGAATTTCCAACTTAAATAAAGCCTCGCCATGTTGCAAAGAAACCTCTCCGAGTCCCAACCGACGGAAAGCCTGGTGTGGGAAGATTTGACCAACGGGATTCCGACGATCGCTGCACTTGCGAACCTCTGTAGCAAGGTTCTGTCCGAGCCTGAAACACAAGCTTCCTACTCGTCAAATTTGACGCCCGAGTCTTCGGCGATCCTGCACGTTGCTTCGGTAACCGGTTCAATCAGTATTCGGGGCGACAAGAATGCTTTCGAGCCGGGCGAACGATTCCTGGCAATCTGTGTTGAATTGGAAGAGGGACGTCGGATCGAGTTTCGAGTCAAAGACAACCCCGAACAAACGATTCGCTTCGTGGAAGGATTCCGTCGGCTGTGCAAAGCTGGATTGGTAATGCATCAATTAATGAACGAGTTCTCGTTGACCGCAGGCGGTTTCGATTTCGCAAAACAGGTTGATGTGCAGGCTATCACGTCGTTGGTCGAAATGGGTCGAGACAGTGTGTAATGCGCGTTCCTGGTGCAGGATCTTGATGTTGCTTTGGCTGAGCGCCGCAAACAGCATTTGTTGTGCTCAATCCGCTCCGGGATCGATCGTGCTCCACGACCTGACACTTATCGAAAACGCAAAGATCAGTTCGCTCAACGTGGATGGCGTCGTGTTGGATGGAGGGCTGAGATACTCGTGGGCCGATATCCTGCAGGGCGACGTTGGTGATCAGCAACTGGAATTTGATTCGGCGCTGAAAAACATTGGCATGCCTTTATTTAGAATCAAGGCGCGTCTGCGAAACGGCAGCTACTCGGAGCTACAATCGTTGACCGACGATTTGCTGGCTCAGGTTGGCGAGTCCCAGGGACGCACGGCCTACATCGCTTGGGCGGCGGCCTTTCATTCGCGATTGGAATCAGGCCAGCGAACGCAAGCCGTTTTGCCACTCACCAGGTTATTGGCAATCCGGGAAACGGCAGGCGACTTGTCAGAACTGGATCAAAGTCTGAATTTGCGATTCTCGGACGATGGTATTTGTATGGATTTGTTGCCAGTGTGGTTTGACAAGAATCCGATCGCTGATGTGTTGGCAAGTTTGCCGGAAGACCTGAACTCCGAAGCTGCGGCTATCTATCGTCAATCGCTGCGTGCGGAAATTTTCAGCAACCAAAACGATTCCAACGACGCGACAACCGGATCTAACCTCGCTCGCGAATCTGTCTGGAGTCCGTTGTTGTCCGCCCAATCGTCAATGTTTGACAAAAACTATGCGAAAGCAATTGAAACGCTGAACAAATCCGCGCCGTTTCCCAACCCGGCTCAACGAGCGATTGCGTTATACTATTTGGGCTTGGCCAAACGAAACCAGATCAAACAGCTGGTAGCTGACGACTCAAACAGCGAACCTTCGGTCAGCACAAGTAATGCCGGCAACGATTGGAAACTGGACCTGCTGCAGATTCCAGCAACCTGGTCAGATCGTTTTCCAGAATTGGCCGCTGCCGCGATATCGCAGGTGCTTGATGAGCCAGAAAGCGTCTCGCCCAGGTTTGATTCGTTGCGAGACGAATTGGTTAACAGGTTTGCAAACACTTTTCACGGCCGTCGCCAAAAGGCGATCCGGAACAACGAATGAACAGGTTGAAGTATTTTGTTTTGTTGATTTGCGTTGCGACTGTCGTCGTCAGCGGGATCGGCCTTGTTACTCCGAGTGGTTTGGCGGCTCAGGATGTTGAAGAATCGGCGACGACCGGGACCAGCGATTCGTTGCCCGGCAGCATTGCCGACCAAAATAAGAAACCAACGTTGATGCGGATGTTGGTCGACGGCAATCCTCTTGGACTGGTGATCGTTGGAATCATTCTGGCTCTGTCCGTTGCCAGCGCCTATCGAATCATCGTGCACGCCACCACGATCACCCGCAGTCGTTTGATGCCCGAAACCGTTATGAAGGATCTTGAAAAGATGCTGGCGGAAGGCGAAATCAATCGAGCCGTCGCCTATTGCCGCACCACCGAAAATTACTCGTTGGTCACGGAAGTGATTGCGGCCGGGCTGGACCGATTCCAAAGCAGTGAGTTCGGATTCGCCGAGTATCGTTCGGCGGTGGAAGAGGCAGGCGAGGACCAGGTCGGACGACTCTATCGACAAACAGAAGTCTTGAATGTGATTGGTGCGATCGCTCCGATGTTGGGACTGACTGGAACAGTTCTGGGAATGATCGAGGCCTTCAACACGATCGCCAGCCGGGAAGGGATGGCTCGCCCCGAAGAACTGGCCGGCGGTATCGGGCAAGCTCTGATTACCACCTTGCTGGGATTGGTCGTGGCCATTCCGACGATGGTGGCATTCAGTTTCTTTCGCAACAAAATCGATTCAATTGTTTCCGAAGCAGGCAAGAGAATCGAACGGATCATGAGTCCACTCGGTCGCAACAAACAAACCGTAAAGAAGAACAGGTAGGTTTGTCATGCGTTTGAGTCGCTCACGAAGTCCGCGTCCGCTGGGCATGAATATGACACCGATGATCGACATCGTTTTCCTGCTGATCATCTTCTTCATGACCGTTTCGCAGATCACACAGTCGTTGGATGAACCGATCAATCTGCCGAATGTCGGCCCGGATGGCCAACCGCTGGAATCCGTATCGATTACGATCAACTTGCATGCCGATGGACGCAAAGTGATTGCCGGTCAAAAATTCGAGATGAAGGAACTGATACGAGCCGTCCGCAAAGAACTTGCCAGAGTCGACAATCAAGGCGACCAGGTGCGAATCTTGATCCGCTGCGACCAGGATTGTCCAGGACGGTACGTCAATGAATTGACTCAGGAACTCGGGAAAACGGGAATTTCCAGAGTTCGCGTTTCCGTCCAGGGTAATGAACGCAAATAATGAATCGCCTAACCCTTAATTGATCTGAAAAAATTCAGCCCGTGCCACATTCGCCAGCGGCCAATCGACCATGAGACTCAGCAAATATCGCCCCACAAAAGAAACACGGCTGGAACTGTCGACGACCAGCATGATCGATGTGGTGTTTCTGTTGTTGATCTTCTTCCTGGTGACGACCACTTTTCTGACTCCCGAACGACAACTGAAGCCAAATATCCAGGTACAAAACAGCGCCACGACTTCTGTCACGGATGATATTGAACCGGCCTTTATCGATGTCATCAAAGACAATGGTGTTCCTGTTTACCGTCTGGGTACAACGATCACATCCAATCTGGAAATCGTATCGGACGTTTTAGAACGGTATCCTGATAAATCGCGAGGGGCTTTTGTCCGGCTCTCTGACAATTGTCCGTTCGGGATGGCTGCGGCGGCGATCAGTCGTTGTCGACAAGCCGGGTTCCATAGCGTTTCACTCATCCCCAACCAGTGATCGACTATGCACTTGATGACTCATGAATCCGATTCAATGGCAGGCAAGCGGTACAAGTCCGTCGCCGTGCTGTTCGTGATTCTCTGTGTCATTGTTTCCGGAACCACATGTCATGCCCAATCGGTCATCGTGCCGTCGGTGCCAGCGGCGAACAGGGAAGTCGACGAGCTTGAGGCCTTGAAGGCTTATTTGAATTCTCACCAACTGTATCCGTTGTACGGCGAGCTTTTGGAAAAGGAGCTTTCCGAAACGACCGAATTGGCGGCCAGAGCCAGAACCGCAACTGACCTGGCCGAGCTTTACGCCTGGCAATTAAACACCGACCCGAGTCAATTCGAAAGGCTGAGCGATCGCCTGGATGAACTGGCTCGCGAGTTTCCCGAATCGACTCCGCTGATTACTCAAATCAACATTGGGTTCGGACGATATCGACAAGCCAAGACCGTGTTCGAAGAATGGGTATGGGATCGTCAAAACCAAACGCTTGGCGACCAGGTCGAAACTCGTTTTGTAAATGTTGTGCAGCGTACGACCGATGCATTGGCAAGTTTTGAGCGACAGTTGCAAAACCCACAACTGGATCCCGGCACCCGCCGACAGTTGGAAACTGGCGTATCCCAGTTTCGATACCTGGCGGTATGGGCCAGGTATTATCGCGGTATCGCCATGAAAGATGCGGAACGACAACGGGCTTTGTTGGAGGCCGCCGAGCGTGAGTTTTTGGACTTGCTGGAAGTCACGGATTCCGATGTGCTGGTTCGCATGTCGCCACAATGGTGGTCTTTGTCATCAGAGTTCACATGCCGGTTGTTGCTGGGATTGGGGATGACTCAACAAGCGTTGCAACGGGACGAACAGGCAGCGTACTGTTTCAATCTGCTGAACGAAGCCAGCGTTCCAAATTCAATTCGCGATAGTCAACGGGTCTGGCGATTTCACTCATTCGTTTTCGCAGGCCAAATCTCAAAGGCCGATTTCATGGTTCGCCAATGGGAACCGAACCAGCAAGCTGCCGACGACATTCCGTTCTGGTCTTCTGTGACGATCGCCGGGATCAGTGGATTGGCAGGCCGGCAAGACACATCCACTCTGTCCGAATTATCAAACGGACCGCTTGCTTCTGAAGCCAACATTCCAGCAACCTCTGAAAAAACGTTTCGAAACATGATTCGGGCGGGACTGACCGGACTTGCCAAGTCCAATGAGTTCTTGTTGATCGACGAACTTCATGCAACGTATCCGGGTGTCCCGGTGACGGGAGAGGACTTCTTTTCGCAATGGATGAATGGATACTCCAATCTGAAATACGTTAGCAATGAATCGGCTCCGATGTCGCTGCCTGAAATTGAAACGGAAACGGTCTTTCCGCAAGGCAGCCTGGCGATTGCGATCGAGCAATTCCGTTTAGCGTTGGCATCCTCTTCCAACATTCCTCCCGTCTATCGGGCGCGGTGCCGGTATCATTTCGGATTCGCTCATTACGCAGACCGCAACTTTGCAGAAGCCGCCGACCAATTTCGACGAGCGTCCACGATGCTGCGCAGCCTCGACCCGATACTCGCTGAACATTCGGCATGGATGCAGTGTCAGTCTCTGCACCGACTGGCATCGATGGATACCAGCCTGAACCAGTCACTTGTGTTCGCTCTTAACGAATATCAGAAGCGTTACCCCGATAGCGGAAACGCGACTCAGGCAGCGTTCATGCAAGTGATGGTCCAATTGGAGGACCAACCGGGTACCCAGGCGATCTCGACGTTAACCAACATTGAACCGGGCGATGCCAATTACACAAAAGCACTCTATGAGATCTGTCGTCTGCAACATCAAACCTGGAGTCAGGCGACGGACGAAACGAATCGTCTTTCATTGGCCGCAGCGACCGAAGAAGCCGCGCAGAAGTACATTGACGAAGTCGGATCGCCCCAAGTCGAAAACCCGCAAAAAGGTAACCGTGATTCGTCGTCGATTGATAAGTTTGTTCGCATTTGCCTGTTCGCTGCTGATACTCGAATTCAATCTTCCGATATACCGGGAGCCGAAAAGTGGCTGGCTCGCACTCAGGACCTGATTGGCAGGATCCAATCCGAGCCCGAACTGGAATCTGATTACCGATTCATGCAATTGAACTTCGCTTTCTTGCGCGGAGACCGTACGACCGAGAGCAAATCGGCGGACTGGTTACTGATGAACGCGTCGCGGAAAAATCATGTGCGTGCGGCGTTGGTTTCCCAAGCTCGTTTGCTGGACCAGAACCTGAAACAAACCATGGACGACGGCGTTCAGGACAGCCGCCTCTATGATTCAACAATTGATGCCTACCAAAGATTGGCAGAAGACTTTTCCAGCCAGGATGAAAACTGGCAGTCGAACCCTACCGCTTTGACCGCACTGTTAAGGTTGGCAGAACTGTATACGCTTGGCGGCAATGCCAAGGATGCCAAGGCCTGTTACGCAACGCTGCACCAGATCTCGCCTCGAGAACTTGCCTATCTGCTGGGATTGGCTCGTAGCGAAATGACCTTAAAAGAGTATCAATCAGCGGCCGGGCACTGGCGAATGATTGCATCGGGGTTGCGGATTGGCCATGAAGCCTGGCTGGAATCCAAGTACAATCTGGTCGTGTGCCTGAACGAATCGCAACCCGCAACGGCAAGAACTGTTTTGGAACAGACTCGTTTGTTAATGCCTGAAATGTCGGCCACATGGACGCGTCAGTTTGAAGAACTTGAACAAAGGCTGGCCGAATCACCGTGAGCAAATCGCCTGACGCGCAATCCGACCCTCAATACGGCGATCCAGGCGACTCGCGGCTCACCGAATTCCTGCGCCGTGCCAGCCCGATCCTGGCGGCCGAAAGAGGATGGAATGAACGGAGTCGGTTGAAAATCAAATCACTGGCTGAAGATCTCCAACTGCCCAACGAGTTATACGATTCTGCCGTCAGCCGCTTGCAACAGGGAGAATTGCATTTTGAGGAACGGTTCACATCCTACGAACAAGCGTTCATCAAGTACTTGCACAAACAATTCAAGAAATCCAGCAACACTGTTCTGACGGCCGCTCACGAAACCAAGGCCATTCGAATCGCTCGCCGCGAATATGACATTGGACAGGTTCGCGCAAGGCAACTTGTTCGCCAGGTGGCCGAGCAACTGGGCATGAGCCGCGTTAGCAAGTTGGACGCCGTCGAATACGTCGCAGGTATCATCGATGAACAGATTGGCGAAAACACCATCGTTGCCGACAGTGTTCGTGGCCGGATTTACGAGTCCTCAAAGAAATGGGGTGTCGATTCATCGCAAGTCGAAATTCTGATTAAAAACCGCGTGGAAGCCAATCGCCATGCGGTAGTGCCGGTCGAACGAAAGAGCACTCGTGTGGCGGCGGCATTCGTCGCGTTGTTGATTGTCGCCGGTTTGATTTGGGGCTTGCAGGTTTTCCTGGTCAACAGCCTGCGAAACAACGAGCCAACAGACACTCAAACAGAGCTAAACAAAGAAAACGAACGAACAGTGTTTGTTCCGACGCCGAGTTGGTGGTCGACCAGAACGGCCAAAAATTTTGAGAGCTTCTCGAACGACACACGCTCGGCGCGGTTCGCTCACGAGTTATTAAAATCAGACCAGGATTCCGATCGCCTGGTTGGATACGAGAACATTGTCAAAATGGTGCCCGGAAATCGCGGTGAATTTTCACAGCTGTGCGTCGAAATGTTCTCGTCGTTTTTTACCGACGAGGCTGATGCAGTTTGCCAACAAATGATTGGGCACATTTCAAACCTTGGCGAGCCTCTGACTGGAACTCTGCCCAATAACACCCGCATGTTCGCCAACACCTATCGAGCTCGCGACCTGATCGAATCTTGTGTTTCGATGCCGATCAATGAAAACAAGACCCAAATGCTTGACGAGGTGTCGCAACGAATCACTGGCAAGTCGATTCGACCGGAAGCGGACTTCAAGAGTCGCAGCGAAGCCAGCATCGCGCAACAGCACTGGAGATATCTGAATTCCCGAGTCTTCAGTGAACCGGAACAGGCGGCTCGTCTGATCGATCCACTGGGAGACCTGACTCGTGCGGAAGGCGTCGCAGAAAACCCGTATGAATTTACGACTGTGTTCAAATTGTTGTCGGTGCGGCCAGGCGTCTGGAATTCAATGCGCAGATCATTACAACGTGTCGTCAGCCAGGCAAACGACGACCAATTGCGAGAATTGTACATTCAGAAAAACGAGCTTGGGTTGCCGGAACTCCAGTCGTGGATGGGACGTGAATTGGCCACACGATTACAGATTGATTCTGGCCGACTGACAGCCAGTCGAATCGACGCCGCCATTGAAAAGGCGCTCAATCTTTCAACCTCCAACGCGAGTGGCTTGAATGCTCGTTGGCAAAGATTGAGTGACGACACCACCGCCGAAGCGCTGCTGGACAACAAACTGGAAGCGAATCCGGTGGCGATTGCCAAGGCAGTTCATTTCGCAACGATTGCGATGTTGATTCGCGAAGCGGAAAGAACCGGCGACTCGCGACTGACGCAGGAGGCCGATGCGATGTACGGTCTGGCACCCGTGAACGTCGCAGTTCGGTCCCGGCAACTTGACATTGGACTTCCGGTTTATCGTCGAATTCAACGCCGAGCCCTGCCTTCGGATTTGGAGTCACTGGAAAAATCGCTACTGCACTTGCGTGAAGGCAGCACCAATGACGACAAGTCCAATGCGATTGTATTCGAACGAATGGCCAGAGTCGCTCCGCGAATTCGTGATTTGACTTGGCAGGAAGCGACAGTGCTGGCCCGGTTCATGTTGGAAGCTGACCGAACGGCAGAGTTGGTCGCCATCGAAATCAACGGCCCGCAACTTCAACATTGGCCAAACCTGGCGTTGGCAATCGCCGAACGAATTGGGTCCAGCACCGAAGGCAGCATCGATCAAGCGCTGACCTGTTCTTCCGTAATGTTCGGGATCAATCCGTCGCTGCCAAAGAGTGGCTGGCGACAAATGCTCCGCAATGAAATTCTGAATCGAATTGCCTTAGGGCTGCAACATACTGCGGAATCCGCAGGGCATGACCAACGATTCCAATGGAACGAATTGAGATCGGTCTTGATGGACCAATATCGATTACGTTGCACGATCATGGATGTGCCCGGATCACGGATTAGCGCCGCCGATTCGCCTGCGGCATTGGCGGAATTGCTGGCCGAGTCCATTGCCAAATCCGATGCAACCACCCGGGCCCTGACGGCCAACCGGTTTCTGGCAAAGCACGAACTGCAACTGTTCGCACTGCAAGGCCAGGTCTTGTCTGCTCAATTTTCGAACGAAGACGTTCCTGCCGGGACTCAAGGCACACCGAACTCTCAAAAACAAACCGAGGCCGATCAACCGACCGACTCCCTGGCCTCCATCATCCTGAATAACGAAGTGGCGATTCTCAGAAACCTGATCGAGGCCCAGCGTTGATGCACTCGCTGAAAGTTTTGTTTCTCGTTGGCTGCCTGATTACGGGTATGGCTTCGCTTGCCAATGCAGACGTGATTTACCTGAAGGACGGATCAATCCTGTACGGTCGTCTGGTTTCAAAATCGGATACAGAAATTGAATTCAATCAACGTTTCGAATCTGAACGAACCGCGACGTTGTATCGTCCCAGAACGTTTCGTGTCGACCAGGTTGAATCGGTCGTCGTGAACATTAAAGAAGAACGTTTGGAAGGATTGAATTCAGCCACACCAAAAGGTTACCGTGACCTTGCCGAGGAATTGGCGACGCAACGCCTTGACCCGGAAGCTCACGACCTGAGTATCCGTTTGTTTCTATTAGCGGCTCGACATGGCGACGAGGATTTGCGTCAGTACAGTTTTGCGTCTGTCATCCGCCTGGCTCGTTCACCGGAAGAAGAAAAACGCTTGCGGGTACTGGCCCATATCGAGTGCGGTCAGAAGAGGACCTGGCTGCAAAGCGATTCAGGTTCAGAATCCCGAATTGACAACTCAGCGAAATCGCAAAATCCTGTGCCGCAAACGCGCGAGCTGCTCGGTGCCCTGATTCAGTTGCGGAAAGGCAACCGGCTGGCTGCGGCCAAAACGATTTCAGACGCGGCGACCGAACAGGCGATGGAGCCCTACCGCAGCATTTGCACCTGGCAGGAACTTCGCACATGGTCCGTCGCCTCGGAATTGAAAACCGAGTGGTTGGCGAAGACCCTGGAACTGGAGATCGCAATTGAAAACCCGGAATGGATCAAGAACAGCCAACGCTACACGGCGGATTGGTCAGAGCTGATTCATCAATCGGACGGCGATTCGCTGCAAGTCAGCTTTGCCAATGTCACTGAATTCGATCTCAATGAAACTGTCTTTCGCAATGGAAAGTGGATTCGCGAAGATTAGAGTCCGTTGGAAATTTGCGTCTCTCGCCCCACTCCTAGAATTTGTGACGAAGTTCCAAGCGGGCACCGTGAACATCGGCTGTATTCTCGAAGAACCCGTACATCACATCACTGCGCAGGATCCATGAATTGCTGATCGGTAATTGATACCGGGCGCCTAATCCGGTTTGGTCTCCTGGTGCGATTCGTGTCGCATCATCACCCAGCGTCTTCAGAAACGAAAACTCCAGGATCAATTGCTGATCAAAGTTTGGTGTCAGGATGTTCAAGCCGATCGAACCACCTGCGGTGTCGTTGGCCGAGGCATCCAAAGTTGGAAAATTAGTCAGGCCATCAGTTTCAAACAAGATCCCGGTGTTCCTGAGCACGCCGCCTGATTGCGCGGCACGAGCAGCGGATTGAGGACGATCGAAACCAGCCCAAAAATTCAAATATGGCACAAACGAACTTGGTCGTGATGTGATCAATGAATTTTCCGACAGCAATAATACTCCATCGGCAGTGTTCGGGCCGAATTCGGTTGACTGCCCGGCGTTGATAATGACCCTGGTCGAATTGGAAATGAAACGACCATAGCGACGAGTAAACGCCAGGCCAATATTGTGGTAGCTGCGATCTCGTTGAAAATCACGGTCCTCAAGAAACGCGTAGTCGATTTCCCAGTACCCGCCAAACGATTCGATAAAGCCCAGGAAACCGTACAGCTTGGCCGTGCTGCCTTCACCTTCGAATGCCGGGCTGTCGATCTCATCGAAGCCAGCAAAGAAAGTCAGATCCATATTCGATATATCGAAGCGGGCACTGTTCCGCGCCGGCAATGTGACTGCCACGCCCGTAATTGCGTCGTCCAGCCAAACGCCGTTCTGCACCAACAGTGGCATCACGCCAACAGCGAACGGTAAATCGAAAGGCAGAGTCTGGCCGGTCAAGCCGCCAACAATCGCCCCGAGATCTCCTTCCAACATCCCAAAATTGACATCGAAATCCAGTTCATCGACGACTCGATCTTCATCGAACAGCCAGCGTGTGTTATTCTCGCCGCGATCCAGCGGTGCCACAAATGCGGTGATTCGTTCCGTTCCCGTCAGTCTCAAGTCAAAATTCAAATTCAATTCGAATGCTACCTGGCTGCTGTAGTCGCGATTTGCATTCTTGGCGTTGGCATAGCCCATCCGATAGTCGCCGTAGATCAGGAATTGTTCGTTGACTGGATTGTGGGCGCCCAACCAGGTGCTGGAAGGTTCCAACTGGCCGAGTTGATACCAGGGCTTGCCGAGTTCCACCAGTGGTCGGCGGTTGGCGTTCAACCACTTGCCTTCGTAAATCTGTCGCTCACTTTCTGAGTCGTAAACCTGATACGGATCCCGAGGCGTTTCGCCAAAGTCGCCGAGTGTCGGTGCAACAGGTGTCGCTTGACGATCGACGACACGCGGCTCGTGTATGAACTGCTCACCCTTCTTGGGTTGCGCCGCCAAAGTAAAATCGGACGTCCCGACTTGCTTGTTGTCCGTCTCGGCGTTTTTGACTTTGTTTTTCTTCAGAGTCCCCTTGCTTACTTTGCTGGCGACCTTCTTCGAACCGATTTTCGAACCACTACCGCTGGTCCCAACGTTGCTTGAAGAGTTGGCCGGCGCAGTCTTCGAAACTCCATTCTTAACGACACCGAAGTTCGTCTTGGGAGAGCCTGGTCTGGCGCTGGCAGGGCGGGCCGGTACTCGCGACTGTTCAAAAGCCCGATCGCCAACGGGTTTGCTTGAATCAAGATCAAGCTGACGCGTTCTGTTCGAGTCGAAATCGTTTTCGATCGAGAGTTCATCAGACGGAGCCTCAAAAACCGGCGAGTCCAATGAAGGTGTACCCCGAGAGAGTGCATCTGATGAAGGCGCCATCAGCAACGGTTCATCAATCGACCAATTCGGCTGGGGCGTTGTTGGTTCCTGAGCAGGCAATCGCGCGGTTCGCGGTTCGGGTCGCAGCGTCATTGGATCTCGTACTTGCGGGACCGGTGGAGTCGGAGCCCACTTGATTCCCTCGGCCGCCGCTTCACCTGGAACGGGCGATTCCAATCTCGCCACGATTGTCGGGGCAGGGATGTCAGACGTCTCATTCGTGTTCGGCGCTCCAAGCGTCTGCCGGGAATCCCATACAACCGAACTGGATTCGTTGGTGCCAGCCCTCTTCGATTCCTGCGCTGAAACCTGAGCTGTTTCCTGAGTCGTTGATTCTTGCCGTGTAGACTCTTGTGCTAAAAGCGCAGCGACTCCGAAAGCCAACATCAAAACGATGGCTGCGGTGCCGGACACGACGAGATTCAATTTTGAGAAACGGCTTCTCATTTTTTGAAAACAAAGACCAGAGGCTGAATTGGCAGGTTACGAATTAAGCAGGTGGCAGGGTTTGACGTGGCTCTAACGGACTTCAAAAACAACGGACTGCACATGAGCATCAACGATCCATTCGTTCATCATGCGAATCATCTCCGGCGTCGCATCGACAAATTTCATGAAGTAAATCGGCTCAGCGCGGCTTCGTAAACGAACGCTCAAACGGTAGGTGCCCGGTTCGCCCATTAGCTGGCCAGGTACCACAAACTTTGCCTTTCGCATTCCCAGGGGTGGGATCGAATGCCCCTCCATGCGAATGAATGGCGGGTGGTTCAACACGGACACTGGCTGAGGGGCCGGACGGATGAATGGCAACTGGTCAAAGTCGACATTAATAGGCAGGAACATTTCCCGATCCGTCCCTTTGACATTGGTGGTCAGGAATTTGGTCTGCAGATTGAACAATTGCTTGTCCAGCGGAATCCGCCGTTCCAGCACATCTTCCGAATGCAGATCGGCAAGGTCGCCGAAACTATCCATGTAGCCCGTTTCCCAAATCCGTTCTCCTTGCGGATTGATCAACACCGCGTTCAACCAAAGTTGCGGTTGAGCACCCAACGAACCGCTCGGCATGTTGTGCCCCGGGTTCGTATTTTGAACACAGTAATGAAAACGCAATGCTTCACCGGCGGCAGGTTCATGTTGAAAGAACGGACCGTCTACCTTGGAACCATTCTCCAGGACCTGGCGACGCACGTCCTTTTTGTACCCGAGCTTTTTCAAATTCGCTTCGATCACGTCGCGGGCATCGTAACGATCATCGGCCTCTTCCCAGACTGGTGGGAAGTATGGACTCAATTTTCCGTCGGAGACTGCGTCCTCGAAATCATCTGTGCCCCAACCAGCACGCCAATCGAATGCCAACCAGTCGTTGACTTTCCAGCGATCAGCTTTGACGTTTTGCGGAAACAGGCCCGGATGAGCGATCGAGTAGCCCGGACCGAAGAACATATGGTTGGAGTGTTTTCTTTCCGGAGTCACCGCCTTGCCATCGACCACCGCCGCTGGGCCGATCGAATAACCTTCGGCGCGGCCTGGTACTATTCCCATATGACATTCCTGGCACTGGGTACCGTCACGCCATGCCGGCGAGGCCCGATACTGGTCCCAAACGACCTCCAGTTTGATTCCCGGTTGAACGGCGACCTGATGGCAGGACACACAAAATTCGCTTTTTGATATCTCTTCAAATTTAATCGCACGACGATGAATTGGTTGGCCTGGTCGCTTGTCGTCCCGACTCGTTTTAACTTTAAAGTAGTCTGCGTATTTGGCTACGATCTGCGAACCCAACTGTCCGCTTCCGCTGTAGACCGGATCGTAGATGTCGCCTGGTTCAATACGACGCTCGCCGTTGGTTTTGGTGTTAACCTCTTTAACGCGGTGACATGCGATGCACGTTACGCCTTCTCGAAACACTCGCGGCCCATCCCAAATTGGCTGGTCACGCCGCAACCCGACAGTGGTCGCGACCGGTGCATGGCATCGCAAACAAAAGTAGCCAATCGTCCCTTGCGACAGAGTATTAATCTTTTGTTCGAACTTGTGAAACATTGGCGAGATCGACGCATAGGCATGACTGGAACTGGCCCACTCGTCAAAAATCTGCTCGTGGCATTTGGCGCATTGGGTGGCCGACGGAAACTGTGATTCCTGGTAGATGTCCGCGTGCGGATCAAAACGGTTTGGGTCATCTGTTGCACCAAACGCCACGTCGTTCTTTGCCTGGTGAGCTACATCGGTCTTTGCCTCAGTCGTCTTCTTGTGCGGGTTGTAATTCTCGAAGTTGACCGACTGAATGTCCTCGGCTTCATTCGACGAATACGAGTCTGCTACGTTGCTGGCCTGAAATGGCAAAGGACGTACCGTCTTGCCTGGAACCAGGTTCTGTTCGTGGGCCGCGTGCCTGACGATTTCGTTCTGGTTCGTCGAAACTGACGATGGCGGCATTTGCAAAGCGTCTTGTTCGATCAACCTTCGCACTTCCTGAACTTCGGCTTGCATGTTTGCAGGCGATGCGTTTCCCAGATCAAGCCCTGGCAGACCGGACAGACAAGCGTCTGGCAATTCGGACTGCATTTGATTTGTTGGCGCGTGCGCACCCGCGTGCTGCATTACGTATTGTTCAAGAATCTCACCGATCGGAATGGGCTTGTTAGGAACTGGCTCGGTTTGCGCGTCGGAAGAATTCGCTGACTCGCTGTGCGTGGATTGGTTCGGTGAATCGACGGGCGAGTCCGACCAATGGGGATCACTTGGCGATCTGCTCCACTGGCTGTCCGAAACATTTTTTTCGTAGAGCGCAAACAGAATTCCGCCGCCCGCAAACAGGACGCAAATCGTCAATAAAATGTGGCGAGAAGTCATTGGTTTTGTGTCTTCGCGTACCGATAGTGCAATTTTGGTTTCACTTGGTAGTCATCGACGAATGCTGCCCGCAAATTCAACCGAATTGAAAAACTAAACGTAAACGTCAGAAACACCCCACGACAGAAACTTGCCCCAGTTTTCCTATCCAAGCAACCAATGGAGTGATCACGTCCATTAGCGGTCAGCTAGGTAGCCATCACTGCATTCAGATCAGATCAAGATTGGGATGCAATCGGCTTGCAGTCTGTCCGATTTATGAAAACAGAATCCGGGTAAAATCCCCTTGATTTCCGGCAAATTCTGGCAGTTTGGCACTTGTCCAAATTGGGTTGAGAGCTTTATACTGTGCGGCTTTCCTGAAACTGGCACATTACCTGCTAACGAGCTGTTCGATGAAAGTCCGCGCTAGCGTGAAAAGGGTTTGCGAAAACTGCAAAGTCGTCCGTCGTAAAGGACGTGTTTACGTCATTTGCACCAACCCCCGACACAAGCAACGCCAAGGTTAACCCGTAAAAACGCGGGGATTCTTGTGGTTTTTCATCTTTGGCCGTGTTAACACGCTCCTTCTTGCACGGGGCGTGAAAGAAACGGCCAACGGATCGTTGTCGTCAATATAAATTCTTGCGGTCACTTCGACTGGAAGAACTGTTTTTTTATTTGGAGAGACCTCACATGCCGCGTTTGTTGGGTGTGGATATTCCAGACAATAAGAAGTCTGTTATTTCGTTGACCTATTTGTTTGGCGTTGGCCCGCAAACTGCGCGGGAACTGTGTCACAAAGCTGGCATCGATCCGAACGCCAAGGCTCGTGAGCTGGATGGTGAAGAGCTTGGTCGGCTGGCGAAGATTCTGGAACGAGATTACGTCGTGGAAGGTCCACTGCGTCGCCAGTTGCAACAGAACATTAACCGTTTGCGTGAGATCAAGTGTTACCGGGGCATTCGGCACCGAATGGGTCTGCCGGTTCGCGGACAACGCACCAAAACAAACGCTCGAACCCGCAAAGGTCCCAAGAAGACCGTGGCAGGCAAGAAGGGCGTCAAGGATTTACGCTAGTCGTTTGCGTTCAGGCGACATGTCATTTCGCTGTCGCCCGGCGTTTAAATACAAGATGCATCAAGCCAATCTGGTTTGTTCCGAAATCGATCGTGAACCAGCTGCTTGTAACAATATTTTAGAGTCGAAAGACCGGAGTAAGGCCTCGTGGCAAAGGTAAAGAAGAGAAAAGTCAAACGTAATGTGTCGATGGGCATCGCTCATATCAACGCTACGTTTAACAACACGACCGTGACGATCACCGATACCAAAGGTGATGCGTTGTGTTGGGCCAGTGCAGGAACTTGCGGATTCAAAGGAAGTCGCAAGAGCACCCCTTTCGCTGGACAATGTGCTTCCCAGCAAGCTGCTGAAAAGGCTCTGAAAATGGGCATGCGAGACGTCGACGTTCGCGTCAAAGGCCCCGGAAGTGGTCGCGAGAGTGCGATTACCGCTCTGCAGGCTGCTGGCTTGAATGTAAAGACAATCGAGGATTGCACGCCGATCCCGCACAACGGTTGTCGGCCCCGCAAGAAGCGTCGCGTTTAGAACCGGCTGGCTTCATTTTCACCGTGCCGGATCGTTTATTGGTCAGTTGTTACCGCAACAACTTGATCGAAACTGGTCCAGCCAAAGCTCTACCTGCCCTTTTTTAGTTTGATGCGATAACCGCAGAACGGAGAATCAAATGCATATTCGATGGCGTGGATTGGAATTGCCCAGTGTTGTGGAATGCGACAACAAAGTCCTGACCAGCAACTACGGAAAATTCTACGCCGAGCCTTTCGAACGAGGTTTCGGAACAACCATTGGCAACAGCCTGCGTCGAATTCTGCTTTCCAGCCTGGAAGGCAGTGCTGTAACGCAAATCAAGATTCGCGGTGCCAATCACGAGTTCTCTTCGATCGCTGGCGTGCTGGAAGACGTGACGGAAATTGTCCTGAACGTAAAATCGTTGGTCGTGAAAAATCTGTCCGAGCAGATGAAGGTCATCACCGTTGAAAAGAATACGGCTGGCCCGATCACTGGCGCCGACATTCAAACCGGTGGTGAAATCGAAGTCATCAATAAGGACCACGTGCTTGCCACGCTGACCGACGATGTCGAATTCATGATGGAAATGGTCGTCGAGAACGGTCGCGGTTACGTTCCATCCACGGAACACAGCATTCGCGATCACGAAATCGGAATCATTCCGATCGACGCCGTTTACAGCCCGGTCACCCGCGTTCGCTACGATGTCGAAGAGACTCGTGTCGGACAAAAGACGAACTACGACAAACTAACTCTGGAAATCTGGACCGATGGTTCAGTCAATCCGGAAATGGCTCTGGTCGAATCAGCCAAAATCTTCCGCAAGCACCTGAACCCGTTTGTTCAGTACTCGGAATTGGGCAGCAAGGTTTTCTCTCGCCCGAAGACGGCCAGTGGAATGGATGCAGCTCAGGAAGCCAAGCTGAACATTTCAATCAACGAATTGAATCTTAGCGTGCGGGCCAAGAACTGCCTGGATCACGCCGAGATCTTTGCAGTCCGCGATCTGGTCTGTAAAACTGAAGATCAGCTGATGGAGATTCGCAACTTTGGCGATACCACGCTGACGGAAATTCAGGAAAAGCTGCGCGAAATTGGTTTGCGACTCGGCATGAAAGTGCCACCCGCAACCATGATCACTTAATACAAACAAGAACCAAACAACCAATACTGGATCTCTGTCATGAGACATAGAAGAAAAGGCCGAGTACTCGGACGCAGCAGCAGTCACCGCAAAGCAATGCTTCGCAACATGGCATGCAGCTTGATTTTGACGGAACGCGACGACATCTTTTACGAAGGCCTGACTCAGGCGGACGGAAAGACGACCGTAAATCCTCCCGCCAAGAAAGGTCGAATCGTTACCACGATTCACAAGGCAAAAGAGGTTCGCCCACTGGTCGAAAAGTGCATCACGATCGCCAAGAAAGCTTTGCCTTTCGAGGAGAAAGCTGCTGAGTTCGCTGTCGATGCCGACCGCAACTCGGAAGAATGGCGACAGTGGCGGAAAAGCGAGAAGTGGCAACAGTGGTGCGAAGCCCGCGCCCCGGTTGTAAACGCCAGACGGCGTGCTTTCCAAATCCTGCGAGACAACGAAGCCGTTGCCATCTTGTTTGAAGACATTGCACCCCGGTTCGCTGATCGTGTCGGTGGCTACACTCGCATCATGCGACTCGCCAAGCCGCGACTCGGTGATGCCGGAACTCGTGCCATCCTGGAATTCGTTGGCGAAAACGATCGTGTCAAAACCAAGGCCGCTCAGAAACCTGCGTTTGCTGATGACGATGCTGATACCAGCGATCAAACAGAAGACAAGTCAGAAGATAACGCAAATGATGAAGCGTCGGCTGAAGCCGCTCCCATCAAGTCACCTGGCGGACACTCCACCGATGACCTGAAGGTTGTAGAAGGCATTGGCCCGAAAGTCGAAGAAGCCCTTAAGGCTGGCGGAATCGGTTCGTGGAGCGATTTGGCGAACGCCGATCCGGCTCGAATCACCGAGATCCTGACCGAAGCCGATGGAAACTTCGGCGGGCAAGTGCCAGACACATGGCCCAAGCAAGCCAAATTGGCCGTCGATCAAAAATGGGACGAGCTACAAGCTCTGCAGGACCACCTTGATGGCGGCAAAGAACCTGCCTAGTCCTGACATAATAATCCAAACAATGAAAGCTCAACTTCGGCTGGGCTTTTTTTGTGCGCCGGCATCTCGCTCCGAAATCACCAAAAATTGACCGTGAAGTGAAACAGCAATTTGCCTAAAACCTCGGTCGCTGGACTAAGCTCTTACCTTTTTATTTCCTGCTCGATAATTAGGCTTTGCCCCACAGCCACCTCTTCACAGCCACCTCTTGCGATTCGTGGTCGCGGCCGTTTTTCATGCGCTGCGAATACAACTTAACAGAGGCGTCGTATTTTTGCTCGCAACTGTTTGGCTTCCTTAAAGGAGTCGGCTGGAACCGGAATTGGAACAAAGGAAGGTGACTCCGTTCCGTTCTCGCCAGTTGAAAGGAACGTGAAAACGAGGTTTGACTGCTCTTCGTCTTCCTCCAGTTCAATGTGATCAAGGCGATAACCGTAGATATTGTAAGGGCGAAAGACTCCCATGAAGTAAACGCCTTCCATTCCAATAATTGCCGGGCTGGGTGAATTCCTGTTGAACATCCAGAAAAACCAAGACGTAATTCTGGCTACACAGCCAAACAACGCCCCCAATAGTGTGCAAGCGACCAGCACGATCAAGGCGTAGAGAAAAGGAGCGCCGCAGAATGGCATAATGACGGAGACGATCCCACCTGCCATAAGCCCAATCCAGAAACCGGTCCAAGTGTGATCGGAGACTCGTTTCTGGCGATACTCGATATAGGTTTCCCATTCCTCTGGCTGGTAAGTCCAGTGCGCAAGATACGAACCGGCTTTCATTCGCGACAATTTGCCGTGAATGAACACGTCATAGGTGTAAGTCAGCAATCCAAAAAAAATTGCGACACCGCCGAGAATTGCCAAGTTGTCGATCGTGTTCTCGATTCCGACCCTACTCATTTGATTGGACGCCAATTGCTGCCAAAGCAACACGAAATGGGCCGTACCCCCAGCGAAGCATGCAAGTCGCATTTTTCGTGGCAGACTGGGAAGTCGATCGGTGATCGGTTCATTGACCTCGGCATTCGGATAATTGGTGTTGAACATCGGTTTTTTCGCGTGAAATGGGTTATTCCTTTCTTCCAATACACATGAAGCGGCTTTCTGTGACACCCTATATTCGCTAAACGGTATGGATTTTTTTGAAATGGTCCGGCGTTAAGCTTAGACAGGACAGAATGTTTCATCTTTATTCTTGATTCGGTTTTGGAGAAGATCGGCGATGATATTGGATAACTTTTTGACGCGGATTGGATTGAGCGTTGGGCTGGTTGGCTGGTAATGACGAGAGAAAAAAGGGGACGCGAGAGAAAAAAGGGCTTGCTTAGTCTGCCAAAACGGTACTTGACACGCATGGGCACTGCCGGTTGTTTTTTGTTAGGTGAAACGTCATGGGGCGGTGATTAAACTCTTGCATTGCCTGGACTTACCCAACACGCTGCACCGAAACCTGCTCAGCACCAACGCGATTGAGAACTCGTTTCGCACCACACGCGGCAAGCTGGGACGGGGTGACGCGCTTTCGGGCTGAAACCGATCAGGCGACTCGCTGGTTGGCTTTCGCGCTGCTGGAAGTCGATAAAGGCTATCGAAGAATTTCCGGCTACGCCGACCTGCCAAAGCTGGTTGCAGCTCTTGAAAAAGATGAAAATCCGCCGCCAAAAATTTCCGTGGGACTTGATATTGACAATCAATCGCAGAGCAATGCTTAACACAGTTCCTGGCGGCTGGACGGGAGCTATTCCTACGGGTTCGCTTGCCGCCTGACCAAACACTAAACTAAAACCTTAACCCGCGAGACCGCTGACAGTTTCAACAACAAACGGGTCATCCCCAAAGAATTGGTGTCAAGGTTACAGCAATCGATGGGGAACAAAACCTTGAGGGGAAACCAATCGCAATCTCAGACAAAAAGATTGACAATGCCCCCCTGCGATAAGTTTGCAGTTGCCTTTCAAATGATTAACAGAGGAGCAATATCGTGACTAACACCAACTCTTTCGCGTTAACTTATGTTGAAGTCGAATACAAACGTGACTGGCTGAGTGTAGACCCGGACGATACCGATGCAGCAGG
>CAZPOL010000033.1:25597-46201 GCA_964588195.1 uncultured Pirellulaceae bacterium | reverse complement strand
ACGGGCTAAATCAAATGTCCATATCACTCAATCTTGATGACGACCAATCCAAACGCCTCGAAGAGCGAGCGCGAGAACTAGGGGTCGATCCACGCAAACTGGCGTTGGCAGCGGTCAATGACTTGCTGGCTCGGCCTGCTGATGATTTCCAGCGCGCTGCGGCGACCGTTCTCAACAAGAATCGCGAACTTTATCGGCGTTTGGGCTAATGCGTTATCTTACGCTATCAGAAGTTCTTGAATTGCATCGGCTGGTCATCGAAGTGACCGGTGGTGGCGCTGGTGCGCGATTTGGCGGGCGTGGAATCGGCTGTTGTCCAGCCACAAATGACGTTCGGTGGTGATGAACTTTATCCGACGCTGATCGACAAGGCAGCTGCACTTTGCTTCTCGTTGGTGCTTAACCACCCATTCGTCGATGCAGCATCGTTCGGGTTTCCATGTTGCCCCCGTCAATGAGGTGTTTTTCCTCGTCGTAGTCGGCAACTCAACTTTCAGGCAGGAAACTGTAGCTGGACCTCGCCAGAGCTTGTCAGAGTTCAGGTTTTGTTGACTCGCTCGAATTCTGGTGAATCCGGCTACACGACAATTGAGAGGAGAATGGATGCCAGGTAAAAATTGGCCTATGCCGCACGGTTCCGACTGGTCGATCGTTCTGCGATCGAATAGCCCAAGGCGGTCAGGATCGGTTCGTACTGACGATTCAATACGTCGATCGTTTCCGGCTTCAACTTGGCACGATGATCGCCTGGCATCACATTGCGTTTGTGAGGCTGCTTCGTGCCACCGGGCTGGAACTCGTCTCGGTATTGACGAACGAGTCGCCTGCGCCAGATCGCTCGAGGCTGAACATCGGCGACGTCCAACACTTGATCCAACCAGGCAGAAAAATTCAGGACCATGTCTTCATAACGGACGACCTGAACATTGGCTTGCTCGCAGAGATCCAGAATGGGCAAGTACCGATCCAGCAATGGGTACTTGGAGAATTCTGCTTCGTTCAAGACAAATTCGTCAATCGTCAACTGGCGAATCTGTTCTCGCCGCAGCTTGTCGGTTTCGTTCCAATCATCGTCCGAATGAAGCCAGCCAAGCGAAAAATATTCGGACACCAGAATGTCTCGAGGATCACGCACCTGAATCAGGTGCTTGACTTGATTCATCATGGGAAATTCGTACAGGTCCGTTTTGAACGTGCGAAGCGGCCCTAGAACAAACGATTTGTCAAAACCTTCTGGCACTTCCTGCTTTTCAGGTTCCTGATTATGGATCGAAAAATAAGGCACCTTCTTCCGCCTGCACAAGTCGTCAAAGAACTTGTGCAAAAACATCGACGCGGATTTATGCAAAGCGTGCACTAAAAGAGCTTGTGACTGCCCGGGCATCTGTTGATTGATACCAAGGCGGCTTAGAATATGTGCACTGGCTGACTGATGTGCGGAGAGCATGTTAAAGTTTTTCGATCAAGTAGCTTGGGGGTCTTTGACGACATCGACCGCGACCCCCGCGTGACTTGAGTCCATCAGCCATTTTTTAACGCTTGCACGAGAGTGCATTCACTTGAACAGTCCCTAACTTGCCGTATCTACCATGCCGAATCGTCTGCTTTCCATTCTGATCGTCGCCTTATCCTCGCTGCTTCTTCCTGGTGATGCCACGGCCCAACGCCCCAACATCTTGTTGATCATGGCGGATGACCTGGGTTATTCGGATCTGGGTTGCTACGGCGGCGAGATCGAAACGCCGAACCTGGACCAATTGGCATCGGACGGATTGCGGTTCACGCGGTTTTACAACACAGGTCGTTGCTGGCCGACGCGTGCCAGTTTGCTAACCGGTTTTTATGCTCAACAAGTTATGCGAGACAAATTGCCTGGCATCGAGCCAACTGGAATTCGCGGCACTCGCCCCGAATGGGCGCCGCTGGTACCTGTCTACTTGAAAGAAGCCGGTTACCGCAGTTACCACATCGGCAAGTGGCACATCGACAGCATGCCGATCAAATCCGGGTTCGATCATTCCTATTTCCTGGGAGATCAAGCCAGGTTTTTTAGCCCAAAACGACGCTTCCTGAATGACAAAGCCCTTCCCGAGATCCCGCGAGGCACTGACTACTACGCCACAACGGACCTGGCGGATCGCATGATCGAATCTCTGCAACAACACACGACGGATCATCAGGGAACACCGTTCTTTCAATACGTCGCGCTGACCGCGCCACACTTTCCACTGCACGCGCTGCCTCAAGACATCGAAAAGTATCGAGCGCGATACAACGACGGCTGGGATGTGGCTCGCCAATCCAGGTGGAACCGAATCAAGGAACTCGGCATCGTCAACGGGAAGATGTCCGAGGTCGAAAAGGAGACCGGCGCACCGAATCCTCGGCCTAAGGACATCGAGGCCTACGGACCTGGCGAACTCGCTTTCCAGCACCGTGGAACGAGCTAACGGATGAGCAAAAAGATTTCCAGGCAACGAAAATGGCGATCCATGCTGCGATGGTCGATCGAATCGATCAGGAATTGGGCCGCGTCTTCCAGCACTTGCGAGATACAGACCAATTCGACAATACGCTGATCCTGTTTTTCTCGGACAACGGCTGCAGCAGCGAACTGATGATCCGTGACGACGGTCATGACCCAAACGCCACACCGGGCTCGGCTGATACTCATCTCTGCCTCGGCCCGGGCTGGTCGACCGTCTGCAACACTCCGTTCCGCAAGCACAAATCGTGGGTACACGAAGGAGGCGTCGCCACACCGCTGATCGCTCACTGGCCCAAAGGGATCCCGACCACTGCGGCCGGAACGTTGGTTGAGACTCCTGCACATGTGGTCGATATCGTTCCTACCGTTTTGGATTTGGCCGAAGCCACAACGGAAACCAGATTTGCCGGCGTCAGTCTGGCACCGCTGCTGGATGGATCGCCAGTAAAAAGCCGGGATTATATTTGGTGGTCGCACGAAAACAACAACGCGATTCAAGTTGGAAACTGGAAGGCCGTTAAGACTTCGAAAGGCGCATGGGAACTCTACGATTTATCCAACGATCGCTGCGAAACTGAAAACCTGGTTGAGTCTCACCCCGGCCCAATCGCCGAACTGAAATCCAAATGGCAAGACGTGCAAAACGAGTTCATTGAATTGCACAAAAAATAATCGCGGCGTAATCAATTCTGATCCCGATCGGGATTGCGGCTGGAATCACGACGCTGGGAAATCGACTCGGCCCATTGATATTTGCCCTCAAAAGCTCCCCAGACATGCGCGCAGATTCGCATGTTCAGGTTACATGCGTCGTGAAGATATTGGCCGGTGCAGGTTTGCAATTCGCAAGGTCCCAGTCCGTAGATGACGGCGTTCAATGATTCATACATCACCCGCCATTGGGGCTCGGACAATTCGATGTAATACGCTTCCGATTTTGCCTGCTGGTCAACGTTCTCGCCAAGTATTTTTGCGGCGGCTACGTGTGGCTCGCCGAGTATCGACTGAATGGCCCTTGTGGAGCCACCGCCAAACACTTCCATGAACACGAACGAAAGGAACCGTTGCTCCGGCTTGGTAAATTCGATCTTGATCATTTTTCACCATGACAGGATGGGGGCCTGAAAACGGCAGACTATTTGCCTGGCCCACCAACATCGGCATCGCCGCCGTACTATTTGGCAAGCTGGTCGGACTCGGCGTGTTGCTGTGCGACTGGGGCATTTCCGGACAACTCGCGACAAACGCGTGCGATTCCGTCGGCATCCAGATTCAGTTCGGCGAACAACAGCGCTCGATCACCATGTTCGACAAAGCGATCGGGGATCCCGATACGACGCACGTGCGAACAATCGATGCCGCTGTTGGCACCGTGTTCCAGAACGGCGCTTCCGAATCCGCCCATCAGCATGCCTTCCTCGACGGTCACCACAAACGGCATCTCGCGAAGAGCCTTGGAGATCGTCTCCGTATCAAGCGGTTTGACAAATCGAGCACTGATGACGCCAACATCCAATCCTTCGCTGCGGAGCGATTCGGCGGCCTTCAAGCAATTTGCCAACGGCGTTCCAGCACAAATGATCATGCCGTCTTTGCCCCAGGCAAATATTTCTGCTTTGCCGAGCTCCACCGGTTGAGTACTGGTTCGTGGCACTTCGATCGCGCTATCCTTCGGATAACGAATCGAAGTCGGCGTATCGTGATTCACCGCGAATTCGACCATCGCGCCAATGTCCAGAGCATCGCCCGGAGTCATCACGACCATGTTCGGGAAAATTCGCATGTACGGGATATCAAACGTTCCGTGGTGCGTCGGCCCATCCGGTCCGGTCAAACCAGCGCGGTCCATCGTGAAGACGACGGGCAGGTTTTGCAGGCAGACCTCCTGGAAGATCTGGTCAAAGCTACGTTGCAAAAACGTACTGTAAATATCGACGATCGGGCGGATGCCGGTCTTGGCTTGTCCGGCGGCAAAAGCGACCGCATGAGATTCGCAAATTCCTACGTCGAACAGACGATCCGGGAACTCTTCACGCACAGGTTCCAGTTTATTACCCTGGCACATCGCCGCCGAGATCACGGTGACTTTGTCGTTGGCTCGCATCTGATCGGCAATGGCGTCACGAGCGTAATTCGTGTACGTCTTGCTGGACGCTTTTGGCTTGGGAACGGCCTTGTCATCCTGGCGTTCGAAGGCGGGCGGAGTGTGGAAGTAAACCGGATCTTCTGCAGCCGGCTTGAACCCGTTGCCCTTGCGAGTAATCACGTGCAACAGAACCGGGCCATCGATCTCCTTGACCATCTTCAGATACTTCTTGACGATCGAAATGTTGTGCCCGTCAATCGGCCCAAAATATCGGAATCCGAATTCCTCGAACATCATGCCCCCGTGCAGACCGGCTTTGACACCTTCTTTGATCTGCGCCAGTAACCGCTCGGCCGGATCACCGAACAATGGCACCTTGTTCAGAATACTGGTTACTTCCGATTTGAATCCGCTGTAGGCCTTGTTTGATCGCAAGCGATCCAGGTAGCGAGCCAAACCACCGACACGTGGGCAGATCGACATCTCGTTGTCGTTCAACACCACCAACATGTTGCTTTTGGAATTCGAGACATTGTTGAAGGCTTCAAAAACGATTCCCGAGGGCAGGGCACCGTCGCCGATTACGGCAACTGCCTTGCGATCGGGATCGCCCATCAGATCATCGCCACTGCGAATGCCGACCATCGTCGAAACACTGCAACCGGCGTGTCCGGTCATGAACAAATCGTATTCGCTTTCGTTGGGATTGGGGTAACCCATCAATCCGCCCCGAGTTCGAATCGAAGGGAACTCGTCGTAGCGACCGGTGATCAGTTTTTGAGGATAGATTTGGTGGCCGGTATCCCAGATCAATCGATCGTAGGCAAAGTCGTAGGTCGAGTGCAGTGCCAGGCAGAGTTCGACAACGCCAAGATTGGATGCAAAGTGGGCACTGCGTTGCGAAAGCAAACCACAGAGCGTATCGCGAATCTCATCAGCGATTTGTTCGAGTTGAGCAACACTCATTCCGTGCAGCTCTTTTGGCGACTTCAGTTGTGACAGAATTTTAGACATCGTTTATCGAGTCCTTTCCAATACATATTTTGCCAGTTCGCGAAGCGGATCGGCACTCGGTCCAAACGCTTGCAAAGCGTCGATGGCCTGGTCAACCAGTTCCGTTGCGCGAGTCTCGCTTTCTTCAACACCAATAAGATTTGGATACGTCAACTTTCCACGACCGTCATCCTTGTTGGTCATTTTCCCCATTTTGGTCCAATCGCCGCGACAGTCCAACAAGTCATCCACGATTTGGAACGCTAAACCAAGATTTTTTCCGAAAACCCCAAGGGCTTGCAGCTGCGATTCGGCCGCACCGGCAACGATAGCGCCCAAACGAAGCGATACGGTAAGCAAAGCCCCCGTCTTGCGGCGGTGAATATTTTCCAGTTTTTGCAGGTCGCCTCTTTCACCATTTTCTTGCGAAAGGTCATCGACCTGGCCACCTACCAAACGAGTCGCTCCGCAGGCCTTGGCCAATTCCAGACTGCATGGCGTCGCCAACGAAGGCGGGTATTCGCCACAAACGACCTGGAAGGCCAAAGGGATCAAAGCGTCACCGGCAAGGATCGCCGTTGACTCATCAAATTTGATATGGCAAGTCGGCTGGCCACGACGCAATTGATCGTCATCCATCGAGGGCAGATCGTCGTGGATCAACGAATAGGTATGAATCATCTCGACGGCACAGGCGGCCGCCAATGCCGTGTCGGCGGGTTCTCCACATGCCTGACAGGCCATCAACACCAACAGGGGTCGTAACCGTTTGCCCGGACTCAAAAGACTGTATCGAATCGCCTCGCGCAATTGCTCAGGGCAATCGCTATCGAATTCAGTGAACCGATTTAGTTCCTTGTCGATTTTCGCTCGCGCCGCATCCAAATCGAAAGTTTGTGGAGTGTCGTCCATCGGCTGGGTGGGTTTTGCTGCTGGTTCGGCCATTGATTCGTGAACTGGGACGCGGATTTAGTTTGCGTGCGATGGTCCAACTGCTGACTCGGTCTACAAAAAAAGACCGGGAAACCGGTCTTCGATTAACCAAAAACGTCCAATATATCCTAAAACAATCGCCCCGAGTCGTCCACGTCCTCTGCTTGATTGTCAGCCGTTTCTGCTTTTCCACGAGCGGGACCATCAGCAGGAGTCCCATCGCCATCAAAAGGAACCGTGGCCGCCTGGCCTTCCTTATCGACCTGTTTTAGCAGTTCGATCCTGCGCTGGACCTGATCCAGCGAAACGTGGCACTGCTTCAACAACTTTACGCCCAACTCATACTTCTGAATCGAGTCCGATAAAGGCAAGTCGCCAGATTCCAATTCGCCGACGATCCCTTCCAGCTCAGCCAGTGCCTCCTCGAACGAAGGTTCGTCCTTCTTTGCGGCAGCTTTTTTCTTTACCGATTTTTTTTTGGCCATTTAGCAGTAACAGGAATTCGACTTGGGAGTTGGCAATTGCGGGGCGTAAACGACGAGCAGGCAGTATAGCGTTTCCACGAACGAACATTCCAGTGGCGTCTGTAACGCGACGAAACCATCTATCCTGCGAGAAGCAACAACCACTTAACTCGGATTCAAAGCGGCACTGAATCCGAAAGCGCCGATCACCAGCATCGCCAGCAGGATCGTAAAAACAATTCCACCAATCATGGCCGCCTTCCGATACCACCTGGGACAATTTCCCAACCAGGTCAAATAGGACTCGACGATCGGACCTGCGAAGAAAGCGATGTTTGCGATCACCGCACCTTCGGCCACCCCGATCCAAAATTTGTAGTCTTTGAATAAATCCGGTTCGACCAGAAAAGTCAAAACCAGTACCGCAATACCAACCAATGCGACATACAGCATCCGCAATTTTTCCCACGCCAGAAAAATTGCCTTGAAGTCGGTTCCTATTGGTTTCTTATTCATCATTCACCGCCTGCACCAGACTTTCAATCTTGCCACTTGCCAATCGCGTCACGATTCGATCACCTTCCTGAACCTGTGACGCATCCTTGATCACGGACCCTTCAACCTGTTCTGTAACACTGTATCCGCGGGCCAGAACATTCAAAGGACTGATCGCTTGAAGACGGCTGGCCAGCAAAGCGATTGCGTTCTGGCCTTTCTCGACATGTCGTTTCCCGGACTCGTTTAACCGGTGTTCCATTTCGTCGACGCGGCGACTGGCCACATGCAACAAGTGCTGAGGATCAGCAAGTGCCCGGCGTGATTCCAGGTTCACCAGTTTTTGTCGCGCGGTGGCCAAGGACTTCATCAGACCACGCTGCATACGAACTTGCATGTCGTCTACCGCGGCCTTCCATTGACGCTGTACCGGCACGACCAGTTCACCCGCCTCGCTAGGCGTCAACGCGCGAACGTCGGCGACCAGATCAGACAAAGTCACGTCGATCTCGTGCCCCACGCCGCTGATGACCGGAATCTGACAATCGGCAATCGCTCGGACAACTCGCTCGTCGTTGAAGCTGTACAAGTCTTCCGCACTGCCACCTCCACGAGTAACAACGATCACATCCGGAGCTTCCGCCAGCAAACCAGCAACGACGATCCCTTGAGCGATTTCCAACGCCGCTCCTTCGCCTTGCACGCGAGCCGGAATGATCAACACCTGCATGTCGTACCATCGCCGGGAAACAACTTGCAGGAAATCCTGAATCGCCGCTCCCGTCGGACTGGTCACGACAGCGATCTTTTTAGGGAAGGTCGGCAGAGCACGTTTTCGATCAGCGTCAAACAGTCCCTCGGCGGCCAACCGGGCATGCAATTTCTTTAACGCCAGTTGTTGAGCACCGATTCCCTTGGGTTCGATCTCGCGAACCATCAACTGGTAAACACCACGTGGCGGATAGATGTCGATTTCGCCTCGGCAAATAACTTGCATTCCGTTTTTCAAATCGAAATTGATCCGTTCGGCGTCAGACCGCCAGATCACAGCTTTCATCTGAGCCTTGTCATCACCGAGCGTCAGATAGACGTGGCCACTGGCCGGTTGCGTCAGATTCGAGATTTCGCCGCAAACCCAGATGTCGAGAAATTTTTCACGCAGCGTCCACTGCAACATCTGGGTGAGGCGACTGACCGTCAGCACCTTGGGCCGGGATGGTTTTGAGGACGATTCGGACACGGGTACAACACGGGACAGGTTACGGAACGGAATTCAGGTCTGTCCATTCTGAGCGATCGATGGAGTAGTGCAAGCGCGGTTGGCCTTGGCGCGGCTGGAATCGCATTTACAGAGTTTGGAGTAATACCGGCACGAAGCGCAAGAGCTCAAGCGAATGGTTTTGCGGTTTGGAACCACTCGCTTGCGCGTCGTGCTTGTATTCGTGCGTCGGCTTGTATGTATTCGAGCGTCGTGCTTGTATTGGCAGGACGTTACCGACTGGCCATGTTAACGGGCGTCAGCTCGACCACATGGCCGGTCTCTTCCATTAACGTTTCAATCGCCACACGAATATCATCGCCCAGCACGCCCTTGTAGCGGATCACGCCTTTGCCGTCGATCAGGTAGAAAGTTGGCCACGCGGAAATATTCCACTGCTTGGAAATCGGTCCTGACCTTCCCAAAGGTCCATTCCAAAAATTACGCCATGGCAGTGGATCGTCCAGCACCGCCTCGCGTGCGGTTTCGATATCGCGATCCGAATTGACACCGATCAATGCGAATGGCAATCCACTTAGCTCTTGCACAAACTTTCGTTCGTGCGGGTACATCCGACGACAAGGTGGGCACCAATGCCCCCAAAAGTCCAGCAACACGACCTTGCCACGATAGTCGCTCAAATTGAAAGCGACACCGTCCAGATCTTCGCCGGAGATTTCCGGAGCGACATCGCCGACATTCAGATTTTTCAACTCGTACAATCCATGCGTCGCAACTTCGCCATATGTTTTGTAGTCCGTCATTCCGCCGCCCTGGTATTTCAAGTCAGCGTAATTGTCGATGACTTGCTGCAGGTAACCCTCGATCTCGCGGGTTTGCTCCGGCGACCGTGGCGTATGAATGTACTCGATTTGCGAGGCGGGCAACTTCTCAACCAGCCCTTCACTCTTCCGCACCGTATCGCTGAAAAACGGCATCTGATCAAAGTACTCTTTGAAAGCCAACATCGAACGAGCCTGGCCGGCACCTTGCGGAGCGTTGGCAATCGACTTGCGCAGAAAATTCTCGATCGATTGATCAGGTACCTGCTTCAACAAATAAGAAGCAATCTTTTGGTGGTCAAGCTTCTGCGGCCATTCGGTCAACAGATAATCCATGAATTGATTGCGGCTAGGGCCCTTTGCATATGCCAGCCCCGACAAAGCGACGTCGAAAGCCGCTGGCGATTTTGGATAGGCTTCGATTGTCTTTAAGGCATCGCCAATGAAGACGTGAACCGGGTTGGCAAGCTGCTGTCCTTCGCCCGCTTCCACCTTTCGTTTCAACTCGGCCAAACTGCTTTCCAGAGTCGCTGTGATCTCGGCGGCAATTTTTGCAGCCCGCTGGTCGTTTTCTTCCTGAGTCGTCGCCACAGCAAACCGCTCATCGATCGCCGACGCTGTTGTCGAATTGTTTGCCGAATCGTTGGCACCACTCGACTGGTCGACAACCTTTGTCTCTTCTTGACTGGAATCGGCAACCTGCTTTCCGTTGCAACCCAACATCGCACAAACAGCGACCATCGGGACCAGCCACAGGATTCGGTTTATCACTTCGGTTCGTTTGAGATTTCGATTCATGTTTCCAGCTTTTGGTTGGATGTGAGCTAAGACCTGGGCTATGACCAGGACTCTGAACTTTGGCATTGCTGCCCGGTTGGGAAAAAGGCGTGAACAGACGCGGGCCCGTTTCGCGAATATTTATTCTACCTGAAAATGATCTGCGTCGTTAGCGGAACTCACCAGACTCGCTGCCATACGTTCCCCCTCCTCCAAATCCAGCCTGCACAACGTACTCAAGCACACAAATTCCGGGGCCGATCTCTCGCCCCACAGCTCAATGTTTCGCGAGTTCGCTGGTTGATACACCCGTGGCGAGTGCAGAGAGCGGGTCATCCGTACGTGTTGCCAAACAACCTGACCTAAGTGTGCCCCAGACGTTGAAGTCACGAGAGGCTACCGAATAGATAAACCTTTCCGTCGCCGAGTGGTCGCACGGACTGCCCCCAAGCGGTGGCTTCACTTTGGTGTCGCCAGGTTTCTGCATGCCCCGGCCCGGCCAACGCTTACCCAACGCTTACCCAACACCCACACGCACGTGGCCGATGTAGATCGTCCGTCGGTCGATCATTTATTGCTTAACCGACGAAACAGTCAGTTGCCGAACTCGGCCTGTAGTTGCATAATGCGGGATTAATTTTAACTCTTTGGCCGAGGATTCGAATGTCCAACGCAACACTGAACAAGTCCGACGCGAATGCACCGGCTCCTGAAATATCGAACATGTCTCACAACAACCATAAGATCCAGCAAACGGGTATCACCTTTGACGACGTTCTGGTGCAACCACGCTACAGCGAAATTGTCCCCAGCGAAGTCGAAACCACGACTCGTTTGACCAAGCGGATCTCTTTGACGATCCCGCTGCTGAGCGCCCCGATGGACACGGTAACCGAAAGCGAACTGGCTATCGCTCTGGCCAAAGTCGGCGGTCTCGGCGTGATCCACAAAAACATGTCGATCGAAGCCCAGTGTGAAGAGGTCCGTAAAGTAAAACGTTCAGCCAACGGAATCATCGACGACCCTGTCACCTTGCCACCCGAAGTGCCGGTCATCCGAGCCAAGGACCTGATGGACCAGCACAACGTCTCGGGCGTCCCGATTGTGCTAGCTGATGGCAAGCTGGTTGGAATTCTGACGCGACGAGATTTACGTTTCCTTGAGTCCGGAGACGTTGCCATATCAGAAGTTATGACGGCTGAGCCATTGATAACGGCGACGGGGAGAGTAACGCTTGCGGAAGCTGAGAAGATTTTAACGGCTAAAAAGGTGGAGAAACTTTTACTGGTTGACGAAGAAAGAAAACTGAAGGGTCTTATTACGATTAAAGACATCGACATGATGAAGCGTTTCCCAAATGCTTGCAAAGACGAGCAGGGAAGACTTCGAGTCGGAGCAGCGGTTGGCGTCAACGATGCCGAACGAGTCGCGGCTCTGATTGAAAACGACGTCGACATCTTAATCGTTGATAGTGCCCACGGTCATTCGAAGAATGTGATCGAAGCGATCAAGGCGATCAAAGCCAGTGCTGACATTGATGTCATCGCCGGCAATGTGGCGACCAGCGAAGGTTGTCAGGCCTTGATTGATGCAGGAGCTGACGCCGTAAAGGTCGGAATTGGTCCTGGTTCGATTTGTACGACGCGAGTGGTCAGTGGAATTGGCGTGCCGCAAATCACGGCGATCCACAACGCGGCGATGGTCGCTGCAAAACACAACATTCCAGTTATCGCCGACGGTGGTATTCGCTTTTCGGGCGACATCACCAAAGCCATTGTGGCCGGTGCCGACTGTGTGATGATTGGTGGTTTGCTGGCGGGACTTGCCGAAAGTCCAGGGCGAAAGATTTTGTACCAGGGTCGAACCTTCAAGGTTTACCGAGGCATGGGATCTTTAGGTGCCATGGTCAAAGGTTCCAGCGAACGATATCGACAAGACAAAAACACTCAGTCCGACAAACTTGTCCCTGAGGGTGTCGAAGGTCGAGTCCCGTTCAAAGGGCCACTTAGCGAATTCGTTTATCAACTTGTCGGTGGATTGAAAGCCGGCATGGGATATTGCGGAACGCGAACGATTGATGAGCTACGTACGGAAGCGCAGTTCATACAGGTATCAGCGGCGAGCGTAAGAGAAAGCCACCCCCATGACATCGCCATCACGCAGGAAGCACCAAATTACAGCGTCGGTACTCCGTCGCAGAACAACAAGTCCTGAGCTCCGCGTTCGCGCCGGTGTGATGGCCGCCGGCGTTCGCAGCCTGTTGTTCGTTGGAACAATCGCGGCAATCACCACTCTGACGTCCGTTTTCGTCAGCGTCGCAGCCGCCCAGCAATCGCAGCCGCAAAAATTCTATCGGCCCAAGCGATTCGCTCCTCCTGTTCATGCCCAACCCTCGCAACGACAGATCTTTCCGTCGCAACGTTACCAGCAACCACAGCAACGCGTCGCTCCACCTCAACAGGTTCAACACCCGCGCCAACAACAACTGCAACAACCAACCTACCCGGTCCGGCAAACCGGCGCAGTGCAAGACTTCGACCCGGGCTCAGGAAGTCGACAACAAATTATCCCTCCGGCTGCCCCAGTCACTGGCCAGCAAGCCAATCCGTTTAGCGAATCGAGCCAGCAATTCCTGAACAACGCCAATCAGGTAACTCAGGAAACTGCCGACCAATGGCGTACTCGTTCACAAGAAGCGGTACAAGGTGCTGAGGAATTCCTTCGCTCGGCCGTCGAAAAACAGAACGCCCAACTACCTCGACCGCAGACGGTCAATCCTCAGCTACACCACCCGTCTCCGCAACAGACGGTTCCAGCTCCTCGGACATCAAGCCAATCGTCGGTATCCAGTGAAGGTACAAGAAACTGGAACACGCCAGGGTTTTCGGATGTGTCGATGCCGGACACCGAGATTCCTGAAATCTCGTTCGATGACAAAGCACCGGCTTACGAACCGAACAGCCAATCAAACATTCAGCCAAACAATCCGCCGGCGAATTCTCCATTCGCACGACCAGCTCCTCAACCACCTGCCTACCGTGCTCCCGATCCCGGTTTCCAACAGAGCAACAATACTCCGCCAGCAAGACAGGAACCAGGTGACTTGATCGACCAGGATCAGTTCGGTGACGAGCCACCTCGCCTGAATGACTACGACAATAATCCCTTTGCAAATGATCGTGCGAATTCGGCTCCTGTATTCGATCGCAGCCCGGCAACCAACAACAACACCGCGGATGTTGAACCACAATTTCAGGATCGTGCACAAAGCGTCCTGGTCGAGAATCAACCGCTGCGTGACAACGCAAACCAGGCAACCGACCAAAACACAAACAGCTTGCGAGACCTGCGAGTTGAACCTCGACGGCTACGCGACACTCGCCGCACGCAACCAAACCGACGCGGACGACGCAACACATACCAGTCTCGTTATCGCCAGGAGGAAGGATCGGGCAGCCGCAACCTCCAGGAAGAAGGATCCGGCAGCCGTACCCTCCAGGAAGAGGACGAGTACTCGTTAGAGGATGATGAGTTTGACGACGACTTCGAGGATGACTTCGAAGACGACGAATCAGACCAGGGCAAGGGCCTGAAGTCATGCGAGGAATTCCGCGCAGAACTACTGAACGACCCGATCACCAACATCGTGGTGGACATCTCTCCAGAACGTCCGAAATCGGCCGCTCAAGGAAACCCGGCAGGGTTGACTCGCACGTGGACCGATTGCAACGGAAACACATTGGGTACGGGCACCTTAACCGGCATGGAACGCAGTTACATCGTCATCAGTAACGAACTTGGTAATTCACAACGAATTTCCACAACACGATTAAGCGATAGTGATCTGGAAGTGGTCTCCGAGTTTTGGGCACTGCCCAATGAGTGCAGCCTGGGTTGCTACCCATTCGAAGGCCGTCACTGGAGCAGCAACACCTTCTTCTGGAAAGCCACGTCGCTTTGCCACAAGCCGCTGTTCTTTGAAAACCAGCAATTGGAACGCTACGGCCATACGCATGGACCAATCATGCAGCCGCTACATTCCACCGCTCACTTTTTCACCAGCTTGTTGCTCGTCCCTTACAACGCGGGAATCAATCCACCTAACGAATGCCTGTACGCACTTGGTTTCTACCGACCAGGCGATTGTGCACCATGGTTGAAGGATCCATTCCCAATCAGCATGCAAGGTGCTCGTAACCAGGGAAGGCTACTCGGCATCTTGATTCCGGTCCTGCCGTAACCAACGCTGCCGAAACATAACGCTCACTAACTAACCAGGAACTGAAACGAGAAAAAGAAACAAGATTGATTTGGGCCTCAAGTAACTAGCTCAATCTTAGCGCCGTGGATTCGAATCGATTCAGCATCGACTGACAAAGTTCGTTCCATCAACTTTAAGCGGAAATTGTCTTGAGGGCGATTGGCTCGAAACGGCCGCCGGCATTCATTTGCCGTCGGCCGTTTTATTTTGCCAGACATATTACTCCGGCGAGCCATTTCTTTCTTCCCCGCATCCCTACCTTCGCGCTGGTCTTTTCTGCGGATTCGCTCAATAATATCTGTATGTCAGCCAATCCAAAACATGATGACCGTCTAATCATTCGCGAACGGGATGACATTCCGCCGGAACAGGCAGAACACGAACAGACTGCCAATCACGCTAAACGCAAATCGGTCTTTAAACAGCTAGGCAGCTACCGCGCCGAAATCATCATCGAAATCCTGCTGGTCGTGATCTGCGCAATTCTGGGCGTAGCGTTTCAGTTGAAGATGATGCTAACCGTTTCGCTAATTTGTTGTGCTGCTGCCGTCCCGGACATATTGACCGCCGGGCTTGTCCGAAAAAACGATCCAGTTCGTAAGCACGGCAAGGCAATGATGTACTTCTTCATCGCGATGGGCTTGCTTCGAACGGCGGCATGGGGCATCAGCATCTTCTTTGGGGCAATGCTGATGCTGATCTTCTTTCCTCAATTGGGCGGTCTTGCTGATGTCGGTGCGATAACCGGCTTCATCGTAACAATGATTGTGTCCGTGATCATTTTTCCAATAACGTTACTGGGGGTCCTGCACGGTTGGTCGCTGCCAGGCGGAGTCTTCTTCTGTCGCGAACTGACCACGATTCGTCGGCTTGAACACCGTGAAGAATACGCTGATTTCGATATCGAAGCGTTGAATCCAGCGAATAGTCTGAAGATTCTGGCAATTGGGTCCTCCATTTCAATCGCAATCTTTTCGGTCACACTGGTCGTTCTGTTGGTCACCCTGATTTTCAAACCACAAGGAAACGGGGTCGGCGAATTCCTGATTGTGGGAATCGTGGTGGCCCAGTTGTTGATCCCCATCCCCTGGTATGTATTGTTCACGACGAAATTTGTTGAGCAATGGCCAAACCCAAACGACCCGCTGCCTGAAGTGATCGAGCCATTGAGTCCTGAAGAGATTCAGTTCCTTTAGCTATTGCCGACGGAAGTCCATGCCGACTGAAATCGTCTGAATTCCCTGCAGCAATTAGAGTTAGCAAATCTGATATGTGGCTCGCCTAAACCGCTTTGGTAACCTGGGGCGTGCCTGCACGCTTTGGTAAATCCCCCATTTCGTCGCCGATTGTAACGTGGCTGTAAATTCGGCTGGAAATAACTCAAGTTGTTGGAACAATTCGGTACTTCGGTACGTCAAACGGTGTGCGACGCGAATTTGTCAAAGTGTATTTGTACATCGCGAATCTGCTTTCACATTGCGGGCGCACGTAACTGACCCATTCCAGGAGCGAATAAATGTCACGGATTTTCGGTAGTCGTTTCGTTTTGACATCACTCACCACAGCCCTTTCGGGCCTGGCGTCAATCGGCGTCGCACTGACTCTGACATTCATGTTGCTACCATCCACGGCCGCCGCGCAGGGCGTGTTGCTGACAGATGGCGACGACGGAATGAACCGTCTGCCCAGGCATCGGATTCGCAGAGTTCAACCGGAATCGTCCTATCGCATCAAAAGTATCGAAATCAATTCAACGATCGACGGGCAAGTCGCCGTCACTCAGGTATCGCAAACCTTCGTCAACACGGGCCGGAGACAGATAGAGGCATCATTTGTTTTCCCGTTACCCTATGACGGCGCCGTCGATCGCATGACATTCATGGTGGAAGGCAAAGAGTACGAAGCCAAGCTGTTGAACGCCAAGAAAGCCCGCGACATTTACGAAGGCTACATGCGTCGCAACCAGGACCCGGCATTGCTGGAATGGATGGGGCAAGGCATGTTCAAAACCAGCGTCTTCCCAATCCCGGCTGGCGCGGAACGAACCGTTGAAATTCGCTATACCCAATTGTTACGTCAAGACGGTGGCGTCAACGATTATTTGATCCCGATGTCCACTGCCAAGTACACCAGCCAGCCGATCGAAAAGTTCTCGATTCGCAGCACGATCAACACGACTGAAAAACTTAAAACAGTTTACAGCCCGACTCACGACGACATTCAAGTCGATCGCTCAGGCGACAACCGGGCGGTCGTCAAGTTGACTCGCGAAAACTACATTCCGAGCAACGATGTCCGGATCATGTACAGCGAAGATAATGGATCGTTGGGCGCTAACCTGATGAGCCATTGGGATGACCCGAACGAAAATGGCTACTTCACACTTTTGGTCAGGCCCGACATCAAGGCCTCGACGGAAGCACCCACGAAGAAGTCGGTCCTGTTTGTGATTGATCGCAGTGGCAGCATGAACGGCAAGAAGATCGCCCAGGCTCGTGAAGCCGCCAAATTCGTTTTGAACAATCTGCAGGATGGCGACCTGTTCAACATCATCACTTACTCATCCGATGTCCAGGCATTCGAGCCCGAATTGCAATCCTACGACAGCCAGACTCGCGCCGCTGCATTGGGATATATCGAAGGCATTTACGCCGGAGGCAGCACGAACATCGACGGTGCCCTTTCGCGAACATTCGATATGATCGGTGAAGACGCCGGCCCAACATACGTTCTGTTCCTGACCGACGGGCTGCCCACCGCCGGAGAGACCAATGAACTGAAAATCGCCGCCAACGTCCGTCAACAAAACAAGGAAAACGCCCGTGTCATTAGCTTCGGCGTCGGTTTTGACGTCAACAGCCGCTTGCTGGATCGCATGACTCGCGAAAACAACGGGCAAAGTCAATACGTTCGACCGGATGAGGATCTGGAAGAACACGTTAGTAATCTCTACTCGAAGATCTCTGCACCAGTTTTGACTGACGTCGAAATCGAGTATGTGATCAATGGTAAAGAGAATCGTGAGGCGGTTAATCGCATCTACCCGTCCAACGATTTCGACTTGTTCGCGGGCCAGCAACTGGTCCTGGTCGGCCGCTATCGAGAAAGCGGCGACGGTAAACTGAAAATCAAAGGCAAGGTTGGCAAAGAAACCCAATCGTTCGAATATGACGTCAAATTCGCCGAACAGAAGAAGCACTCACGGTTTGGATTCTGTGCCAGGCTTTGGGCCGTCCGGCGTATCGGCGAAATCATCGACTTGATCGACCTGGAAGGACAGAATGAGGAGTTAGTTAAGGAACTGATTGATCTTTCGACGCAACACGGCATTGTGACACCGTACACCTCGTATCTCGCCGACGACCTGGCTCGCCCCGGCGATCTTGCCGATAGCAGAAGCAATTTGGAACGGACACGTAGAGGCCTTGAATTCCTGAAGGACCAATCTGGCCAAAGCGGTTTTGCGCAACGCGGTTTCAAAGAAATGTTGAAATCTGCAAATTCCAGTAGCGAAACGCGACTGGCCCAGAACGATCGAGGAGGCGGTATCGGACTCGGTGGCGGACTCGGTGGCAATAGCTCGGCTAGCTCAGGTAGTGGCGGCGGGGTTGGTTTAGGACAGGGCGCCAGCGGCGGCCTAGCCCCGGCGCAAAGAAGACGTTTTACCGGCAGGGGAGGTGGACCTGGCCTTGGTGGTGGAGGCGGTGGCTCGTCGGATAAACAAGACAGCTCAACGGGGAAACAGGCAGTCCGTGGAGCTGGAAAATACACGGCCTACCTGCGTGAGGGTAATGTCCTGATCGCCTCCAACGCCACTGACGTCGACCCTGAAAAGGACAAGGACAAGATCACGGAAATCGCACGGTACTCCGTCGAATATTTCGAGCTAGTCAAATCGACGTCTACGGATGAAAACCAACTGTTGGCACTTCAAGAAGCGGACGAGGAAATGATCGTTCGTCTGCAAGGCAAACTATATCGCCTGAAGTGACCAAGTGTTGATTCCACGACAAAAGCAACAGTCCCCGCTGTTGTTTCATTACCCGGCATGCAATCTCCCCGGCATGCCGGGTTTTTGACTGTGTTTACAAAAAAGTGGCTCGCGGAGACGCGAAGCGGCTGAGCAAGAGTGCATATCAATGTGTGCGGATGAACTGGCCTGAATCCACAGACGAAAGTCTCATCAGTAATTTTTTTAGCGGCGTCCGACGGAGCCACATCCAGAAACGCCTCATCCGCCGCCCGGCAATGGGTCGCAAACCTGTTGCGACGCCGCCGAATCTCCGGCTGTTGATGGCGAAGAAATCACGCTCAATTGCCGAGCCAATTTAGTGCTCTCGCATTCGGGGCACTCCGGTTTCTCGCTCCCCATCACGAGTAGCTCGAAATCGGATTTACAGTCTTCACATTTGTATTCGTAGATAGGCATACGCAGAATTCTAATGAGTTAAATCTTCTATCGCCAGTCGAATGTCCTCTTCGGTCACGCTTGGCAACGCCTGATCGGATTTGAGCAACGAGTCCTTGATTTTTTGAATCTCCGCCCGGGTTTTCACCGCCTGACTGAATCGCCCCTTTTGCAACGCTGATTTCAGCTGGCCACCCAAGGTCATCGCCTTTTCTCGCAGCTCCGCTTGCTCGGCAGAATCTTCCTTTTTCATGAACAACCGCTTGTGGGCGGCCGCGTAGTCCAGCACACGAATCGCCCGGTGTGGCTTCGAAAAACTGCCACCGAAACTTGACTCCGTTAACTCAATCGCCAAGGCCACTACCGGTTCCGGGAATTCCACCAGATGAGTGAATGCCAATTCTTCGCTGGCCAGCTGGACAATCGTGCTGGTTGCCACCGCATCAGCTTCCGGCAGAGCGACCATCGTAAACCCATCAGCGATTCGCGGAGAGTGCTTACAGAACCGAAACCACTGTTTCTTGGTGCCTGAAAAGACAAATCGAATGGAGCCTGAATCCAGCCAGCCTCGGCCCCTTTTGACAAACCGGCTGCTGCGGCTTCGGTGCCGTCGCCACTTTCCATGCGAACGACCGCCATCGCCCATTCCTGAGCTGCTGAAGAGCTCTTTGTACAGAATCATGTTTCCGAAAAACTCAGCTTCCCTGCAGACGTCACCAAATTTCCCCATGCCGCGTCCTTCCAGCTGGAAGAACATCTTGGTGGACATCGATTCAGGCCCTTCGCACTCTGCCAACAGCCCCGCAATGTGACTGACGTATTCATCGACCATGTGACGATCGCCAGTCAGAAAAACATTGTTCCGACCTGCGGTATTCAAAGCGACAAGGATTTTTCGAATCGTCCTGGCATCCAGTGGAACCCGGCGTGGAAAATGTCGTTGCTGGTCCACCAGATCTCGAGCCACCTGCATCGTCGTCACAGGCTCAGTAGGCTCAGCAGCCTCCTCGGGCGTCGATACACCCATGCCCAAAAGCGACATGACTTCTTCTCGCACCAGGTTCAATTTCAATCCGTGATTCATCAACACCTGAGCTGCCGTGCCTTCATTTTCTCTCAGCAAGCCAAGAATCAAGTGCTCAGTCCCCAGGAAATTGTGGTCCAGGTTGCAACGTTCCTCTTCCGCGTACTCCAACACCTTTTTTGCTCCATGCGTTTGTGGCAGCCTTCCCATCGTGACCATTTCCGGTCCCGACTGAACCAACTCCTCGATACTCAACCGAGCCTTGCGCAGATCAACATCCATGTTTCTCAGGGCCTGAGACGCCACGCCTGTGCCTTCCTTGATCAGTCCCAGCAGGATGTGCTCGGTGCCGATGTATTCGTGGTTAAAGCGCTGAGCTTCCTGATTGGCCAATTGCATCACGCGTTTGGCGCGTTCGGTAAATCTGTCGTACATACGTATTCTCCTTCGTTGAATTGCCTGCCACCGAACATGATGGCTTTCTCATAGATTGGACGTAACAACAACGTCCACTGCTGCGTTTCATTGAGTGCTCGCGGAGCGAGACGGGCAGCATGGTGTTTGATTCTTGAATCGCAATCGATTCTTAAGTACGCGGTTATCTAAACCGGCGTCTTGGTCGCGTCTTTGGCGCG
>CAZPOL010000033.1:0-25497 GCA_964588195.1 uncultured Pirellulaceae bacterium | reverse complement strand
GCGCGTCTTGAGTTGGAATCTTGAGCCGGCGTCTTGAGTTCTTCCGAACTGTGGTGGTTTCCTGGCCGACGTCCCATTTCCAATATGGCCTATCTTTGAGAAGCCAAGACCTAAAGGGAACCGACATCGTGCGAGAAAATTTGCTTCGCGTTTAAACTCGCGGTTAAACCCGCGGTATAACGCGCCACGTGCCGACCGAATTGCTAAACTAAAACTGCTGGACACTTGAAAGAGGGCGACTTGTCACACCGTTCGCATGCCCAAAAACTGATCATCTAAAACAAAATTGTTTTGAATATCCAAAAGCCCACGTCTTGAATATCCAAAAGCCCACCGGACGCCCCGCCATTTTGACCGCCGAACAGGTTCGTAAATTCGACCGAATCGCGATCGAACAATTCGGGATTCCCTCGATTGTGCTGATGGAAAACGCCGCCCGCGGCGCCACCGACGCTTTGTGCCGTTTCGCCCGTTGCAGCGAACGAGAAACTGCCCCGGACGAAGTCGACGCTGCGAATCCCACGGCAATTCTGATCTGTGGCCGAGGCAATAATGGCGGAGATGGCTTGGTCATGGCCCGCCACCTTCACCTGCGAGGCTGGAATACCCACACGATTTTGTTGGCCAATCCTGAGAGCCTTTCCCCGGATTCGACCACCAATTATCGAATCCTCAGGCAAACAGAAGTCCCGATTGCTATTCTGGATTTGGCGGAAGCGGAGTCCAACCTGGCCATCTCGCAGTTTCGCAACCTGTTGCAGACGCTGATATCAGACGGATGCTCCGATTCCATTTGGCTGATTGACGCCATCCTGGGGACCGGCGCCAAACTGCCGCTTCGCCCGCCACTGGGTCAACTCATTCAAATCGCGAACGAACAGACCGCACGCAAGATGGTGATCGACGTGCCGACGGGGCTGGATTGCGATTCGACCAACCAATGGGAAGAGCAGGGCGGGGATCAGCAAGGCGACCCGGTTTTCAAAGCCGAGCTGACGGTCAGCTTCGTGGCAAGTAAACCAGCGATGGAAACACCTGCCGGGATCCGCCACTGCGGAACAATAAAAATCGTCGACATCGGAGCGCCACCCGAGATTTTTGACTTGCTTTGAATCAACGAAAGTACGACCGGTCCAGCGAATTTAGGGAGCGGTTTTCCCTTCGCCGGGCGTGGGCGGTTCGTTGCCGCGAGGATCTTTCCATTTCATCGCTCGACGCAATGGCTCGATCCTCAATACGATTTGACCATTCTGAAAAATTCGCACAGTGCCGCTCGATTCGCTGACGACAATTGCGATCGCCTTGGTGTTTTTGCTGATTGCGGCGCCGGTATAGTGTCGACTGCCCAAGCCGCTTGTCATTGTCAATTCGACCGGGTTGGTATCGATGATTCGCGAACTGGATTCAACTGTCCCGTCGGCCGACACGATAAACGCACCGTCCATTTGAGCGATCTCCTTGACGCTTTCACGGACGCTTTTGTCGAACAAACTGCGTTCTTTGCGGTGGTAGCCTTTGACGGAATCGAAACCGGTTGGTTGGCTCTGTTCCAGCACCTTGCGGTGGTCTCCGACGACAAACATCGTGCCAACTGGTTTGCCTTCACGGCCTTCACGGCCGATTTCGACCGCCAGGTCAACGACGACTTTCAGAGTATCCAGCGGAACCTTGGTTTCCAGACGACGCAAATCGCGGGCGGTCAGACGTCCCAAACGTTCACTCAGCTTCAACACACTGATCGAATCCAGATGTTCCTCGTCGAATCCGCGATATGCCGAAACGATCGTCGCACCCGGCTTGATCAGTTCGCCAGCGACGGCATCCAGCAACGATTGAGTCAGCATCTCCGTCACGGTTGCCTCTGGCATATCGACCAGCACCGTCTGCAAATCGTGATCTGTCGCGGCTTCAAGCAGCTCCGCCGATTTCCCGACCACGACTGTATTGACCTTGGAACACTTCTTTTTGAGTCCTTGCCAATCCGTTTCACGCTCCAAAAACAGCACCATCGCATCCGCGTCGGCGGCGGCAACCAGGCTAAGAGCGGCTCCGATGAAGGCCGCAAACATGTCAGAATTCTTTTCACTCACGGGCGGGCAGGCTTGTGTCCTGAAGAAGAACGGCTAGTGAACCCGTGAATTTAGTCGATTCAGAGGAAACCTCAAGTCGAAATGGCCAACCGTTACCGCTATTCGAACGCCGGCATTGAATTCAAACGGGCGACCGTCCAGTTACCGAAAGTCCGTTTTTGAATCGCTACCTTCACTGGCGACGCGCTCCGCAGGCTGATCGCTCGTAATCGTCCGGTCCATGTACGCCTGCCATGCTTGAATATCTGCACCGAAATCCTGGCCTGTTACCCGGGCCAGCGATTCGGCAGCCCGCAATTGCATCGCCGGATTTGGGTCGCGAATCATTTGCGACAGAGTTTCTGAAACATTGGGGCCGTTAAAATTGCCCAAGGCCGCCGTAGCCGCGATCCGAACATCGGTATCAGCATCTTCGCGAGCCATTTTCGACAAGAGATAGCCGGCATCCTCTCCACCAAATTTTTCCAGTGCGCGAACGGCGGCCGAGCGAACCTGGACCTCTCGATCCCTTGTTGCAAGTTTTAGTGCTTCCGCTGACGTTTCCGTAGGCAATTCGCCCAGCAGACGAGTAGCCTCAATCCGCAGCAACAAAATCGGATCAGATGAAACGATCTGAGCCAGGTGATCGCTGGCCTGCTGTTGTTCACTCGCTCCACCGGCCAATGCGGCATCCAGCATCTCTCGCATTTGAGTCCGCTTGGAGAATAAAGTCGCCGCGATCTGCTCCTCCTCCGACCATTGCTGGCGCACCCATGGCGACAGATACCCTGTCTTCCAAAACATGCCTTCGGCACATCCGGAAATCAGAACCAGTGCAAATGCAAACAGCAGAAAGTATTTTGTTTTAGTGAACATGTTTGAGCACATATCGGGGGACTCGTAGAACGATCGCGCAGCGGTAACCAGATTTTTTTCGTGGCGGACAGTACCAATTTCACGCGTCTGGGCACAAGCCGGGTTACACGGGTCGCTAGCGTCCGAGATCTGGTGTCTGGCGTGCAAATCCGGTCGTTCCGCTGGCGCACAAAAAAAGCCGTGTTGCAAAAGCAGCACGGCTTTGAGATTTGAATTTTCGGTGCTGGCCGAAGCCAACGAACCTATACGCGTTCGGTTGGCGTGCTCGGGGCTTCCAGCCGTTTCGGTGATGGAGGTCCGGTGCGATTGGCAGGGTTGGCACCCTGATCTTCTTCGTAATACTTGCCGGCACCATAGCCGTAGCCGTAACCATATCCGTAACCGTAACCGCTGTAAGAGTAGCCGCTGCGGTAAGCACCGTAGCTGTACTGGCTTCCGTAACCGGATTGGACTCCAACGCCGTTTACAACCACACCGACGATGTTGGCACCGATACTTCCCAATACTTCGGAAGCACGCTCGGCACTGATCTTCACGTTTTTCTTGATACGCAAAGTCAACACAACGCCGTCGACACGAGCCGCAATTGGGCATGGGTCGGTAACCGCCAGAACCGGTGGAGTATCGATGATGACGAAGTCAAACTTCTCACGCATCTCATCAATCAACTGCTTCACGCGTGGTGAAGTCGTCAGTTCGGCAGGGTTTGCTGGCTTCTGACCGCAAGGCATGATCGACAATCCTTCGATCTCCTCACAAGCATAGACTCCATCTTCCCATTGAGATTGGCCCGACAATGCGGTTGCAAAACCTTCGTTGGTTTTGATGCCAAACATATGGTGAGTCGTTGGACGACGCATATCGCCATCGACCAGAAGAACTCGTTTACCCGATTGAGCGATCGAAACCGCCAGGTTACACGCCACAGTCGACTTACCATCACCAGGCGTTGGGCTGGTAATCTGGATGACCGAGTGCTGCTTACCTTGAGTATTGAAGTACAAGGCCGTTCGCACAGCACGGAAGGCTTCCGACGACTGCGACTTCGGTCGGTGGTAAGTACAAACCACCGGGTCGATCAGCGAATCGCTGGTCTTGAACTTCTTGGATGTCGACATCACCGGGATGTGCCCGATCAGCGGCAAACCAAGCTGGCGAGTAATCTCGTCCGGAGATCGGAATGTCTTGTCAGCGATATCAACCAGATACGCCAATCCAAATCCGATCAAAGAACCGAGGATGCCGCCCAAGCCAAGGATCATAAACAGGTTTGGCCAAACCTGAATTCCATCATTGGCGGGCGTCAGCACATTGAACTCGTAGCCTTTATCCGCTTCCAGATGCCCCAAATCAAGTTCAGTCAGGTTGTTTTGAGCATTGCTTAGCCAATCCTTGACCATATCGATCTCATCTTGCTTTTTGGAAAGCTCGCTGTCGATTTGTTCCAGTCTCACAGACTTTTCGTAGTGGAACTTGAATTCCTCCTGAACAGCCTGGTAGCGGGCGTCCAATTGACGGACAGCACGATCGACCCTGATCTTATAGCGTCGCACAATTTCCTGAGGCGTCAGAATCTCATTGCCGAGATCAGTTCCCTCTGCATTTTCGCCTTCAGCAGTAGTCAGAGCCAAATCTTCGTATAGCGCGAGCCGACGATTGATCGACTGCATATCAGGATGGTTGTCACCATACTTTTGCGCGAGATTTTCTTTCTCCAGCTTCAAAAGCGTGATCGTCTCCTGCAACTCCTGCACCGCTCTTTGTTGCTGGCCTTCGCGGTAATTGTTTGTCTGAGGCCGAATGTCTCCATCCTCCCTAAACAACCACACCATTAAGTCAAACTCATCACTACCCTGGTTGATTGATGTGTTCAAGTATTCCTGCTTTTCACGAAGCAAAGTCAACTCGCTTGCCAACTCCGACCGCTGGTCGTCCAACTCGGTGACCTTCAACTGGTGCAATGTCAGCACCTTGCCACCCGATGCGTACACAGTGACTGTATCTTTCTGTTTTTGAAGTGCCGCGAAATCATCATTGGCCTTCGTCAATTGAGTCGCCAGCTTGGCCTGGACACTCTTGAACAAGTCAATCAACTCGGTACTGCGATCGCGATACTTGGTCGCCAATGTATCGCGATAGGTCGAAATCACCGATTGCAAAACACGTCTTGTATCAATCTCGTCGCCACACCGGAAACTCAGGTGATAGATATTCGGCTCTTCACGGTCCTGCTCCGCTTCCAAAGCCTTGACGACGGTCTCAACATTTTCGTTGAGCGGTATTCCGGCGAAAGACTGGCACTTTGTAAGCGTCTCATTCTTCTCGAATGTCTTCTCGACAAACGAAGCACTTGAAATGATCTTGTTATGCCCGTGAGTGTAGGTTTCCATTCCGGGGTAGACACTGTTCTTGGCATCCACCAACGAGATTGGATTTTTCGGCTCGATCAAAACCATCGCATTACTTTCGTAAAGCGGCGCGGCCTGCGTGTGATACAGGTAGCCCAGGCCAAGGCCTGTCAGCAAACCTAAAAACACAATCCATTTTCGACGATTCAACAAACCCCATACATCGAATGCAGGTTGATTGCTGGCGACTTCGCCTGGCAAGCCATGGAAAGCTTGTTGTTGGTGTGCGGGTGCGGGTAACGTTTCCACAATTATTCCTCTTACTCAGGTTGCTAACGACAAGGGGGACTTGAAGAATAGGGACGGCAGTCTGATTATTAGTCTTAGTTCGGCGTTTCCCAGTATAACACTGAAGATCCTGATCTCAATGCTTTGCTGGGTAAGTGGAAAAGACTTTAACGGCAAACCATTCCCCAATGTCTTCCGGATTCATACAAAATTCCTGAACGTTAAACTTTGCTATGCCACATCCATAATGACTCCCTTGGGGTGCTCGATTCGCCCCTGAAAATGTATTAACCGTTGGACTCGTATTTTGTGACCAAATCCGACCAAATTTGTGGTCAAAATGCTACAAAACGGCCTGCCGATTTGTACTCTGCTTTTTTCTAAATCTATCCATCTTTTTCTAAAGAAATTCCTCGACCAAAAGTAGAGCTTCAAACAATTTTGCATTCGAGTGCGAGACACTTGGGACCGATTTTTCGAACCCCGTTTCACCCTCCGTCGATGCTGCTGAGTAACAACCTTTCGTCTCGATGATCTTTGCCTGTAACCTCTTTTTCGGCGTTCGATAGTCACCGATCTGAATCTCTCGCTACCCGACCCCGACGATCGTCTCACCCGGAATTCTACCCGCTGCAAATTGCACCACGAATAGCGGTTTACTTTACGATGCAGTTCGACAGCATTCCTGCCTGCTGGAAGGGCCACCTTAAAATTGAATAAATCGACTACTCGAAATCGAGTCCGCCTACTGATACGATTCTTCCAACATGAGTGTTCCAAAAAAACTATCTCCCATGATGCAACAGTACGAGCAGGCCAAAAGTGCCTGCAACGGCGCCTTGCTGCTGTTTCGAATGGGCGACTTTTATGAACTATTCCATGAAGACGCGAAAATTGCCGCGGAAGTTCTTGAGCTAACACTAACCAGCCGCGACAAAAATTCAGACAATCCAGTACCTATGGCGGGTTTCCCGCACCACCAAATCGATGCTTACCTGGCCAGACTGATCAAACGAGGCCATCGCGTCGCCGTTTGCGAACAAGTAGAAAATGCTGCCGACGCCAAGGGACTGGTAAAAAGAGAAGTCACCCGCGTCGTCAGTCCTGGCACCATTACCGATCACGAATTGCTGGAACCTCGAGAAAGCAATTTCTTGCTAGCGATCGTGCCCGATTCCAAACAGCGTTCCAGCCAACTTGCCGGCATCTCCTGGATGGAAGTTTCCACGGGCGAGTTCGTGGCGACTCAAGTAGAAATTAGTCAACTGGCAGACTTCCTGGCAAAACTCTGCCCCAGTGAAATTTTGTTGCCTGAATCTTGTTCACTTGAAATCCCACCCTACGGTCGCGATCCGGTTGTTACGAAACAAGCCGATTGGGCTTCTGCACTAAAGCATTCCAGCGACACCTTACAGCGACATTTCAAAGTCGCTTCGCTGGACGGTTTCGGTTTCGACGACGATGCAACGATGGCTGTTCGGGCGGCTGGCTCGATCTTGAACTACATCCATGAAAACCAACCTGCCGCGCTCGACTTTATCGATCAAGTCGTCCCCTGGTCACCTGGTACTTTCATGGAGATCGACCAGGCGACTTGGCGCAGCCTGGAAGTCACTCGCACGATCCGCAACAATCAACGCGAGGGCTCACTGTTTGACGTCATTGATCGCACCGTCACCTCGATGGGTTCTCGACGCTTGTCCACCTGGCTGTCGCAACCACTCTGTTGCCCGGCAGCAATTCGCGATCGACAAGATTCCGTTCAGGAGTTGATCGAGCAATCCACGCGGCGAGAAAGTCTGCGGACTTCGTTCAAAGGCATGTTCGACATTCAGCGTTTATTGTCGCGGCTATCTTCGGGGCGAGCCAACCCGCGTGACTTGTCGAGCATTCGAAAAATGTTGGCGGCGTTACCAGCCGTTAAACAAAGCGTCACCGATTGTTCCAGTAAAATGATTCGTGAACTAACGATCAACCTGGATCTTTGTGAACCACTGTTCCAGCAACTGGACGACGGCCTATCGGACGAATGCCCGTTGACGGCGAAAGACGGTGGCTTTATCCGCAAAGGTTACAACGAAGAACTGGATCGCTTCCGCGAACTGGCCGCGGGCGGAAAGCAATGGATCGCCGAGTACCAGGCTCGCGTGTCTGAAGAAACCGGAATCCCCAGTATCAAAGTCGGCTTCAACAAAGTGTTCGGGTACTACCTGGAAGTTACGCACGCACACCGCGACAAAATCCCCGAGACCTTCATCCGCAAACAAACTTTGAAGAATGCCGAAAGGTATATCACTCCGGAACTAAAAGAGTACGAAGAAAAGGTCCTGACGGCTGACCACAAAGCGCTGGAACTGGAACATGAAATTTTCAATCAGCTGCGACAGAGCGTTGCCGACCAATTGCCGAGACTGAAATCGAACTCCTCAATCATTGCCACGTTGGACAGCATCGCCGGGCTTTCGGAATTGGCCGCCACTTGCAATTACGTGCGACCTGAAATCACTGACGCGTCGATCGTATCCATCGACCAGGGACGTCACCCGGTGCTGGATATCACTCAACCGCTCGGCACCTTCGTTCCGAACTCCACCATGCTGGACGAAGACAATGGATTGATCCATTTGATCACTGGCCCCAACATGGCGGGAAAGAGTACTTACATCCGCCAAACCGCCCTGATCGTTTTGATGGCTCACATCGGCAGCTACGTTCCCGCAGCCTCGGCGAAGATCGGAGTAACAGATCGGCTGTTCGCACGAGTCGGAGCCAGTGACGAACTGTCGCGTGGCCAGAGTACGTTTATGGTTGAAATGACCGAGACCGCGCGGATTCTGAACAATGCCTCACCACGTAGTCTGGTAATCCTGGATGAGATTGGACGCGGCACCAGCACCTACGACGGCGTGTCGCTCGCTTGGGCCATCGTCGAGTATTTACATGAGAGCATCGGTTGTCGAACGATGTTTGCGACTCACTATCACGAGTTGACCGAGTTGGAAGAAACGCTTTCCAGCGTCGCCAATTACAACGTGGTGGTTAAGGAATGGAACGACGACATTGTGTTCCTGCACAAGATTGAACGAGGTGCGGCCGATCGCAGCTACGGGATTCATGTCGCCAAACTGGCCGGCGTGCCTTCATGGGTTAACCGACGAGCCGCAAAAATTCTCGACAAACTGGAAGGTTCGCACGGTAACCCGGACGTCAGCTCGGCGGCCAACAAACCGAAGAGCAACGAAGTCCAACTGACCTTGTTTGAAGCAGCGACCCATCCATTGATCGACAAAATCCGTCGCCTTGACACCAACCACGTTACGCCGATGAGCGCTCTGGAAATGTTAAACGAATGGCGGGACGAATTGAGCGACGAGCAGCCTGCTGAGTCCGTTGAAGCAGCCGAGTCCGTCGAATCCTGAATTCACAAAGCCGACCTCGATTGATTCGGCTGAGCATTTTTCGTTTCCCGAATTGAAAAATGCGCCCGGCATGGTCAAATAACAAAACCTCCTTCCCAGTTAGTGAACCGACGGGTACCGTTTTGAGCTCTCCTGATTCCAACCAAGAACCGAAAACGGTTTATTTCGCGCGCAGCAAAACCGAAGCCTCAATTGTCAAAGGCTGGCTGGAACAGGAAGGGATTCAAGCCCGTATCTTTGACGGTTCGGACGTCGCCGGCATCTTTGACGTCATCGATTCTGATCCGCAAATCATCGTTGATGAAAAGGACGCTGAAGCTGCAGTCAAAATTATCAAAAACTATCAAGCTGAATTGCAACAAACACCAGACATGGCGAACGTCTCAGATGACGAAGGCCAATTCGATTGGCCACTGTGTCCGGTATGTGACGAGTTGCGTTTGGCGACGTGCGACAAATGCGATGTCACAAGCAATGAGTTCTCGATCGAGGGCGACAAGGTCGTTTGCCTGGAGTGCAACGACGAAACCTCATTGACCTACATGGACAAATGCAAGTTTTGCGACCATGACTTTACAGGCGCAACCCCCGACAACGTGGCGCTAAGCGAGTCATCACTTGACGCCACCAATTCCAATCGCGCGATCTTGCTGGTGTGCGGCCTGCTGGTGCTGTTCACCATTCTGGCAGTCTGGTTTTTCATATTCGCGAAATAAGTTCCGCGCGAAAACTGGACCGGCTTAATCAGTTTCTGGCCAAACGATTTCGTCCACGTCGATCGTCCAGTTGAATGCCGCGCCCGTGAATTCGTCGACCGTCCAGATGACTCTGGCAGTCAGCTCACGAGTCCCGGTCTGTTGTACGAAGCGAGTCACATCACCGGTTGGGCGTACCGTAATGGCGGTATCGGTGATGGCAACGGCTTGATTGTCCAACAGCTCGAACGAATTCGTTTGGTAATTGAACAAGTGAATCGCCTGCATCACGTCCCCGGCCGGCCCTCCGTTCATTCTTGATTCGATTCGGAATGAAAGATCGGCTGGCGTCGCAGAACCCGCCTGGCCCTGCACGATCACGTCGACTATTTGCTTAAGTGGATTTCTGGTTGGAACCGGATCGAGTTGCTCGTGGACATCGTCGCTCTCGTCCAGATCCGCTGCGCCACCAGCAGCAACCATTCCGTCCAACAGCTTTTGGCCTTCGATCAATGACGGAATCACGGCCGAGGTCAATTGAAAGATCTGGCCACCCAGTTCGACCACATATAAGTTGCCGACCGAATCTTGCCCGAAGGAAGAGATCCCGTTCAATGGTTGACCAGTGGACGTCGTCAGCAGTTCGGTCCAGTCAATAAAATCCGTGAAGTTGGTTCCGTCGTGTGTTGACGGATCACTACCATCCCATTTGAAAGACCAAATCCGGTCGGTCACAAAATCAGCAAAGAAGTAATGGCCTTGCAAGGCGGCAATCGGGCCGCGATAGACACGACCACCGGTCACCGAAAAGCCTTCCGTTGCTCCGCCGCCGTGCGTGTAATCGTAAACCGGATCGATCGCTCCGGGCACATTTCCACCGGACGTTCCTTCTCGATCTCGCCACCCATAGTTTTCGCCACCGGTGCTGTTGAACGGTTGAACGTCAATCTCCTCCAAAGTATTTTGCCCGACGTCACCGATGTACAGGTCGCCGGTCAACGAATCAAAACTGCACCGCCATGGATTCCGAATTCCATAGGCCCAGATTTCGTCATCACCAGTTACGCCGACAAACGGATTGTCATCCGGGGTTCCATACTCGCCGTTCGAGCTGTTATTGCCATCAACGTCGATACGCAAAATCTTGCCCAACAGGTTGTTGGTAATATCCTGGCCATTGTCCTGCGGATCATTCGCGGCTCCGCCATCGCCCGAGCCGATGTAAAGATAACCGTCAGGACCAAATTCAAGCCAGCCGCCGTTGTGATTGGAAAACGGTTGATTGATGGTCAGCAAATTTCGAGCCGATGACGAATCCGCCAGGTCCGCAGTCTGTCGCTGGTATTCGCGAATCCGCGTATCGCCACCACCAGCCTGTGTCGTGATGTTAACGTAGAACAAGCCGTTCCTTTGATAGTTCGGATGAAAGGCGATGCCCAACAGGCCTTGCTCGCTTCCGCTTGAAAGACCAGGGATCGCCAGGAAGTTGTTAGCGTTCAAGTTACCGGTCGCTAGATTGAAAATCTTGATTCGACCAACGCCGTTGTCACGTTGCTCCAGAATGAACAAGCGATCCGGGTCACCCGGTGCGGTGCCGGCGAAAACCGGACGAGTCAGTCCATCGACGACTCGATCAAGATTCATGGTGGGCTGAGCGACGGCGGGAGCCACTGCACAACAGCACCAAAGAACAGCAAGACACGCAACCCACGAAAAACGCTTCATGATCTTCCCCTGAAGAAAAGTCGGACGGACACCATTCCCAATTTTCGGAAGGCGCTAGACAAGAACCCGGAGTGTACCGCAAACCACCACTGACCACAAAACGGCGCAGCTGCGTCGCGAGCTTCCTGCCGACAAATCGAACGTTTATTCGCCGAAGCGACCAATTTGAAACTGAACGAAGTCAGGCAAGGCATTCAGGTCGATCTATAAGCCGGGTTCTGTCACGATTCAATGAATCGCCAATGTTCATTTATCTAGGACGACGATTGCTCGCCGTCTCCAGCAGCCTACCCGGAAGTCATCATGCCGCGAACAACGACTGCTTCCTGTTTGGCCTTGCTCCGGATGGGGTTTACCAAGCCAACCGAGTCGCCCCGGTCGCTGGTGAGCTCTTACCTCACCGTTTCACCCTTACCACGCGTTCCGAAGAACCGTTCGGCGGTATACTTTCTGTTGCACTGTCCCTGATCTTTCGACCGGTCGGCGTTACCGACCATCCCGTTCTGCGGAGCCCGGACTTTCCTCTCGTTACTTGAAGTAACCAGCGAACATTCAATCGACCTGAATGTCTTGCCTGTCGGCCATGACGTTTTAATCATTCTGGCCTGGCTTGCCAATTTATACCGCGAACGCCTTGGCGCGTATCGAATTTGACGACGATTGCATAAAATAAGTTCGCGCTTTGAACTCGGTCCGTTGCCTTTCCACGAAAAACCCCCACGAAAAAACGGAAGCCAAACTGAACTTCGGAACCCGAACCACCCATCATTCACAACCGACCTAATGCCTGAAATCCCATTCCGATATATCTACGTTCGACAGGCACTGGCCGCAGGCAACGACCTCTGCAGCTTGCTGGCTCGTCCGCAATTTTGCCGTATCGTCGAGCAGGACCTCGCGCCATCCGCACCAATGGTCGACAAAACCAGTGAGATCCTGAAAGAACTGCCGCCGTACACTTTGGTTGCCGACACCTTTCCGGATCAAATCAATGTCGACTCGACCATGATTCGAATCGACGCCCCAAAGTTGTCGACCGGCTGGGAATCCGCGTTCGAGTACACAGTTCACTATGTCTGGTGGCAATTGGATTCACGCTACAAAATTGCCTGGGTTCCTGGAATCGACGTCAAGGCAATCGCTGTGGGAGCCGGCGAGATTGAGCACGAAGTTCGTCGCGAAATCAAAAACTCGTTGACTCGCAATCGTGCAACGACGCAGCTGGACAGGCTCTCGGCACTCTCCCGCTTTTGCGAGCTGCAGGTTCTGCAATACAACGACGTGGTCGATATTCCGACGCCTCGCCAGGTCGCCGACGAATCGAAACGCCCAGACAAGAAGTCGACCCTAAAAAGCATCGCTCGAAAAATGCGCCGCAAATTGCTCGGCCACGCGTGGCTGGTCGAGGACAAGATCAAACAGCTCGCCGAAAAACTATCCGGACGACGACCCGAGAGCGTGCTGTTGATAGGCCCCTCCGGCTCCGGGAAGACGGCGGTTTTCGAGCAACTCGTGCAAACGGCCAAGCAACACGAAATGTCAGAGTTCGAATTCTGGCAGACGGATGGCTCGCGATTAATCGCCGGGATGTCGGGTTTTGGACAATGGCAACAACGCTGTACCGAATTGGTAAACGAGCTGGAAAAGAAGCAGGCCATCATCCATTTTGGAAACCTGGTCGAGCTGATCGAAACCGGAAAAGGCGGCAGCATCCGTCAAGGCATTGCCGATTTCCTGCGTCCGTTCCTGGTGCGAGGCAAGATCACGGCGGTCGTCGAGTGCACCGAAGAACAACTCAGCATCGTTGCCAAACGATCACCTCAAATGCTGGATGCATTTCATCAAATCAAGCTGAAGCCTGCCGACGCTCGCAAGACTGGCGAGATCCTGCTGGAAATTGCCGCACACGAAATGACCGATCCACGCAAAACGGTCGACCCGGCCGCCATCACGGCCATCAACCAATTGCACGCCAGGTACGCGACGTATTCGGCGATGCCGGGCAGGGCGGTTCGCTTCTTTCGCAACCTGGTGGAAGACGTACAAGACGGGCAGACGATCGATGCCGACTGCGTGACCGACGCCTTTGCCAACGAAACCGGCTTGCCACGATTCTTGTTGCACGACAGCGTGCCGCTCGACCTTGAAAAAACTCGCGACTGGTTTGCCGAGCGGATTATTGGCCAACCAGAACCGGTCGATCTGGTTGTCGATTTGTTGGCCGTCGTGAAATCGAATTTGAATCGTCCGGGTCGCCCCATCGCCAGCTTGATGTTCATTGGCCCTACTGGCGTCGGGAAAACACAAATGGCCAAGGCCTTGGCTGAGTTCATGTATCGCGACGAGAAGAAGATGGTTCGTTTCGACATGAGTGAATACAAGGATCCATACAGTGCGGCGCGGCTGATCGGTGGCTTTGGCGATGGCGAGGGACTGCTGACTGGCAAGGTGCGTGAAAATCCATTTACCGTGGTTTTGCTGGACGAATTCGAAAAGGCTCACGCCAGTGTTTTTGATTTGTTCTTGCAAGTTCTTGGCGAGGGTCGATTGACGGATGGGCACGGCCGGCTGGTCGACTTCTCAACTTGCGTGATCATCATCACGTCCAACCTTGGCGTGGAGTCGTTTCGCGAATCGGGTCTGGGATTCGGTGGCTCGTCAGACCAGGCAACGAATTATCAGGAGCACTTCATCCGCCAGGTCCAAAAACATGTTCGCCCCGAGTTCTTCAATCGAATCGATCGCGTGGTGCCGTTTGCCCCTCTGGAAATGGATGCGGTCGTCGAAATTGCCAAGCGGGAATTGCAATTGCTGCAACGACGCTATGGAATTGAGAACCGTGATGTTGAATTCAAGATCCACAAGAGCGCTCCTCAAATCCTGGCCGAACTGGGGTACAACCCGCGCTATGGGGCTCGTCCGCTGAAACGAGCGATTAACCAGCGTCTGGTTCAACCGTTATCCTGTCAGCTAATCCGCAAGCCATTCAATGCGCCGCTGAAGGTCAACGTGCATGCTCAAAAAACCGGGATCCATTTCTCGCTCGATCCGGTCGAGCAAACCCGATCGAACGCAAAAGAACGACAAGCCCTGGAAAATGTAATCTATGAATTGTCGAAGACTCGCCGCCGCGCTCAGGCCCTCGGCTCATCCCCGATGGTCAACCGCCTGCGAAACCAAATCTATCGGCAACAACAGTCACTGGACCGGGCACTGCGACGACACAAACCGTCCTTGCGTGACGAAAAGTTGTACGCCAATCCGGAACTACTGAAACGGTACACGAGTATCGAAGAGGATTCGCTACTGGTGCAACGAATCGAAAAACGCTTGAACGACTTGATGGATTTCGAACGCGGCATCGTCAACCAGTTTCTGGAACACCAACCGATCGACATCCCCGCAATGGTCGATCGCACCAAAACTGAAAATATCCAGATCGAACACCTCATTCTGGAACTGTTCCTTAACGAAACGGATTCGTCGAAACATGTGACGCTAACGTTGTATAGCCGTCACCCGGCGCAGATGCAGATGTTGCTGGACGGCTGGGAAAAAGTTGCCGAGCAATTTGAATTCAACACCGAAGTTTTCGAGTTGCGGCGGCACGACAAGGAACTCGACGACACTGAAAAGACACCACCTGTTTACAGACTGTCGTTCGCCAAGGATTCCAACAATCACCCAGGCAATGCGGTGGATGTGTTCCGCGGTATTTCTGACGAGCCGCCCAAGGATTTGCTTGGGTATTCCATTGTGATCGCTGGGCGAGGCGCTTTTCAGATATTTTTCCCCGAACAAGGACTGCATCGGTTCCGTCAGGAAGGGCACCGCGATGTTTTGGTCGTTGGGTCGGGCAAACACGTCCGCAACACGTTTCCACCCAAAGGAATCGAACAACTGCCAAAATTCGACACCGCGACGACTCGCCGCACCATCGATCTGAACAGCAAACAAATCAATGATGCGAAACACGGCACGTACCACTTCGAAAAGTCCGACCTCACAACGACCCTGGTAACCATCGTCAACGACCATTTTCAGGCTCTCTTGAACGAGCGTATCGACACATGGAATTAACCATCCCGATATTTAACGAGACGATAAAAAAGCCGGGGCAGGACGCGCCGGTCTTTCGGGTCTGCGCGTTGTTTCAACAAGCGATTCATGCCGAAGACATTAATTTGCGACGTGCTTACGACCGCTTGTCGACTCGTTTAAGAAAAGTCCTGGATCCTGAGGGCCGCTCGTGGAACCACAACGAATTGTCCCGCTTCAGTTTCAATCCCGACATTGAATTCAAACGACTAAAACTTGAACTCGACTTAAAATCACGCCGCGCCAAGGCCTCGATCTTTTTCGTGTCGTTTCAGTTACTGGATCGGTACGTCGCCTTCGCTCCCGCCTTCCCGGAATTATGGTTTGACCTGGACCGACCGACAGAACTTGCCAAGCGAGCACACGAAGTTTTCGAAGACTACTTTCGCAAAGTAGAAAAGAACGATGAAGATTCACGCAAACCGGAACACTATGCCGTGCAAGGCGACACATGGATTTCGTGGCTGGACTTGAATGTTCGGACCGATCCAGTGTCCAAAGCGGAGATGGAAAAAAACTTGCTGGCTCTGTTCTCGGCACAAACGATGGACGGCGCCACAGAATTGAACACCGTAGGGCGGTGTCTGGACCGAGCTTACCCGGATGAACTGCAACGTTCGCTGTTACGGGAAACCGAAATTGAAGAACTTGACCGTTTGCTGCAACATCCGAATCGACGACCCGTTCTGATTGTCGGACCTCACCTGGTAGGCAAGACGGCATTAGTGAACGAAGTCGTCTACCGTCGTGTTGACCGTCGCCGCAAAAAGAACTCCACCAAAAACAACGTCTGGTTCCTGTCTCCACAACGATTAATTTCGGGGATGAGTTACGTCGGGCAATGGGAAGACCGGCTGTTGGCGATCTTGAAGGAGTCAAAAAAGCGTGACCACGTTTTGTACTTCGATGATCTAATCAGCATGTTTCGCGCCGGTCAATCTCGCGAATCGAATTTGTGCGTCGCCGATCTAATGAAGAACTCGATTCAGGAACGCCAGGTCCGTGTCGTTGCCGAGATCACCAACGAAGCACTCCACGTTCTGGAAACTCGTGACCGTGGCTTTGCCGACCTGTTCCATATCATTCGCCTGAAGCCAACCGACACACAACAGACTCGCGAAATCGGCATTCGCATGGTTCAGGAACTGGAGAGAAAGAACCGTTGCTATTTTGATTGGCAAGTCGTGCTGGAAGCGATACGCATTCAGGAACGCTATGTGACCACGTCGGCGATGCCTGGAAAATTGGTCAAGTACCTTGAGGAACTGGCCGCTCAGTGGAGAAACAACCGAGTCGCTGTTTACGATGTCAATCGATTGTTCCGAGTCAAAACTGGATTGTCCGGGTCGATGCTGGGTAACGAGGCGATGGAAGTCACCGAAATCCGCGCCAAGTTCAAAAACAAAATCATTGGCCAAAATCGTGCGGTGGATGTTGCTTGTAATGTCGTGGCGACTGCACGAGCCGGCTTGAATGAAGCGAATCGGCCGTTGGCAACGCTGCTGTTCCCCGGGCCGACGGGTGTGGGCAAAACGGAGTGCGCCAAGGCGATGGCTGACGTGATGTTCGCTGGCGATACGCACTTGATCCGCTTCGATCTGAATCAATTCAAAACGGCCTGGTCCGCCAGCACATTGGTCGGAACCCCGGATCAACCGGAAGGTCTGTTGACCTCGGCGGTCCGCCAACAACCTTACTCGGTCGTACTTTTGGACGAAATCGAGAAAGCTCACCCGGCCGTCTTTGATGTTCTGTTACAGGTCCTCGGTGAAGGGCGATTGACCGATGCACTTGGTCGCACCGCCGATTTTTCGAACTGTGTCATCGTCATGACCAGCAACCTGGGGACTCGACGAAATCAACATGGCGTTGGATTTGTTGTAAAGGATGAAGATGAACGTTACATCAAGGCAGCACGGGATTTCTTCCGACCTGAATTTTATAACCGGATCGATGAGATCGTTCCCTTCACGACATTAAGCCGTCCCGAGATCCGCCGGATTGCACGAAAACTGGTTGCCGACATTGTTGGTCGTGAAGGATTGCGACGACGAAATTGCGTGGTCAATATTGGCAAGAGCGCGATTGATCATGTGGTGGACCTGGGCTACCACCCGGAACTTGGGGCTCGAGCGATGAAGCGGGCTCTGGAGACTCAATTCACCCGTCGCATTTCGCGGACACTCGCTTCGACGCCCGTTGATCAGCCGACGATCGTCAACGTGCGATTCCAAAACGATGAACTCTCGGTCGACACCAAACCAGTGGAGCAAGCCGCCTTAACCCGGCCCGCCGAATTCTCGTTGACCGCCGCGCAAACCGTGCAACGAACCGAGCGACTTCTGGAACGAGTCGAATCGCAACATCTGGCCAACCGCCCGCCTGGAGAAATCAGTTCCGATGGAATATCCCCCGAACTACTGAAATATTTTTCGTTGGTCGAACAACGCAACAGAGTCGAACAGAACCTCGACGAATTGAAAGAAGCGATCAAGAACGAGAAATCTGCGGCCCCGCCAGCCGTGGCGACTCAAACCCGCGCTCGAACTTCGCTCTCCATGCGGAGTGTCAGTAACCTGGGCGTGCGTGTCATGAAAGAAGTCATGGCGGCCCGTGACATCGGCACATGGCTGGACGAAAACCAATCCACCACGACGATCGGACCACTAACCGCGATGATTGAAAAGACAATCGATCAGTCCGCCGTGCTGGATGCAATGGTTAACGACAAAGGGCCTGGCAAAGTCGTTCTGTTCCTGCGTAGCTTAAACCCCGGCGCTGGGCAAATCGAACACGAAAACAACGCGTTCAATTACCTGCCGCACAACATCGCCTCGATACTCAAAATAGAACTTGGCTTCGAAGTCACCCGCAGTTCCACTCAGGACGAGATCGATGTCGGAGAGATCTGTAACTGGATTTTGATAGAGGGTCCCTTTGCCGAATCTGCCGCCAGACAATTCATGGGCACTTACATGCATATCAGCTCCGCCGGCGGTTTTACAATCGAGCAAGTCGGCATGGTGCCGCATGACCTGCTGGAAGAAAAGGGAATTGAAAAGGCTCTGCTGACGATCTTTGATTCGACCGAGTCCGATGCAGGTGAACATCCGGCTACAGAAATCCAGCCGGCACGTTGCCTGTATGTCGAGATCGACCGATGCATCGACTTCCCGACCGGGATCACCACACGAGAATTCAACTGGAAGACTCACTACGCTTCGTTCTTGCGCGGATTTCCATTACCGCCTGAAATGCTTGACGATCAAACCAACGAGACAGCAAACCAAACCAACCCGGGAGACTAGACATGGCACACTTGAAAGTACCTGTCGCTCTCTGGCAGGACACGAACGGAAATTGGACAGCGTGCGCGATTGACGGCGCGTCGGTTTCGGCAATTGGAAGCGACGCCAAAGACGCCAAGCAACAACTTAAGAAGTACCTTGAGTGGCATTATCGAAAATCGCCTTGGCAAGCCGTTGTTGATTTTTCGGATCCGGTGGTGGCCGACGAACAGGTCGACCTGCGAGCCCGTCACGAAACGGAGGAGGGCAACTTTCCGGCTGAAAATGTCGTTAACGCTCGTTTTCGATACATCTGGGGCAAACGCAGCGACGGCAGCCTCGTTTGCTACTTACCGACTTTGGATACGCGATTTTATTGCCGTAAAGAATCCCAGTTGAAGGCCCTGGTAAAAGACCAAATCGTACGACTGTTCGCCGATGCGACCTCGGCCGCTATCGCTGACGCGTTGTTTGCGCCAACCCTGGAAACGGATTCCATCGGCGTGACGTTCTCTGGCAAAGAATCAGCCCGCCAGGAAAAATATCCGCTCGAATCGCTTCCGGAAGTCGCGGTGGCTTTGGGCGATCGACATAACCGCAAACAGTTTTCACCGGCGTGGGGCCGATCGGTTCAGGTCAAATGGCTAACCGATCAAATGCTGGATAGCCGCAGGAGTATCCTGCTGGTCGGCGAAGCTGGTGTCGGCAAGACGACCATTCTGGCTGAATCCGTTCGACAAGCGCAAAGCAAAATTCGGAAACAGGCATCCGAGGATCCCAACAATACGATTCCGCCAAACACGCAACGGTTCTGGATGACCAACGCCTCCCGCTTGATCGCAGGCATGCAATACCTTGGTCAGTGGGAACAACGTTGCGAATCAGTGATTGATGAACTGTCCGAGATTCAGGGAGTGCTTTGCATTGAGAACTTACTGGCGTTGTTGCGAACCGGCAGCCACGAACCGACATCCAGTGTTGCCGCGTTCATGCGTCACTTTATGCTCAACGGCGAACTCCGTTTGATCGGCGAGGCAACACCTGCCGAGTTGGAAACGATCCGTCGTTTACTACCCGGGTTCGACTCACTATTTTCCGTTTTGCAAGTGCCCGAGATGCGACGCGGCTCGGCCATCAAGGTGCTCAACTCCATCGCCGATCACTTTCAGAAAATGCAACGCATCGATGTCGACAGCCCTGCCATCGGCCTGACCTTCCAATTGTTCAAACGCTTTCTGCCATACGATCCTTTCCCAGGGAAATGCGCGGTATTTTGGCGGAGACTGTTTGAACGACGTGTCGACAAGCTGCTAAAACAGCCAACCGATGTGGCCAAGGAGCGCACGATCGATGTCGACGATGTAATCTCAGCCTTTGTCGCCGACACCGGCTTGCCCGAGTTCCTGGTGCGTGACGAGATCCTGTTGCAATCCGAAGAAGTCCAAAACCACTTCGATCAAAAAATCATCGGCCAACCTGTCGCTTGCCATGCAGTCACCGACATGGTGATGACTTTCAAAGCGGCCATGAACGATCCCAATCGCCCCATCGGCGTCTACTTTTTTTGTGGCCCAACCGGAGTAGGGAAAACGGAATTGGCCAAAACGCTATCGCGGTACTTGTTCGGAGCGGGCGAGGAAAGTCCGAACGAAGAAAAGATCGACCGGATGATCCGCGTAGACATGAGCGAATACTCGATTCCGGGTTCGTCGGAACGATTGCTGACTAGGCCGGACGGCAGACCGAGTGCACTGATCGAAAAAATCCGCCGACAGCCCTTCGTCGTCTTACTACTGGACGAGATCGAAAAGGCGAATTTCGAAGTCTTCGATACTCTGATGAACGTCTTCGACGAGGGACGACTCACCGACCGCATGGGTCGCGTTACCAGTTTTTGCAGCACCGTGATTATCATGACCAGCAATTTGGGGACCTCGACCAACGACCCAATCGGGTTCGACGACGATCGTGCGCAGGGATACGAAAAAGAAGTTCGCAAGTTCTTCCGTCCCGAGTTCTTCAATCGGCTGGATAGCGTCGTGACCTTCAACCACTTGTCGGCGGCCAACATCCAGGCGATCGCCAACAAGGAGATTCATGACTTGCGAGAACGCGAAGGACTCGATCGCCGTCACATTCGAATCGACGTGCACCCGGACGTAACAGCCTTCGTAGCCAAACGCGGCTACGACCGCAAGCTCGGTGCCCGGCCGTTGCAACGAGTCATCGAGCAACATGTCGTGACTCCCTTGGCACGCTGGATCGCAGAGAACCCGACCGCTCAATCGATCACGCTGACTCTGGCTGTCGATGACGATCAGGTCACTTGCCAATCCAGTGCCGAATAATCGCACCCAACCGAACCAGACTAAAACCGATTTAAAGACCAACGTTTGCAGGAGCCTTGCCGATGACGATCGCCGCCGATCATTCCAGGACCATCGATCAAAATGGATATTCAATTGTCTCAAACGTCTTCGACGACGATCAGGTCGCCAGCCTGCTGAGCCAAATCGAAAAGGGATTACAACGTGGCACGGATGGCAACATTAAAAGCTCCCGAGGCGAAACGTACGCAGCCCGCAACCTGGCAGAATTGAACCCCGACCTCCTGGACTCATGGACCCAGCCACAACTGACTGAATTGCTCTCGGAAGTGCTGGGCTCCGAATTCGGGTTGGTGCGCATTTTGTATTTTGACAAGCACCCCAATCGAACATGGTCTTTGCCCTGGCACAAAGATATGACGATCGCCGTCAAAGACAATTCGCTGCCAAGCACACAATTCACCAAGCCGACACGCAAGTCAGGCGTGGATCACGTCGAAGCCCCCGACGATGTCCTGCAGAACATGTTGACGCTAAGAATCCACCTGGACGATGTAACCGATGACAACGGTCCATTGGAAGTCGCCATTGGATCTCACGCTCAATGCAAACAGGCCACGGAACACGACCATCAAGTCGCCCGAATTCTGGTGCAGGCCGGAGACGTCTTGGCGATGCGTCCATTAATCAGCCACGCCAGCGGAAGCTCATCACCGGGCACAACCGCCCATCGACGGATCTTACACCTCGAATTTTCTAGCCAAACAGAACTACAGGATGGCTTTCAGTGGCAGTTGTTCCACTCGCCCGCCAAACTCTGAGCGTCCGGGGCTACAACATGTCGGCATAAGCCAATTCCATGACCTCTGCCGATTCAATTCCCAGTTCGTTCATCAGCCGATTCAATTCCTGTTGCCCATCAACTTCCGCCTCGCCGTCCTGCATCACGACCTCAATTTCTACGAACGTGCCGAGTTGTTCGACGGTATCCAGATGAATGCGGGTACGACCGACCAGGAACAACTCGCGTGTTTTGTGAACAACGGGCCCGACACCTAACGCTCGCCCCAAAGACTCCCGTAACAAATTTGGCTCGCTGGTTGCATACAACAGATAGTCACTGTATCGAGCAGTCGCTTCGTCCGGGCGTTGGTAAGCAATCAACTCAGACTTGCTTGATCGGCCAGGTTGAGTTGAATTTTCAACTCTTAATTTCAGGCGGCCGTTAGGGACTGGAAAAAAGTAATCGATTTGACTTAATTCAAAGGGCCCCTGATCAGCCATTGCAATCGCCCGCTCGCGCACTCTTGCCAGGCTATTTGTTCGCACTTTGATTTCAATGTTCTGCGGCACAATAGTCAACTCGATGTAAACAAAAAACGCGTCATGTTCACGGCTCGTTGATCATATCAAAATTCTTCCATTCGTTAACGATCAACGCGGCGGTATGCAGAGCTGATGTTGTTCATTGCAAACCATCTATAAAGCCGACGCAATCATACAGAAATTTGCAAATGTGGAATTCAACACTTACGATAAATTTTGTAATTCACTTTTTCTGTCGACTGGATTTCCATGCCTGATTATTCCAAAGACGCTGCCGGAATGTTTTTTGCAATGCGCAGCAAGATGAAACGCGAACCAGATAAAGTCAAACAGACCTGGTTTTTTAATCTCATCGCACCGCAAATCATTGAAAGTGAACAACAAATATTGGAACTGCTTCAGCCGCTTTTGGATTCACTGACCAAGACGATTCAGCCTCAACGGGAGCTGGATGTCGAAGTTGACTTTCAGGAAGACGAACAAGGGTCAGGCCAGACAAAATTCCAGTTCCTTCATCGAGGTGTGATGCATGAAGATCGTTTGGCTACCGTTCATAAAACATTTGAAGCATATGCCGTCGTGCGGCATGCAGCGTCCGCAAGGTAGCTCGGGTGCCATGCTGCGTGTGAGCATGGCGCCCGGCACCCGGATAAAACGCAATATTGACCTCCCCACCTTTCCCCAAGATCGCTTCCATGCAACCTGGCCTTAACCCAGGAATCTATTTGCTTTAAATTGCTTCGTGCCGGAAACGTTTTTTATCGGAGATAAAGCGTGGTTAATTCTTACTCTGCAAACAAACGCGCAGCCAAGTCTCTTCTCACACTTCGCGAGATGCGTGGCCGGCGGTTAGCGTTCTGCATTTGCCTGCTGGTTGTTGGCTTGGCGGGATTAGATTGCTCCAAGCTAACTGCCCAGGAAAGTCGGAAATTGCCATCATTGGATGGAAGTTTCAGGTTGGTGTCAGTCAGAAACGCCGACGGTTCCGAAGCGAAGGGACTGCTGATCGCTGGCGACAAACCGATCGACAAAGATGGCATCAGCGATCCACTGATACCCACCCCGAACGAAGGTGCAACGGCGGTCGCGGGTGAAATGTCTTCACCGATTAGAGTGTTCGGATCGGACATGGATCGGGCACTAATCGTCGTTGACCCGATCAATTCCACGGGAGCAGCCACAACAATCGACGAGCATTTCGCTGACGAATCAAAAGATGCCACTCTTATTCTGAAACCCTGTGCAAAGGTTAAGGGAAAAATCATTTCATCAAGGTTCTTTCAACAGCCTACCATCGTGGTTCACTACAAGAATCAAGCAGTTGCGCGTGCCTTGGTTGACCGCAACGGAAACTTTGAAATTTCCGATCTTGTTCCGGGCTTGGTGTACATAGTTCGGGTTGAAGGACCGCCGGGTGTGATCTCATCAAAGGCTTTGCGGCGAGATTTTTTTATTGGCCAACTAGAACCTGCTCAAGTACTGGACCTTGGTAAATTCAGTTTCCGAGGTCTAACAAAAATCACCGGGACCGTTGTGGATGAAAAAACCGGCGAGCCGATTGTGGGCGCCGCTCTAAAGTGCAGGCAGCGCAGTGCGACTGTTTACACCGACGATCAAGGAAAATTCTCAATTTCCCCTTTAAGTTTGACATGGGACTATCATTCTAAATTTCGCCGAATTTCTGTGTTGCCTCCCAAAGGTGACACAGGATATGTCGAGTCCGGTCACGTCGTCGAAATTGAACAGGAAGTCGCGCCGAATGGACCGGGTCCGATCAACCTGGAAATTCGCCTGCCAAGGTCCAGAATACTGCGAGGGCGGATCGTAGACGCCGAAACCGGAAAGCCTGTTCAGGCGATCCTGACTTATTCCAACTGGTCTTGCATGGCTGATAAAGACGGGAACTTCTCATTAGCGGTTGGTAAAGACAGGGGTCAACTGGCGGTGTTGGCCAGGTTCAAAGAAGGGTACTATCGCCTGATAGAAATCGAATCTCGAGTGAACAAAATTCACGAATTTGATTTCGCAGATCCCGATTTCAAAAATCTGGACGTGGAAATCAAACTGCAGCCATCGACGATCGACAAGATTCCAGTGTTAATGCCGAACGATAGACCAGCCTCAAACTATCAACTTTGCGGCGAGACTCGCATACGAGAGCACCGCTTCTTCACATTTCCGAAAGAATCAACCGACATTGAAAAGACCGATTTGTCTGGTGAAGTAACACTCTACGGCCTCGATGAGCCGCAGCAGCGGATCGTAATGATTTACAAACAAGATGAGTCAGGTGCCTACGGAGCCTCCAGATTCATTGATTCAGATAACCCGAATATGGAGGTCTACGAACCAATCGTGCTCGAAAAATGCGCGAGTGTTTCAGGACGCGTTGCCGACGTAACTGATTTTTTCATTCGGGTTTTTGTTACGTATTCAAACGGTGATTCCGGGTATTCGCGACAATACAATGCCCGGATCGAAAAACAGGACGATGGCAAGTTTACGGTTGGCAATCTGATTCCCAACGTTCAGTATTCGATAGCAGTTTATACCCTCGATGACATCCAGAATTTGGTTGCTCGCGGAGTTGCCTGGGACTACGAACTGATTGAGGGCGCACCATCCAAACTCTTGACTATCCCCGCCTTGAATCCGGATCAATCACTGGACGTTGGCGATATTGAATTGCCTTCTGAACAGCCGCAGCGCTAAATCAAGGATATACTGCAAATCAGCCTCTGTACAAACATATCTTGCAGAACCACCTCGAACCTCCTTTCGGAATCTCGAGTGCCATATTTACGCAACGCGTATGCATGCTCATGCTACGCGTGAGCATGGCACCCCCTGCTCGCCGCTCTCATCAATACCATTTTGTGCCATGGAACATCCAAACGCAAGTTTCTGTCGGAGCATGCTCACGCAAGCGTGAACATGGCACCCACCACAAGCAATCAAGCTTTTCGGAGCCACAACGAATTAAGATGGATTAAACGTAACACCGAACCAATAAAAAAACGGGACCGTGCTGGTCCCGTT
>CAZPOL010000032.1:31168-47055 GCA_964588195.1 uncultured Pirellulaceae bacterium | reverse complement strand
AAGCGGGATAACAATTTAATTATCCGGGAGCTGGTCGGGTAATACCTGAAATCGCCACTTATCCCGGTGTGCGCGGCAACTTATCCTTTTGATTTTCCAAGCTAGCTGGAGTTATGTCAATCGAGATGTTGCCGAATTCCCCATCCGTGGATCAATTCAACACGGGTGGACAATCGTCCCTTGTCAATCCAAGCACTTTCGTTGCAGGCGATTGCGGTATAGAGGGAACGCTAATTGGCTGCAATCGCACACCTATCTGCTGCCTATCTGCTGCCTATCTGCTGCCTATGAGGGGAGACTGTGTCGTGAACTTTCTGCGTGTGCAAAACGTCGATTACTCGCTTTGGGAATCACCAGTCAGTTAGTTCGACTGATTGTCAGGCGGGGTTTTTGACCAAGTTGCCGAAAGCCTGATCGAAGGCGGCGAGTGTGTTGACGACCGACTCTTTGTTGTGGGCCACGGAGATGAATGACGCTTCGAATGGTGATGGTGCCAGGAAGACACCGCTTTGCAACATGGTATGAAAAAACGTCTTGAATTGCTCCGTGTTGGTTTGGCTGACCTCGCTCCAGTTCGTTGGCGCGGTGGGGCAAAAGAACATCGTGCTCATTGTGCCGGCTCGGGTAAGGCAAACTTCGACGCCATGCTTTTGGGCGGCCTGCATAATTCCGGTATCAAGGTCTTTGCCAATTTGCTCAAGATTATCCCAGGCTTCTTGATCCAGTAATTCAAGAGTCGCCACGCCGGCGGCCATCGCCAGCGGATTGCCGGACAGCGTTCCGGCCTGGTACATCGAACCAACCGGGGCAACGTGTTTCATGATCTCGGCCTTGCCACCGTAAGCTCCAACGGGCAAGCCGCCACCAATCACCTTTCCCAAGACTGTGATATCCGGAGTCACCCCGTACAGTGCTTGTGCGCCGCCCGGGTGTACGCGGAATCCGGTCATGACCTCGTCAAAGATCAAGACCGCCCCAACGGACTCGCATATTTCCTTGAGTCCTTCCAGAAATCCATCCGCTGGCAAAACGACTCCCATGTTTCCGGCGACTGGTTCGACGATGATCCCTGCCAGGTCCGCGCCATGTTGCTTGACGATTTGCTGGACCGCTTGCAGGTCGTTAAAAGGTGCGACCAATGTGTCAGCCGTATTGGCGTGAGTGACTCCTGGCGAATCTGGCAGACCAAGCGTCGCCACACCGGAACCTGCCTGGACCAACAGAAAATCTGCGTGGCCGTGATAACATCCTTGAAACTTCAGAATTTTGTTGCGGCCCGTGAACGCTCTGGCCAACCGCAAAGCTGACATCGTCGCCTCGGTTCCGGAATTTACGAATCGCAACATTTCCAGTGAAGGCATCGCTTGCTGGATCAGTTTAGCCAGTGCCAGTGACTTTTCGTGAGGCATGCCATAACTGGTTCCAGCCCGCGCGGCGTCGGCGATCGCCTGGACCACGGCCGGATGTGCATGTCCGAGTATCAACGGGCCATACGACAACACGTAGTCAACGTAGCGGTTGCCATCTACGTCGTGCAAACAAGCACCTTCCGCTCGTTCAATGAAGGGTGGAGTGCCACCGACCGATTTGAACGCACGTACCGGAGAGTTAACGCCTCCGGGGAACACCTGCTCAGCGTTCGCGAACAAGGCCTCTGATTTGGAGAACAATTTTTCTGAGTTCATATTCGTCGATTGGGTGATAGAGTGAATCTAGTTGGTCACGTCAACAATCTTACCAGCCGTTTGCATGGCCGAGTGAATGCAATCCGGTATGCCGACTCCGCGATACGAAGCGCCGCATAAATGCAAACCAGCTTGTTTCTTTACGCCTTCGTCAATCACCGACATCAGCTCTGGATGTTGCATCGTGTACTGAGGCGAACCTTGCGGCCAGCGTTGAATACAGTAATCGACAGGCGACGAACGGATGCCCATTGTTCTCTGCAACTGTTGCATTGCGATCTCGAACAACTCCTGATCGGATTCCTTTTCCGTAATATCCGATCCGGATTTTCCCAGGTAAGCTCGCAGCAAACGCAAACCGTCCGGTGCGCGATTGGCGTGTTTTGATGAAGTCCATGTAACGGCGGTCATTACTTGCTGGTGTTTCGTCGGGATCACAAATCCGTAACCATCCATGGAGTGCTGCAGTTGCCGGGCGTCGTACCAAATGTTGACAAGGGCTGTGGATGCATGCCGAATCTTCGCCAGGTAACCGGCTAATGCAGAGTCTGACTGTTCCAATAGTCGGGACGAATGGAACGCAGGAAGCGCCAAAACGACTTCGTCAAATTCAGCCGGGTCTCCGTTTGCAAATTGGACTGACCATGTGTGGCCCTGTTTCGAAAGTGCAGTAACGGCTCGCTGGAAATGTAGTTCGGTTTGGGTGAGTCGGCTGGCAACCGATTCGGGCAGCGTCGACATTCCATCGCCAAAGGTCGCAAAGGGCGAAACGAATTTTGGCGACGAGTCAGTGGCGCTAGTGTTGGTGTTGGCTTCAGCCGCCTGCTTTTGTTTTTTCAGGCCGCGAATCAAACTGCCGTGTTGCTTTTCAAGTTGGCGAAGCCGAGGAAAGGTAGCATCCAGGCTGAGTTCGTCACCGTTGGCACAATAAATTCCGCATAGTAATGGCTCGGCAATTCTCTCCCATGCTTGCCGTCCGATACGCCTGGAAATAAAGCTTGCCACCGATTCATCATCGTCGCCGCGTTTTGCCGGCAGCACCAAGTCCATTGCAATGCGCAGCTTGCCGGCAAGACTTAACAAGGTGGTGGAACGCAGGCTGCCGAGGCTGGCGGGAACGAATCCGCTAAGCCCTTCTGGCAAGCGGTGCATGTGATTGTCGTTCCAGATGAAAGTCTTTTTGGTGTCTGAGCGAGTCGACGCCAGGCGGTCAACGATTTCCAGGTCTCGGCAGAGTTGAATGCCCCACGGTTTGCGTGCCAGAAAACTCTCGGCACCCATTTCAAGGGTCAGGCCATCGGCTTTGCGAGTAAAGATTTTCCCGCCAATCCGATCAGACGCTTCGAACAGCTGGATTTCAAACCGGTCGGCACAATTGTTTTCACGGGACAATTTTTCAATGTAGAAAGCGGTTGCCAGTCCCGAGATCCCGCCGCCAACAATTGCGATTCGCTTCATTGGCTACGATGTTTCTTCATGGACGTAGTCTACCAGTTGCTTTACCGATTCCATCGGCGTCGGTGGCAAGATGCCGTGCCCCAAATTGAATATGTGACCCGGCAGCCCTTTGGCAGTTTTCAGCACGGCATCTGTTTGCGATTTCAGTTCTTCCCAGGGAGCGAGCAATGCCGTGGGATCAAGGTTACCCTGGATCGCGACGGTGTCGCTGTCGGCCAGCATGCGTGGTGTCGATTCCTTGACGGCGTTGCTGATTCGTTGGTGCGCCTCATCCAGCGGCAAGCGCCAATCGACGCCAATCACATCACCTCCACACCGAGCCACCTGGTCCAGATGAGTCGCCGTGCCGGTACTAAAGTTGATCAGTGGGACGTTGGCTGCTTGAGTCAATTCAAACAACCGACGATTGTGCGGAGCGATGTAGGTCAGATACTGTTGCTCGGAAAGAACTCCGGCCCACGAATCGAAGACCTGCAGCGCCGACGCGCCGTGGTTGGCTTGCTGTATCAGGTAATCGGCCACGACATCGACCAGTTTATCCATCAACTCCTTCCACGACTCAGGGTGCGTGAACATGAACTTCTTGGCCAATTCGTAGACTTTCGATCCGCTTCCTTGAATCGCGTAGCATGCCAAAGTGAAAGGTGCTCCGGCAAATCCGATCAGTGGGATGCCGCGTGGTTCAAGTTCCTTGCGAACGATTTGAATTGCTTCCAGTGTCGGGCCCATACAATCTTTGGCATCGCAAACTTTTAACCTGGCAACGTCGGCGGGCGACTCGATCGGCTTATCAATTCTGGGGCCAACGCCTTTGACGAAGTCCAGCGGCAAACCCATACCAATCAGTGGCGGAAGGATGTCCGAAAAAATGATTGCCGCGTCCAGGTCGAACGCTTCGATCGGTTGCATGGTGACTTCCGCCGCCAGGCGAGGAGTCTGAATGACGTCGAGCATCGAATGCTGTTCACGGATCTTGCGGTACTCCGGCATGTAGCGGCCGGCTTGTCGCATTAACCAAATCGGAGCACAGTCGACTGGCTCGCAGCGACAGGCTTTCAGAAAGCGACTCTGGTTCAATTTGTCGGTTGAATCGGTGTTCGTCATTGCAATTCGCGATCTTCTTGAGTTTGCCAAATGACTCGACCAACAAAAAATGGCCCCATGCCATCAATGAACTCGCTGGTCTGTCTGGTTTTTCGCATACGTTGCACAAGGGCTGAGAGCGGAAACAGTTCCTTGCCCAACAAGCCAATGATAAAGTCATTGTCTTCCTTGTTCAGTCCTTGCGCCGCCAGCCGGATGTCTGTGGCCAAGCCCGCTTTGCCAAACGCGTGCCCAATCCCGCCGTGTTCCATCAGCATCTTCCGTTGCTCCTCGTTCGATTCGCGTTCAAACATTCCACTCCGGCGAACGGGATACCAAACGGTCCAGGGCAATTCAGGGTCGCAGACTCGTTTGACTGGTCGCGTCAAAAGCACCTCCTCCAAATCCGACTCGTAGCCGATTGAGTAGGTGCGTCCGAGCATCGTGTACTCAGGTTTGATTTCCATTTGGCTGAATTCACGCGAGCAAAGCGATTGAACCGTCTGCAAAATAAAATCGGGACTCTCGCTGAACACCAACAACCCGATTCCCAACGGATCGTTGGCGTCCTTGTACAACACGGCCTGCGGGTTCGATTTTTCGAGTGCTGATTTTAGTTCGTCGATGTTCTGGCAATTCCCGAACGCCATGAACTGCATGAACAACCGTCGATTCAACGAGATCGGTTTGCCGTCGGCCCCGCGGCCTCGCTCGGCGACGTTAATCGAGGGCAGTTCTGGTTGACGGGCCGTTTTGGCATCGCCTGAATTTGGACTGTTGTCCTTGTCTACTGATTGAGCCATCGGCAAAAATCCCTTGCATGATACGTAATAATGAGATCCGCACCGGCACGTTTCATGCCCGTCAATTTCTCAGTGACAACGGCTTTTTCATCGAGCCAACCGTTTGCGGCCGCGGCTTTTACCATCGCATATTCGCCGCTGACATTGTAGGCAACCAAAGGCGTCTGCGGGAATCGCTGTTTTAATCGAGCAACGACATCCAGGTAAGCCAGCGCCGGCTTGACCATGATAAAGTCCGCGCCTTCCTGAATATCCAACTCACATTCATTGAACGCTTGTTTTGATTCTGCGGGATCCATTTGATGCGTGTTGCGATCACCGAACTGTGGCGCTCCGTCGGCCGCATCGCGAAACGGTCCGTAAAATGCCGACGCATACTTCACGCTGTAAGACATGATCGGTACGTGCGAGTAACCGGAATGGTCCAGTGAATTTCGAATTGCCCTCACCATGCCATCCATCATGCCACTGGGAGCGACGATGTCGGCACCCGCCGCGGCTTGTGATACGGCGGTCTTGCACAAGACATCCAACGTTTGATCGTTCAGAACGTATCCTTTCGGCAATCCTTTTGGCATTCCTTCCTGATTGGTCTCCTGAACAACGCCGCAATGTCCGTGGCTGGTGTATTCGCAAAGGCAGGTATCAGCAATCACGATCAATTCAGGCAGTTCGTTCTTGATCGCACGAATCGCTTGTTGGACGATTCCGTTTTCGTCAAAGGCGGAAGATCCATGCTCATCTTTTACGACTGGCAAACCAAACAGAATGACGGCGGGAATGCCCAACGCCTGGGTTTCCCGAGCCTCGTCGACGAGATGTTCCAGCGACAGTTGATACTGTCCGGGCATCGATTTGATCTCGCGCCGAACGTCTTTTTCTTCTGTCACGAACAAGGGATAAATCAGATCACTTGGGCGCAGGTAAACATCCTGCACCATCTTGCGAATCGGCGCGCTGTGCCTTAACCGGCGAAGTCGCCGCGTTAAATCGAAATCTGATCTCTCTTCTTTGTTCAATCTACCAACCTATTTGTTTTTGTATTTCTTGATTATCGCGAGCACCAGGCTGGCCAGTGTCGATTGTTCCGGAACAATATCAACCGCCACCTCACATTCCTGGGCAATTTGAGCCGTCATTTCACCGATGCAGGCGACACAACTGGTCTTCAATAAATCAGGCCCTAACCCGGCCGCTTTCACCTGGCGGGAAAAACTTCTGGCAGCTGATGGACTGGCAAACGTAACAACATCGACGCCGGCCCGCAGTTCGTCCAGCGAAGATTCGGATAATGACGGCTCAAGTGTTTCATAAACCGGAATACGATTGACCTGGCAACCGTGGGCCTCCAGAGTTTTCGGCAAGTCCGTCGCAATCTTGACCGCCGACGGGTACAGGATTTTCGGCGAGTGCGGTGGTGCTGAGTTGGCTGCGATGTACTCGGCAAATTCAGCGGCGAACGTGTCGCCAGAAAATCGCCGGGGCACAAAGTCAGGTGTTAGCCTCCACTCTGACAAACTCGCAGCCGATCGCGAACCGACGCAGGCGATACGGGTCTCAGCGCGAATCGGAGGTGCGTCTTCCAATGCGGCGAAGAAGAAGCGGATGGCATTGCGGCTTGTAAAGATAATCCAGTCGGCGGTTTGCAAAGCGCTGCGGAGTTGCTCGGTCGTTTCCTCGGTCACTACCGAACGGAATTCGATCGAGGGCATCACAATCGGAACGGCGCCTGTTGCACGCAGCAAGGCGGCAAATTCTTCGCATTGTTCTGGAGCACGCGAGACGACAATTCTTTTATCTTTCAATGAATGCTGGAGATCCTGATTGATAAAAAGTTCAGCGCCCGATCGAGTAAGTTTTTCGGTTAGTTGCCTGGCGAGCTCAATACCATCCGAACCGCAGGCCGAATCGATGAGCGAACTCTTTCCATCAAGTAACCCGATTCGTGCAGTGAGTGTCATTTGTTGATCTGCATCAACACTGGCACAGGCTGCAATCGGCGCCGCGCAACCGCCCCCCAACAGACTCAACACGGTTCGTTCTGCCGCGACGCAGTCGTTGTCTTGCCGCGACGCAAGAGCGTCTACCAGTTCCAGAATCAACGCGTCGTCGGATCGAAAAGTGGCGGCCATCATGGCTTGGCCAGGAGCGGGCAAGATTTCATCCAGCTCGAACCACTGGGCAACCTCCGCTTGTAGCCCCAATCGGTTAACTCCGGCCGCAGCCAGTACCGTTGCATCGTATTCGCCGTCTCGCACTTTGCGAATCCGCGTAGGAACATTGCCACGGATCGGACGACACTGCACATCAGGGCGCAGGTTCATAATCTGCATTTGCCGTCTGGGACTGCTGGTTCCGATGATCGCATCAGCCGGTAACTCGTGCAGTTTCAAGTTCGAACGGGATACCAGCACATCGCGAGCGTCCTCTCGATCCAGCACCGGCGCGATGGAAATACCTGCGGGCGAAGTCGTCGGCAAGTCCTTCAGACTGTGGATCGCCAAATCAATCTCGCCATCACAAATTGCCTTGTCCAGTTCGGCGGTGAACAAACCCTTGCCGCCAATTTCAGGAAGAGGTTGGTCCAGAGTGCGGTCGCCCTTGGTAGTAAACTGCCTGGTCTGAAACTTGACCTGCGGAAATCTCTTACTCAATTCGGCAATGGCGGCCGCGGTTTGCCAAAGCGCCAATTTGGATTTACGAGTGCCGACCGTGACCTCTGATCGATTCAAAGCGTCAATCGCTTGCTGGCTGCATTCAGAAGATGACCGCTCGCTCATTCAGTTATCGACCCTGCCTGGACGTTGTGGCCGGGCTTTTCATTTGAATCGGGCACTTCGCTTTCTGTCGACAGGTCAAACAACTCGCGAACCGCTTCGCCATAGTCGATTGCCGAACGTGTGCCTTTCAAGTGACGCAAGTTGCACGTCGGGTCGTGCAGAAGTTTGTTTGTCAACGAATGTGAAAACTGCTCAAGAACTTGTTTTGTCTGATCGGAAAGATCGGGAAGCAGGGACAGCATCCTGGAGAATTCACCCGAGCGGATTTCCTCTGTCTTACGTCGCAAGGAAACGACCGTCTGCTCGACTCCGACGCCCCGATACCAATCAAGGAACCGATCCAGTTCCAATTCAATGATTTGCTCTGCTTCAGGAATCGCCGCTTCACGAGATCGCATTCCGTCACTTGCAACATTTTGCAAATTATCGATGTCGCAGCGCCAAACATTCGGCACTTCATCGACAGTAACATCAACGTCGCGAGGCACAGCGATATCCAGAATGGCCAGCGAACGATCGGGCCGCGATTGCATGACCATCGCAATCATCTCTTTTGAAATAAGAGTATGCGGCGCGCCCGTCGAAGTAATCAGCACGTCGGCCTGTGGTAACAACTCGCGCAGCCGTTCGAACACGTGAGCGACTCCACCATATTTCGCGGCGAGTTCCCTGGCCTTGGCCATCGTTCGATTGACCACGTGAATTGGATGAACCTGTTTTTTGATGAGCTGGGAAAGGGCAAGGTCAGCCATATCTCCCGCTCCCAGCAACACAACGGACTTGTCCTTTAGCGTGCCCAATTCGCGTTCCACAGAATTGACAGCCAAAGTCGAGATGTTGCCGGAGTGGTGCCCAATTTCAGTGTCCGTTCGCACACGACGCCCACATGCAATCGCCGTTTGAAACAACTTCGACAATACCGGGCCAGCCGAATTCATCATCAGGCCAAACCTCATGGCATCGCCGACTTGCCCCAGAATTTGTGGCTCACCCAGCACCATCGATTCCAGGCCGGATGCGACGCGGGCAAGGTGCTCTATCGCCGACGGGCCGATCTTCCAACTGGCGCTCGATTCCAATTCGTCGATCGAAATATCGCGGGCCTGAGAAACGAACTGCAACAGCGTCGCTTTCTGGTCCTCCAATTGACGGCTCGCGGAATTATCAAGTTCCAGATTCGATTCAGCCGATTGATTTGGAGTGAACGAGTAGATTTCTGTGCGGTTACAAGTAGACAAGATAGACAGCTCGACCAATGGGCTCTTGTTACTATCTCCGCAACGGAAGCGAGCGCAGGCATTGGCAATCGCGTTTTGATCGAAGTGAATTCGTTCTCGAAATGCGATTGGCGTGTTTTTGTGTGAAAAAACAAGGCAGGTTAAGCCCATGTAAAAAGTCGCCTGTGTTCAATTTGTTTTTTAGTACTATACGTGAACCGTCTGCTATATTCACCATCCATTTGCTGCGACAAAATGGCGCACCAACCACAACGATACCTACGAGAATAAAATGAGCGAATATGAGAGTCTGTTGCTAGTCTCGTTTGGCGGACCGGAAAAACGTGAAGATGTGATGCCTTTCCTGCGCAATGTGCTGAAAGGACGCAATGTTCCGGAAGCAAGGATGGAAGAAGTTGCCCAACATTACTATATGTTCGATGGCGTCAGTCCTATCAACGAACAAAACAAGCGTTTGATTCGTGCGATTGAAAACGACTTTGCTGAAAACGGAATCAAGCTACCCGTTTATTGGGGGAACCGTAATTGGCATCCGATGCTACAAGACACGTTGGAACAGATGAAGTCCGATGGAGTTAAACGCTCGTTGGCTTTTTTCACATCCGGGTTTAGTTGCTATTCCGGATGCCGACAGTATCGAGAAAACATAATCGAGGCTCGAAATGCGATCGGCCCCGACGCTCCGGAAGTTGACAAGTTAAGGGTCTTTTTCAATCACCCGAAGTTTGTCGAGACTTGTGCTGTCCGTCTTAAACAAGCGATTAAAGAGACCGTTTCGAATTGGGACCAGGCGGTTGTGTTGTTTACGGCACACAGCATCCCCGATTCGATGGCAGTGGGCTGCAATTACGTAAAACAGCTGGAGGAGGCGAGCCGATTGGTCGCAGAATCCAGCGGTGCCACGAATTGGAAGCTGGTATACCAAAGTCGCAGCGGCCGCCCCTCGCAACCGTGGCTGGAACCCGACGTCTGTGATTACATCGAAGAGGTCGCAGGGCAGGGGATCAAGGAAGTCGTCATCATGCCGATCGGATTCGTCTCCGACCATATGGAGGTGATTTTCGATCTGGATGTGGAAGCTCGCGAGACCTGCGAAAAAGTCGGCATCAAACTGACTCGTGCCGGCACCGCCGGGACTCATCCATTATTTGTTGAGATGATTCGCGAGCTCGTGCTGGAGAGGATGAACAAGACCGAAAGGCCCGCGCTCGGATCACTGGGACCATCGCATGATGTCTGCCCTGAAAACTGCTGCTTGCGAGCTTGTCGGCCCGAGGCCACTTAGTGACCTGGCTCAGCTCAACTTTAGGGTAGGGTGCCACCGAAACGCGAGTCGTTATCGGAACATGCTCACGTATGCGTGAATATGGCGCCCAAGAATTAAGTCGAGACTCAATACAAGTCAACTAGTCAAACCTGGCTGCGTTCTTCCAGCATTCCCAACAACTTCGCAGTCTGTCGCTTACGAAGTTGACGTTGTGAAATCAGTCCATATTTTGGCGCGAATAAAACGATCGCAAGAAACAGTAACCCTGACAGGGACGCAATCGGACCCGCGGGCGCGATCGACAATTCCAGACTCAAGGCAACACCGGCGATGGCAGCCGCGGTACCCAGCAAGGCACTGACAAAAAACATGGCCGACAGACGGGTCGTCAACAGGTTGGCCGCAGCCGCCGGAGCAATCATCAACGCGACGACCAGAATTGTGCCAGCCGTTTCGAACGCAGCAACGGCGACGATCGAAACCATTGCCAGCCACATCGTGTGCAACAATCCGGGACGGAACCCCTGCAACTGACTCGTGGCCTGGTCAAAGGCCATCATCTTCAACTCTTTGAAGAAGATAAAGATAAAGCCGACCAGACCCACCACACAAAGTAGCATCGATACAAAAACTCTTGGACCCAAGTAGACGCCAAACCAATGACAATCGTTTAACGCAGCGAACGCCAGGTTTCCGTCAATAATGCAGTCCGTATGAAAGTGGACGTTGCTAAGTTTCAAGCTGCTGGCAATCACACCAACACTGAACATTCCGGAAAACACAATCCCCAACGCAGCGTCCTGTTTTACTCGTCCGGATTTGACGATCCATTGCACCAGCCCAACCATCACCAGGCCACTTAAACCAGCCGACAGTATCAGAAGTGGCGAACTCCGATCGCGGATCGCCAAAAACGCCAGGACGATGCCGGGCAAGACGGCATGACTGAGGCCCTCGGAAATAAACGCTTCCCGCTTCACGACCAGCAAGGTGCCCACCAGGGAGCAGGCAATCGCTGTGACGACGGCGATCATGTAGGTCCAGAATAACAGGTTCATTCTGCGGCCTCCTGAACTCTGGCAAACTTCCGAGTGGCGTTCCTACGTTTATGTCGCGAGAACAGCACCCCTCGTCCGGGTGCAAACAGTAACGACAACACAAACACGATCGTTCCAGCCAGAACAATCACGGGCCCCGTCGGCATGTCGGCAACGACCGAGCTTGTGAAGGTACCGACCGCAGCGCACATCGCGCCGATCACGGCCGCCAGTATTGTCATCGGGCCAAGTGTGCGAGTCCATTGTCGTGCCGACGCGGCGGGAGCGATTAACATGGCGATCATCAACACCACGCCAATGCACTGAATGCCAATTACGATCCCGGTTACCAAAATGGCGATCATCAAGAATTCCAACCACCGCCCCCGATAACCAAGGCTTTGCGCAAACACCGGGTCAAAGGCAAATACTTTTAGTTCTTTCCAAAACAGGCAAACAAGCACGATCGACAACGATCCGACAATGCCAATCATGACCAGGTCGGCACGAGTCATCGAGGTGGCCATGCCGAAAATATAATCCTCCAATCCTCGTCGTCCGGGAATCGGCGAATCAGTTGCCTGAACCGATCTCAATATCAAAATGCCCGTTCCGAAAAAGATACTCAACATCACCCCCAACCCGCTGTCATATCGAACGGTTGTTGACGAGGTGATCCATTGAGTCAGCGCCAGCGAAGCAATTCCCGAGAACATGGCTCCTGGAATCAGGACCAGTAAAGATTTGCTGCCTTCGCCGGTTAACCAATAGCTGGCCAGAAAAAACAGCATGATTCCCAGCAACGAAGAATGCGCGACGACGTCACCGACAAGACTCTGGCGTCGCAGATAGGCAAAGCAACCGATCGCACCACTGACTCCACCAATAGCCATCGTTCCCGTAAGGACGGTAAGGAAGGTGTAATCGGTGAGTAATTCCCAAAGAGCCAATTGCGGTCAACTCATCTGTGGTTTGAAATCGGAAAGAATGGATTGGTGAAGGTGCATTCAAACTGCTCATGTGAATGTGCAAGAACGCCGTCACCAGGTCCCGTAGCTAGATGGAACTCAATTCCATTCTGGATTCACCGCTGTAGGTTCTGGCGATCATCTGCTCTGTGAATACAGCATCGACGTTACCACTGGCCACAATTTTTTGATTGATCAAGGTGATCTGATCGAGGTATTTACCGACGGTTTTAAGATCGTGTTGAACGACGATAATTGTTTTTCCCTCGTCACGCAACTCGTGCAGCAGTTTAACAATCGCCTGCTCGGTCGGAACATCGACTCCGGTGAATGGCTCATCCAAAAAACAGATGGGCGTATTCTGCACAAAAGCCCTGGCCAAAAAGGCTCGCTGCTGTTGGCCACCCGACAACTCGTTGATTTGACGTGAAGCGAGTTCCACCAGGTCCAGCCTTTCCAACGCCGCCATCGCGTCCGCTTTTTCCTGTTTGCCGGGCCGTTTGAACCAGCCAAGCCGTCCGTACGTTCCCATCACAACCAGGTCCAGAACCGTGATCGGGAAATCCCAATCGATCGAACTGCGTTGTGGAACGTAGGCGATCTTTCTGAGATTTGCGTCAAGCGGTTTGCCGAATATCTTTACCTCTCCGGCCAGACGAGGTGTCAGATTCAGAATCGATTTTAACAGAGTGCTTTTCCCGGCACCGTTGGGTCCAACCAATCCCATTACGATCTGCTGCGGGACCGTCAGATTGACGTCCCACAAAACAGGCTCGGCGCCGTAGGCGACCGTCAGGTTGCAAGTTTCAATAGCAGGGATAGAGGCGTCGATGAGAAGGATCCTATTTCAGCGAGTCACAAATGACTTGAACGTTGGATTTGAATGCGCCCAAAAAAGTATTTTGCGGAGCGGATTCGCCAAGGTCATCCGAGTACAACGGTTGGGAAACAAGAGTGACCTTCCATTCGCGTGCCTGGCAAGCTTCCTGCAGTGCTTCGCTGACTTTTGGATTCGTAATCGACTCAATAAAGATGGCAGGGATCTTCTTCTCGCAAATCTGCTTTGCTACGGACCGCATCGTTACAATGTCGGCCTCCGGGTCATTGCCGATTCCCAGGACGGCCAGAGTTTCCATGTTGTATTCGTTTGAAAAGTAGTTGAAGGCGTCGTGAGCGCTGACGATCGTACGACGTTCTTGCGGAATCGCAGCCAATTGCTCCTGAGCCCATTTGTGCGCGTCCCTGAGTTCGGCAATGTAGCCGTCTGCGTTGTGCATGTAGGTCCCGGCGTTTTCCGGATCCGATTCGCCCAATCGTGTTGCCAGCGCCAACACGCACTCGGACCAACCTGGCAAGTGATTCCAGATATGTGGATCGAACGGTGCTTCCGGGTCGATCTCTCCGTCTTCCACCCAATCCAGACGCGAAGTCTTGGGGAAGGCGGAAGCCATTGACCATGACTTGTGCTCAAACTTGCCATGCAAGTGCTGCGACAATTTGGCTTCCAGATGAAAGCCGTTGTAGATAATCAAATGGGCATCCAGCATCGCTTGAACGTCATTGGTACTGGCGCTGAACGAATGTGGATCGACACCCGGTCCACAAAACAGATGCACGTTTGCGTCTGTCCCTGCCGTAATTTTTTGCAGCGCCGCGTTGATCTGACCCGTGGTGACAACAATTTGCAGTCCACTCGTTTGGGCACCCGCCGAGTCGCCTGTTGATTTCGAATCGCAGCCAGCCAGCACAACTATACAAACAACGATCAGTGTAGAAAGAAATTTTTCCAGAGACATAGTTCTTTTAAGTTTGGTTTGTTGAATTGTCATCCGAACCACGAACGGTTCCAAGCGCGAATAATTGACCGGCTCGGTTACAATTTGATTGACTTGCACAACGCCTTTTTTGAGCATGCCAGACGATCGCATTTCTTACATTGAAATGTTGCGATCTCCTGGAACTTTTCCTGGTTGCGCTTTTTGCATTTCTTTTTCTTGCACTTTTGCTTGCAAAGTGTTTTCATCGATTCTCTCAACAAGATAGATCGATGGCGCACAACTCAATGCTGAGGATGAGTGTTGGCAGCCACCGACAGGAACGAATTCCGCGCGCAAAATTAGCACGGGTCGTCGAATTTCCTTACGTGGCTGGCTGGACCCAGAGGGGTCTGATGGCTTGCTGCGATTCCGACAATGGAAAATAGTCAGTTACCTGACTCGCTCATCATAACACGGGATTTGCAAATCCAAAGGCCATGTTGGCCATCAATCCCGGATTCTTCGGCCAATTTAATTGGTCTGGCTGGGGTCTGGCTGGGGGCGAGCCGGGCCGGGCTGGGTGGAATCAGCCCAACCAGCCGATCTCAGGCCCTTCACTATCCGTTGACCAATTGCCAGTGCATACCGAAGGCCAGCAGGGTCGCCACAATGGCACTCACGACCAAAAAGACGAACCCGATCTTCCTGGTCTTTTTAATCTGCCACCACATGACGACTCCGGACAGCCCCCAGAAACACATCGATGCAAACATCATGTCGACCGCAATTGCCCAGAACCAGCGTGAGTTGGCTTGTACGCCGTAACCGTGAGCCGTATGAAGCCGGAGCAAGAAACTACGTGCACTCATCTCACGCGGCTGTTGTCCAACGATCGACAACCGGCTCTTGTAAACGGGCTGGCTGGTTCGCTGTCAGCATCGTCGGCTTCGACCGGTCGTCGACCAAGACGCCGACCACCTTCCTGGGCCAACCGCAATCGCATCTTCTCCCCGTCAATAATGGCATCGAATTCAAGATTCGGCATGCTTCGCAATTGCAACTCTTCGGAATCCAGATCCATTGGCCGTAGCAGATCGTCGACGCTGGTCTTGAACGCCGCAACAGGATCACTGGCAACGTTTAGCCTTACCCCTTCCTCCAGTGATGGCGATTTCTTTTCTTCCGATTTTTTCTCGTCCGATTTTCCTGCATCTGGCTCCCTGGAACGCTTTCTCAAATATCCCTCACCGCTATTCAGATCCAGCACGACACTGACACTCTGCGTATCGTTTTCAGTTGACCCGGAAACTTGCCTGGTAAAAACGGCATTGGGGGCATCGGCCAACTGCACGACTTGACCACTCTCTTCATCCACAAGTTTGGCATTGGCATCCTCGACAACCTGTCTGGCCAACTCTTCTGCATTGGGCAGCAGCAAGAGAGCCTGATCCGCCAACGCAAAATTTTCGATCTCGGTTTTTGAATCCGTCAAATAGGTCGGGTGATTGAATAACAGCGCCGTGAATCCATACAGCAACACCCAGGGCAACATGAACAATCCCGAATACAGGTGAATTCTGCGAATCCACACATTGACTCGAGAACTCAATTTACGTCGCCGTTTTGGACGCGACGCGTCAGTTGGTTGGCTGGTACCCAGACCATCAGGAACCGAGTCATATTCAGGCGGAGTGAACTCAAGGTTTTCTGATTGGATTGGTTCTTTTGTTTCGATGCTCATTTTCACAAGTCCAGAGAGTGCTACCCAAATTTTTTTCGTTTTTCAAATGCGTGGCACCAAAAATTGGCCA
>CAZPOL010000032.1:0-31068 GCA_964588195.1 uncultured Pirellulaceae bacterium | reverse complement strand
TTTCAAATGCGTGGCACCAAAAATTGGCCACCGCCGAAAAATGACAAACATGGTCGAAACGAACGCTACGCGCGAAGGCGCAGATGCAGACATGAAGATCGCAAGGATTCCAAGACCATGAGAAACGAACGCCGGAAACCCGGCGGACTACTTTGCGTGGCTGGCGAGAGGTTTCGGAACCAGGTCCCGAAACACAAATAGGCTTGCTGCGATTGAGTAATCTGTAAGGAGAACTATTTAAGCAACTGGTCCAGACATTTTCAACCACCAACGTTGAAAAACACAAAACCATCGAAAGCGAAAATTGTGGCGAGCTTGCGATCGCGTGCTTGTTGCTGGATCCTCTGAGTTTACTTATGAACCGCCTTTCTTATGAACTGCTTCTCTTGTGAACTGCAACGTAACCCTCGCCAACGGAATACCACGAGTTATACGTGTGCACTCGATTGGTTTCCTCGCCGTCGGTGGTTACCACGGGAAGCTGATTTTTGCACCAATCGAGAATGCTGCCTTTATAGTTGTACGAACGCCAACCTTTCTTCCCAAGCTTTTTTGCGTAGATGCCGCTGCGAAAACCCACGGTGCAATAGGCAATCACCGTTTTGCCCTGATGCTGTTGAATCGTTTCCTCAAATTCAGCTTTGGTGATCGCACCGGGGATGACCGATACGTCAGATTCCGCTTTGCCACGAACATCCACGATCACGTAACGATTGCGCCAATCTTCAACGTCCTGAATCGTGCGAATTTCTTCCGCTGTAATGATAGGAGCTTTCATGCTTTGCTACGTTCTTGGTTGCACCGGGAATAAGAGGCAAACCATCATCCCAAATACCGCTTTGCTGAGCAACGACATCAGACCATTTGTGCTTGCTGAACTATTGTGGATTCTCGAACAGCCAAAGAGATCGGCGAACCGTATGCTCTTACCAATGGCAATCGTTTCGGTTCTACTCTCATTTTTACGGCGTTGTTGATTATCGATCGTTTTTCCGGCAGAAGCCAGGCTGATGAAGAAGAGCGTCAACAACACGTCACGGGGAACAAGTCTGGAGAGAATTTGCATGTCACTTAAACATCAAGTCGTGATTGTAGGCGGTGGAAGTGCTGGAATCACGACCGCCGCACATTTGCTGAAGAAGAACAAATCGCTGGATGTTACGATCATTGATCCGGCCGAATGGCATTACTACCAACCGCTTTGGACTCTGGTTGGTGGCGGCGCGGCGACTCGCGAAAAGACACGCCGGAGTCAAAAATCTGTGATTCCGAAGGAAGCCAAGTGGATCCAAACTGGCGTAAAAGAGTTTGACCCGGAAAACAATTCGCTAACCACCATCGACGACAAAAAGATTGGCTACGATTTTCTGGTTGTGTGCCCGGGAATCCAAATCAATTGGAGCAGAATTCCAGGCTTGCAAGAATCGTTAGGCAAGGATGGAGTATGCAGCAACTATTCGTACGAGAGTGTCAACTCGACCTGGGAAAACATTCGCAACCTCAAGGACGGCACGGCGTTGTTCACTCAACCCGAAACACCAATCAAGTGCGGCGGTGCACCGCAGAAAATCATGTATCTGGCCGAGCATCATTTCCGCAAGCGAGGCGTGCGAGACAACATCACGGTAAAGTTTGGCTCGGCGAAACCACGAATTTTCCCTGTCGACAAATACGCGACTCAACTCGAAAAAATCATCGATGACCGGAAAATCGAAACGATGTTCGAGCACCAACTGATGGAACTTCGCCCCAAATCCAAAGAAGCCGTCTTCAAGAATGTGAACTCTGATGAAACGGTGGTCCAGAAATACGACATGATTCATGTCACGCCTCCCATGAGCTCACCAGACTTTGTCGCCTCGAGCCCTCTCGCCGCAGAGGACGGTTGGGTTTCGGTCGACAAGGACAACTTGCAACACACCCAATTCAAAAACGTATTCGCGTTGGGGGACGCCAGTAACCTGCCAACGTCAAAGACAGGTGCCGCCATCAGAAAGCAGGCTCCAACCGTCGCCGCCAATCTCGCGGCTTTGATCGCTGGCAAGCCAATGCCGAAAACCTACAACGGCTACACGTCTTGCCCGCTTGTCACAGGATACGGCCGTTTGATCCTGGCAGAATTTGACTACGACAAGAATCCGGACGAAACATTCTGGTTTGACCAGAGCAAGGAACGTTGGAGCATGTACATGCTAAAGAAAGTCGGCTTGCCGGTCCTTTACTGGGCCGGGATGTTGCGAGGGCGAGCGTAACAAAAATCGCCGCTGTTAAAACAACACCCCGGTTCAAAAAGCGCAAGACAACCGCTTACCCGTGGTTGCTTCCTGATCGAGAGGAAGCTGCAGAGTGATTGATTCGAAACGAGCCCTGTTCCAGGTGTTCCGAAATGTACCGAGTCGCCACGTCGGCTGGCATTGGCCTGGAAAAATGATAGCCCTGCAGCAAGTGGCAGTTCATAGAATCGAGTATCTCAATCTGTTTTTCGTTTTCTACGCCTTCCGCAACGACGCCGACATTCATGGTCTCAGCAAGTGCCAGGATCATTCGAACCACAGCATTGTCACAATTGTCCGTGTCGAATTTGTTGACAAATGCCCGATCAATTTTCAGTGCATCTACGGGCAACTCATCCAGGTAACTGAGTGAAGAATATCCGGTTCCAAAGTCATCCAGGTAAAGGCGGAACCCGAGTTCTCGAACTTCGCGAAGCGTCCTGATCGCGTTGTCCTGTTCTGTTAGCAACAACGACTCAGTAATTTCAAGGCATACCAGGCTCGGATCAATGTTGTATCGCTCGACGGTTTCCCGGAGTGATTCGACGAAGCGAGCCTCCAGAAGTTGACGGGGGGAAAGATTGATATTCATTCTGAGTTCATTCACCGCCACGCCAAACTCTGTGCGCCAATCTGCCAACTGACACGAACTGGCCTCAATAATCTGTTGGCCAATTTGAACAATCAACCCAGTCGATTCGGCGAATGGAATGAACTCCAGTGGCGGGACCAGTCCTCGTTCTGGATGTTGCCAGCGAACCAGCGCCTCGAAGCTGTGAATTCTGCCCTCCGCCATGTCGATGATAGGCTGGTAATGCAGTACGAATTGTCGGTCGTTAAGTCCGGCAACCAGATGCGTTCTGATGTTTGCTTCGACACCAACCTGATGTCGCATCGGTTCTCTAAAAAAGCAGTAGCCGTTTTTGCCTTGAGCCTTGGCGGCATACATAGCAACGTCGGCATCGCCCAGCAGATCGTCACTGGCCTCATACATTTTCAAATCGCAAAACACGACTCCGATACTCGCCGCAACCATCAGTTGTTTCTCATTGATGGCAACTTGACAATTTAGTCTGCGGAGAAGCTCCTGACACACGCCTGCGGCATCCGACTCGTTAGCCATGCCGCGCATCAGTACGAGAAATTCGTCACCACCGAATCGCCCGGCAAAATCTCGCGGCCCCAACATCGACCGCAGGATTTGGCTTACTTGAACCAACAACTGGTCACCGGCATCGTGCCCATCGTTGTCGTTGACCGGTTTGAAGTTGTCCAGATCGATGAACATCAACGTAATATCGTCTTGCTCCTCCGAATTTAGTACGCCATTTAGTTGTTGAACAAAATGACTACGATTGGAGAGCCCCGTTAAACCGTCATGATTCGCAACATATTTCAATTCACGAGTTCGTTCGTCAACTCGCTGCTCAAGTTCTTCATTCTGGCGCAACAATTCTTCTTCGGCTCGTTTTAGTCGAGTGATATCGTGATAGGTTCCGAGAATCCCAATGACCTGGCCAGCATCGTTGTGCAGTGGAACCTTGTTAGTGTCCAGCCATGTCAGTTCGCCATCGGCATTGATCTGCGATTCGATAATCCCGATCTCGGCTTGCCCGCTGTCTATTACACGTTGATCGCAACTTCTGTAAAACTCGGCCTCCTTTTGGTCCCATGGCATGTCGAAATCACACAGTCCAATGATGTCAGCCGGGCTGGCAATACCTGCATGTTCCGCGAACAGTTTGTTGCACCCCAGATAATTCAGATCGGAGTCTTTCCAGAAGACGGCTTGCGGGATCGTATCCAGCACTTTTTGCAGCAGCGCTTTCGGACCGCCGAAACGACGCAACGACTCACCGATCCCATCAAGGAGTTCACTCGCGTCCGGTTTTGAATTTTCCAGTTTTGAATTTTCACTAGACATGAATGAAAGGTTTTGCCGTAGCATGACATCTCCCGGCAAACCGGAGTGAAGACGAACGATGCAATGACGGCAAAGGCAACAAGGTTGGAATGGAGAAGTATTTGACAAAGTCTAGGTCTGATTCCAGGACGAGCTTCGCTTGTTACGAAAGGGTTTCTCCTACCCGGCTGTGGTACAAACGGTACAAAATGATGTGTTTATCGATTGTGGCGCATAGAAGAACAGGCGACACAATCGATGTGCCGCCTGCCTGAAAGTGGTGTTTGTCTGGCCCACCCACCCATTCAAGCGACGCTGGATTTCTCCGACGGTTTAGCTAAGGGCGTTGGTCAGGTTTCGAAATGACTGCTAGAAATTTAGTGGTATTCCGCCATCACTGGCGCCGCCAAGTTGGTAGTTTGTCAGCCAGTCGACATCACGAGCGATACTACGCACCGACCCATCTGCCAATCCAAAATTGACGCCGGCCGGATGCGTGGCACCAAAGCCGCGAACCGATGAAAACTGGGCGCTACCCATCATCGTTATCGTCGATGGATCACCATCGAACCTGGGTACATCATCCAGCTGTGATTCCAGGTAGGGGATATCGCCGCGAACTTGCACACCGCCGCCATTCAACCAGGACCATGGAAAGCCGCGCTCGGTCAACGTAGTGTCATCGTCGTTGATTCCGCGGCCTCGCAGACCGTCAAACGCTGCACCAATGTTTTCACCCATCAAGATCGTGCGACTTGTGCCATCCGAAATCGATTCCAAAGTGACTCGTGTTCGCGGCACCATGGCGCCGCGCCACCTCAATCGCTCTGGCCCAATCGTATGCCCGTGCGCTCCGATACAAGAGACGTAATTCGTTCGCTTGACAAAGGAAACATTGCCTTCGAACCAAACGGCGTAGCCTTCCCAATCCATGTCGTCATTTGACGCTCCATCCCAAACCGGTGCATACGCGGCCATGGAAGCATTTACCTGGCCCACCGACTGGAAATTCAGATCGTTAATGGAATCTGAAGGACACTCGAAATCAGGAATCCGGGTATCGTAGAGCGTAGCAAGTTCTTTCGGCAATTCAGCTCCCCATGCGTAGAACGGTTCGCCGTCCAGGTTGGTGAAGTCGTCGAATGTCTGACCGGTACTGAACATGATCGGTGGCAACATATTGGCCAATGCGTTCAGTTCCATGTACGGCATGGTCAGCCCCAGCGCCGACGTCCATTGGTCGTTCAGCAACTGAACCCTGGTTTCCATCACCGGTCGCTCACCCAAAAACGAAGGCGGCAGTCGCTTTCGCGAGTCGTGATAATTGTGAATCGCCAATGTGCACTGCCGCAAACGATTCGCACAGTCCGTACGCCTTGCAGCCTCGCGAACTTGCTGTACGGCCGGTAGTAACAACGCTGCCAGAATTCCAATAATGGCAACCACAATGAGTAATTCAATTAAAGTAAACGCTTTTCGATATCCAGGCATCTTCTTTCTTCCTCCAGAAAAAGAACAATGCGCGCATAGAAGTGGAGACTACGCGCAGGAAGGTGGCTGGCTGGTGGTCAGCCCAAAGAAGTGTTTGCAGGTGGCAGCAGTAGGAAGAGAAGTGGCTGGCTATTGACTGAATACCCTAACGGCGGTCAATGACTGCAAAAAACCTGGACGAAAGCGGTTTTTTTTCACGCGGCTATTGGTTATCGATATCCGCGATGGCTGGCAGCCCGGTTTTGGGCGGCCAGACGGAATGAGTCGCCGAGATTCGTAGACGATTTGGTTGGCCGAGGGTTCTTTGTTATGTCGCGAAAGCGTCTATGCGTTTCGAATAACGGACACGGCGCCGTCGCCTTCCGGCTCGTCGTTTAACTGAGTCGGAATTTCTACCGGAAGCGACGACCTGCTCCACGAACGAAGATGCCACGAGGCAAGGGGCTGATATATCTGCTGCCAACCACGCGTGGGGTAAAACTGGAAACTGGCGGCGCCACTCGAATCAAAGACGGTCGATATACAGTGGTCGATGGCGAACTGGTGCCGCGAATGGAATTGCCATAGAAATGAAACGGGCGATTCGGACGCTGCTGAATCGGCAGACTTCTGATCCACGCTCGATCTTGTGGGCGAGCAATGGTGTATGGGTAGTAACCGGAATTCTGAGCCGAGCACTCGGTGGCCGTCATGAACACCAACGCCAAGGCGGGAAACACCATCGTCACCATAAGAAATCGATTGCGGCGGTGAGACTGTTTCCGGGTGAGTGTCGTGTTGTTCATAGGTCATCGATCCTTGTGTCCAGGTGTAATTCAGGGTGGCGCCGACCACAGGCCCAACGACTCAGACTCCAACGAATTTGGACATCGAATCAAGAGGGCTGGCAAGAGGGCTGGCAAGAGGGCGGACAGTATTCTTCAATTGTGGGTGCCCGTCAAGTAGCGACGCCGGCCGGCAAGAACCATCCGCCGCAGCACTATCATTTCCAGCTCGGTCAAACAGCCATCCGCGTTTACTGATTGTCGGCTATAATCAGAAAATTCAATCGAGCGGTCGATCTTGGCCGCCTGCCAATGACGGTCCATGGAACAAGCCTGTGGCAAGACCACTGAAACCTGAAGACGGAAAATGCCCTCACGATTCCGAGCGTGAGCAGTGCAATTTGGTTTGCAAACACAATTTCTTCGAAGCCGACGATCTGTCAATCAATTCCTGGGAATTGAAGTGCCTGGATTGTGGGCATCGTGAAACGGTTGGGTACCGTTCGGACGAAGAGGAAGAAGAGGATATTCCCGACAATCCAAAAGAGTGCCCGTTTTGCAAACTCTGTGATTTGAAACCGGGTAAAAACCCGTGCCAGGGCTAAGGGTTCTTTCCAGCAAGCGGACCTTGGCACGCCTTTGGCTGAATGTCATATTGGTCGCGTCTGTTCCGGGCGAATTGGACGCACAACGTTCTGGCGAAAATGCCGAATTCTGTCGTGCCTCCAGCCTTCGAAATCATCAGTCAAAATTGCTTCTTTAAATTGGGCCTTGAATGCCAGATCAGAACGCGAATCAAATCATCGAACGTGAATACCTGGAGCTGCGATCCAGCATACTGCAGTTGGCTGCGTCATTCGATCGAATCGAGCGGGCTGACGGAACGGGATCTGAGGCGGCGGCAGAGAACCTCGACAAGATCACGCAGGGGCTGAAAATTCTGCTTGATGAACAGACCGAAAAGGCCAAGCGCGTTCAGTTGCTGTTTTCACGCGAGTATTCGGAAGACTGGCGAAACCAGTTCGGCCTTTGATTCTCTGTGACACTGCCCGTTTAACGATTGTCAATCTGCCAGCCGCGCGTTGGCGACTACCGAAACGAAAAACAACCGAAAGTTTTTGATGTATTACATCGACCCGCACATTCACATGGTCTCGCGGACCACTGACGACTACGAAACACTGGCTCGCATGGGCTGTGTGGCGATGAGCGAACCTGCGTTCTGGGCTGGATTCGACCGAGGAAGCGTTGATGGATTCCGCGATTACTTTCGCCAATTGACTGAGGTCGAACCGGCTCGTGCCGCGCAATTCGGAATTCAACACTACACTTGGCTATGCATCAACGCCAAGGAAGCCGAAAACGTCGATCTTTCCCGGGAAGTCATCGCGATGATTCCAGAGTTCATCAATTGCCCGAACGTTTTGGGGATCGGTGAAATTGGACTCAACAAAAACACACCGAACGAAGCGACGATTTTCCTGGAGCACCTGGACCTGGCGGCTCAATTGGAACAGTTGATCCTGATCCATACGCCGCACCTGGAGGACAAACTTCAGGGCACTCGAATGATTTTGGACATGCTGCAATCTGACAAACGTCTGCAACCGGAACGAGTCCTGGTGGATCATGTCGAGGAGCACACGATTGGCCATGTGCTGGACGCGGGCTTCTGGGCTGGCATGACGCTGTACCCGGTAACGAAGTGCACTCCGCAACGCGCGGTCGACATGATCGAAATCCACGGTACCGATCGGCTGTGCGTTAATTCGGCCGGCGATTGGGGACCCAGCAAGCCGACGGCAGTGCCGGATCTGATTATCGAAATGCGGAAACGCGGTCACAGCGAGGCAACGATCAGAAAGGTCGTCTACGAAAACCCGCTGACGTTCTTCCGGCAAAACGAGCGATTCAAATTTAATGATCCAACCGCTCAGTAAACGGCGAATCGATTATAAACGGCGAGCCGATTACTGCTGGCCGCCGTCTGTTCGAGTCGGCTTCTTCTTCTTGTAGTTTTCCAATCGCTTCTTGCAGATTTCCTGCTTTCGCTTGGGAGCAATCTCGATCGCCTTCGACTCGTACTCAACCGCCTTTTCAAAGTCCGCGGTCTCGGCGTAGGCGGCGGCCAACGTATCAACGTGGCTCCAGTCTCGCATGCCAGATCCCTTACAGGCTTCCTTGGCCATTTCCACTGCCTTTTCACCGTCGCGATACTCGTCTTTTGAGCAAGTCGACATGAACCAGGCTTTTCCGTTCAGCGCTTCAGTATCATTGGGGGCAAGGTCCAGGGCCTTGTTGAAATCCGCACGGGCTTGCACGTACTGTCGCTTGCCAAGGAAGGCATTGCCACGGTTGGTGTATGAGAGTGCAGATAAGTCATCCAGTTCAATTGCCTTGTTCAGGCTTTGCAAGGCACTGTCATAGTCTTTCATCTCGGTCAGCATGACACCCATATTGCTGTATGCTTTTGGAAATTCAGGATCCAGCTCGATCGCCTTTTCGAAGTCTTCCTTGCCACCTGCGAAGTCACCGGTCTTGTATCGAATCCAGCCGCGATTGTTGTACGCCTCGGGCGACTCCGCATCCAATCGAATCGCTTCGCTGGCATTGTCTTTCGCTCGCGCCAAATCACCAGTGCCGAGAAACAAGTTACTGCGTCCGATATAAGCCTCGACAATATTTTTTCGAATCTTCAAAGCCGAATTGAAGTCGTCCATCGCCTGACGCTGCTTTCCGGTCGAGTGCAATGAGACGCCACGGTTGACCAGGAAAATCGGATACTCGGGACGCAACTCAATGGCCTCCGAGTAATCGGCAATCGCCTTCTCGAATTCACCCTTGGCGTAGTAGCACATGCCACGGTTGTTGAAGGCGTTGGCGTACTTGGGAGCCAGTTTGATGGCATAGCTAATATCCTTGATCGCCAGATCGAACTGGTTCATTCGCATGTAAACCAGTCCGCGATTGTTCCAAAAGCTCGCGCGATTCGGATTGATCTTCAAAGATTCATTGATGTCGCGAAAAGCGAGTTTCAGTTTCCCTTGCTGCATGTGAATCATTCCGCGAGTCACCCAGGCGTCAAAGTCACGTTCGTTGTCCTTGATCCGCTTACTGAATTGCTCCAGGGCCAATTGCATGGACAGACAATACCGTTTCGGAATCCAGCCTTTGATGTCTTGCAGTGCACACCACTTGCCATTGGAATCGATAACGGTGTGCACACTTCCTGCGTACACCTTGTCAACTTCTTCGCTCTCGATCTTCGTCTCATAGTCGACAGTAACAACGACCATTTCGCCAGGTTTCTGAGCGTAAACGGTCGAATGGGACAACGAAACGATCGCAAAAACGACACACAGCTGGAAAACGTTTACAAGATTTGAGAATTTCATTTCGATCAAACTTTTGGTTGCGGATTCTTTGGTCAGCATGACCATATCGGGGATGGGAGACCGCGAGTTCAATTGCCTCACGAATCTGCTATTAAGAGTATCCAGATAAGCAAATTTTGCAAACAGCTTACACGGGAATTTGGTCAATCGGCCGGCACTCGACCTCGCAATCCCGACTGCGTTGGACAAAACGGAAGTGTTGGCATGCCAAGGAGTTTCAACCATCGAGGGTAGGCAAGGTCACAAACTACCGAGGGGACGCAGTCCGCTTATTTTCCGATACAGAATCGGGAGAAGACGCGATCCAGAATATCGTCCGTAAATACTTTACCAGTCACCACGGCCAATTCGTCCAGCACGACCCGCAACGACGCCGCAACGATTTCCTCGCCGTGATCGTGCAAACAATACTGGCTGGCCAACCCTAATTCGGAGCTGGCGGCCCGCAAACTTTCAAAACACCGGTTGCTGGTCGAATTGACGATCTCTCCGACCTGCCGTTGCGAGCCCTCCAGTCGTCTGCGGATCTCGTCTTTCAATTCAGCCAATCCGTCACCGCTTTGGCTGCTGACGGCAATCGCCTGAGACGCAGCCCATTTTGAATCGAGGTCCGATTTCGTTTGCACAAGAATGACGTCCTGTGGATTCGACCTGGTCGATTCGATCTGTTGTAGCTGCCACTGATCCGGTTCGCCATTTCCATCGATACAGCACAGAGTCAACTCTGCCATTTCGGCGATCTCGCGAGTCTGCAATTCGGCCTGCTGTTGAACGTCGGAGACATTATCGCCAGACGCCTGATAGGTCCCGGCTGTATCGATCAAATCAAATTCCAACTCGCCGATCCTGGCCAAAGCGACCAGGTAGTCTCGTGTGGTACCCGGAACGGCAGAAACAATCGCCTGGCTACCTTCGGCCAACGCATTTTGCAAACGACTCTTGCCGGCGTTTGGCCGCCCAACCAGGACGACTCGCGGTCGATTTTGTTGCAGACTTCGTTGGTTCATTTGATCGAGAATTTTTTCCAGCACGTTTGCAGCGCCGTCGATCGCTGACTGAACTGCGGACTTGGTGATGAAGTCGATATCTTCTTCGACGAAATCCAAACCCGCCTCAAGGTGCGCCAGAACTTCCAGCAACTGATCCTGCAGATCTTCTATCGGACCGCTTAACCCGCCAGCCAGTTGTTTCAGTGCCACATCCATTTCCTGGTCACTCTGCGAATCGATGACACCAAGAACTGCTTCGGCACGCGTCAGATCAATTCGACCTGCCAGAAAGGCACGCAGAGTGAACTCGCCAGGTTGCGCTTGTCGGACACCATGCCGTGCTAATGTCTTCATCACCTCATTCAATACTGGCAGGGAACCAGTGCAATGCAATTCGGCCGAACGTTGCCGAGTGTAACTGGCCGAGTCAGGCCAATAGAACAGGTCGACGGCAACGCTCCCGATGGGCCGGGCAACGCTTAGACGACCCGGCAAAACGACGGAACTGGTCTGTTCCGCAAGTGCGGCTTCGTTTCCATCCGCGCGAAAACAGTCGCTCAATGCCTCGTCGATCCGCGGACCGCTCAACCGAATCACGCCGCGGCAAGCCGCCCCGGCGGGGCTGGCGATTGCAGCGATTGAATCATTGACTTCGTACGAGGACATGGCTTTGCGGCAACGATGGATTACTGGCGTTTGCGAAGTTTCTTCTTACGCTCGCGATCCATGCGCTTTCGTTCTTCAAGAGCCTGTTCATTGCGAAGCGGCAACGATTCGGTCGGCTTCTTTGACTTACCGCTGCCCCCACCATCCGAGTCAAACTGGCTGGTATCGAGTTCCGGCTTCGGCAACATCTTGCGTTCGACGATACCCCAGATACTGGAAGTCACAAAATAGATACACAAACCGGCAGCGACTTTGAAGAAGATAAAGCCCATGAAAATCATCATGTACTTCATCATTTTCTGAGCCATCGCCGACTGATCATCGGTCGCAGGTGGCATGAACATTTTTTGCTGCACGAACATCAGCACGATCGCCAGGATCGGCAGCAAGTTGAAATACGGGCCCAGGAATCCAGTCTCGCCGCCCAGGAATGACGGCATCCAACTCTGCCATTCAAACAATTTGTCCGGGCCGCCCAGATTCGAGCACCATTCCATGCCCGGGAACAAAGGAGCGTTACGCAATTCCACATCAACGCTCAAGCCGCGATACAGCCCCAGGAAGATCGGCAGCTGAATGAACATCAACAGGCAACCGCCAAGTGGCTTGTAATTGTATCGGGCACACAGCTCGGATCGTGCCGCGAAGAACTTCTTGGGGTCCTCTTTGTACTTCTCCTGCAACTCTTTCATTTGAGGTGCCAGGTATTGCATCATCTGCTGGTTCAATGCCGCCTTGCGACTGATCGGCACCATGCACAATCGCACGATGATCGTCAGCAGGACAATCGCCAGACCGTAACTCCAGCTGAACGTCAATTTATAGAGTTTGTGCAGCAACCAGATCAATGGCTTGGAGAACATGGCAAACCAGCCGAAGGTTCGAGTGTTTTCCAGCCCCTCGTACTTCTCCAACAGTTCGGGCTCTTTCGGCCCAGCAAAGATCTCGAACGATTCCCTGTGAGTCTCACCTGCCTTCAAATCGATCGATTCCGAGTAAACCACGAAGCTGACATCGGTCAGTTTTTGACGGCGACGTTTCGCTTCATCCATTTTCGCCGCCGTCACGCCGAACGCGCTGAAGCAGGTGTAGTCCGGATTCTTCGGAATCAAAGCGACGTTGAAATAAAGCGTATCGATTCCCAGGTAATTCAGTTTTCGTTTGGCGGCCTCGGCACCTTTTTCGATCAACACCGTCCCGGCCGACTCCTTTGCGTCGGTGACGACTTGCGGCCCGGAGATGAATTGAAACGGCCGATGTTCACTGCTTAGCGTAATGTCTCGCGCCCCGGCCATCTTGCCGATCGCCCAGGTACCACCATGAATCTTCATCTGGTACCACCAGCCCTCTTGCGGCAAACCGGTTGGTCCGCAGAGTTCATAATTAATCTTTGTATCTTCGTCGCCGACATTGCGGATCTCGAAATCCATGTTGGCGTGATACTGACGTTCCGCATCTGCAGAAAGTGAATACCGTTTGACCACCTGGAACTTTTGGCCCGTCCTGGTCACCGGCATGTCGTAGCTGAACTCGACCGCTTCCTGGCCATCGATCTGAACCAGCTTTCCTTGCCAATTTCGAGATCTCATTTCAGCGTCAAGATCTGGCCACGCACCTGGCGTCTCTTCTTTCAAAGTCAATTGAAAGGCGCGGCGTTTCATTTCTCGATCAGACAGCAAATCCGGATCGGTCGGTCGAATCACCTGCATCGGCATGCTGGTGGTAGCCACCGTCATGTTCTGGTCCTGCCCGGCTCGGGAAACGACCAGCGAGATTTCTGTGCCCGGCTTGATTTCAGCCAGCAACTTTTCGAAGTCGGCGACATCAACCACCGGTTGTCCGTTGAGCGACTTGATGACGTCGCCAATTTCGACGCCCGCCAAATCCGCCGGCGTGCCATCGACCATCACACGAACTTCGCATCCCGTGGGAACGTCCGCCAATTCCATTTGCCCAATGTAGGCCTCACGATAATCAACATCGTGATACTTGATTTTGCCATTCTTGCGACGCGTATTCAGTTCGAGTCGTCGTACGGTCGCGCCTTGCGTGTCCAGCGTCAAGACCAGTGGATGGCCTTCGGCATCAAACGAGCCGAGCACGAAGAATTCGCGAGGCAAGTCCGGACGCGGCTCTTGCTTTTTCGCTTCTTCATTCTCGGTAGAATCATCGGCATCCTGATTCTTTACTTCAGCAAGAGTCGCCAACTCGTTGTCTTCCTTTTGAGCGGCATTCTGATTGTTGCCCGCATCAGGAATTTTTGGCTTGAAAAAAATCGATTGGACTACGACCAGCCCGATGAAGCCGATCGTCATCAAAACAATCAATGGTAAGGTGCTTTTATTCTCCACGACTGAAGCCGCTCCAAATATTGTTAGTCCATGTTCAGTAGCAACAGCTTGGCAAATACCGCGCCTTGCAAGCAGCCAAAAATTACTGGTCGGCAAAGTACCGCGTAAACCAGATCACCAAAGGCAATCGCAAGACGGTTGACCCATCGGGGGCTACCGCGAAATTGCTCAACAAAAATCCGCCGATCCTTGTTCCATTCGAATCCGGAACCGCAGACGGAAGTAAAGGCTTCTTGAGCATCAAACCGATTTGATCGCGCCGCTACGTCTCGGCGCAATCATCTATTCTCTAAAATCGTATTAATCCTGGAAGGGGAGTCGTCAATAACCTTGAAATAACAGAAAAATGCGCCAAGGCTCCGTAATAACGGAAAACGTGGGGAATGCTGAGAATCCGTCAAATTGGTTGACGGTTGCGTGGCAGAGAATCAGCGACCTTCGCCCAAACGATCGCCCAGAAAATCGTCAAGTTCCGGAATGGCATAGATCTTGTCGCGAGTCACCGTCCAATCGTATTCGACACGGCGAAACAACACGTCGTTGCCATCCACAATGACGTAACAACTGCGCGGGTCGTTGTCGCGAGGCTGACCGACGCTTCCCACATTGACCATGACCTTCTGGTCATTCAATCGATAGTGCCCATTTAAATCTCGCGGCGACATGAACCGACAGTCTTCCGTGAAAACCCCAGGCACGTGAGTATGTCCCTGGAAACAGTATTTCTGGATAAACGTAAAGATCCGTTGAATCTTGCGTTCGTTGTAGATGTCCTCCGGGAACACGTACTCGCACAGCGGGCTGCGTGGCGAACCGTGCACGAACATCTTTTCGCCTTCGCGAACGGTTCTTGGCAACCGGGCAAGAAACGCCCATCGGGATTCGTTGTCCTTCGATTCCTGTTCGATTTGAGACCGGGTCCAGAAGATCGCCCGTTCAGCACCACTGCTGAATCCTTCTGGATCAAACAAGGCACCGTTGTCGTGATTGCCCAACAAACACAACTTGAAATCCCGTGACAGGTCGATGCAAGTGCACGGATTCGGACCATAACCGATGACGTCGCCGAGGCAATAAATTTCCTCGACGCCTTCTGATTTAATGTCGTCCAACACGGCGCGCAAGGCTTCTGCGTTTCCGTGGATGTCGCTGATAATCGCGTGCCGGCTCAAAGGAAGGCTCTTTGTGTTCTTACTGCAGATCAAGTTAAAACAACGTCAATTTCCGCGTGACAAGCGGTCGCCCAGCATATTGTCCAACTCGGGGATGTCATAAATTTTCTTTGCTGTGACAGTGTAATCGTATTCAACCCGGTGATACTCGACGAATCTTTCATTCTGATCCAGCACCACGTAACAGGCCTTGCGATTTTCGTCGCGTGGCTGTCCAACACTGCCAATGTTAAACATCATCTTCTCGTCGCCGAGTGGCATTTTGAAATCGATGCTTTCCGGCGAATGAAATTTGCCACCTTGGGTGAACACACCGGGAATGTGAGTATGTCCCTGGAAACAATACTTCTCGAACCGCTTCATCAACATTTCCATGCGTTTCGGTTCGTAAATGTGCTCGGGGAAGACGTATTCGTTGGTCGGGTCACGAGGCGAACCGTGCACAAACAGGATTTCGCCCTCGTCATGTCGGCGAGGCAATTCGCCAATGAAGTCCCAACGCTTGTTCGATTTCTCAACTCCGTCAGCCGTGCTTTCAAGTTGAGTACGAGTCCAGAAGATTGCTCGCAGAGCAACCGGGTTGAAACCTTCAGGATCAAAGATGGCCGCCTGATCATGGTTTCCAAGAATCGTCGTCTTGCAATTGCTCATTACTGCGTCAAGACAAGCCAACGGATCCGGCCCGTAGCCGATCATGTCGCCCAAACAGACGATCTCGTCGATTCCCTGGTCTTTTATATGCGCCAGTACCGCCGTCAAAGCCTCAAGGTTCGCGTGGATGTCGCTGATAATAGCCCGTCTACCGGCTGGCATTTAGTAGCTTCCAATTATAAGGGTGGACCAGCGAAGGAAAGTCTGGCAAGTTTGTTGTATTAAATGGGTTGCAGGCACCAAAGTGTACGATTTCAGCCCCATTTATTCAATCGATCACTTTCGTCGAAATAACGAACCTGACAAAGATAATTCTGGAAATACCAGCGTAATAACCCGCCGGTCGCGCGAAGCCCATCAATACCGGGCTCTCCCGAACCCAGTTGTCACAATTTAACCCGCCAGATTCCTGTCTTGATGCAAGGGGAATCATTTACCGCAAGACCGCCGTGCTTTACTTGACACTCGAAACATCGACGCGATCCACTTCGATTTGCCTCGGTCAACAACAATCCATTGTCGCCGACTCTGGCCCAATGACCGAAACCGCAGCCACCGTCGCCACCGTCGCTTTACTGCCTTCACTACAAAACGTGATCCGCCAGGCGAATGCTTCGCTCGCCGACATCGATGCCATTATCGTTTCCGTCGGTCCCGGATCGTTTACCGGATTACGACTCGGCATCTCCATGGCCAAGACTCTGGCCTTTGTTTTGAAATGCCCCGTCATCCCGGTCGGCACCGACCAGATCGTCGCTTTCCAGGCGGGCACCGTCCTTGAATCACAGAACCTTCGATCCAACGACATCGCCATCGTCATCGACGCCCAGCGTAACCAGTGGTTCGCCAGCCAATTCCAGGGGAACGAAAGTCTGGCCAGCCCCGTTCAGCCTCGAAACCGCATCGTCGACCCGCAAACTTTTGTTGACTCTTTGGAAAAGCCGACTCTTTTATGTGGTAACGGACTCACCAGACAACTGCCCAAAATCGAGTTGCCAAGCCACCTGACCGTCGCCGACCAGTCCTGCTGGATTCCGCAGGCCAGTTCCGCCTTTCAATTGGTCGCCGCAGCCCCGGACCAATTTCCAAAAATCAGCCCTTTTGAATTAAAACCGCAGTACGGTCGCAAGAGTGCCGCAGAAGAAAAACTGGACGCAAAACTATTGGCCAAAGCCGATACCAAATCAGCCGACTAATTCGATTGCCTGGGTCGGAAGAAACTGCGACGAGTCATCAAGGCAGGATGACTCCCTTTTCGTTGATCTGCTTTAACAAGTCATCAAACAGGTGCTTCTCAGCCAATTCGCCGCCATGCACGTACCATACTTGAGAGACCAAGCTCTGCGATTCCTGGCCAGCCACGATCTCTTCCAGGTAGGCCGTCGTTTTTGCGACCTCGACCTGAGAATCCTCGTCGTGACTATCGTTCCAGCGACGAATCATATATTCAGATACAGGCTGTCGAAACTTCTTCAGGTGCGGTCTTGCAAGATTCCGATGCAGTCTCCGCCAGTGATGTTGTGGAATCGTTGCTTTGACCGACTTTGGTCGACTGTGATCAACCGGCTGCTGACGAAAAATGTCAATCGTTGCGCCGTTCTTCAAACGAGCCTCGTAGACGAACCACGGACTGTGTCTTGGCGGCACATCGAACATCCGAAATTCCTGTCGCAGATTCAACCACTTGCCGACGACTCGCGCTTCTTGAGGCATCAACTTTTTAAGTTGCGGGTGGTTGATGGTCGCAATGTTCCAAACCATGAAGTAAGCGGCCAACCCGAGACAGACGACATTGACTAGTCCGGAAGGGCCGGCAAACCATCTGCGAGTGCGAGGTTCGTTGGCCGCCGAATCCGTGTTTGTTAACGGGAGCCGCAGGCCAATCCGATCCCAAAAAGCTCCCGATATCAGACTTGTCCAAACCGCAATCGCCACCCACGAAAACAATCCGATACTCATGCATGCCGCGATCGAAAGATGCAATGACACGAAGGCAAACATTGCCAACCAACGCCAACGCTGATTGCGCCACGGAATCAACATCATGATCGGCAAGACGATCTCGACACCCATCGTCCCCCACGTCATCAATTTCAATAACGTCGGATACTGCAACGCATAGCTGCCGATCGATGTCGTGTAGATATCCAGTTTCAGCACACATTCCAGTGCCTCGCCGGAATACCAATTCGAATTCAGTTTCGAAATCCCGGCGAAGAAATACATACTGAACAGTGACAAAATCAGACCGCACGTCGCCCCGGAAATAACCGGATTGGCCATATCTCTCCGCGCATTCGCGTGACTGGAATCAGACTTCGCCGTTTTCTTGGCGCGCAGCCTGCTGTCGATCGAAAACATCGATCCCCACGGTAAGAAGATGCCCCAAAAGATTGCCAATCGAAACAGGCAATCGCCAGAATGCAATATCAACGGGTTGCGCATTTGCAACGACGTCAACAGCACCCAACTGACGATACACGCCAACCGGGTCTTCCAGCCAACGGTCATCATTACGGCAGCGATCGCGGCAATCGCGAACAACACTAGTTGCCAGGAGGTCGAACCACTGAGTGCATGTAGAGACCAACTGATCGGGGCGGTGGTGCCTGACATTCCATCGACATGTTTTGACCAATCGGCCACCGTAAAGAATCCGGCGTCAGTATACATCGCCTCCATCGACGACATCCGCATTCCCAGATCTGCCAGGATCAACAGACCCAGCAAGATACGCATCAGTGCCAACGAGCGCCGGTCGCACGCGAAAATGCGTAGCCAGTTACCATTCGTTTCTTTCACGCGATTCGATTGAGTCGACTCGGATTCCGATTTCATTCCGACTAATCCGTAAACAGAGAATGCCTTGCGATGTTTATTCTATCGTGATCGATGGCAGCGAGTCCAAGTCAATCATGGACAGATTCGGCTCAAACCACCCAAACCACCGTCTGCCAGCCAATTTATCGACTCAATCCAACCAATGAACACTTCGTTGCCAGCCGCAAGACTTTCAAACCAGCTGGAAGATGTCGCCCTAGCGAACCAGGCCGGGCTGGATATCCAGTTCCAGATATGCAAATTTCCCCGCTGCATATTTTTCGAGCGCGATAGCACCCATGGCGGCGTTGTCGGTGCAAAACTCCGGACGTGAAATGCAAAGCCGGACTCCCCGCCGTTCTGCTTCTTCAGCCAGCCGACTACGCAGCATTCGGTTGGCTGCGACTCCGCCTCCGACACACAACGTTTTGTGACTCGATTTTTCGATCGCTTGAAAACTCTTGGCGACCAGACAATCGACCACCGCTTCCTGAAAACTGGCAGCGACATTGGCCACAGTTTGCTCGTCCAGGTTCAAGCTGCTGAAATCGACAGCACCGGTCCCGGCAACTGCGTAACGGACGGCGGTCTTCAAGCCACTGAAACTAAATTCCAGTCGCTCGTCACGTATAAAGCTGCGTGGAAATTGATAAGACTTGGCATCGCCATCGACCGCGACCTTTGAAATCGCAGGGCCGCCGGGGTAGGGCAGTCCCAACATACTGGCCACCTTGTCGAACGCCTCGCCCGCAGCGTCATCGATTGTGCCGCCCATCAAATTGAACTCAAAAGCGCTTTCACATTCATACAAGTGACTGTGCCCGCCACTGACCACGAGTCCAACACACGGAAAAATCGATTCCGGGTCATCAAACTGGCAGGCGTAGATATGAGCATGCAAATGATTGATGGCGATCAATGGTTTATCGAGTGCGACCGCTAACGTCTTGGCGGCCATCAACCCGACGATCAATGATCCGGCCAAACCAGGTTCGTTGGCCACGGCAATCGCATCCAGTTCATGCAATTCCATTTCCGCTTGCTTCATCGTCTCTTCAATCACCGGCAAGATTCGCTCGACGTGCGCTCTCGCGGCGATTTCAGGAACCACTCCACGAAACTTTTCGTGCAGTTCAGCCTGACTGGCAACAACACTCGCCAACACCTTCGGCCCACTCGTGACAACAGCCGCCGCGGTTTCATCGCATGTCGTCTCGAGAGTCAGGATTCGCGGAGTAGTCGCTTTTGATTCAGTCATCACAATTTTTTATTTCACCATTCAAACAGGTGCAAGCATTCCCATGCATCTCTTTCCGGCAAGCCTGAACACGTATTGCCATCGCTGCCGGGCACGATACGCTACAATGATTGCCGCAGGCGAGTCAGCAATTCATTGTCGACCAACTCCCACCGGACATTTCGTCCATGCTACTTGTCATTCAGATCAACAGAAAGTGCCATGACGTCAACTCAAGAAAAAACAAACACCGCGCTGTGGACTCCCGGATGGTACGAACTGGACCAACCGTTGACGCTGGACTCCGATGGAAGTCTTTGGTTTTATCAACAGCCACCCACCGATCTGCCCAAGACCCTGCCCAACGGCGAAGCATACGATTTTGTATTTTTCAACCAACTTAGCTCAGCCGTTAATTGCCAGGTACGTACGGCCAAAGTCGTTTCGATCGAGCACGCCCATATTGGGCCGCTGAAACAAATCAACACGAATGGTCTGGACTACATTTTCCATCCCGTCGAAGGCGAACCGATTACCGTCAACGCCGAAGAGAATCCGGGGCAAGTACTCGGCGACCCCGTCGAATTCGATGACTGGTCGGTCGTGGTTGGCCTGGCGAATGTCTCCGATCCGATCACCGATTCGACTTAATGGTGAGTGGGACAGGTGTCTCGCGGAGTCGCTGAGACGCGAAGGAAGGAAGGAGCCTACCAGCCCAGGATGGAATCTACCTCTTTAAGAAATTCCAGAGCGCCGCATGCGACGGAAATACCTTGCGGCGTTTCTGGTTCACGAGGGTTCACGCGTACGAGTGTGCCTGATGCGCGACTGGCTTCGTGCCGCACGGTGGGCACGGCCGTGCCGGCACCGAACTCTAACGTCACGTTTCGTTCACTCAGGTTTTTCAACCAGGGTTCGTAGCCAGCCAATTGACGGTGCGTGCGATCAGCTACCCAATTCCAGTCTCCAAACATCAAGATGTTAGGACGAGCCATCGCCCCACAACGCTCGCACGCCGGCAAAGGGTCTGCGGCCAGCATCGTCGACTCGTCGATCACCGGTTCGTAAATTTTGGCCGACCAAACGTGCGGACTACATGGTTGGCTGCATTGCAGATAGTGGATCGAGCCATGACACTCCACGACTTGTTGTTCGTCGAATCCAGCCCGTTGAAAATGGCCGTCAACGTTACTGGTAAACACAAAGCAGTTATCGTTTTTGGCTCGCGCCCATTTCCGCAAGATCTGAAAACCTTCGTGCGGAATCGTCTCCCGATACAGTTTCAAACGGTGCCCGTAGAACCCCCAGGCTTGAGCCGGCTTGCTGGCGAACCATTTTGGATTCGCCAAATCGTAAAAGGAATATCCCAGGTTGCGATAAGGTGGATAGGCCTTCCAGAATCCCTCGTCGCCACGGAAGTCTGGTAGACCGGAATCGACACCCATCCCCGCACCGGCACCGATCCAGATCGACGTGCTATCGGCGATCAAGTCCGCCACCAATTCGAATTGTTCTTGCGACATAAATTTATCACCCGATTAATACAACGTCGTGATGATACCGTAATCCGCGGTCGCTCACTAATTGACTGGACGGCTGGACGGCTGGACCGATCGAGTCCCCACCTGGCCGACGTTTGACTTTGCTGCCTGCGGTGCGAGAATCGACGGAATCCGGTTCAGCCACTAAACTGGTTGCCTTCTGTTGATCCCCTTTCACCAAGCGATGCGAAATGCACCAGAACTCCAATTCTCCAAGACGAATCAGTTCGAAGATCCTCGTGATGGCGCTAATCTGTTTTTGCTTGCCTTGCCATTTACCTGGCGAGGAAAATGGGGCTATCGCCGCCGCGCCCGCAAAAGAAAAGCCAGTCATCTTGCGCGTCGAGGCTTGGCCCGGAGCTCCGTTCGGCGTCGCCAAGGTTTCATTTCGACTGGGTCAGCAAGGAAAGTTGATTCAGAACACCGGTGCGGTTTTAATAACCGAACGCGACAACCGAATTTTCTATCCTGCGTTTTCCGAGGGATTGCTGACCAACGTCTTCAAGCGACCAGCCGTCGGAGGCGTCCAATCCGTTTGGTTTCTGTTTCGGGGTGACACGCCTTTAACGCTGACGCTGCGAGGTGCCGACACGGAAACGTTTGTCGCCGAAATGCCTCGTCGCAATCGACCGGCACTCAGCCGTTTGCTGTTCCAGGCATGGTGGCGTCAATTCAATGCTCAGACAAAAAGACATGTCGACCAGGCCGATTACCCTCCGCTTGTGGAAACGTATTTGAAAAGCATGTTATCGCGACGACTTGGACTCGCCGCACCGCTGCTTGTCCAACCTGGGCAGCGCGAGGGCGACCAGTTGAAACAAACATTCAACTTGTTGTTTGATGTTGAATCGCTAAGGGCGGAATCAATTGAAGACTTGATGACTCAACCGCCCGAGTCCAATTTGGCAACGTTGCCGCTGCCTGAACACTCGTGGTTGAATACCAGCGAGATCATCAGTCGGGCGGGCGTGACGGAACCGATCGTTCAATTCGTTCCCGAAGAGTGCTTCTACCTGCGGTTCGGGAACTGGGACAATCAACTTTGGTTGAAACGCCTGATGGAAGAATACGGAGGCGATTTGTCGCGAATGATTTCGCTCCGTGGTCACCGCAGTGGCGACAGCTCCAAGATGCTGGACCAACTTGCCTTGGAAACCAGCCAGGTCGACGACTGGTTTGGTGGAAATCTGATTGAAGACGTCGCGGCGATCGGTACCGATTTGTATGTCGAGGACGGTCCTTCGAACGCGATTTTGATGCTCGCCAAGAATGAGTCACTGGAGTCCCGGGTGACGACACGGCGCAAAAAGTTCGCCAAGGACCGAGCAAAAGAAGGCGTGACTTTGACAGAGGTAGAAATTGCGGGCCGCACCGTGACTCTGCTATCCACGCCCGACAATCGGATTCGATCTTTCTACGCCGTCGAAAATCTTTGCCACATCACCAGTTCGTCACGCACGATCGTCGAACGGTTTTTCCGCGCCTCGGAAGGTGATCGCAGCCTGGCAAATAACCCTGAGTTCCAACAGGCCCGCACGACCATGCCTTTGGAACGCGAGGACACGGTTTTCATTTACCTGTCCCGTCCGTTCTTCGAAAACCTGTTAAACCCGACCTACCAAATCGAATTGTCACGACGGAATCGGTCACTGGCCAACATCCAATTGCTGCAACTCGCGCAATGGGCTGCCCGGAACGAAGGTTTCGCCGACGACGACATCGACCAGATGATCGCTCATGGATTTTTACCGACCAATTTCAATCAGCTACCCGACGGCAGTTCTTGCAACTGGATTGAAGAAGCTGGCCAGGACGCCAACGGGAATCCAACGACCGGCCAATGGCACGACACACTACGAGGCCGACGGGGATACTTCACACCGATTGCCGATGTCGAGATTCCATCCATCACTGCCGCCGAGAGTGCCTGGCTTGGACAACGGATCAATTTTTACAGACAAGAATTGAAAGAAGTCGATCCATTGTTGATCGCATTCAAACGTTTCGAGATTTCGAAAGAGGTCGAACGAGTCGTCATTGATGGTCGACTTGCTCCGTTCGGCAAGGAAAAATACGGGTCGCTTGGAAAAGCCTTGGGACCGCCTTTGCAATTCGAAGTCGACATGGGCCCCGACGCACTGATCTCTTTCCAGGCCAGCATCGCCGGAAACATGTTCTCGCGAACCCATGAGCCGCACCAGGTTTTTGCCTCGGTGCAAGGCGATGTCCCTCCGAAAACTGATTTACAACCCACCAGCTTTCTGGAATTGCTGGACCTGTTCAAAACCACGCCTGGTTACATCGGTGCCTGGCCGACGGCAGGTTACCTGGACATGCTTCCTGCTTTGGGCGGACAACCGGACGTCGAAGGGTACACCTACAGCCGAATCCTTGATGTGTGGCGGTTACAGCAAGACCAGTTTTCGCTGGTTTCATTTGATCGAGCACGATTGGAAGCCGCCCGCGCTCACCTGAAAGTCGTCGCCGCCGAGCACCCGGCTCAAGTCCGTTTACGAGTTGGCGACATCTCCAATTCCAACTTGCGAAACTGGGCCAACATCCTGTTCTTCGAACGCAGTTGGGAAACGTCGATCGCCAACGTGCGACTCTTGAACCTGGCGATTCAGCAATTCAATTTGCCAATGGAATCTGCGTTGCCACAAGTTGAACAACTGCTCGGCGTCGGCCTGGTCTGCCCGCTCGGTGGCGAATACGAAATCGGGACAACTGCACAGGGTCAATCGGTTTGGCAATCCAGCAAATGGCCTTCCTTCGATTCGCCCTCGATGCCTGCGGATTACGAGGCCCCGCCGATGACCTGGTTCCGCGGTATGTCGCTGGACGTTTATCAACGAAACACTCAATTCGTCGTGCACGGGCACCTGGACATTGCTCGCGACCCGTCCAGTTTCGGCAGTGGCGGCGGCAAAATCTTTGGCAATCTACCCTCGATCAATTTGTTCAAGGGTTTTTCCAAGGTCGAAGAGATCCCGCCAGGGGAAACATCGGATGACCCCGACAAGTTGCCAGCTCCCAACGACGAATTAGTCGCTCCGAAGAAAACCGATGACAAACAGGATCGGTTTCGTTAGTCCGATCGTTGCGGAAAACTCATCGTGATTGTGTCTTGGCCGCATCCACACCTGTTCATCCAGTCGCGGTGGCGTGAACTGAATCGCTGCGCCGAAACTTTCTCAATTCCAGGAAAAGTTGAAATTCCCTGGAATATGCCTGAAACTCATCCGTAGAAAAACTGGTAGGTATCAACATATCTGCCGGGTTCGTAAGACCCGTCTTCGCTTAACACGTTTCACCATTTGGCTTGTTACATGAAACATATCATCGCATTGATTCTGGTCATCGCCGTTGCGGTCAATTTCGGATCGCCAACTCACGCTCAAGATTCCGATGACGCCAGTAAGCCACAACTTTGGCAAGGTGTGCTGGACGTTGGTGGCCAGAAACTGACTATGAATTTTGAAGTCACCGTGACTGGTGACGAATTCAGTGGCTCGGTGGCAACACCGGAACAGGGAAACCAAACCATCCCTTTGTCCAGCATGAGCATTGAAGACGGAAATGTGGAAATCGAAGTCGATAAGGTTGGTGGCAAATTCACCGGCAAACTAAATGAAGCAGGTGATCAGGTTGTTGGCGTTTGGCAGCAACGCGGCAACGAACTTGAAATGACGATCAACAAGGTTGACTCATTTGATTCGGGCGAGCATATCGAAACATGGAAGGGCACGCTTGACGTTGGTGTCAAACTGGAGATGGGACTGAAAGTCTATCGACAAAAAGATGGATCATTGACGGCTAAACTGGATAGTTACACCCAAAACGTGACTGGTATTCCCATCGAGTTTGAAAAGGATGGCGACACGTACAAGATGTCACATTCAGGGATGCAGATGGAGTACGAAGGGAAACTAAACGAAGAAGAAACAAAACTTGAAGGCACGTTCACTCAAGCGGGTCGAGAGATCGAGCTAAACATGGAAAAGGTCGAATTGAACTACGAAGCGGAAGAGAAAAAGCGACCTCAAGAACCAAAAGAACCCTTCGATTACGATTCCACGGACGTAACTTACGAAAACGAAGTCGATGCGCTGACACTCGCCGGCACCCTGACCACTCCCAAAGGTGATGGTCCATTCCCGGCCGCAATCCTGATTTCCGGTTCCGGCCCACAGAATCGAAACGAAGAATTGTTGGGGCATAAGCCGTTCCTGGTGATCGCCGATTACCTGACTCGAAACGGTATCGCAGTTCTACGATTCGATGATCGTGGAGTCGGCGAATCAACGGGCGAATTCGAAACATCCAATTCCGCTGACTTTGCAAAGGACGTAGCTGCCGCAGTTGATTTCCTGAAAACGCAAACGAAAATTGACGCCGGGAAAATTGGTCTGGTCGGCCACAGCGAGGGCGGACTGATCGCACCAATGTTGGCGGCTAACAGGGAAGACGTGGCCTTCATCGTTATGATGGCAGGACCTGGCGTTGACGGTATGGAAATTCTGAAATCACAATCCCAGGCAATCTTACAGGCGACCGATGAGACAGCGGCATTGTTGGAAGCCAACATGGAATTCTATTCCGCCATTGAGAAACTGATTGACGCCGAGAATCAGTTGACCGCTGAAAGTATCACCGCTGCCAGTGATGATGTCATCGCCAACATCGAAGACGAAGCGGTACGCGAACAAATGCAAGCCGCCGTCCAGCCCACTGTTGATACACTTACAGGTCCGTGGATGAACTTCTTTATTCAATACGATCCTGAGCCAACCCTGAAACAGGTTAAGTGCCCAGTGCTGGCAATCAACGGAGAAAAGGACTTGCAAGTTCTGGTGGACCTGAACCTTGATGCGATTGAAAAATCGCTTCAGGAAGGCGGCAACACGAATTTTGAAATTGTTCGAATGCCGAACATGAATCATTTATTTCAGGAAACCGACGGCGATGGCTCGCCTGCCGAATACGGTAATATCGAAGAGACGTTCTCGCCAAAGGCGCTAAAAGTGATCAGCGACTGGATTCGGAAACAGACGTCGTAGAAGAATACCGGGCAAGCAACGCTCATTGACGACGGTCTAGGCCGCGCGATTGCCTTCGCGTCGTTTCAATTTTTTCAACCGTCGACGCTCGGATTTGGACAAGCCTTCGAATTCGGCATCGTCAATCGAAAGCAGGTATTCGTCTCCAGTCAATTGACCGGAAGACGATTTCTGTTTCTTGTTCCGTTGTGATTTGGTGCGTTGCTTTTCAACCATATCCTGCAAGTTAACTGGTTGCTGCTCTTCTGTGGCCGCTGTCTGTGTAGCTTGCTGGACGTTTGCCGTGTCTTTAGTGGCCTTGTTCTTCTTCGCCGCTGCCGCCCGTTTGCCGACTCGTTTTTCTTGCTGAGTATCTGATGTCTGCTGAGTATCGGTGGCAGGCTTCGTCTCTTGTTTCTTCGCTGCTCGTTTCTTCGACTCCGCTTTCTTTGCAGCGACCGCCTCTGCCTTCTTTTTCTTTTTGGCTACTTTGTCAGCACTCGCATCGTCACTTGCTTCCGTCTTTTTGCTGCCAGCCAGCTTCTCTTCCTTCCGGGCTTGTTTCCGTTGCTCGCGTTCCTGTTGTTCCTGTTCGCGAAGCATCTGCTTTTCCAGCGCCGCCGATTCACGCTTTTCCTGTTTCTCGCGTAACAGCTCGGCCTTCGCTTCCGCTTTCTGCTGCTTCGCCTCCATCTTCTGTTGCTTCGCAGCCGCACGCGCCTCTGCCTTGGCCGTTTTTCGTTCCGACCTGGATGAGTCCTCTGCGGGCTTGCTCTTGATCAGGCCATTGGCATCCAGATAAACGAATCGGGCAAATCCCAGGACAGCAATGAACAGGGAAGTGCACCCCAACAATAAACAATTGCCCAACGCCGCATGAATGAACTTCTTCGATTGCACCTGCACGTCGGGAACTTCATGAACCAGGCTGGCAGTACCGTAGGCCAACAAAACGACTAACAGGCCAACGACCGCCAAACGCGAATATCGCACCTCGATCAAACCGCGCACGATCAACATTGCCAGGCAAACGAGCTTGATAAGAAACACCCAGAACAGACCACTGCCGACCGATTCAGTGCTTATAAAATGAGTAAACAAGTTTCGGCAAATGGATGAAATCCCGGTCACGCTTGCCGCACTAGCCATCAGAAAAATCATCGCCAACCACATCCAGATGCGATACGAACCTTTGTAGTCATCGCGGCGATGCTGACGGAGCAGATACAGTTGCAGACTAACGCAAGATGTCATCAGCAACAAAAAATTTGAATACCAGACTCCGATCCCTCGTCCACTGTCCAGTGAAAATGCCGCGACCCCCTCGCTGCCAATAACATTGATCCAGTCAGGCGAATTAAGATGCAGCAGATTCAGGCCTGCGATGGCAGAACAGCAACGCAATCAGCGCGGCCATCGACCAGATTCGCTTCGGGATCAAATCGGTCGTTTTGAATTGCTTGCTGCGTCTGGCTCCATGCGTGTACGGGCGAGCGACCGCCTTTTTCTTATCCGCAGAGGACCGACGCTTTGTGCGCGGCTTTGGCGATTCACCATCATCGGCGGCGTCCAGTTCTTCCTGAGCCGCTTGAGTTTGCTCCAGAGTCACACGACGACGACGCTGGCGAATCGTTTTCGAATGCATGGCTTCGGACGGGATCCCGGACGAGAAAGAATCAACAGGCACGGCACTGACATGGCGCAGTTACCTGTAAGCAATTTCGGCAATCAAACACACCGGACTTGATCCAGTAAAATGCCTGAATTCCCTCGTCGGGAAAAAGTGGCGATTTCGCAGCTAGCGATATCAGTTCCCGGCAACAAATTGGTTTCGCAATTCGCCCAACCCGGAAATTTCAACAACCGTTTCGTCACCCGGTTTCAAGAACACAGGTGGCTTTCGCCCAGCACCCACCCCTTCGGGTGTCCCCGAGAACAACAGATCGCCCGGGTACAGTGTCATGAATTTTGAAAGGTGAGCGATCAGAAAATCGATTGGAAAGATCAACTCCGAAGTATTGGCTCGCTGCATCAGATTTCCGTTCAACTTCAGCGAGACGTCCAGGTTAGCAGGGTCCACCTGGTCTTTGGTCACGATCCATGGTCCAATCGGCGCGAACGAATCAAACGACTTGCCCAACAACCATTGGCCGCCCGGCTTTCCCTTTTGCCAGTCCCGTGCCGAAACATCATTTCCGCAACAGTATCCGAACACATAATCCATCGCCTGGTCTTGTGGGATATTTTTTCCTTCGCGTCCGATCACGACCACCAATTCCGCTTCGAAATCGACGGCTTGACTGATCGATGGAATCTGGATGTCTTCGTCAGGATTCGCCAACGCATTGGACAGCTTGTTGAAGATCACCGGAATGTCGCCAACCTGGGAACCCATCTCTGCGGCATGTTGGGCATAGTTGCGTCCGACACAAATAATTTTTCGGGGAGCCACAACGGGCGCCAACAGAGCGACATCCGGCAGTGCGATTGGGACGGAATCCGCACCAACCAATTCAATCTCGGTCAATTCCTCGTTCCACCCAGCCAGCAAGTCGTAAAACGGGGCGGCCGACTGATTCAACTCAATCAAGGGCCGAACCTCCGTTCCATTGACCAGTCCGGCAAACCGTTGTTGCTCAAATTCGTAAATAGCCAGATTCATTTGCTTAGTTTTCTGATGAAGGCTTCATGGATGTTCGTTAGTAACGAGAAATTGCTGTCTCGGATTTTCATACGCTTTGAATTTGTCGACAAGTCCGGCTTATTCCGACTTTTCAACTAACAACAGCCAGGTGTGCCGCAAAGACGATGGGCAAATACCCTGAAGATTGGGTATCGAAAACGGGAAATCCAGAAGAATCCGCAAAGTCCAACTTTGATTCTCTGATTTTCGAACTGGCACTTCCAAAACGACGTCTTGTTTTTGACGTTTCCCTGAACGGGGCCTAGGTTTCGGTGGAAACCATTGTTTCTATTAACAACTATTCATGCGTTTTGTCCATTGTTGTAACAATGAGTCTCGAACCCGAAAACCAAACCGAAGCCAAAGCTCCCATCCCTACGGGCTCGGCCAATACAGATCAACTGTTCCAGCGAGTCATGATTGACAATATTCGCGAGGGAATGGTGATGGTTGACCGACACCTGAAGGTGAAAAGCTGGAATCACGCTGCCGAAGAATTGACTGGCATTCGTGGACCTGGCATGATCGGAACCGAATGGTTACCAAGCCATATCGATTTACGTGATCGCTTCGACAAATCTATTCCTGATAGCGCCTGCCCGATTGCCGACTCGGTTCGCAAGGCTGAGCAAATCATGTTGGCTGCAACCGTAACAGGACGAGGCGGGCGACGCGTCGCAATCGACTTGCACTCTATTCCCGTCATCGGACACGACATGGCCGTTCGCGGTGCGGTTATTCTGATGCACGATCAATCTTCACAGGTTGACCTGGAACAACAGGTACTGACTCTGTACGCACACGCCACACGAGATCAATTGACCGGCGTAGCCAATCGAGCCCATTTTGAACGATCACTGGACGCTCGTATCAAGGAATTCAATCTGAAAGATACAATTTGCAGCTTGATCGTTGCCGACATTGACTTCTTCAAGCGAATCAACGACGAATTTGGACACCATATTGGCGACCATGCCTTGATGAGCTTCGCCAAGATCCTGAAAAACAACACAAGAAACGACGATCTGGTTGCCCGTTATGGCGGCGAAGAGTTCGTGATTGTCTGCCCGAATTGCCCGGTTGATATTGCCATCGAGCGTGCCGAAGAGATTCGCACGGCGTTGGCAGACGCACCCATGGCATCGCTGAATGGGAAGTGCATCACCGCCAGTTTCGGCGTCACCGAATTCCAGGAAGGCGATACCGCTGTTACCGCTTTCGTACGAGCGGATCAAGCGTTGTTGACTGCCAAGGAAAATGGTCGTGACCAGGTACAATTCCTGCAAACTGAATCACATCCGGACGGATCAGCTCAACCTCCCGCACGCAAATTCCAAAGCGAAATCAATTGGCTCAAACTGAAGGGGCATACACTGCTGCTTGAGGAAGGCGAATTGAAGTGCCCGATGAGCGTGTTGATTGAGAAGCTAAAAGGTATTGTTTCTGAAAACGACTACAAAATCGTATTCGCAGAAAATGATCACGTTCGGATTCGTATCAACAAGGTTCCCGGCATCAAGCTGGGGATGATGGATCGTCACACTCCGTTTCTCGTCGATGTGGAAACTCGTGAAGACGTCAAGTCTTTGCTGGGCAATCACAGCTGCATGAGAATCAGGATCTCGATTCGTCCCGTCAAAACCCGCGACCGACGACACAAGGATTTGGAACGACGTGTCTCGCTGGTCATGCGAAACCTGATGGAACATCTGGCAATCGCCAAATTGACTGACGAAGACCTGGCTCCCAAGTCAGACGAACGATACTAGGTTATCGATTCGATTCGGCAAGCTTGACGATTAATACAATGGGCGTGGATCTTCAGCAAGGTCCACGCCCAAATTCTTCGGTTCCACTGTGACCGATTGCCGCCTCTTACCCGATTGAACCCGCTTTTTCGATTCGCTACCATCTGGGGAGCGTACATCAAGGCGTCCTGTTGTGGTTTTATCCCCGGGTCGCCATCAATCGATCAACCGAATCACTCGAGGTTCAAAATGGCATACTCACTACCCGAACTCCCTTACTCGTACGATGCGCTGGAACCGCACATCGATGCCCGCACGATGGAGATTCATCACTCAAAACACCAC
>CAZPOL010000031.1:21383-48146 GCA_964588195.1 uncultured Pirellulaceae bacterium | reverse complement strand
CATTGACGACGGTGGCTGAGGTCGTTTTCTCCAACTCCAAATCAACCGTGTTGATAAATGCTTCCAAGCCTTCGTAGTCACCGCCATCGTCCAGTTGGATTTGGTTAGTAGCCGCACCGGTTGTTTTGTCGATTTGCCAGATGGAATTGGCATTGGGATTGGGACTGCCGTTGGCTAATGTCGCCCCGCCGGTCGAGCCAAACAGGTTTCCGCTGGCATCGGTCGACAGCCCTTCTACGTCGGTGATGTCAGGTCCAAAAGCCCCAATCAAATTTACGGTTGATGTGTTGCCTGTTACGATCACTTCAGCCAGATGGGCGCCAGTCGTGATGAAAATTCGACCCGTGTTATCTACCGCAATGTCGTCAGTCGCTGGACCTGCACCCGCGCCGCTGGTATCGATGAGAATGAAATCTTCTCCCACCCCGAACGCATCGGTGACAAAGGTTCCTGTTGCTGTGTCGATTTTGAAGAGTAAGTCTGCGCCGGCACGCTGAGCGACCCCAAGCAAGTCACCATTGGTGGGATCAAAGCCAAGTGCAACGACGGGTCCGAGAGTTTCGCTGAAGCCTGCCGAAGCGCTAGTGGCAGTTCCAAACGTGGTGCCAATTGTGTTGTATTCGCCAGTGTCCTGATTGATGAGGCCAAGGTTGTTTCCGTTGGCACCATACAGCTCACCCGTGAATGGATCGCGGGCGATCGCTTCCACTGACGCCGCATTCAATGGGCCAATGATTTCTTCGTTCGTGGCCGGATTGGGATCAGTTACGTCCGCCGCCACCAGCACATCGGCCTGGTCACTTGCCAAAATGACGGTCTGCAACTCACCCACCCAGTTATGTGCCTCCAGGGTTTGAACGTTAATCGTTCCAACGGAAACTTCGAGTACCCAATCACCTTCCAGACTTTCATGGCCCGTCACGTCATCCGACGCCGCGACGTCGGCACCAGTGATCGCGCTGATCGATTCGATAAACTGTTCGCCTTCGGCGTTGCCTGCCAGTTCGCAACCGTAGAACAACAGATCGGCATCGGCCGAAAGTGCATTAGCCCAGCCAGCAATCTGATCGGCAAAGTCGACAAGATTCTCTGACGAAAGCACCGTGTTGCCAAGATTCACCTGGCCTTCATCCCCGTGAGACAAAATATGAATCGCGTCGAATTCCGTATTTGACTGGGACAGGATATCAGTGATTTGCGCCACGCCATCGGTTGTTGAATCCAGGATACGGATCTCAAACGTGCGGTCCGGCGACTCTTCCAGAATGGAACGAATCAGCTCGTCACTGTTTTCGACGCCGCCATCAACGATGATCAACTCGACCGCCGACTGCTGGGTTGTTTGCTGGACCATCCGGGCATCGATGGGCATTGGAGCTTCAGCAACCAGATTTTCAGGCAGAATGAAAGTAGCGTCGGGCACACCGTCGAAGAGGACTCTTTCTTCAAGTTGTTCGACGATAGAAACGAAATTGCAGACGGGACCGTTAGGTGGGAAATTCATCCGTGAATCCAGGAATGGCTGAGAATTAGTTTGAAATCCGAAGCAGGCTCTGACACATTTGGATGGTAGGAATGGCGGGAATGCGCAGTGATACTGTTTTCGTTAACTCGAAAAAAAGCGTGCTATCGTGTAGTCCTTTCCCTAGATCGTCCTGTTGTAACGATTATTCGCCCCGCCTTGTGGCTCTACCTTCGTTTCAGCAGTTTTCACTGGAATCACCGGAATCACCGGACGATTGAATGATCAGTGGAAGACCCTATCCTCCACTCCTCACATACCCATCAACAATGCACGCGTCTAATCTGCCGCGTGTCTTTGCCCCACACAGGTCGACCCTGAACTACTCTCACGGTCCTCGAGTATTCCTTACAATGCCTCACCTACAAAAAACCCACATTGCGCGTTGTGCATCTGCTAATGAGCTTCCAACAAAACTCACCAAAGCACTAATCATCTCGACGTTCGCTTTAACAAGCGTGTTCGTGATGTTGCCCAGCGCCTTTTCCCAGGATCGCTTCAAGGATTTCAACGCAACCAGCGTTTTCCGCGAAGTGAACGCCACCTCGGGGAACGGCCAGCAGCTGATTTCATCTGCCTGGTGGGACAAACATGTTCAAGACTCGATGCGTGAAGTGCAGCCACTGCCCGCAGACTTGCACACGATTTTGTTTCTGGCTATTCACCACTCGAACCAGATCCAGATTGCCAAGATGGATCCGCTGATTCGGGAAACTGCGATTCAGGAAGCCGATTCGGCGTTCGACTGGGTCCGATATCTCGATACTGCCTGGAACGACATCAGTGAACCGGTCGGCAACGCGTTGACCGTTGGTGGAAATGAGAACCGATTCAACGATCTGCAAGCCCAGGTAACGGGCGGCGTTCGACGCGCGACGCGTAATGGTGGTATCCTGGACATATCGCAACGGTTTGGATGGCAGGATAACAACTCACAATTTTTCATTCCCGACAATCAGGCGACCGGTCGGTTGACATTGTCGTACACGCATCCGCTGCTGCGAGGTCGCGGTACAGCTTACAACAATGCGATTGTTTTTCTGGCACAACTGGATTCGGAAGTCGCCAAAGACGAGTTCCTTTCAGTCCTGCAAGATGAACTGCTGGAAATTACTCGAGCCTATTGGAATCTTCATCTTGAGCGAGCCACATTGGCGCACCAAACGCGGCTGTACCTGCGAACCAAAGAGATTCATCGCACGTTGGCGGCTCGTCAAATCGTTGACGCTCAGGGAACACAGTTGGTTCTCGCAGCAAGTGCTCTTGAAAACCGGCGTGCCGATCTGATTCGTGCACAAACCGCGGTAACAAATTCGGAGACGCGACTTCGCGGAATGATCAACGCCCAGGAACTTGGTAACTCGGATCAGGTGGAGTTGATTCCCATCGAACCTCTTCCTGCATTTCAATACCAAACCGACTTGCAAAACGAAATCCAGGTTGCCCTGCAAAATCGCCCGGAAGTACGTGCGGCTGTTCAACAAGTCAAAGCTGGATCGATTCGGCTGGGTGTTGCTGAACATGAGTTGTTGCCAACCCTGAACCTGGTCACGCAGGGTTACCTGTCTGGCCTTCAGGGTGACAGCGACTTTTCCAGAGCATTCGAAGATCAATTCTCAACGGGTCGACCAAGCTACTCTGTTGGTTTGCAATACGAACTGCCAGTGGGTAATCGCCTGGCAAAAGCACGCGTTTGCCGTCGGCAACACGAACTGACTCGTTTGCAATCGGAATATGCTCGAGCCCTGGAGACCGTTCAAACCGAAGTTGACATTGCGGTTCGCGAACTTCATACCGCGTTTCGCGAAATTGTGGCAAAACGTCGTGCTTTGTCAGCTGCCGAAGCCGAAGTAAAGACGATTGAACAACGCTGGCAACGGATGATTGACGGAAGCGGATCCTCGTCGCTTAACCTCGAATCGTTGTTGCGGGCTCAGGAACGAGTCACCGCAGCCGAGCGAGAGTATGTAACCTCGCAGCTGACTTACAGCCTGTCGATGGCCAACCTGAAGCGTGCCAACGGAACGTTGCTTCAATCCGAAGCGGTCTCGGCCACACCAATTTGCAACGCGAAAGGTTGTCAGGATCTGATCCTGGACAAGGCACGGCCTGCTCACGTCGACACTACTTTCGGTAACAGCTTCTTTGCACCCACTTCATTTTCACCAGATATGAATTTCCAGGGGCCAGTTGGAACCGGAAATTCGATGCAGTGGAATCCTGTTGCACCCGCCGGACCTGACCAGGGAATTCGCGGTGGAGACGTGGTTCCCGTTCCGCTTGATTCCCTGAATCCAGATCAGACTTCGATCCATAACATGAACCGGCCGAATGCTGCGAATCAAAACACAGCACCGTGGAGCAATTACGGCGTCCATCATTCGAACCATATGTCATCGAATCATGCGAAACCAGGCGAGCGGGCTACCAACCACTCGTCGTCAACGTTGCTGCACCGTTCCTACTTCGAACAGCCTGCTGGATCAAGCAATCTGCGACAGGCTGCCAAGCCGTCGTTTACGGATCTGCCGAAATACTAAACGGGAGATTCCCCATGCCTGGTCTGTTTCCAGCATCAAGACAATATGCGCCGTGGCGGCGGTATCGTCAGCCACGGTTCCACAAAGATCGTTGGATCGCCGGCGTTCGCAAAGCGGAATCTCAATGGATTTCGCTCGCGGACTCACAGCTTTCGGTTGAAGCTGCCGCAATCCGCGAACAGTTTGCTGAAGCATCCGACTCCGGCAAGCGATCGCTACGTCATCTCTATGCGGGATTGATCGCTGAGTGTGTCTTTCGCACTTTCGGTTTTCGCCTGTTTGATGTTCAGGTCCAGGCGATTGGTGCGGCAGGACAAAATGCGATCGTGGAAATGCAGACCGGCGAAGGCAAAACGGTTGTCACAGGTTGCATTTCGGCGCTGCGGACTTTGGAAGTGCCGTCGATTCATGTAAGCACTACCAACACTTACCTGGCCGAGCGCGATTGTGATGAACTGGCCCCGGTCTTTGATTTGCTTGGCCTTGCCTGGGGCAAACTGCCATCGGAAAACGATGAGCCGGCTACACGTGCAGCCTACCGCAAACAGATCGTCTATGGCCCCGGGTATCAGTTTGGTTTTGATTTTTTGCATGACCAGATGAAGCTGCGAATGCAAAAGAAGAATCAGACGGGCGCGGCAGTGATCAGTCGTATTCGAGGTGCGGAACAGGGTCACAAACTGATTCAACCTGACGCGCACTATCTTTCGCTTATCGACGAAGCCGACAGCGTAATGATCGATGAAGCGATGACTCCGCTGATTATCAGCATGCCCAGCCAACAGCATCAGGACCCGGTCCCTTACAAGCTCGCACACAATATCGCAGCAGCCCTGGAGAAAGACAAAGACTTCAAGATCAAGCTGCCAGAGCAGTCGATTGAATTGACCGACCAGGCAAACATTCTGGTCCACGAGAAAATCGCCCACCATCGAAATCTCCGTCTCGATCGTCCGTGGAAGGCTTACATCACTAACGCGATTCGCGCACAGAGGATTCTCAAACGCGATGTCGACTATGTGGTCCTGGAGGAGAAAGTCCAGTTGGTCGATCAGTACACCGGTCGCATCCTGCCCGATCGAACCTGGCAAGCCGGCTTGCATCAGGCAGTCGAGACCAAGGAAAGCGTGCCGATGCAGCCGCCGCGTGAATCGACGACTCAGATTACCCGCCAACGCTATCTGCAAATGTATGATTCCCTTGCCGGTCTGACAGGAACGGCTCAATCGGTTACCGATGAGTTCAGCGAGATCTACAATTGCCAAGTCATCGTTATCCCTACCAACCGACCGTCAAAACGTCGCATCGAACCGGCTCGTTTCTTTGCTGATGCCGAATCAAAAATGGCAGCCATTGCAGACGATGTTTTGCAGCGACATCAAAACGGCCAACCTATCCTGATTGGCACACGGACGATTCGCGAAAGCCTGCAAGTAGATCAAGCGCTGCGGGCTCGAAACATTTCAGCCGTCCTGCTGAATGGAATTCAGGACGGTGACGAGGCGGAAATCGTTTCACAGGCCGGCAAGACGGGCTCGATTACGATCGCCACCAACATGGCTGGACGAGGAACGGACATCAAACCCGATCAACGCGCGTTAGAGGCCGGCGGCTTACACGTGGTTGCCGTCAGCCCCAACGAATCACGACGAATTGATCGTCAGCTGGTGGGCCGAGGTGCCCGACAGGGACAGCCCGGATCGGCTCAATTATTCGTCGCAGCAGAGGACAACCTGTTGATCGACAACCCTTCCTCAATGGCAAAACAAATCGTTCGTTCCGCAAAACGAACTGGTGAATCAAAGGACTTTTCTCGTGATCTCGCCGCGCTGCAGCGAGCTATTGAACTGCAAAACTTCAAGCGTCGACAACAACTGATCTTGAGAGACCGCTGGATGGACTCCGTTCGCGAGTCGATCGAAAAGAACTAGTCGCTTTTCTAACAAAGACTACCCACCTATGAACAATCGAACATTTCTACTCACCAAATCTTTTCTGTGTCTGCTTGCCTGCGCTTTGCTTCCCATTGTCGCCAACGGACAAGTTGATAAGGGACGGATTACGGATTCCTATACCGAACCGATTGAAAAATCCGTTGCCGCGAGTGCCGAATCGGGAATCGTTGCCATCGCCCACGTCAAGGAAGGCGACCGCGTCCGCATTGGCGACCCGTTGGCATCGATCAACCACAATGTGCTGAAGGAAACGCTGGCGATCGCCATTGCCAGGTCCGAATCCACCACAAGGCTGGAGACTGCCACATTGCAATTGAAGTTGATTGAATCCCAACTGGAAGCGGTCAACTCACTGCAAGCCGGCGGCCATACCAGCCAACACGAAATTGCTCTGAAAAAGACGGAACACCAACAGGCGATCGCTGAACTACGAGCCTCCGAGGAAGAACTAAGATTGGCGGCTCTGGAAGTTGAACGAATCAAGGCACAGATTCAGGATCGAATCGTCAAGAGTCCCATCGATGGAATCGTTACCGAAATCCACAAGCAACCAGGTGAAAACGTATCGAACAATGAGCCACAGTACGCCACGATTGTGCGAGTCGACCAGCTGAAAGTCCGTTTCTATCTCGACGCAAACACTCTGAAAAACACAAAACCAGGCGATCGTGTTTCACTTGCGATCGGACCCGAAAAGTTCTCTACCTTTGGCACAGTGAGATTTGTTTCTCCGGTCATCGACCCGGACAGTGGTCTGGGGCGACTGGACGTTGTAATTGAAAACAGCAGCGGGTCGATCCAAAGCGGTATCGCCTGTTATTGGCAGGCGAAAGCCGTCACCGCACAGGAACCAACTACTCAAACCAGATAACACCCCACCGATAAATGACTACTTCTCCTACAAATCAACCTGCGTCTCCCACCTCGCAGGTGCCATTACATCGAAAGCTTTCACGCACTGTAAAAAAGCAGCCTACCCCGGCTGCGCCTGCCCCAAACCTTGAACAACAAACGTTGGCCATCGTTTCGGCTGCGGCCAGTGAACAGGAAAAGACGGCTGCGCTGTTGAAACTTGCCATTGGATGCGCGGGTGGCTTTGGCGGATTCTTTGCCGCTCGTACCGACGAACAATGGCACGTTTCGCGACAACGCCCGAAAGTCGGCAAGATTCCGGCGCCTGCGTTCTTTGACGAGGCCTTTTCAGAAAAATGCGAGAGCTTGCTGGAGAGTTTTCAGATTCAAACGTGGGTCAGCGATGCACTCGATGGCATGATGATGTTCTCCGTTCCTGTTCGCAAAGGAGAAAACGCGGAGCTGATGTTGATCGTCACGCCGGCGCAGACGCCGGTCGTTCAATCGACCCAAAATCTAACTCGTTTTTCGGCTGCCATGCGCTTGTGGCTCAATGCCAACGAGGCACGCGACGCTCATTGGCAAGTCGAATCGCTGGCTTGCATCATTGGAATCGTTTCGCAAATTGAAACGAGTCCAACACTCAAATCGGCAGCCGAACAAGCCATTAACCTGATGGCGAATCAATTGCCCGTAACGAATGCGGCGATCGGTACGATTGATAGGTCCACCGTCACGTTAAAAGCGATCTCTGGCGTCAGCAAACTGGACGCGGGCTCGAAAACAGGTCGCAGCTGGTTGCAAGCGATGGTCGAAAGCCAGCATCGAAAACAGCCGGGACTTTTTCCAGCCCTTGACGACGAGAACAACTTTTTAATTCAGGCACATCGACGACTCGCCGCTGATCTTCAGGCGGAGGCTGTTTTCACCCAGCCTTTAATGACCGAGGACGAAGAACTGGTCGGCGTGATCGCCTTTGCAGGCAAAGCCGCCGATCTTTCTACCGACGCATTTCAGCGATTCAACGCGACCGCGGGGCCTCCATTGGCCGCTGCGATCCGCTCGGCAAAGCAACGCCAGAAAGGCGAACTGTCCCGCGCCCTTTCGTCGGTCAGGGCGAAGGCCAAAACAGCTCCGGGAATCATTTTCGTCGTTTCCATGTTGGCGTTTACCTTGCTGATGCTACTGCCGATCACCTATCGAGTGCGTTGCACCGTAATCACAGAACCAGTTTCCCGCCGCTTTGCCGTTGCGCCATTTGCAGGTCAAATCATCGAGGGCCACGCCGAAGCTGGCGACTTCGTTTCAAAAGGACAGATTCTGGCAGAACTTGACGGACGGACGATCCGCTGGGATCTGTTTGGTGTTTCGGCCGAACGTGAACAGTCCGTTACTTCACGACGTATCGAGCTGTCCGAAGGGAACATTCCCAAAGCGATTCTTGCTCAACTTGAAAATGCCCGCCTCCAAGCCAAACAGGAAGTGCTTCGATACCAGCAGGAGCATCTTCAGGTTCGCAGCCCGATCGAAGGTATCGTGCTGAGTGGTTCGCTTGAGAGATCAGAAGCGGCGTCCGTGGAGACAGGGCAAGTTCTTTTTGAAATTGGTCCAGTGAAGCCAATGCGAATCGAAATCGAGATTCCTGCCAACGAGGTCGCTCAGACGAAACCAGGATTTCCGGTGAGCATTTGGATCAATGGCCAGGAAGACGATGTGATCAAGGGCGAGATTGTGAAGATCCGACCTCGCAGCACAACACGCAATGCCAAAAACGTTTTCATCGCCGAAGTCAAATTCCCCAACGATGACGAACGGTTACGGCCAGGCATGAAAGGCACGGCAAGGATCGACTGTGAACGACGCAGTCTTGGTTGGTCGATGTTCCACAAGCCAATGAACTGGTTACGAGCCAACTTTTCATATTTCTAATGGTCATTCAGAAAGAGTTTTCCCGTAGCTGGATTCGCCAGAATTCAGGCCTCTAAACATAACCGAAGTCAGACGATCCCGAAGTCTGGCGACTCCGGCTACAGAGCTGAAACTAATCGTCCAACTTGAAGGCAAGGCATGCTGCAAGAATCGACACTCGAATTTGGCCAGGCACGACTGAAACTCAAAGAGTCGCTACGGTTCGATATGCGCCAATCAGGCAATGCCGTCAGCTGGATTTGTGAGGACGAAGTCACCGGACGGTTCTTTCAACTGGGCATTCCACAATATACGTTCCTCTCGATGCTGGATGGAAAGCGAACCGTCAGCACAGCGCTGATGAAGACCGCAACGCTGCTTCGTGAAAATGCGATCGACGAAAGCGAGGCTGCCAGCCTTTGCAAATGGGCCATCGAAACGGGTCTGATCGAGACTGAAAATGGCAACTCCGCCGCCCGGCGTGAAGAGCAACACCAGCAGTTACAGAAACAACAGCTCGTTTCGCGACTCAATCCCATGATGGTGCGGATCCCGCTTTTCGATCCCGACAATATCATGACTCGTATGGAGAAACTGCTGGGCTTTCTGGTCAGTCCTTTCGGTCTGATGGTCTGGGTGGTCGTTGTGGTTGCCGGCTTCTTCCAACTGCTGATTCATTGGAACGAGTTCTTTGGCGAACGCGTTAATTCGTTTTCTGCCATTGATATCGTGTGGATTGTTCTGACGTCGATGGTCCTGAAAATCATTCACGAAATCGCTCACGGAGTGGTTTGCAAAAAGTATGGTGGCCGCGTCAGTTCCTGCGGGATTCTTTTTCTTCTGCTGATCCCGATGCCGTTTGTCGATGTGACAAGCTCATGGCGCTTTGCCAGCAAATGGCAGCGAATCCTGACGGCTGCTGCGGGGATGTTGGCGGAAATTTTCATTGCCGCCATCGCCTGTTTCGTGTGGACATCAACCGCGCCGGGACCGCTTCAATATCACGCCGGAAATGTGATCATCACTGCCACGTTGTTGACCTTGTTTTTCAACATCAACCCGCTGATGCGTTTCGATGGATACTACATGCTTTCGGATTGGCTGGAGATTCCCAACCTCGGCACGCATGGTCGACAATGGCTTAAGGGCGCCAGCAAACGGCTCTACTTTGGAACGAAAGCACCGACGGTAAAAGAGACCGGACTACGCGCCTTTATTGTCAAAGCCTATGGCCTTCTGGCGATGCTTTGGTTCTTTACGATCGCCGTCGGGTTGTCGCTGGGAGCGTCAAGTCTGTTGGAGGGATTCGGTTTGATCGTGGCCATCATTGGACTAATCATGTGGGCTGGAATTCCACTGTGGAAGCTCACAAAGTACGTGATCGCCGGGACCGAATCGGAGAAACCAAACCGCCGTTGGTTCGCCGTCGCCTCCGGGATTACTGTGGCTTGTCTGGTTGGCTTCCTGGTTTTCTGCCCGGCGCCTTCGGTTGTTTCAGCACCCATCGTGGTCGACTACGATCCGCTGGAAATCGTGCGAACCAAAACGAATGGATTCGCGAACACGATTCACGTCAAGGACGGCGAACATGTCCAGGAAGGTGACTTGCTGATTACCCTGGAGAATCCGGAGTTGCAACTGGAGCTGAAATCGCTTTCGATCGATATCGAAATCTCCGAGATCCGCGTCAAGGCTCTGCGCACTCGCGACCGACTTGGCGAGATGATTCGGGAACAGGAGTCGTTGGAGTCGATGAAGAATCGGCGTAAGGAACTCGAATCGCAAATCGCAAATCTTCGGATTTTGGCGCCCGGAAGCGGAATTGTTTTGGCTGCAGAATTGAACGCGGCCAAAGGAAAGTTTTTCCAGTTGGGCGATGAAGTCCTGAACATCGGCAACCCGACCGGAATTCATGCCGTGGCGTTGACTCGGCAACAGGACATCGCGTGGATTGAGCAAAACCCGCAAGCGAACGTTGAGCTGCGAATTTGGGGACGCAGCCATGACGCAGTGATCGATGGAAAAATTAAACACGTCAACCCGCGTGCTCGTGATGATTTACCGCACGAAGCATTCGCAGCTTCCGCCGGAGGACCGTTGGCTGTTGTGCCACGGCAACAGGTGGAAGAGTCAGAAGATGCGGGCGACATGAAACTTACGGAACCACGGGTGCCTTTGGAGATCGAGCTTTCCAGTGAGGATCGCCAGCGGCTGCTGCCAGGGCAATCGGGTCAATTGGTGATCCGTAGCCGCGAGCAAAATATGGGCAGCTACCTCACCCAGAACTTTGTTCGATTCGTGAAGAAGAACAACTTAAGGACGCATGGGCTGTAGTGGAATTCCCGACAACAGCCAATAACAGCCGACCGGTTTTCAGGACCCATCGCTTTTGTCCAGGCCGAATTCTTTCAGCTTTTTGTGGACAGTGTTTCGATTGAGCCCCAAACGTTCGGCGGCCTTTGTCTTGCTCTTGCACGTTTGAATGACCTGATCAAACAGTTCGCGTTCAACCGGATCAACGATCTTTGAAAACAACTTTTCGTCAGGGCCAGCGGTGGTCATTTGATGATGGACATATTCCTTGATCAACTTTCTTGGATCGCCAACCGGATAGACGACATCCGTCGTTTTGCTAGAACCGGTTACCGTGCCGGGCAACAGGTCGGCCGTTAGTTCCAGACCGTCGCTGAGAATTACCGCCCGTTCGATATAGTTCTGCAGCTCACGGACATTACCTGGCCAGGAGTATCCTTTTAGAGCGGCCATTGCATCCGGATGAACCCGTCGCACATCGGTATTGTTAATTTGGTTGTATTGATTCAGGAAAAAATCGACCAGCAAAGGGATGTCCTCGCGTCGACTCCTTAGAGGTGGCAACTGGATCGGCATCACGTTCAATCGCCAAAACAGATCTGCCCGAAAAGTACCTTCAGAAACTTCCTTGTACAGATCCAGGTTACTGGCCGCGACGACTCGGACATCGACTTGCATTGTTCGAGTGTCGCCGACTCGCTCGAATTCTTTCTCTTGCAAGACACGCAACAACTTGACTTGCAGCATCGAAGAAGTCGAGTTGATTTCGTCCAGGAAGATCGTCCCCATATGGGCGGCTTCGAATCGCCCGGTTCGATTCCCGACGGCACCGGTAAAGGCGCCAGCCACATGACCAAACAATTCGCTTTCCAGCAGGCTCTCGGTCAACGCGCCGCAATTTACCTTGACCAACGGACCACTGGCTCGGGTGCTGTGTTGGTGCAAAGCATTGGCCAGCAGTTCCTTGCCGGTTCCCGTTTCGCCCAACAACAAAACCGATGCCATGCTACGCGCCGCTCGATGAGTCAGGTCGATGACTTTTTGAATCGCTCGGCTCTTGCCAATCAATCCAGCGATGGCTGGTTTCTCGTTATTTGAAGAGCTGGTCGTGTGCATGAAGATTGTTCGCGGTACGGGCTAAGATGACGGTCGTCTTATTGTAACACTGAAGCGTGAAATACAAGGACGACGCGAAAAGCACGCGTTTCATGCGGCAGAACCGATACCAGCACGAAGGCGACAAGAAGCCTATACGAGATGGGCACCGAAGATTTCGACTACCTGTTTCGCTGGCTATGTCGGATGCCCAGCCTTTGGGTCCAGGCCGGAGCAATCAATCTTTGACGACCCGTGATGGTTATTCGTTCGCGTCGTCGTTGCTGGGTTTCTCAATCGAATCCAGCAAGGATCCCATGATCTGTTGAGAATCGAGGGGTTGGGTTTCGCTGGCGTTGTACAGATCGTATTGATTCAGAATCTGCTGACGCGAAAGCATCAGTCCACGCCGCTGTACCGCTGTATCGAATGACTCGGCGGCAACTTTTCGCAGGGACAGTGGCAACGTTTGATTGTTGGCCGTGGCTAACAGAGATGCCTGGGCGTCCGCGGTTCCCAGTTGCCCAAGGACCTTGCAAGTATTGGCTGCTTTGGCCATCGATGACAAACCGCCGATCAAACGATCTTGATGTCCGGCGATGTCAAGGAACGAGTATCGTTGAGGGCTGGCCGCGTAATGTGCCAGGTATTCCAGAGCGGCAACCGAAAAGTCGACTCGCTCGGACTGCGATGCATCCTGATAATCCTGTGCCTCACGCAAGTTGTTGATCTGTCGAGCGATGACCACATCGCTAAGCACCATTGGCGAAACCAGAATGTTGTCATAGCGGTCGGCCAGTCGTTCAGCGCGAGCAGTGCTTTCGGGCTCGACCATCAACAGAATCGGGATCTGTTGAGTCTGCGAACTCGCTCGGATTGCCTGAACCAATTCGGAAAAGCCTGGTTTAGTCAACTTGTCGCTAATCACCAGCAACTGCAAATCGGGATCGTCCTTCGCTAAATCAAATAGCTGTTGCGAAGTCGTGGTGGCGGTTGCCTGGTACCCGCTTCTACCTGTCAGAGCGGCAATCGATTGAGCCGTTTCCAGATTTTGGTGACCGACTAATGCCGTGCGGAATCCACTGGATCGAGACAGATAAATCAACGAAGAAAGATAATCGCTGCTGCCCATAAATGATTCGTAAGGGTCGATTTTGAAGATCGCTTCGCAGGCTGCGTTTTTCAAGCGAACGGAACCGAAACTCAATGCGCGAGTCAACGCCGAAGATGTGCCAGACCGCGATTCGAGGAATTCCTGACGACCGAAGGCGCCCATCAACTCGCAAGCGGCGATCGCTGCAGGAATTCGATTCAGCTCCAGCGCCATGTTCAAAACCTCAGGCGCCAATTGATAATTCATCGTGCGAGTGAATTGCTCCAGCATCAACATTGGCAACGGCAGACCGATTCCCGCAGTCAACTTGGCTGTTTCCAATCGAGCCACCCAATAAAGCCGCCGATAGTCCTGGTTACCCGGATTCAATTCAACAAGTGCGTTGGCTCGCTGAAAACCGCGAATACGTGCCACCGTTTTGGCCGTCATTTGTGACGACACGAAGGCCCGTGAATCAGCGTCCCATCGCCACCATTTAATTCTCTGTTGGGCGTCAGAACCGATGATGACATTATCCATCAAGTAGTTGTACGAGGATCGATACAGCCGCGATGCGCACTCGGTGTAATCCGGGACGCGTCCCAGCAGCCGATTGATCGACCGTCTGGCGACCTCTCGTTGCAGATCCGTGCTGGTGCTGGAGAGCATCGGCAGGATGAGTGAATCAATAGCGTCCGTTGACTTCAGGTTTCCAATCAGATGCAACGATTCGACTCGCAATTTCAAGCTGTTGGATTCCAGGCCAGCCAACAGCGGACCCTCGGCAAATTCGCCGAATAGGCCAACAGCCTGACGAATGCGAGGCCAGTATTGTTCGTATTCGGGATCGACAAGTTTTTCAATCAACATCGCAGCGCCACTGTCGCCCAGAATTCGCAAGTCGGTCAGCGCCTGACTGCGTTTGAATTTGTCTTCGTCCCGGATCGCTGTATTAGTCAATCTAGTAATTCGTTCGCCAGCTGTCGCAAAGCGATCGGCAGCATCCAGAACAGCTTTTCCAAAAGCCGCGCCTTCCGGTTCAAGTCCACGACGATTGGTGATCAGGAAAATGACATCCGAACCGACTTCTTTGAACAGGTTGTAGCTCTGCTCGTCGGTCAGATTCATGGCAGCCAACTGCTGCAGAAAAGTCTTCGCCGCATCATCGCGATCGATGGTCAACAAAAGATTGATCGCTCGCGCCAATTCGACCGGCGTTTGCGGATTGGACGACAAGATCGCCTGCAACGTCGGGTCTTTTGTGTCCTGATCAATCACAGGAATCGTGACGTCCGCCCCAGCTTGCGGTGGGGCAACCTCTTGTGGTGGAGGCGTGCTCTGCTGACCACCAAACGGGTCAGTATTGAAAGGATCGTCCTGCGCAATAAGCGGCACGGTGCCCGCCACCAGCAGGCAACCAGAAACCAACGATTTTATTAGTAAACTGAGTGCATTATTCATCGAAGTATATTTATCGTCTCTAACGATGGCCAAATTCAACAATCAACCGGTGGTACAGTTTGTAGGAGAGCCATGAATCGCAGTTGGCGGATCGGCAAGATCGCCCTCCACATGTCGCAGCAGAATCTCGCCCGAACCGGCTAAAACCCGGCTCAGACACCACGCAAACCACCCGACTTCCATAATAGACAGGTGGAACTGCAAATGCAGTTTTATCCCTATCGTTTGGAACTTTTTCCAATGATTCGATTTGTCCCGGTTGTCTCTCAGGCATCGCCCAACGTGAATGTTGAACATTTAGTCCAAATATTCGGGTCGTTCCTGCCAGCAACCCTGCGGAATTCCGCCGCAACCAACCCCTTTTTGAGACGGCAATGGGTAGAATGAAAATTTGGACGGCAAGAAACCCACGTATGATGAAACTACCTGAAAAAAGAAAACGGTTGGATCCAAACAAGATCATCGCTGACCACCGAACACCGGAAGATTATCGAGAGTTAACCATGATAGATCGCACTTGCTCACTTGTTCGCACCAATCGACGCCGCCCGCTGTCGCTGACACCAATCGCATTGATCGCGCTGGGATCAATGGTGGCAATCGCCTGGCCTCAATCGATCGTGGCCCAGGAAACTGAATCCAAACAGGAAGCAGTGCAAGAATCCGCCGAGGCACCACAGAGTCAACAAGAACAAGCACAAGAAGGCGATACCCTACGCTGGGAATTGTTGCAGCCGGAAGGTGGCGGGTTTCAGATCAAATTCCCTGGTACTCCGCGACATGTTCCCAGAACCGTGAAGCCGCGACCCGATATGGAAGTCGAAATCGAAATGTACACGCATTCGATTCGCGAAGGCAGAGTCGCGTTCCTTTCCGGATTCCACGATGTTCAGACGATGCCGACGACGGACGCGAAACGAAAAGAGATTCTGGACGGAGGAATCAAAGGCGCGATGGTCAATGTGACAGGTGAATTGACCAGCCACAAAGCCGTCACAATTGGCGGCAATCCGGCGCGAGTCTTCTCCTACCGTGGCAGCCGTGGCGGACGAGAGATTATCGGCAAATCGCAACTCGTGCTGATCGGTCAGCGAGTGATTCAGATCTCGGTCATTCGATTGGCTACTCAGGAACTTGACCAGGTCGTTGTCGACCAATTCTTCACTTCGTTTCAACTGGACGACGAACTGATCCAGCCGGATGAATCAGCCACAACAGACGACGGCAAGTAATCATCGTTAATTGTTGTTGTCCGGCTACCTGCTTCGCTAGCACTATTCGTATGTGTGGTCGCCGCCGGTCTCGATACAATTGCCGAACGAAGTAATCGCGGATCGCACTTGGCGGATTCGCACCAGGCGGCTTGCGCCATAAGGAAAAAGGAGTTTCCTCGATGTCTGCAGAATCCAAAACTCGGTCCAAAACCCGAACGATCGCCATCATCAACCAAAAAGGCGGCGTCGGCAAAACGACTTCCGCCGTCAACCTGAGCGCTGCTTTGGCGGCCGAGGGGAATCGAGTTTGGTTGATCGATCTGGATCCACAGGCTCATGCTTCGTTGCATCTTGGGTTGGCCGTTCTGGACGGCGAAGGATCGATCTATCAAGTGCTGACCGAAGGCACGCCGATCGCCGATGTGCGAATGCGAGCCTGCGACAATCTGTGGGTTACCCCATCGCATCTGGATCTGGCGGCCGCTGAAATGGAATTGGCTGGCGAAGTCGGACGTGAAATGATTCTTCGTGATCGCCTGGAAGCAGACGCCGCCGAATTCGATTACATCATTCTGGATTGCCCTCCGTCGTTGGGCATCCTGACCACCAATGCACTGACGTGTGCCAGTGAAGTCTTCTTGCCATTGCAGCCGCACTTTTTGGCGCTACACGGACTCAGCAAACTCTTGGGTACGATCGACATCGTTGCCAAGCGTCTGAATCGCTCGTTGCGATTGACGGGCGTGTTGTACTGCATGGCGGAATCCGGAACCCGTCTGGCCAACGAAGTAATGGGCGACGTGGAGGAGTTCTTTGAGCGGGAGCGACTCAATCGTTCGATCTGGTCGACTGCCCGAATCTTCGAAACGCCAATTCGCAAGAACGTGCGTCTGGCCGAGGCCCCGAGTTTTGGCCAGTCGATTCTGGAATATGCGCCAACGTCCAACGGTGCTCTGGACTATCTGCAACTGTGCCAGGAGGTGCAGGAGATGCAGGCCGACCTTCCCGATGTTCAGCAAGAAACAAGGCGAGCCGCTTAATGCGGGCCAAGCCATTCCGCTAGTCCGTCCATTGGCACGATCGACTTGATCGCGCGCGTTGTCAAACCGACAACATTTGATCAACGGCGATCGGCGTGAGATTGTGCCGCCTTGGCTTCGAAGCCCGCGTTTATCGGCTGAAACGCAGTTCCAACATATGAATCGAAATCGCGAGCGGACTTTGGCATACCCGTTGCTTTAAGGTTTATCGCCGAGACTTGTTTTCGGCCCAACTGAACTAACGGCAGCCAAACATCGCCGACCTACCCATTGAGTTTGGCAGCCGATTAATTGACGAAGGCCCGACCCGTGTCGAACAGACATGTCCGATTCATCGGGCCACGAATTGACGAACAAGCCCGACTGTTTTGGTCGGGTTTTTTCGTATCGTTTGCAATCATGTTCATTGGCCGTTTCTTTTTCAGTTTTAGCCGACTAGCATAGGCCGTTCACTAACACGAAAACGAGCACCGACATGACGACCGATTTTCCGCCTTCCAAAACTGAGCTACTTGAAACGTTTGAGGACTTGCAGGATTGGCAGGACCGTTACGAGTACATTCTGGACATCGCCCGCGAGCTGCCAAAGTTGGCCCCGGAACATCAAACCGAGGAGAACAAGGTTCATGGTTGCATGAGCACCGTTTGGTTGGTGGTCAACGGCAAGCAGGCCGATGACTCGACACAGAAGATCGAATTGCAGGCCGATAGCGATTCGATGATCGTTCGCGGATTGGTCGTGATCTTGTTGACTCTTTATGACAACAAGACGCCTGCCGAAGCGATCGAAGAAGACCCGGAAGCGTTTTTCGGAACCTTGGGATTGAACCAACACCTCAGTCCGAATCGTCGCAACGGATTGTATTCGATGATTAACCGGATCCGCGAATTGTGTGTGAAACTGGAAGCGGAGCGTTAATCGTTTTGAATCAGGTTGGCATTTCAGCTTGCCAGCCTGGAACGTAAGATGACTTGATCGAATCAACCTGAATGGAGACAGGAACTTGAACTCGTCAACACACCGCAGAAGGAAACGGTTTACCAGACTCTTCCGCCAGCAAGATGCAGCCTCTTCCGATCTTTCGCTACCAGAGATCTCGTTTCCCGACGCAACCAGCGACACGACGGCCAGCCCGTTTCCGTTTTGGGTCAATCGAGATAACTTGTTGCAACAGTTGGGCGACAAGCATCAACCTTCAAAACGTCACCACAATTATCTGGTTTACTACTGGATGCACTTTCGTGATATCCATACACAAGTCAAAACCGTGTTGGAGATCGGCGTCGAAACGGAACGCTGCCTGAGGATGTGGGAGGAGTTCTTTCCTAACGCGACGATCTACGGCGTCGATATCAATCCGGATTGTAAAGCCTTCGAAAGCGATCGTGTCAAAGTGATGATTGGCGACCAGGGCGATCGCGAATTTTGTCGCCAGGTGGTCGAGCAAGCGGGTGGCCAGTTCGATATTATCATTGATGATGGCAGCCACCGCCCTGAACACCAATTGGCTTCGTTCAATTGGTTGTTCCCAACGCTTACCGAACACGGCATCTACGTGATGGAAGATACCGGAGGAGTGGTCGGTGACACGGAGCTGGAAACGGTCAGTCGTTTGCGAGATCTGGTCGACAATATCATGCACTGGCCCGAAGGTTACCGACCGGAGGATTGGGGATATTTGTCTGAGTTCGACGAGACGGCCAGCTGGGCAGACTGCAACATCGTCGGAGCCGCCTTCTATCGCTGGATTGCATTTATCATGCGAGGCAAGAACCCGCAGGACAATCCTTACTTGCTATCCGACGACCGGCCATAACAGTCGTGATGCTTGTTTGATGTGTGAACTACACCTGGCCAGCGCGATCTAACCAGCGACATCTTGTAACGAAGAAAGAATGGCGCTGGTGGATGCCGATTTGTTCAGCACATAAAAGTGCAGGCCTTCGACTCCGCCACTGACAAGATTATTGACTTGAGCGGTGGCGTGTTCGATCCCGACTTTCAATTGCCAATCGGCGTCGTCCGGTTTTTCGTTCAATCGATCCTCGAACACCTTGGGTAACTTCGCGCTGCAAAGGCGAGTGATCTTCTTCACCTGTTTCAGGCTCAGGGCCGGCAGAATTCCTGGAACGATGGGTACGGTGATTCCTGCGGCAACGCATTTGTCGCGAAACGCAAAGTAGTCCTGGTTGTCGTAAAACAGCTGTGTGATCACGATGTCGGCGCCTGCATCGACCTTTCGCTTCAAGTTATCCAAATCCACTTGCGCGTTCGTAGCTTCCTGATGCACTTCGGGATAACCGGCCACGGCAATCCCGAATTCAGTGAACTCGTCACGTATCAAAGAGACCAATTCATTGGCATACCGAAGCCCGCCTTTGGCCGCCTGAAAATAGCTGCGTCCCGACGGTGGATCGCCACGCAACGCGACAATGTAATCGACGCCGCCATCGCGTGCCGTGGTCAGATATTCACGGAGGTCCTGTTTGGTCGCATCGACCACCGTCAGATGACTGGCTACCGGAATCTGGAACCGCTGTTTGACCTCTTTGACGATGTCCAGCGTCTTGTCTCTGGTCGAACCACCGGCACCGTAAGTGCACGTCACATAGGCTGGATTGAATTCCAGCAGCCGTTGCAAATGGTCATACATGTTTGCACGACCCTTTTCGGTTTTCGGAGGAAACAGCTCGAACGAAATCGCTGGCGATCGGGACTCACTGGATTGATAGAACGAAGAAAGCGACATAAGGCTAAGCAAACAAAAACTGGCGAACTGAAAACGGGAGTAACGAACTTTAGAAGACCAACGGTTCAGAAACCAAACCGTCTCGTTGATCGGCAGTTAACCGGAACATCGCCTCGATCAAGGCTTTATCGCATTCCCGTTGCGTGACATTGCGACGAGCGAACATGCGTGCTTGAGTTTGAATCATGACACCAGGATCGATTTCGGTAACCTTGCCCAGCAAACGAGCATCGTTGGTAAAGGCCACCACGTCGTTGGCGGCGATCCCGTAAACCATACTGCAAGCGCCGATCGTCTTACCGGTAAATATAGATGTGTTGATCGCTGTCTTGGCATAGTCGCCGATGAAGCAGCCGACGAATTGCATCCCGGTGGCAATCTTCTGCCCCGACCGCTGCATGTTCACTTTGCCATAGGTGTTTTTCAAATCGCTGTTACAAGTTCCGGCGCCCAAATTGATCCAGCTTCCCAGGTAACTATGACCAAGGAACCCATGGTGCTGTTTATTGGAAAAACTTTCGATAATGGTGGCTTCGATTTCACCGCCTAACTTGCACGTCGTGCCGGCCGAGACACCGTCTTTGATCGCGGAATGTTCGGCGACTTTGCAATTCGAGCCCAGGTAGACGGGTCCCTCCAGAAAACTGAATGGACCAATCGAACATCCGGACTCAAGAACAATAGGCCCATTCCTGGTGCAAGTGACCACATGAGCACCCGGTACGAATCCGGGATCCGCAGAAAACACACCGTCAGCGACCTCATGGTACGAGCCGCGAACGATTCGTTGTTCCAAATTGACACCCAGCGAGGCACATTGAACGCGAACCAGGTCATGCAATTGATCGATCGAATCCAGCTGTGCCGATTCGTCGGGTGCGGTCTGGCAACCTGCCGCACGAAACGCATCCGTGCTGAAATCGCCATCAGAAATCGAATCGATCTGCGGACCGTCGACCACGGCTGCCAACACGCCAAAGTCGTTGGTCGCCATCCAGCCAACCGGACGAGAAAGGTATTCCTTCAACAAGGCCAGATTGGCATGCGTGGGTGCCAGTCGACCGTTAACACACAAACAGGGTTCGTTTGATGGAGTCTGCTGTGAAAGATCAGGACGGTCAGCGTGAGTGACGTCGACGAGATGCGATCGAACGGCGGCACTGACGGTAGCGGACAGTTCCTTCACTAAATCCACCAACCGATAGCCGGCGCACGAAATCGTAAACGCGGCTCGCCCGGAACTTGCGGGAACCAGGTTGTTTACGGACTTGTCTTCGAAAAGCAAAATGTTCAAGTATTCACCATGAGTGGCTGCGATGTTACGACTGAACATCCTATGAAACGCAGTCCAAAAATTCGACCCGTGATTGCCAATCATGGCAACTTGTCGTCGTCCAATTACATTGCAAATGACTCTTTATTATACGACGATCGCATGCTAATCTTACGTCCCCACCATGTAAGAAAGGGACTGATTGTTGTCCAAAAATCCTCGTACTCCATCGCCTTCGGATCATCAGCCAACTGGCGACCAGTCCGAACTGAGAAAACTTCGCCTGGAAGTCGAGTCGTTACGTGCGCGTGTTTCCGAGCAGGCCAAGGAAATTCGCCGGCTGGATGAGTTAGCGGAAACGGATCAATTAACCGGAATATCAAACCGTCGCAGTTTCGAGAATGAGATTAAACGACGATTTTGCGAGCAAGAACGAGACGGTAGAAGTTTTTGCCTGTTGATCATCGATGTCGATGGATTCAAACAGATCAACGATCAATTTGGTCACGCCGAAGGCGACAGGTTGTTGAAGCATATTGCGACCGTTGTCCGCAGCAATGTGCGTCAGTCTGATATCGTCTGTCGAATTGGTGGCGATGAATTTTCAATCATCATGCCCGGTTCAACCCTTGAGGAATCCGAACACGCCGCACAGCGTTTGGTCCAGCGAACGGTCAAGATGATTCAGGCCGATATGGGTGATATACCGGTTGGGTTGAGTATCGGTTTGGCTGAGTCGGCTAATGCGGAAGAGATCAATCTGCTGATTGAAGCCGCCGACAGGGCAATGTACCGGGCAAAAAAAGCAGGCGGCAATCGCTACAAGAAAGAGTCTGACGAATAACAGGCGACGATGCCGAACCAGATTCGTGACATAAAAAAGGGCCGGACGACACATTTGTCATCCGGCCCATGTTTGTTTCAGCAGTCTGCGTATAAGCAACTTACAGCCAGGCAACCTATTTCAAGTTCGAGCCTTGATTCGCGGATGACCCGACACCGGCACCTGCACCTGCACCCGCCATCTTTTCGATCACCATCGATGTCAAATCCAGATTCTTCTGGTAAACGATGTTCCGGTTCACACCCTTGATCACTTCGCCACGATTGGCTGGATCGATAGGCTGACTGTCGAATCGAATGATCAGGTTGATGTTGAATTGACCAGCCAGATCGGTAACCGTACTTTGCAACTGGTTGTACGTGTCGAAGTAGATAGTGGCTTCGCGGTTCAACAATTCCGTATTGGTTTGTTGAGCCTGAGTTCGCAACGAGGCGGTTTCCTGTTCCAGTTGAGCTTGCAACTGGTTGAATTCCGTTGAACCCGGCTGGTAATCCTTCAAAGGAGCGGCTCTTTGCTGCAGCTCAGCCTGTTTCTGTTCCATGGACGTCTTGAATTGCTGAGCTTCCGCCTTGATGGCGTCCATCCGGCTGTTGAAAGCAGTATTGGCCTCAAAGACTTTGGCAACATCCAAAACAGCGACCATGCCGCCGCCGCTTTCCTGGGCGTGGATGGTTCCGGCCAGCGAACATACGCAAGCGATAATGGCGATGATTTTTAATGGTGACTTCAAGATCAATCCTCCCTGATTGTATGTGAAGTCCGCGATTGGCGGGCTAATGGTCTGGTGCTTCCTGCACACGCGAATGCTTTTCAGCACGTACTGTGCCAAGTCAAATTTTTATTTCAAAAGGTACAAAACTCGGGGTTCTGGAATCAACAAATAGTTCTGAGTCAAATCCTTTCCAATTTTTGCATGGCGGTTTGTAAAGACTACATCCAAACGCGGCAATGCGTATTTGAAAAAAAAGTTGATAGCGTTTACCGATCCGGAGGCAACGATGTTGTCGTGCCCGATTTCAATTTCACTGCGCCATCAGGCTCTACGTCAGATTGTCCGTTAGTTTGGCTATTTGATTGGCCAGTAGATTGACCGCTCGAATCCTCCGCCACCCGGCCATCGGCCCACGGCATCCGGACCAAGCGGAATGCTTGCAGTGGAAGTACATGCAACGCCGCCGGATTTTCGGTCACCGATTGATGCAATGACTGGAACGTCGGCATGGACGGCTGGCGTTCGCGGTTTGAAGGTTCGCTGGATGCCACATGCCAACTACTCGAGACCAGCCGGTCGCGGACATGGCGACAGGCGCCAATCGCCCAGGAATCGCCATGTTGAGATACTTCGGCCAAAGGAATCGCGATTTCGGCAATCCAGTGATCGTCCTGAATGCGGTTGGCGACGTACCACGTCGGATTCCAGGCCAGGTTGTTGCCAAACGAGTCAGCTAGTCGGCCATTGGAGTCAACTGAAAACAGGAAACATGTTTGGTAATCGCGGTCGATGTCGATCGCAATTTCGACCCGATCACTGTCCGCCAACAGGCTGTCTCTGGTGCGGCGAATCGATGTCGATTCATAGGTGCCGTTGATCGATTTTCGACAGCGAACCGCCATATAAAGGTACTCGTCATCGGACGAGATCCACATTCGATCTTCGCTGGCCACTCCTCCGCGATGTTGGACCGGTGATATTAACGGGATGGAACTGGCGTTTTGATCGGCTTGTTTCCAGACTTCCTCGTTCAAGTCACCGTCCAAAAAAGGCGGTGTGGCGGTCGACAGGCAGTCAACTTGATTTGGGACTGACATACCGGATTCGGTGCCAGGAGATTTTTGCCGGATGATGGCCAGCTCAGACATAGCCATATCGGCAACCGACGATTCGTAGTTGGCAACAATTCGCTTCAATTGATTTTCGACCGGAACCAAAGGATCAATTTTTTGATTCAGTCCGATCTTTGCCAGTCGATTTCGATCGAAATCGAGGGCCGTGTCATCGAATTGGGCAAACATTTGGCCAGTGGCCCGCGCTTGTTGATAACGTCGCCGATAGATCTGTTGTTCCTGCTCGGCAGTCAAATCGGTGGTCGGGATCTTGCTGGCTGCTTTGCGTGGGTCATCGACCAATTCCCAAACGACGACTTCGATTCCATCGACCATTTTTTTGACCGGTCGCGACTGAAGCGGTGCGGTGTCGCCGTCGATTGAGTCCAGGATCCGGGCCTCGATTTCGGCGGCCTCTTTGATGCGTGAACTTTGAATGGCAATGTGTGCTTGTTCCGTGCTGGCGTAATGGTTGTACAACCAACGAAAACTGGCGACTGACATCGGGTGCAGGCGGTATTGGCCAGTCAAATACAGATGTGTTTCAGCCGCCAATGCCGTTTCGCCTTGTGAGTCGCATCGACTGGCCAATTCGAAAAGCCAGACGCCGGCCGCAGCATCGTCCAGCTTGCGAGTCAGATCATTCAACTGTCGGTTCCAGATTTCTGTGGAAGCAACATTGGCCGTACGATCCATCAATTGTTCCAGCGTTTTACGTTTGCCGACCAACTGTCGCATTTGAGCCATGTTTCCACTGGCGTTTGCGCGACCTTTTCGTTGCGGGATGTTTCCGTCGGTGTTGCGAATTTCGCCGAACAACGAATTGTTTGGGCCAACGGCAAAGGGACTCGTAAAAATCGTGGTGATCGAAATGGAGCGCGGTTCGATCGGATTTTGGCCTAACAACATTCGGCTGGGCATCGTGTGATCGGTGATCAAGGCGCCATAGTTCATCATGTAGTGAACGGGCGAGATCTTCAGGTTGGCAACTTCGCCGCGATCCAGCACGACCACCTTGCCGACTTGCCACGGATTCAGGCCGAGTTCATCGACATGCGATCGGAATTGATCGGGGTCGGCCGCCATTTGTGTCGCTTGCAGAACCATGGTTCGCACACTCAAGGGCTCGTCGATCACTCGACCCGACGGGACAGCGATGACACGCGGCTGCAATATACGCACCTGTCGGACCAGGAATTCCAAAATTGGCTCCGCAGGATCGTCAACCGTTGTAAAGTCTCGATCTTCGACGAACGAAACGCCGACTCGCGACAAGGATTGATGCAGGGCGGTGAAGGGAACATCGGGCCGATCCGTGGCGGTTGTCTTCAGCAACATGGCGGCTCCCACATAGTCTTCGTCGCTGCAGTAGCGGCTAAAGAACTCAGGGATGAACTCGTCCGCTCGACCACTAATTTGCAGCAATGCCACGCCACGAGTCCCGCGTCTTTGCACAGACCAGGACCGACCGCCATCGGAGGTATGCACCACGTCGCCGCTGCGGCTGATGGCCCAGCCAACCAAGTCATTGGCGAATCGGATTCGATTCATGGTGGCGTTGATCGGCAACTCAACATGCTGCCAGGTTTCTTGAGTATCTCCACCCTGAATCAGGCGCGTATATAATCTGGTGCCTGGATTACCAGCCAGCCAGATTCGATTGCCTTGAATGGTTAATGAATGAAAATCGAATGGACTGTTCGGCAGCCCGGTTGATTCACCAACCGGATTCCATGACAGCCCGCCGTTTTTGGTTTGCAGCAAGCTATTGTTGTCGCCAACAGCGAAACCAAAACTTTGATCCACCATTTGCATTTCACGCAACTGGACGGCTTTCGTATCGATGATAGCCGCGTCAGACAACCTGTGATTTTCGTAGCGTCCAAGCCGGCCATCGTAGCCGGTCAATGTGGTGACGCCATTGGAGTGGCTGCCCGTGCGCCAGTGGTGAATCTTGCCTTCCGCAGCAGCGGACCAGGAAATGCCTCCATCGCGAGTCTGAAAGACGCCGGCCGGTTTAAACACATTCCCGTCACCGATGGCAACTCCTTCACCGGTGCTACTAAAGAAGATCTTCTTGATGGAGGGCAAGGAGATGCCCTGGATTCGTTTCCAGGTGTTTCCACCGTCCTTGGTAGAAAAAAGTATTCCCTTGCTGGTGGTCGAATCGGGCAGCGTGTAGCCGCCAGCGATCCAGCCTTCGTTGGCCGAAACGAAGGTAACGGATTCCAGGCGACATTGAATTGGCGGAACGCTCAGATCAAAAGCGTCTGATCTTAAAGTGACTGGATCCCACGATCGACCGGCGTCCCTGGTGCGCAACACCGTCCCGCGATCTCCCACGATCCAGGCAGTCTCGGCATCGATGACGCATAAGTCGTTCAACTCAGCGTCTTGATGCCATTTGGCTGGCATCTGCCAGTCGATCGTCTGTGCGCATAGCGAATTGGAACTGAAGTTGGAAAGAGAATTGGCGGTCAACATCACGAGACCGACCAAGACAGTCGTCGCCATCACGAAAGACCGCCGCTCCGCAGGTCTACAAGAATTCCTTTGTCCCCGTCGTCCTTGACCAGGCATTGGCATCATCCACATCGATAAAATGATTGGTGTATCCGGTCATTCTATCGCTGCACAGCAGACAGAGACTATAGAGATGTGGGTTGGGGCGGCGTGTGATTATGTTCGAGCTAGCGTTTTTCCAAACACCCTTTTCAAAACGTCTTTTCCCAAACATTCAAACGGAAAGCTACCCGTCCTGCTTCTTGGCAATCCGGGCGACCAGGTTGGCTACCAGTTCGGGATCGTCCTTTTCTTGCAAGTTGGCGATCGTCGATTCCTTGACGCCTAATTTCTCCAAATGCCCACGTAAATGCTTCCAATGTTTTTGCCGACCCTTGCCCTCGGACAGATAGAGTTCGGTGACCAGCTCCTGAGCTCGCTGCAAGGCGATCGCATCACGATTCTCGTAGTAATTCTTGATGATGTTTTGCTGGTACTTCGATTTTTCGTTCATTCAACTTCCTTGAGATCGGAACGCGTCCGAAAGAGGCAATCTGGACAACAGAAAAGTTCAACA
>CAZPOL010000031.1:0-21283 GCA_964588195.1 uncultured Pirellulaceae bacterium | reverse complement strand
ATGATTTCCATCCCGGTTTGTTGGAAGGATCCGCAGCGCCCTCTGTCACAGAGGCGGAACAATTCACCGACGAGAGTCACGGCTTGACCCTGAATGCCGCTTTTCTGACCGACATCAAACACGATACGGTGAAGCCGGAAGAAGTGATTCGCGAATTCCAGGACCTGCTGTCCAAACGCAGTTTGCCCGATCCGGGATTAGTGGTCGAAACGCTGGCTCGTTTGCGAGATGAATTGCAAACCTGTTTCGCCCTGGAAGAATTCTATGGTTACTTCGACTCGGCAAAAATCAGCAACTCACATGTCAACGTGCGGGCAACCTGTTTGCGATCGCAGCACGAAGAGATTTTTCTGGACGTCCGCGAATTGGTCGAGTTAGCCGAAGGAATGCTCTACCAGGAATTGTCGGTCGAAGAATCGATGCCAGCCATCGTCGCCGGTTTCCAATCACTCGTGCAAAATTTTCACTGCCATGAAATGGAAGAGCATGACCTGATAATGCGGCTATGCAATGACGATATTGGCGGAAGTGACTAAGCGAGTAGCAGCTTACATGTAGATTAAAAACGCAAACACGGTTCCCAAAATGATTCCAGCAATCATGCCACTGATCTCGTATAGCCAGTAGCCACCGATTCCTCCCAACGCGATCACTGACAAACCGGCCAGAGTCAGAATGATCCGTACCGTTCGCCGCGCTATGTGCCCACCGGAAACCGGCGGACGATTTGCAGAAGGTCGTCGACGTTTCACTGCTTGCTAATCCAATCGCCGCAAGGGCTATGCGGCTCGACCGCTAGTTGTCGATCAATGATTCCAGTCGTTGAATCGCGATCACCAGCTGATTCCATTCCGTCAAGATATCAGCCGTATCGATGACGGCTGCATCACTGCGACCGAATCCGACTTCAGAAACGAAAACCGTATCTGCCAGTTCAATCATTGCTTCCATGATGTCCTGGCGATCGATCGTTTCGGGATCCGACCACTCCACTGTCGACAGCTCGATTCGAGTCGACAGAAACTGATGAACTGACCATAGGGCGGCTGAACGTGCGTCCTCGGCAGTCGTCAAAAATTCAAACGTTCCACAAGTAGTATAAAACTTGGCCATCGTGCGAGTCCTTTCTCTAATGCACTAATTTTCTGTTGCATTTGAGATATCGCAAGTAGGCGGACACGTTTGGTCACGGTTTAAGCCAAAAATCGAGTCACCATGTTTTTCTCGCGTTTTTCGGCAAAGAGCGCCCGAAAATTCCTAAAAGTCCTGTCTTTGGAAAATGAAGCAGGAAATTGCCAGCACCAAAACTGTGAACACAATTCCACTTCTCAGTGGCGACCACGGATCATCCCGGTGCGGCAAAATCGTCAAATCGATGTCCGGGTTTCCTTGCGCGTCACTGGAAGAGGCCAGGTGCGAAACCAGTTTGTAGAACTCGCTGGGCTTGGGAATGATTCGGTACAGTGGCCGGATCACATAACGAAAGCCGCTTTGCATCCAGCCACCGTTGTAAGTTCGCTTGATCACCTGTTCACCGCTTTCCAGATCATAACAACAGGTACCCTGAAAACGGTCGGCGACCCACAAACGATCCTGGTCATCGAAGGTGCAAGCCATGATGTCGCCGTTTCCGATACCAGAACCAGTGAACTCGGAATTGGAATTGGCATCGTAAATCCACAAGTCACCACTGCGGAACGTGATTGCCGCCAGGTCGCCATCGGCCGCAGCATCCAGACTACGTATGGCCGATCGTTGACTATGATCCACGACTTTGACCGGGGAGAGGTCGTCGCTGTTCAGATGATGAAACCGACCGTTACCCAGCATGACGAAAATTGACGGGCCACGAGCGGCGACAAACGCAGTCATTTTTTTGTTGCCGTGTTCGCCGATCTTTTCTCGCAACCGTTCCTGATATTTTCCGTCGACATACTGCATCACAAACAATTCGCCTTCGCTGTAGAAGACGACTTCATCATTCGTCGGATTCAAACTGACGGCGGATGGAGCTTGAATGGAGCAGGCTTGGTTGGTCGTCAGCTTTTCGTAGTCGACCTGGTCGCGACGTTTCAGGAAACCGGCAATCTGATCGCCAATTTTGTTTTTCGACTTCTTTGCTTCAGTGTCGTCTTCGGTCGATTCCAATTCGTTGATATCGGTCTCGGTTCCTTTCCACTGGAAAATTGAACCGGATTGATCAACGGCCAACAACCCAATTTTGGCGGACGAAAGAATCTGCACGGTGCTGCTTGGTAGAGCGCCACGACTGGCTACCTTCCAGGCGATGTCGGGTGCCGTTGAGGCAAGTTTTAGTTGGGAATTGGAAACTGCGTCCATCAAACCGCTATCCATAAACAAGACGCGGCTGTTTTCTTGTGCTGTGCCGGCGGCTTCGACCACTGGACCAGGCATGTCCGGAAATTCATCCAAACGATCAAAAAACGTAGCGAACGCAAAACTGGTTTCTTCTGGAGTTACGCCGCGCGAGGACGGATTTTTCCAGTCTTTCTCGATATCGTTCCAGACCTTGGTGGTTTGTAACATATCGACCATCACAACGTCATCGCCAGTGGCCACGATTTCGATCGCCGATACGTTGTAGTGACGATAATCCAGCCAGGCATACCCGTAGCCGACCGCCGAACATATGGCCCAGAACAAAACAGCAAAGACGGTGCACAAGATGGGGCTGCGAAACCAGATTCCGGCCAGCACCGACACGGCGTAGTACATCGCAAACACAAAGACGTACGTCGGGATGCTCAGCAAAATGGCGCGGTCCCAAATTCCCAGCTGGATTCCCATCCACAGCCATAACCCGACAAACAGCAAAATGGCACACAACAAGATGAAGACACAGCCACCAATGTACTTGGCCAACAACAGGCCCCAGCGGTTGACCGGTTTACTTAACAGCAAGTTCAATGATCCGGCCTCCAGCATTTCCGGAATGATCGAAGCCGTGATCAAAATGGCGATAAAGATACCGATCGACATAATGAATTTGTCGAAGTAAGTCGGTAACAAGCTGGTGATGTAACTGGCGAAGCTGGCATGCGAAATACTGGTGGTAAACACTGGCCAATGCCAACGAAAGTAATAAAAGTCCAGCTGGGTTTGGCCAGGCGAATTGACATCGCGTCGCAGAGCCTTGGTCAGCACCAGGCGGTTAAAGCGACGATCCTCATCAGCGGTTCGCGCCGAGCCTTTGTCCAGTAAATCCTGAGCCTCTGGGTCCAGCCGCCGGCCCTTGAAAGCCGTCTCGTCGTACAGGTCTTCGTATTCGATCAGCCCATTCAGTTCGACGACTAATTTGCGAACGGCAGTGGAAATGCCAGGTCCATTTTCCGATGACTCGCTTTCAGCCTCTTTCTCAAGATCGGCCTTTAAATCATCAGAGAGCAAGTTCCAGACATGTGCGACCGCTGGCCGCGATCCGGACTTTCCCTCGTCGATCAAGCGTTGCACCAGTCGATCCGGTGCCGGGATGTTGCGGTCCGCCGACAACTGCCAATCCAGTGATTGTCGCACATGAAACGGAGCGATGACCAACAGAACCAGCACGATCAATGCCAGGACGATGTACAACACCCGCGAATTCATAGCGGCGCGAAAGGAATCCCGAATAACGGTGGTATAAGCTCGAAGCATTTTGTTTTCCGTTTACCGATCCACAGGTTTCTGTTTTGAAGGTTGGTCCACCGGGCTGGCGGCAACAATTTGCAAGAAGGCGTCTTCCAGGGTCGTCTCTTTTCGAGTCAGACGAATCAAACTGATTCCTGCGTTGCGAACTCGATCCACCGATCGATCGATGGAATCCTGGTCAGAGTAGCGAATCGTCAGGATGACTCGCGACCTGGTCGATTCACTGCGTAACAGTTCAAAGTTTCCGTCAGTCGGCGAACCCAACGCTTCGATCGCTTCGTCATATGTACTGGATAGTTCCAGAGTCACGTTGGGGCGTTCCTCTCCTGTTTGGCTGCGCACAAAGTCGCCGATCTGGTCGACAGGGCCACAGTACCGCAGGTGTCCGCGATTCAAAATGGCGACTCGATCACAAACCATTTCGACTTCCTGTAACAAGTGGCTGTTAAGGAAAATCGTAGCGCCTTTGTCACGAAGGTCTTGCATCAACGAACGCATCTCTGCGCGAGCTCCCGGATCCAGACCATCCGTCGGTTCGTCCAGCACCAACAATTTCGGGTCGTGCAACAACGCCTGAGCCAGGCCGAGTCGTTGCAGCATGCCCTTGGAGTACTTGGTGACGCGATCCGGCCCACGACCACCTAACCCAACAAACTTCAAAAGCGAATCGCGTTTTTCACGAATCGCCGACGAGCTGAGATTCTGCAGATTGCCGTAATATTCCAGAGCGGTATAGGCGGTCAGGTGTCTCGGGATCCTTAACTGCTCAGGCAAATATCCCACCTGCTGGCGGCCTTTTCGCTGACCCGCCGGGTGATCCAACAACGTTGCCTGGCCACTCGTCTTGCGAATGATACCCAGCAGGATTTTCAGAAACGTGGTTTTGCCGGCTCCGTTGGGCCCCAACAAGCCAAAGATCTGCCCCTTGCCGACCTCCAGCGAAACATTGTTTAACGCAGTGAATTTTTTGGCAAACAGCAGACCATCTCGATAGGTCTTGGACAAATTACTGACTTGAATCACTCGATTGCCTGTTTGTTGTACGCCAGTTTGACCAGTCGATTCCATATTCGATTCCGTTGGATCTACTATTCATGTACTTCCGAAACAGCATCAAGGTTTCACAATCAGAGTTTCCATCGAAACGCCTGGACGCCGAGCGGTGTTCCGTATGTTCGTTTCTGAACGGTGTTTATTGTGGACAACGTTCCGGAAAATGAACATTTCGAAAGTTGGATCCTGAATTTAGCTTTCCCTGGCAGGCCACAACACCCGGAATTTTGATTCCTTTCCAGAATTACTACGTGTGAGCCCGTTTAATATTCCAGGCTTTGAATAGCTGGATGATGAAACGGAACGTTTTTTCTAATGACAACCGATGGCGGTCGGTTGCGGAACGTCATCCGTCTTCAGGCAGCAAACCCAGGAGATACAGCAATGTTACGTAGCTCGATTCAAGCGGCTTCGCCGGAGATCCAAGCTCTATTCGATGAGATCGTTAATGAAGAAACTCGCTTCATTATGTCGGAACGTCGTGACGCGACGCGAAAACCGATTACCCGACGGGTGCTGGTTCACAGCAACAGTCAGACGGGCCAAAATCACTTCGCATTCTCACGCGATATATCCAACCAGGGGGTTGGCCTGGTCAGTCAGGAACCTACCGAGGTTGGTGTGATTACGAAACTGGAGATCGATCGCTTGAACGGCCGCCCCTCCATCGTCGTCGCCGAGTGTCGCTGGTGCGACGAGTTCGCCAAAGGCTGGTTCGTCACCGGCTGGAACTTCAAACGACTCGAACGCTCCTGAGCCATGGCCTGACCGGCGCGGTGCGATGTGCTATGCATTAGTAGGCGGTGACTATGTTGCTGCATCGTCATTTGGGCAAGCCGGTCCGATAATCATGTTTCTCTTTTATTCAATGTGTACGTGGCTTGTGTACTACCTCATGCGTGTTCAGCTGGGAATGGTTGCTGCGGTAATCTTGATTGAGCGAAACACCCGAGTCATGCGAAGCTAACCTCAAAATAGGAAATGAATCACAGGCTACTGTGGGTTCCGTTTCGGGCTAGCGCAAAAAAACGGAGTCTCAACAAGTTGCTGAGACTCCGCAAAACAAGGGTGGCTGAGGGGATTCGAACCCCCGGCCTCCGGAACCACAATCCGGCGCTCTAACCAACTGAGCTACAGCCACCATCTGTCACATATCTTCAACCGACTTTGGGCAGACGTCGGTTTGAGGGATCGAATTCTAAACAGGCCGATATGGCGGGTCAACATCGAGCGTCAATAACTGGTAATTCTCATGGATTGGTCAAGGTTTGACGAGATGTGCCACGACGGCCAATCCACAAGACCGCGACAACCCAACGTCTGTCCAAATACCAGGAACCAATTCCGCGTCCCAAGGTTCACGCGATTCAAGGCCCGCCAGCACACATTCCTCAACCACTGGGACCCAACGCGGACCCCAAGTCGATAGCCCAATCGGTGGCCAAATCGACAGCCCACACCCTGGATTTGAGCATTCGATTTGCCCCGTTGTATATACTTTAACCAGGGCAATGGACTAACGGACTCAGGACGATTCATGATCAAATTCCAAGACGGCAAGAAACGGAAACCGGCGACGACCACATCAACGGAGTCCCGACCATCATTGATCAGAACTTGCTGGTTCCTGCTGGCGATCGGGTTGGTGTTGCCAGCGACGGTTTTGCAGGGGCAGGTGGACCAGTCGGCCAGTCAAGAAGCCAGCGCCAACGATCCATCGCCAATAGAGATCCGCAATGCTTTTCGTGCCGGGCTGAAGCAGCTGGAAGCGGAATGCATCCAACAAAAATTGCCGGAACAGGCAGCGCGGGTTGGCAAACTGATGCAACCGCGAGACCCCAATCGCCAATACATTTTCATGCCCCCGGCCTTTGCCGAAAATCCTGACGAAACCGCGACCGACTCGCAAAAGCAATTTCAGCAAAAGCTGGCGTCGCTAAAAAAAGAACACGCCGAGGCGTTGTTCCAGGCGGCCAGGAATGCGGTCACTGCAGCCCAAGGTCCGGAAGCCTACCAGTTGTTACACGAGTTGTTGGTATTCGATCCGGATCACGCACAGACTCGCGCGGCACTCGGGTTTCGACAAGACGCGAAATTGGGCTGGGTCCGTTCCACCAAACCGACTCGCGCCACCGAGGCCCGCAAACGACAAAAAGCGATCGGCTGGGAAAAAGGCACCTACTGGGAAATCAACTCACCGCACTTCACGATCGCTTCCGCGGCAGGTGAACAAGCGGGATTGAAACTGGCGGCCGAGCTGGAATTGACGTACTGGGTCTGGCGACAAGTGTACTTTGATTATTGGGCCAACCCGCGTCAGCTGGAAAACTGGCTGAACGGAAAAGGCAAAGACAAAAACAGTGGCAAGAAGTACAGCGTCGTGCTGTTTCGTGACCGACAACAATACGTCGCCGAAATGGCACGTCTGACAGGCACCGACCAGGTAGCGATCTCGTCCGGTTACTACGAAGAGAAAATCAAGACGAGTTTTTTCTATGCCGCCGATGAACCACCTGTGGCGACTTGGCGACACGAGTCGATTCACCAGTTCCTGCAAGAAAATGCCGGCGTGAATAAAACAGTTGCCGATCGCGGACACGCCTGGTTGGTCGAGGCGATTGCGATGTATTTCGAATCGATGAAAGTTCACGACACCCATACGATTACTCTGGGCGGATTTGACGCCGAGCGACTGCAGTTCGCGCGGTTGCGATGTAAACGGGAAGGCAAATTCGTGCCGATGCAGGAACTGGATGAACTCGGGCGTAGGGAATTGCAGAGTCACGCTGATGTGGCGGCTCTCTACACTCAAGCGTCAGGCATCGGGCAATTCTTGTTCACCGCCGAGAATGGCAAGTATCGCAACGGCTTCATTCGCTTTATCAAGGAATTCTACCAGGCTCGTAGAGTCAAAAGCAGTCTGGCAGAACACACGCTCGAACTGGATCAACTCGATCGCAAGTACAAAGAGTTTCTGAATGTAACGGCCGAAGATCTGGCGCATCCGTTCTTCAACACCAACGCCAGCGTGCTGACCCTGGGCCGCGCCAAATTAAGCAACGCCGACTTGCAAGTTCTGAAGCAGTGCACGAATCTGAGCTCATTAGAACTCTCCGAAAATCGATTGGTGGATGATGCATCGGTCGAGTATCTGGCGGAAATGAATCAGATCGCGCAACTGTTTCTCGACGCAACCGGCATTACGGACGCCAGCCTTCCGACACTGGCAAAGTTAACCTCGTTGCAGGAACTGGACTTGGCCAGCAACCGGATTACAGACGCTCAGATCAGTCGTCTTGCCGAGCTGCCCGAATTACAACTGCTGTACATGGCGGGCAGCCTGGTCAGTGACGCCTGTATCGATGACTTGGCAAGGATTCCAAAACTGAAATTGGTCGACTTGCGAAAAACCAGGGTTACCGAAAAAGGCGCTGAAAAATTGAAACAGCTGTTACCCAACGTCAGAATCCTGCACTGACAACCAAGTGATTGTTCGTGCTCAGTCCAACCACCATCGGGAATTCAAACGATCGACACCAAACCCAATCCCGCGCAAGTCGCCGCCGCACTCGTTCAACAACAAACGAGCGGATCGTTAGCGACCAACTCGATCAAGCATCCGGGCTTTCCGCATTGCAGCATGATGCCCTACGCCAATGTTGACCAGGGCAGGGTGGTATTCCTGATCAGTTCTCTGGCTGTGCATGCCAGGAATCTCAGAACGGACGACAAGGCGAGTCTGTTAATCAGCGGCGCCGATGGGAACCTGGCGGACGCCCGCTTGTCGATCATCGGAAACGTAACGCAAGTTGATCCGCAGCAAGTGCCCATCGTTCGCGACAGCTACGTTTCGCAACATCCCGAGGCCGCTCAATGGGCCAGCTTCGGTGACTTTCAATTTGTCCAGTTGGAACTGGTCGATTTGTATCTGGTCGGTGGATTCGGATCGATGGGCTGGATCACAGCGGACGACTTTCGGGCAGCATTCCCATTGGATTAAATCTGGAATGAGTCCGGTTGAATGGCTGCCTGCTAGCAGCCCGATATTTAGTTTGCCTAATCTGAAGAATCGTCAAAGTCTCGCGCCGAATCTGCCGAAACAAACCTCAGAGAAGGGGGGCGTTCTATCAAGATATAGGAACGTCGCGATGAATCATTTATCGCCGCAGCTGGACGAAAAAATCATATCCGATGCCTCTTCGATCAACGGTTGGTTGCAACCGCGCGAGATGCGTTTTCTGGCACTCGCTGTTCTGAATCAAACGGCGGAAGGCCGAATTGTCGAACTCGGTTCTTACCACGGCAAGTCGACCAGTGTTCTGGCATCGACCATTCAACATACCGGCGGCGAGAAATTGATCAGTGTCGATCCGATCGATCCGCGACCGTTGCACGACAACCTGGCCAGACTTGGCTTGCAGGATTACGTCGATGCTCGTCATCAAACGTCTACCGACTTCGCCGCCAACTGGAAATCTCCTATTGGTTTTCTGTGGCATGACGGAGCCAACGATTACGCCACGGTTCAGCAAGATTGTCGCGATCTGTTTCCTTTGCTAACGGATCGGTCGATTGTCGCCTTTCACGATGTCTTGAATGCGTCGGGCGAGCGGATTCATATTTTTGACGAGATGGTTTTGAACTCGCCAAACTTTGGTTGGGTTGGCATTTGCGGTTCGATTGGATTCGGCCAATACCGGGCCACGTCGATGGCCACACTGGAACAGGCCCAAGTCAAACGGAAGCTCTCGAAAAAACTGGCTCGACTGAAGCCGTTTCATCACGCCACCCAGCCAAACCCAAAGGGTTGGCAGCACATGAAATACAAAGCCTGGCGTTCGCGAATTGCCCACGGGCCAGTGACCGAATTCCGTGCCGCATAGCGTGTTGAGAATTTACAGACTCGACAATTCTGACACGGCCAATCATCCTGGTTGGTAGAGGATCGGCCTGTTTGCTGCCGACGTAACACGCAGCTTTGGAAAACAATCAATTAGATGAGTATCGAGTCCAGGAACAAGGTCGTTGAGAACTTTGGCAAGAACGTTAGCGCTTGCCCGACTGAGTTCCTGACACCGGAATCCGAACAGCAAGTACTCGAATTTCTCCGCCGACACCACGGAAAGAAGATCCGTGTGATTTCCAGCGGCCATGCCTGGAGCGCTGGCATTCAGACGGACGCTGTGTTGATGTCGATGCAGAATCTGAAAGATATCCAGGTCAATGAAACAACCAGTACGGTCCGCGTCGGTGCCGGGTGCAAGATCAAGGACCTGTTGAGCGAGCTGCGAAAGTTCGGATTAACGCTCCCTTCGATCGGATTGATCGACGAACAGACACTGGCGGGCGCCACAGCCACGGGAACACATGGTTCCGGCAAGCAGAGTCTTTCGCACTTCGTGACGGCGGTGCGTGTCGCTCACTATGATTCGCAAACTGGCGAGCCAACGGTAACGCGAATTGATTCTGGGCCCGAACTACAAGCGGCGAGATGTTCGCTGGGAATGCTCGGCGTGATCGTCGAATTGGAAGTTCAGGTTCGCAAGATTTACAACATCGAAGAGCATGTCGTAAAACACAAGTCGCTTGACGATGTCGTGGCAGCAGAGAAAGACTCGCCGCTGCAACAATTCTTTTTGATTCCCTGGAGCTGGCAGTGGTACGGCCAACATCGCGCCGAAACGGATCGGCCTCGAACAAAACTGGCGGGACTTTACCGAGTCTATTGGCATCTCGGAATCGATTGGGGATTGCATCTGATTATCACAGGCCTGGCTCGGATACTGAAACTTGGCTGGCCGATTCGATTCTTTTACCGACGAATCTTGCCGTTGACATTGGCCAGGAATTGGCGGGTCGTTGATGATTCGCACAAGATGTTGGTCATGGAACACGAGCTGTTCCGGCACATCGAGGTCGAACTGTTTGTGACTCGTCAGGATCTGCAGCCAGCGCTGACATTCGTTCGACAGGCGATGACTGTTTTTGGCGGTGTCGAATTCGGGAATGAAAAACCGTCCGACGATGTCATGAAAAAACTGGCTCCGCATCGAGGCACCTATCTGCACCACTATCCGATCTGTATCCGGCGTGTGTTGAACGACGACACGATGATTTCAATGGCTTGCTCATATGAATCAACTGGTTCGGAAAATGAACTCGCCAACGAAAACGCCGACCACGCCGACCGCCAGGATTGCTACGCGATCAGCATGATCAGTTACCACAAGCCGCACGATCGAGAGGGGTTTGTGCGATTCGCGGACTTTATTTCCGAGCAGTTGAGCCAACGTTTCGCAGCGCGACCACACTGGGGCAAATACAATTCACTACCAAGTTCAGCAAACGACCGGCTGTACCCGCGTTTGGACGAGTTCCGTGAAATTGTCAAACGTTTTGACGCTGGCGGCGTATTCAGCAACGACTGGTTGGACGACGCGATCGGAGATTGATCGTAGCCGATTCACGTGCCCGAACGAGCTACTTCGATGAGAACTCGTAGGCCGTAATCGCATTCAATTCACGAATGAAGAACTGGTTGTCGACTGCCGCCAGATGAGCCCACGTCTCCTGATCACTCACGCGATGTTGACTGAGCAACTGGAATTCATCCGGTGTCGCGCGGAACAGCAACAGCTCGCCACGTTGATCCAGAGCCAACACCTTGTCGTCCTGAACGACGATGCTTGAGTACTTGCCAAATGTTCCGCTCGTCCATTTGGTTTCGCCATTTTTCAGATCCAGGCAAGTGAACCGCTGGTTTTGCAAGTGCATGTAAAGGTATCCATCCTTTGCAACCGGCGTCGACATGTAAGCGGGCTTCTTGACTTGCCAGGTCGTCGTTACCGACCAACCAGTGTCCGTTTTTTGAGGCGCGAACAGATAGGATTCATTCCGATAGGTGCTGGTGAATACCTGGTTGTCAAAAACGATCGGTGTCAGGATGTTCATGCCACGGAAATTGGGGACTGCTTGTGACCAAAGTACCGTCCCGGTTTCTGCGTCGACACCGTTCAGATGAGAACGGGTTTGTACCAACAATTGTTCTACGCCATGAATCGTGGCCACGGTTGGTGACGCAAAGGCACTGCCCATCATGCCACCGCCGTCGCCAAGGATTTTCCAGATGACCGACCCATCGTCCTTGTTCAGTTTGTAAAACGCGCCGCCGGCCTGAACAAACAATGCATCATCCTTAATCATCGGCGAAGAGGAAAAGCCAAAGTCAGGATTACTTGATCCGGTCTCACCTGGAAAATCGAGCTTCCAGATCTCGCTGCCATCTTCGGCGTTCAGACACACCACTACGTCGCGAATTCCACCGACGTAAAGTTTTCCATCATCGTAGACGGGTGTGGCGCGGATCCAGCTGCCATTGGCTTTGGCAAAAAACGGAACGGACATCGCGCCTTCCCATTGAGTTTGCCAGACCACTTTGCCAGATGCTCTTTCCAACGCTGTTACCACTTCATATTTTTCGTCTTTCGTTTCGGTGACGAACACGTGAGCATCAGTAACGATTGGACCCGAGTAACTGGGGCCCATTTCATTACGCCAAACTTGCTTCATCGTGGTGTCATCGAGTTTCTCGGGCAGCGTCTCGCCGGTGAAAACGCCATCACGAGACGGACCACGCCACTGAGCCCACTGATTCGCATCCGATTGAAGTCCCTGGCATGAACCCGGCACCAGAAGGCTGAACGTCGAAACCACAAACAGCAAAAACAACGAATGGATGAATGCAGATTTTTTCATGAGGGTTCTTTCGTGGTAGTGATCGAGGGTTGAATGGGGGAGTGGCAAACTCCGTTTGAACGCGAACGGTTAGTAATTGCTAACGTTGGCATTCGCAGTCGGTAGCGATTTGGCCAGTGATTCAAGTTGTAACAAATTGTCACCGTAAGCGGAGAACTTCATTCTCTGACGAATTCCCTCGTCCCGCATCGCATGGCCTCCAACGGCCACGAATGTTTCCGGTGACACGGAGCTGCTAAACTGCTCGTATTGTTGCAGAAATGTAGTTTCGTCTTCAATAATTGAGACGCTCAGCCAGAACAAGCGAGGGCGTTGTTCCCGAACGGCTGCCGACAAAGTCGAAAATGGCAACAACGTACCCAACGACTGGGCTCGCCAACCTGCCTCCCGAAACAGCATTTCAATTAACATGGTTGGCAGGGTGTACGATTCCCTGCCGGGTGCGCCGCCGATCGCCAACGGAGACGATTCGTTGCCAACCGGTAACAGGGGTTTTAGTTCCGCAAGCAATTGAACGGTTAGCTCGCAGGCACGACGCTCGCGATAAACTTCCAGCTCGCCACATTCCCAGCGGCGACCGATTTCGGCAAACGCAGGACCAATGATCCGATCGCCGATTGTAGCAATCGAATTTCCGCCAATGAACATTTCGAATAGAATTTTGCGGGCTTCGTCTTCGAATCCATCGACGATAGCAGCCAGAAATTCCTGGTGACTCGATTCCGTATCGCGTTCATGTGGACGAATTCCTGAGGGCAAGCCAATCAGTTCCGACTTGATCAATCCATGCTTGCCCTTCCGCAAAAAATCAATCACAGAGACTTGAGACAGACGGCGATGACCTCCCGCAGTGGTTTGGAAATCGATTAACCCTCGATCACACCATCGTTTCATGGACGATTCGCTAACACCGATTGCCTGGGCGACTTTCTTGGGAGTTAACTTGATCGTTTGCATGGTGCGGAGCCTCTGAGCGATGGTGAACGTTTTGGACGATATGCTATTCTCCCCAAACCGTTCAACGGATTCACAGAAAACTGAAAACCACATATTTGAAGACAATTTAACACTAACTGTTGCCTGGGCGACATTTCGCCGGTTACCTGTGATGTGAACGTTTTGAACGAATTTAGTGAACGATTTTGGTGCAAGAATTTAGGATCGGGATGCACGATAAGTTGGACCGGTTTCAAGTGTTTTACGATGGCGATTGCCCGCTTTGCAAACGTGAGATCGATTGGCTTCGCAAACGAGACAAGCAGCAGCAGATCGCCTTCATCGATATCGCCAGCGATCAGTTTCCCGAACAGGATTATGGAAAATCGTTCAAAGAGCTGATGAGCGAGATCCACGGCCGTCAGCCAGACGGTCAATGGATCACCGGAGTTGAAGTCTTTCGACGACTGTATGCAGCCGCCGGATTCCGTCGCTCAGTCTGGGTTAGCAAGTTGCCTGTGGTTCGGCACGGACTGCACCTGGGTTACAAAGTGTTCGCTCGCTACCGAACGCGATTGACCGGAAGGTGCAAGGATGGTCGCTGCGAGATTTGAGATTTGAGATTTGAAAAGGCGCGTCGAAATCGAAACCCGTCGCTGTCCAACCCAGCTCAGCCCAAACCAACTCAGCCGAGCCCAGCTCAGCCCAAACCAGCCCAAACCAGCCCAAACCAACTCCATCCGGTTTTCGCTCAGCCAATCAAACAACGTTCCGGGAAGCATTAGATGCCGCCAGTCAAAGTAGCGATTATTGGTTCCGGAATATCAGGATTGACCGTTGCCAGTCATTTGCATCCCGACTTTGACATTGCGGTTTACGAATCCGCTTCGTGGATCGGTGGTCATACCAATACGATCGATGTACCTGTTGGAAACGACCACCTATCGATCGATACCGGCTTTATTGTTTTCAATGATCGAACGTATCCGAACTTCATAGCGATGCTGGATCGATTGGGTGTGGCCTCGCAAAATGCACCGATGACTTTTAGTGTTCGTTGCGACCGATCCAACCTGGAATATCGGGGAGCGGATTTTGGCGGGTTATTCGCTCAAAAAAGAAACCTGCTGCGGCCAAAATTTTACCGCTTGTTGAAGGGGATTTTGAAATTCAACAAGGTCGGCAGCCAGCTGCTGGACAATGACGCCGAAGACGTAACGGTCAAGGAATTCTTCCAGCAAAACAACTTTCCACGCGAATTCTACGACTACTATTTCTTGCCAATGGGTTCAGCGATCTGGTCCTGCCCCCAATCGACCTTCGAGAATTTTCCGATTCGATTTATCGCCGAGTTCTATCATCACCATGGATTGCTCAGCGTTAACAATCGCCCGCAATGGAAAGTCGTTTGTGGTGGCTCCAAGAGTTATGTTGAGCCATTGACGGCTCCGTTTCGCGAACGAATTTTCCTGGATACGCCGGTTCAGCGAGTAGTCCGCGAGCCGGACCAGGTCGTGATAGCATCAAAACGTGGCAAGGAGTCCTTTGATCATGTTGTGTTTGCCTGTCATGCCGATCAGGCAATTCGATTGTTGGCGGAACGAGCCACAAAACAGGAACGGGAGATTCTCAACGCGTTTCCTTACGAGGAGAATCAAGCGGTGTTGCATACGGACGACGGAATCCTTCCCAAACGACGACGTGCCTGGGCCAGCTGGAATTACTTGTTGCCCGATCGTCAAACGGAAAAGGCCTCGCTGACGTACTGCATGAATATCCTGCAAACGCTGGATCATCAGGAAACTTTCAGTGTCACATTGAACAATACGTCTCGAATTAATCCGGATAAAATCATTCGCACAATCAATTATTCGCATCCGATCTTTGATGTTCGACGAAAAACCATGCAGGACCGCCACAGCGAACTGATTGGCGACAACCGAAGCTCGTTTTGCGGAGCGTACTGGGGCAACGGTTTTCACGAGGACGGAGTGGTCAGCGGCTTGGCCGTCGTCGACGTCTTGAAAAACCCGAAACCTGACTCGCATTGACCGACTAGCATTGAGTGACATGAATAGTTGCATTTACCGAGGGCGTGTTTTGCATCGACGGCTACGGCCGGTCGAGCATGCCTTTCGGTACAAACTGTTCATGATGTATCTGGACCTGGACGAATTGCCAAACGTGTTCAAAGGCCGCTGGTGCTGGTCGACTCGCTGGCCCGCTCTCGCCTGGTTTCGACGTCGGGAACATATGGGCGACGCCGACCTGCCGCTCGGTGATGCGGTCCGCTCGTGGATCAGGCAGCAAACCGGCGCAGAACACCAGGGCCCGATCCGGTTGCTGACTCATCTGCGATATTTCGGATATCAGATGAACCCCGTTTCATTCTTCTTCTGTTTCGACAAACAGGAGAACCTGAAACACATCGTTGCCGAGGTTAACAACACGCCTTGGGGCGAACAACATTGTTACCTGTTGCAGCCGCAGCACTTCGCGCCGCAAGAATCTTCGGTTCGCCAGGAGATGGAAAAGGAATTTCATGTCTCGCCGTTCATGCCGATGGACATGACTTATCGTTGGCGAGTTTCCGATCCCGGCGAGCGACTGAACATCGGTATCAGCAATTTCCAGGACCAGCAACGCATGCTAAGCGTTGCCATGTCGATGGAGAAACAACCATTGACGGCGCGAACGCTGCGTGGCGTCTTGCTGCGATACCCTTTCATGACCGCTCAAGTGTTTGCCGGGATCTACTGGCAAGCCTTCCGGTTGTGGCGGAAGAAGGTCACTTTTTTCGCGCATCCCAAAAAGCAATCTTCCGAGTCGAACTCACCAAACTCACCATCCAACTCCTCCAAGACAGCCTCTCACAATGTTTGAAAACAGGTTTCGCAAACTGGTACTCGGTAGCCTCCAGAAATTACGGCATGGAAACATTGTCGTGACCGAAGGACAGCGGACCGACATCTTTGGTGACACGGGCGCGGATTTGAAAGCGAACGTAACGGTTCATGATCCAGCGTTTTTCAAACAGATGGCGTTGGGCGGAGGTTTGGGGGCTGCCGAGTCGTTTGCCCAGGGGCACTGGACTTGTTCCGACTTGACTGCGTTGGTGCGGATCCTGATTCGCAACTTGCCCGACGGCGACACGATCAATGGCCCGCTGGCTCTGGCCAAAAACGGCTTGGAGAAAATCGGGCACTTTCTGCGTCGCAATACAATCAGCAACGCCAAGCAAAATATTCTGAAGCACTACGACCTTAGCAACGATTTCTTTGCGTTGTTTCTTGATCCGTCCATGACTTATTCCAGCGCCATTTTTCCGCACCCGGAATGCTCGTTGTACGAAGGATCGATGGAGAAGATCGATCGAGCTTGCCGAAAACTGGGCCTGAAACCGGACGATCACCTGGTCGAGATCGGTACGGGTTGGGGCGCGTTGGCGGTTCACGCCGTGAAACAGTACGGTTGCCGTGTCACGACCACCACGATCTCGGACGAGCAACACGACTTTGCCCAAAAACGTTTCCAACAGGAGGGCGTCGCCGATCGGATAACGCTATTGAAAGAAGACTATCGAAATTTGACCGGCAAGTTCGACAAACTGGTCTCGATCGAAATGATCGAAGCCGTTGGGCATCAGTTTTTCGATACGTTCTTCAAGAAGTGCGGGCAACTGTTGAAGCCCGATGGCGAAATGGTGATGCAAGCCATCACGATCGTCGACCATCGATTCGACCATCACAAAAAGACAGTCGACTTTATCAAGCGATACATCTTTCCAGGCGGCTGTTTGCCTTCGGTCACAGCATTGTCGCAATCGATGGCGTCCGCTTCGCGATTGCGAATGGTACACATGGAAGACTTCGCAGCACACTATGCCGAAACTCTCAGACGCTGGCGATCACAATTTTTCGACCAGCTGGATAAAGTCAAAAACCTGGGCTTTGACGATCGGTTCATTCGCATCTGGGATTACTACCTGTGCTATTGCGAAGCAGCATTTATGGAGCGGCATGTTAACGTGACCCAGTTGTGGATGGCCAACTACGGTGCCACTGCTTCGCCGCTCGATCGCCCCGTTCATCGATCTCAAATCGCCACCGACAGCAACGCCGATACCATGCGTCCGAAGCAGGCTGGTCGGACAAAACCACAATCGCTTTCATCCAGCGAGGTAGTCAGTTGAATCCCTGGTTGATGATCATTGTCGGCTGGGTGGCGGTCGTGATTGTGATGAGTCTGTTGTGGGTCCGGCAAAAACAGACTGGCAAGTCCGGGATTGTGGATGTTGCCTGGTCGATGAGCGTAGCCGGTGTGGCGCTCTTTTTCTGTTGGGGCACCAGTGATGGGTTGGTGGCGCGACGAATTCTGATTTCGGTTTTGGCGATGTGTTGGGCGACGCGACTTGCCTGGCACGTTTGGACTCGGCTACGACATGAAACGGATGACAGTCGCTATCTGGACCTGCGGGAAAGGTGGGGCGAGCGATATCAAAAACGGCTGTATCTGTTCTATCAGTTTCAAGCTTTCGGAGCGTTGTTGTTTGCGCTACCGATGTTGGTCGCGGCAAGGAACTCAAGTCCACTGGGTGCGCTCGATTATCTGGGAGTCGCGATTTGGCTGGTCGCCGTCGGTGGTGAGACAATCGCTGATTCGCAACTGAAGCGATTCAAACAGGATCCTGCCAACAAGGGAAAAGTTTGCCAATCCGGACTTTGGCATTACTCACGTCATCCCAATTACTTCTTTGAATGGTTGCACTGGTGGTCATACGTTTGTTTGGCCATTGCGGCGCCGTACGGGTGGCTGACGATCGTTGGACCGTTGGCGATGTTGCATTTTATCGTCAACATGACGGGCATCCCGCCCGCCGAAGCCTCTTCCTTGAAGAGTCGCGGTGAGGCGTATCGCGAGTATCAAAAGACGACCAGCGCGTTTTTCCCATGGCCGCCCAAAAAAGTTTAGCAAGGTTCAATGACAATGGAATTCATTACCAATACGGTAATCGATCTGATTGAGCGGGGTTGGATGCCGGACGGGATCACCCGACGTTTGTCACGGCGACTCTGTCAGCAGCGGCTGAATGATTTGCAACAAGCCAACGTTTCTGTCAGCGCCTTTGCGGAACGGATGCGTGAATCGCCGGTCGCACCGGTGCCTGAAAAGGCCAACGAACAGCACTACGAACTGCCTGCTGAATTCTTTGAATTGATGTTAGGGCGGCGACTGAAATACAGTTGCTGCTTCTTTGATTCGGATACGTCATCGATCGATGATGCGGAAGTTGCGGCGCTGACGGCGACCTGTCAGCGAGCCGAAATCACAGACGGAATGGATATTCTGGAACTGGGTTGTGGCTGGGGCAGTTTGACGTTGTGGATGTTGGAACAGTTTCCGAATGCTCGCGTGACCGCTGTTTCCAATTCCCGTTTTCAGCGAGAGCTGATTCTTCAGCGGGCCGACGAAATTGGTGCGCGGGACAGACTGAATGTAATCACCGCAGACATGAACGACTTTGATGTCGTTGATCGTTTCGATCGGGTTGTCTCGTGCGAGATGTTCGAACACATGCGGAATTATCAGGAACTTTTGAGCCGCGTTGCTGGTTGGCTAAAACCGAATGGGAAGTTGTTCATTCACATTTTCAACCACAAACGATTTATCTACGAGTTTCAAACGGAAGGGGCGTCCAACTGGATGGGTCGCTACTTTTTCACCGGTGGCATCATGCCCAGCGACAGAGTATTCGAAGAATTCGATCAAGATATGCGGGTTGCTGAATCGTGGACCTGGGATGGAACTCATTACGAGAGGACATGCAATGCATGGCTTGAATTGCTTGACCAGCGCCGGGAACCGGCTCTGAAAATTCTGCAACAAGCTTATGGCAAGGCCGCAGCGGCTCGCTGGTTCCAACGATGGCGTCTGTTCCTGATCGCCAGTGCCGAGTTGTTCGGTTTCGAAAATGGAAACCAATGGCAGGTCAGCCACTACTTGTTGGAGCAGGTAAAGGAACAGGCAACAGTTTCGTCGAGCGTTGCGGCGGAGGCGGAGTAACGATGCAAACGATCTTGCTGACGAATTTTGCTGCGACCTGGTTCCTGGTGGGCTTGATCTGGATCATTCAAATCGTGCACTACCCGTTGTTCGCCAATGTGGGTCAACAACAGTTTGAACTCTATTCCAACAAACACCAAATGTTGATCACCTTCATTGTTGGTCCAGTGATGGTGGCGGAAATCCTGACGGCGATTATCCTGGCCTGGTACGCGCCCTATCCGGAATTGACAACCTGGTTCCGTATCGGATTGATGCTGGTCATCCTGATATGGCTGTCGACGGCGTTCATCCAGGTCCCGCAACACAGTCGGCTTACCAACAGCGGCTATGACCATGCGACGATCAAGGCTCTGGTCAACTGGAATTGGATTCGCACGATTGCCTGGACCGCCCGAGGTGCGATTCTGTTGATCGTGCTAAATCATTTCCTAAGCAAAACCGCAAACTGATGAATCAAGACAGCAGCCCAAATACCGAAGTGCAAATCGAATCGCTTGGCCGATCCAGTTATCGTCTGACGACCGAGGTTACTTTGCCAAGGCCGCGCGCGGAGGTGTTTCAGTTTTTCGCCGACGCTGCGAACCTGGAAAAGATTACTCCAGACTTTCTGAACTTTCGAATCCTGACACCGCTGCCGATTGAAATGAAAACGGACGCGCGTATCGAGTACAAAATTCGGCTGCGAGGCATTCCGATCAAGTGGCGGACCAACATTTCTGCCTGGCAGCCCAACGAGCGATTCGTGGACGAACAAATTCGGGGCCCCTACCGCAAGTGGCACCACGAACATCTGTTCCAGGATCTTGGCGATCAAACGTTGATGACCGACATCGTCAACTATCGCGTTTGGCTGGCTCCAGTTTTGCATCCGCTGATGGTCAAACGCGACCTGCTTCGCATCTTTCAGTATCGTCAGGACAAGATTGTCGAGTTGTTTGGAAATCCCTAACCTGGTGGAAATCGCTAACCGGGTTTTGGTTGCAAGTTGAAGATGTTGTGTTCCATCGATCATCATGACATGATATTTGCCACGCCGATACTCGTCCGCCAGATTCAACTGTTTGCACATCAACATGAGTCCCACCAATCGATTGCCCGTGATCAGTGATTGCCAGGGATGTGGCGTCTGTTGCATGCATATGGGCTACCCGGCATACATGGACCCGGCGGATCAATCCTTTGACGCGGTGTATTTCAATGCGATGCCCGACGATATCAAGGCTGAGTTGATGGCATATATCGAAACCTATCAGAAGCCGCAGGGCAGTGACCTGGACGGGCCTTGTTTTTGGTTTGATATGGAAACGCGGCAATGCAAACATCACGAATACCGACCGCGAGTCTGTCGTGATTTTGAAGTAGGCAGCAAAGGTTGTCGCGACTGGCGACGTCACTACGAGCACAAGATTAAGCCAGCCTGAATTGGATTGCTGATTTCCGATCCGAAGCACCCCGGCAAATTTTCTGGCAGATTATTTGGAAGACTTGGTTTCGGGCCGTTTCCACTTTGCCGTCCGGTCACGTTGCTGCAAATCTTGCCGCAAGAATTTTCCAGGCCGTGCAGGCACGCGTGAATCCTTGGCAACCTGGACAAATTCGGCCAACAGGTCAGGGCGGTCCGCCGACAGGTCTTTGGATTCGCTGACATCGAATGCCAGATCGTACAATTCCCATTTCGCATCCTTGCCCGGTTTGATCGCTTTCCAATCGCCTTTGCGAACTGCAATCTGATTGATGTATTCCCAATACATGTACTCGTGCTGTTGTTGAGTACTGCCCGTTTTATCCTCGCCCAACAGTGTTGGCAGGAATGAAATGCCATCAG
>CAZPOL010000030.1:32169-48683 GCA_964588195.1 uncultured Pirellulaceae bacterium | reverse complement strand
AGAACTTACCTTTTGCGTGAATTGTGATCTCGCTAAAGAACATGATCCCCTCGTGATCGATGTACTTGAAAGTACGCTTGTTGTTGCCATTATCCTCGCGGACCATCAACTTCGTCTCTTTGTCGAAATACCGTTTGAAGACCTCTCCGCCAAACACATTGAAATGCAGCTCCACCGTCTCTCGACCGTCAATTACCTTGATGCCATGCACCGTGACACGATCGAGCATATCCAGCCAACTTAGTACCTGCGTTGGCGACTTCGACATGAAATAACTGCTTTTCATATCTTTTTCCACGTTGACCCGGTCCTGCCCTTCCAACTCTCGCCATGAAACCAAACCGTCGTATCCAAAATGATATTCCTTCCCGTCACTGATGGTGTGAGTGTTCAGGTATTTGTTGCCAACGAAGCGAAACACGAAAGTGGCATTCGGTTCGCCTTTGGGATTTGGTTCCCTGTCGACCCTGCCCGACATAGTCACCAGTTCCAGCCCTCGTAGCGACAATTCGCCACCGAGCGCTCCCATGTAGTCGTCGATCACCTGTTGGGCGGTTGGAATTTCTTCCTGAGCGTGAGCAAGGTTGGTCAATATCAACACCTGAAATACGAAGACAATCGGAATAGAGAATCTCAATTGACCAAGCTCCTGAATGCGACCCTAAAAGTTAACTCGATAGGCCAGGTAACACAGCACGACGATCCAGACGGAAAACAACACGATCAATGCGGCCAACAAACGAGGCCGGCGTTTCTCGGGCCGCAACGGTAAAGGCGTATCAACCGGCGACGGTTCTTGTTGAGCGGTTTCCATGGCCTGATCTTCCGGCGGTTTTGAATCCTTGCCGACCTTGGTACTCTTGTTACCTGTCTTGGCGGGCGGCTTCCTTTTCCCAGGTCTCTTTTTCGAGGTCTTGCTGGACAATGGATCAGGATCCTGACGTTAGTTCGAAGTCCGTTTCGAAAACCGATTTAAAGTCGTACACATCATCAAAATGTGCACGACTGTCACGTGGCGATTTCTTCATCAGCCCAACGTCAATCATATTGTAAACGATATCGCCAAAATGCTGAGTCAGCGTGATCCCCCAGTTTTCAAGTACCGCCCGCGCCATGTACCCGAACTCCTTGATGGCATACATGCGAATCGCTTCGCATAGTTCCTGTCCGGTCAAATGACGTTCGGTTAGCGGCTCGGATTCCTCAAACTTGGCGTCCAGGTCTAACTGCACTTCGGTTTCGATTGGAGCGGTTTCGCTGCCAAGATTCAGTATGTCAGAGGCATAGCCAAGCGCTTCACGCACAAATATGTAGGCATCCAACGGGAACCGCGTGTCTTTTTTCAGCAATTTGTGCAAGTTGTAAACTTCGTCTTCCATCTCTTTACCGTTGATGTGCTTCGGTGCTTTGGTGCTTTGGCATCAGCCGAATGGTTGTTTGCGAAACCAGACTGTGGTCCGCATGCCTTATCAGCCTGTGTCGAATCGCCAAAATTGTCAATTTTTTTTATCAGGTGGCCCGTCTTGATCGTTTTTTAAGTTGCCGTCCTGACCCTTGCCGGACGACCCACGGCTTCTTCGCCCTTTGTTCTCTTTTCCCTTGCCTTCTTTTCCTTTGTGCTTGCCTGATGAACCACCTTTGTTGCGATCCGACCGGATCACCGACAATACTTCGGCGGCGTCGATCAATACGCGGCGATGGTCTTCCGTTTGCACGAGTATTTGCTGCGCCAGAATTTCGTGTCCCAGCACGCGTGCTCGCCCATTTCGTGTCACGACGTCGACACCGATCCGTGGCAGCTCCTTTTGTAGTTCTTCGTAAGTATCGTATTCATATCGCAAACAACATTTCAGGCGACCACAACGACCGGAAATCTTGGTCGGGTCCAGGGTCGCCTTTTGAATCTTGGCCATCTTCATCGAAACTGGCGGCATCGATGTTAGATGTGTGTTGCAGCAAACCGGTTTCCCACAGTCGCCGTAGTCGGCCAGTAGCTTGGCCTCGTCCCGGACACCGATCTGTCGCATTTCGATCCGGGTCTGAAACTCACTTGCCAACGACTTGACGAGCTGACGAAAATCGATTCGCTGCTCAGCCAAATAATATACAATCACGCGTTCGCCGCCAAACAAATGTTCGAGTTCGACCAACTCCATTTCCAGCTTGAACTTGTCGATATGCTTTTGACACGTTTCCAGCTTGCTAGTGCGACTCGCTTGCAGGTGAGCGTATTCGTTGATGTCCTGCTCACTCATCTCGCGAAGCAACTGGCCACTTGAAGGTTCGTCGAGATGTGACAAGGCGTCGTCGTTGGCCGGGCACAAGACAAAGGCGGTTTCCAGCCCGCGATTGGATCGCACAATCACGCTCATGCCACGCGCGTACTCCTGCTGGCTACCTCGAGAGTGAAACACTCCCAGGTTTCGCATCGCACCGTATCGAACGACGTAGCTGGACACTTGAAACCGAGTATGTAAGGGATGAAAACGAGTAGAAAAATGGGTAGGCCACTGTGAACCAATACTTGCCACCGATCAAGGCAGCCGGTCGATCCTCAGCAGTAAGTTAGTCGCAGATTCAATCGCGAGCAGTCGGTCAGTCAATCGGACGGTCGGTCGCCAGACTTGCCGAATCAGCTGTGAATTCTAATCGGGTAACCAAAGCTTGGACCCCTGTTCGCCACCTGAGCCAGTTGAGCCGGCGGGTTCCGGGTCACCAGGCTTCCAGATTCCAGGTTGCTCGCCAGCGCCGCCGGCAGCCACCTGCTGGGCGGACTCAGCCGGGTCGGATCGCATTCGGCCATCCGGTCCCATGATTCCAAATCGCTGCAGGACTGACGCCAACCGATATTGATTCTGTGGATCTTGCAGGTGTCCGGCCTGCAGCACTCGCAACAGCTCCTGGCATCCTTCGGGTCGATTCCGCTCGAGACGCAACTCCAGTTCGTCGATCAGCAATCCACCGATTGGGCGGTCAGCGGCCGTTGCATGCTTGCGAGCCTTCTGCATGATCTCCAACGCCTGATCAGAGTCGCTGTTCAAGCGAGCCAACATCACATAGATCATTTCAAAGCGGATGAACTTTTCCATTTCGGGGCGTTCGAGAATCACCGGCCCGCTGGCTCGTAGCACACGAATGTTTCCGCAACTGCTGGCCAGCACATACGCCTTGATCAATTGTTCGTCATCCAGCTTCACGAAATCGACACGTTGCGTTTCGATCGGCGACAACCCTTCAAAATCTCGCTGGCTGGTATCGATCGGCTGTGGAATCGGCAGACCGAGCTTCTCTCGCAACTTGTTGAAATCGAACGAGTCGGTCGACAGTGCATCGGCCCCTTGTTCCATCATCAGAACAACCGCCGCCAAGTCTCGTTTCGACGAATCGTCTTTGGCCACAACCTCAGGAGTGCGTTCGCCCAGAACCTGGAACGGAACCGTTGGAAAGATCTCCAAATATTCGCGTTCGCGTTGGCGAGTAACAAATTCCTGTCGCTGTTCGACAGACATGTCCGACGGCAAGTGCCATTTGACACTCATCTCATGGTCCAGCTTGCTGATCTGTTCAACGACCTGACCATCGTCTTTACCACCCAGGCAATCACCTAAAGCCTCGGCGAAACCCTGAATCCCTTCGTCAAACTTCAAGTCGCGCACCGAATAGAAATCTGCGCGAGCCGCACGATCGGTTTGCCGACCGTACACCAGCACTTCACCAATGATCCGGGGAAAATTATCGCCCTCAGCATCTGCCGCCGCACGTACTTCATCGGCATCAAGCAACAGATACCCCGCTTGAGGCGGCGGGGATTCGGGATCAATAAAGTTGTGACTGTAAATCGAACCGGTGATAATTCGGTTGCTGGAAATCGCTTTTTCATTTAGCGCTTCCACATCGTTAACTTCCCAGGAAGTCAACACAAAGTCGTAGGCGCTGGTGATCGGCTGCTCGTCGATCACGAAACTGGTGGCTCTCGCCTCGATTGCCTGATCGGTGTCGATTGCATCCAGTTGCGAGTACTTTTCCAACTCGGCTTTCGCAGCTTCGTTGTCCGCAAGGTACATGGACCAAACGGCCAAACTGAAAATCAACTCCGGCTGGTCGGGATACTCGTCCAGCAACTGCCTCGTCAGGATTCTCGCTGCCCGCCAACGACCGACAGAGGCGAATCTGGCGGCATTCAAATATTTACTGGCCCAAGGGAAAGTGCAATCTTCATCGGGCACGAAAACCGGAAACTCGGACTTCAACAACAGCGGGATTTCCGGAGAGCGAAACGTTTGCAACACCAACTGCGAAACGACTTCGTCTTCGCCGTTCCGCAATTCGGAAGCGAAGATCAAATGAGCTCGTCCGGCAACGACTTTGCCTTGCGACATCAACAACATGCCAACGGTACGAAACGCGTTGGCCATCGTGATTGGAATTTCGTTCTTGCTGCATGCATCCAAACCGTTTTGCAGAGCGGCAACCGCTTCGTCAGCACGACCTTCGGCGGCCATCAACAATGCAGCGTGTTGGTAACCCAACGGGTTGCGAGGATTTTCGCGTTGGAACTGCTCATTCACTTCCGAGGCCTTTTCATAGTCCTTCAAGTGAATCAGTTCATGAGTCATCAGACCCAGCAAACATGCTTTCGGTCCGTGCTTCTCCTTCAGTCGTCCCAGCTTTTCAAGGGCTGCGGTAAACTGTTTGCCGTGATGCAGCGACATCACCTGATTCAAATCAGGCAGAATGTCCTTGGAACAACAGAACTTGATCTTCTTGCCCGATTGGCAGGGGCAGGTTTGGTATATATCGATGTCCATTTTCAGACTTCAATCTTGGGTGAATCGCCCGGGAAACGCCGTCTTTCCCACCCCCAGAATTTATTCGATTGATTGCCTGAATGATACCCAAGTCGGCGTAACACGCGGCATATCGGCAAAGAATTGTGAATTACAGCAGAGAATTCACAGCAGAGAATTCGGAAACCTGAGCCAACCAGCAAACAAGCTGGATCAAGAACGACCGAGCAGCCGCTTGGCCATTGGTTTCAACCATTGATACGACTTCAGCAACTGCCACGAGGTGAATCGTGTGGCGATGATGTAGCGATACTGTGTCGTGATCTCATTGCACCATTTGGCGCTCGCTTCGCTGAGGTCACCGACGGTGTCGACAACGGATACTTCGCGTGTCTCAAACCACTCACGCAGCTGAAAATACATCAGCAGCTGCCCCGGACTGAATTGAGCAAACTGTGGATCGTATCCGATTTTGTGCGAGTACCAGGTCTTCTTGTTTGACTCGTTCCTGGCAAGCATTCCGATCTCAAACGCAATCCGTTGACCATTGACGGTCAAGAACTGCAATTCCAGCAATCCATCACTCGCCAATTGATGCATCGCCTCGATATACAGTTCGCGTTCCTTGCCGTAGGAGTTCACCGACGTCTGCGACTGGCCTTTCCAACTGAGATGCTCGATACGAAAAGCGTCCTCCAGCAACTCGTTCAATTGACCAACATCCTTCAAGTCACGATGTCGCTCGAGTTTCACGTCGCCTTGCCGTTGCAACTTCTTTAACGATCGCCGAATCTTCTTACGGAAACTTTTTGATCGTTCTGCGAAATAGGCCTCCCAGTCGTTGGTGATATTCACCAACCCAATCTCAAAGTGCTGTTCGCGAATTGAATGGCAGCCAACCAGATTTAACCCATCGATCAACCTCTGTAACTCAATCGTGTCATAAGCCCAGTCGATTGTTACGAAAGAGCAGGGCAGGGCTTTGATCTGTGTCGCCAGATCCTTAAACGATTTGGTCGTCACCTTGTGCTTGTTTGTCAGTAATGACCCACCCTGGAACCACGGGTTGTTCGGCACACGAAACTCGCGAAACAATTTCCAACGCCTGGTCGGCTGCAGAGCAATTCCAGCCACTGGATGTTCGCCCTGGCGACGTCGAGAAACCAGCCGAATCAAACCTCCATCTGCGAAGCCGCGATTGTAGATTTCCAGACAAGCGTCGTTACCAAGCGGAGTTGCATCGGCACTGCGTGACCACAGCCAGTCCCACATTTTTTTTGTCGGGCTGGTCGTTTGCTGTTCGTTTGCAGGCGAGCAAGAGGAATTGTTCGCGCCGTCAGCCACCTGATCAGCGACAACTTCAGTTTTAATTTTTTGAATCATGAAATTTGCTGGCAGGTTGTGCCAACCCTTGAATTCACTATTTTCTGTTCTCGAATTTCGATTTAACGTTTTGAGCGAGCGAGCGCATTTGCTTTCCTGCCGAGACAATCGAAAACCGCAGGTTGGATGAAAAACGATTGGTGACAAAGCGAGTCCGACAGAGATTGACCCGCTGCGAATTCCAAAATTGTTTGTAGCGTTCGTCGCCTCGCAGAAAATCGAAGTAGCGATACTGCTGATTGATCGATTCGCCAATCGCCCACGTAAAGTTAATATGCCCCGGCTCCAGCTTCAGCTTGTCCGGGTCCATTCCCGTTTGATACATGTAATTGGAGTCGCCAGAAGTGAATTCCAGATTGCAAGTCAACGGAGCCCCCTGGTGATAAACAACATTAAGTTGGGCCCTGGCGGAAGCAGCAAGGCGAACCGAGGCCGCCTTCAGAAATCGCTCGAATCGCTCGTCAGCAAAACAACCCGGCTGACCCAGGCTGTTGCGACGGCGTTGGTGCAGATCGACAAAGACAGACCAGTTGTTCTCAATCTCTTCCGGCAATAAATAGACTTTCGTGTCGAACTCTCCCGAGTCCAACCTTTTCCTGGCCTTCCTGGTCTTGCGACGAAATGACTTCCTGAGACTGCCTTCAAATTCTTCCCAGGTCGCTGGCAGCTCCGTTCGCCAAGCCCCGCCAATCTCTTCAGTCAAACATCCTGCCAAATCATTCGGAACGGATTCCAGCAGCCTCTGCATTAAAGGATCGTCTTCCTGGTGACCTTCGAATTCGAATAAGTCTACGTCTGAGAACAACTCGTGTTGGTTATGTCCAAACATTTGCTCAACCAATGCCTTGGCCACAATCGCTTCGAACCCAGGCTTGGAAACGAAGCTGACATAGTCAGAGCAAGCGGCTCCACTGCCCAACGATCGAACCACGTTGCCACGACTGGCAGATGAAGTCTTGAACCAGGGAGCGATCCCGGCCCAGCCTCCCAATTGGTCTTCGACGATCACAACCGCCAGTTGGCCTGTGTCACAGTAGTTCTCCCACCACGAATACATCCATTCCCAACTGTGGAACACACGATCGGCCATCAGTGAATTCCAGGCCTGACGGCACTCGCTGAATTCCTTCAACGAGGTCATCACCCTGGTTTTGACTACTCCGATTTGTCGTTCAGTTGACTGCATGTCGTATTTGTTGGACGTTGAATAAAACGGTTGATTGGATTGAGAAAAAATAAAGGATTGCGTTTTTGAATATTACGAAGTGGACGACACCGACTGACTGGATGAACGCCGGAGAGCTCGAAACGCTTTCCAGCGACCTTGCAACCATCGGTTCAAAGGCATTTCAATTTTGTGCGTGACGAACGCTGCCAGGACAATGACGAAAACAATACCTAGCAACATGGACAGAACAGGCGGGACTCCGGCGTGATTTACGTGGTAGATAAATACGCAGCCAACGTTGTTGTGCAGCAAATACAAGGCGTAGGAAATTCCGCTGATATATACCAACGGCTTGAATCGCAGAAACGGCACGCGGCCGTAAGCACTGAAGGCCAGCAAACCCAACAGAATTAATGAGGCAAGCGGGTTGTGGTCGTGGCGATCGATCAGATGGAACACTGCCAGACTGGCAAAGATCCCAATCACATTGTGCCCGAACTTGCCTCGTTTGTTTTTAATTTCATTCAGGAGAATTCCAACCGTAAACAACGGCAGGTACTCAAGGATCATGACGTCCCGACACAGTGTCATCCAACCAAGGATGGTTGCGTTGTGACTTCCGGCTGCCAGATAGTTGATACAGGTGCAAGTTACGAAGCACAAAGCCAACACCATCATCACAGTTCGGAACGGGGTTCGTAACGCACCGGTCACGAACATCAATAGAATCATGCAATAGAACAAGATCTCCACCTGCAAAGTCCAGGTGACCGGTTCCATGCATTCATACCCAAACAAGTTGGGCATGATCGTCAGGTTCGCGCCAACTTGCTCGGGCGAAAAGGCAGCGGCAGTTAATGGAGCGAGCCCAATGATCAGCAAGTTGATCACAATCACTGACCAATACGCCGGGCAAATCCTGATGACTCTGGCCGCTAAAAAATCGACAGGCTGTCGCTTTCGCAACAGCGTCATCGCATTGACCAGACCGCTAAGCATGAAGAACAGTTGCACGCCATACTTGCCAAAAGAAAATTCGAAACCGAGCGGCGACGTGTACCCGTACTTGACTGTATAGACATGGGTAAAATGAAACAGAACAAGGTTCAGAGCGGCGATGGCGCGTAACGAATCCAGCTCAACGATTCGCTTTGTTTTACCAGGCGAAACCGTCTCGGGAATGGCCGTTGAATCGAGGCTTGATCCGTTTGGATTTGACATACATTTTTCCCTGCTGACTGATGCCCAAGCTTTTGAGCAAATCTCAAGCCACTCGGAAAGAAAAACGTCCTGAAAATGAACAGGGCAGGGACGGCGGTGTCAAAGACGCGGCAAAAACCGTGGAAAAACTCGCTAAAACGACAGCGACGAACGCCAGGTCCGAGGAGTGAAGGATGCCTGAGTCGTTGCCGAAAAACACCTCGACGGAATCAAAGTCAACGCCAATCACCTGAAAATCGTGACCGCCAATTAAGGTCCCGATTTAACTATTCACGCTCGTTTGTTGCAATTGATAGCGTCTTTGAAAGGAAATAAGGTCAATTACCGTTTTGCCAAATAGTTCTATTGACCCGGTTACGCCGATCCCATAATCTCCGCCCAACTGGAGAGGAAACGGACATTAATCCTTCCCTTCAGGTAAACCGAACAAGACTTTGGTTTGAGATACGAGTTAGTGGCGAATTGGTTTTCGGCCTTAGCTAAACAGGACGGTTGTGAATGCAGCAAGGATGCGACATTGACTACCATCTCTAGCTCGATTTTCAGACTCAGGTGATCAGAACACGGAAGTTTCTGATCCACCGTCCAATCGCTCTCGGGAAACTACGGCATTCCTCAGCCCCCCTTGGAATTCTGTGTTTCCGAGAGCATTTTTATGCGCTGATGTTATCCCACGGTTATCAATAAAGAAACAACCAGGGTAGCGAGTCATCGACGTACGTCTGGTCGACCGACGGATTCATATTTGAGAACCCGACCGTTGGGTTATCTCGATCGAAATCCATCAGATCGGCAGCCAGCAACTCTCGTCGGCCGGGTGCTTCGACGATTCGATTCAACTCCTGCCTATCCAGCCAGATCAGACCGCAATGGTGACATGAATCGATCACCACGCTACCCGGTCCGCAATAAGGATGCGTGTCCATCGTGTTCAGGCATACGACGCATTGCAATTCCATACGCAGCTCACTGGGATCCAGTGGCTGTGGCGCAATTTCCGGCCCCTCATAATTTGCTCGAGCAAGGCCAATGATTTTGGCCAGCAACCGCACCTCGACCAACAACCCTTCACAGCTGCGACAAGCCGCGATCTTAAACCCCTCAACACTTGCGACTTCCAATTCGCCTGTGCATTTCGCACATGCGACTCCCGATTCTCTGGAACTTAGCTTGACTCCGTCAGCAGTATATTCTTCGCTCATACTATTTCCGATTTAACAAATAGATAAGTTGCTGCAGTGCGAGGGGGAATTGAGTTGCGGTCAACCGGCATCCAATTCAGTGGAAACGACTTCTTCCAATTCGTCGACCTGCGAAATCAGGGCGTTGATCGATCCGGGCAAGTCGCTGCAAAAGTCGCCTTCTCGAAAGGAGATTGGGGGAATTCGCTGACCAGTTTCACGCTTCTTCAATTCCATCCGTAACCGGTGAATCGGGCCCGCAAACAAATTCGCGAATCGAAAACTGTCATACAAGACAAACGGCAAGAACAAAAACAACATCAGGAACACGGGAGAGTATTCCTTGCACACATCAAGAATGTTCTGAGCCAAAAAAGTGCCATCGGTCGCACTGCGAAAGAGTGCCAACGGCATGATGACAAACAACATTGAGGCACACCAGTAAACGGCGATTCTCACTGAAATTCGATATTGAATTTGCCGGTCAACAACCAGCGACTTGCGTTCCTTCTTCATGTCGTTCTCTGGCAACTCGGCGGTTGCGAAAAAGGATAGAATGGGTGAGAAGAGTTTGTCCGTGACATCAGGATTTAGGGATTCAGTACGTTCTGTACTTCGTCCCGACTGTTTTCCCAGAAAGCCCTGGTCGAACCACCCATTAACTGCAGCGTTGTAATCAGGGCACCAGCGATCAGCATCAAAACGACGGCGTACTCGACGGTCGTAGCAGCCTCTGTTTCAGTACAGAATTTTCTGATCCGTTGGCGGTTTTTCGAATTGAATAATATTTTGATCACAGAACCGTTTCGGCTTGGCGAGCGAAAAATGAGCGGGATCTAATGCAGCCTCGATACCGAAGCTGCCATTCCCATTCAACAAAATGGTTTAATGAAACCTAGGTCACAAATCTTCCCCTAGTCGACTTTTGCTGCCTAAGGAATTGGTCAGACTGGAACATCCGCACATACAGCCGTTACAACCATCAAAACTGGTACCTGGAACGGTCAAAAAGACCGCAAATGCGTTGTCAGATTCTAAAATCGCGCCGCAGATAATCCCTTGGCGTACCGCAGTCGCAGCTGGCGGGTTGTTGTCTTTCAAACCAGACGCCATTCGGCCTGGTAGCCTAGCCCCAGCGAAATGATCTTTTGCAGCAGTTGTTCGTAGCCGATGCCTACCGTTTCGGCTGACTCGGCAAAGTCCTCGCCAAACGAAAGGTTGGGATTCGGATTCGCCTCCAACACAAACACTTCGTTGTCAGGCGTCAAACGCAAGTCCATGCGGGCGTACCCGCTGAGACTGAGTGCCTTGTAAACGCGACGACACGTGTCGTTGATCTTCTGCCGCGTCTTACTGTCCAAATCGACAGCAGGGACCGTATCGACCCCCATCTTCTTCTGATATTCCAGGTCCCACTTCACACGTGACGTGGCGATCACCTGAGTTCCCACTGGTGCGTTATTGAAGACCATCTCCCAAATCGGCAACACGGACAGACGCCGGTTGCCGATCACTCCGACATACATCTCGCGACCTTCGATGTAGTTTTCGATCAGCGCATCGGTTGCGACCTCACGGTGCACCAACGCGATTTGCTCCTCCAACTGCTGAACATCACGAACGACCGACGCCTTGGAGATTCCCAGCGACGCGTCTTCCGAAACCGACTTTACCAGCAGGGGAAATTCGAACCCGCCGGGCAGGACCGGCTTACGGCCCCGCGCGACGACGTAGAATCGGGGCGTATGAATATCGTGAAACGTCAGGATCTTTTTGCAGAGTGCCTTGTCGTGCGACAACAACAACCCGCGTGGGTTACAGCCGGTGTAGTGCTGCTTCATCAATTCCAGATAACTGACCACGTGCTGGTCGTAGACGCCTACCCCGTGAAATTCTTCCAGCAAGTTAAAGGCGACGTGCGGCTTGCGTTCCTTGATCGCGCGACGAATGACTCCCAAATCATCGCTGACGCCGATTGGAAAAACATCGTGTCCCATCTCGCGCAAGGTGGTGACGACGTCGTATTCCGTTTTCCAATCCAGAATTTCCTCGTCAGTGTATCCATCGACGTTATCTGGTGGAACAAGCGATTCATGCATCAACACCATGATGCGTTGGCGTTTTCGACCACTTAGCCGACTAACTAATCGCTTTTCCATCTTCAATCCGTTAAAGGGCGACCCTGTGATGCCCTCCGTGCAGGTAATTCATCGTTTGGACGGTCAACATGACCATCGCACGTTGCTTGATTTCGTTCGACGAACCTGTGAATCGCAAATCGAGTTCACGGCAGCGATCGATCATCTCACGCAACACCTGACTGACATTGTAGCGATATTCGCCCGTCCATTGAGCCACCACGCGGGACAGTTCGCCACGGTTTCGCTGTAAAAATGTGGCCGCCGAGGCTGACCTTTTGCTTCGCGAGCTGGACTTTGCGGGAAACAGGCGCTTTAGATCATGATCAAGAGACATGGGACGGCGCTTTGCGTAACTCTGATGCCGTTCTAGATAATGCTCTCGTAAAGTTTTCGTGTTTCGCGAAATTGGATCGACTTTGATGCGTGACCGAACTTTCATCGGCTGGCCCTGAATTTGAGTCATCATTTCTTCGACCAATTCCAGTTTCTTCAGCGCGGCCCACCCGGCGTACTCTTTCTTCCAGCCCGAATTTGGTTTTAACCAAACCGCAAACGTCTCGGCGAAGTCTTCGGCCGGATGACTCTGCGCGTACCAAGGCTCCAGATGCAAAACAAATTTCTTGCTATCCGGTTTTGGCCGATACGAATCGGGGTACGGGTCGTGGTAATTGCCAAACGTTTTCTTGTAGACCGCTTTGCGATGCAATCGGTAAGCGGTGTCCATCGCGTGACCCGCCTCGTGACGCAGGATCTTCAGACACCATGCGGCGGTACCTCCTTCTATCTCGTGCATCTGTCGACGTTCCAACGACTTCAAACGAGGATGTGCCAGGCAAAACGGAATCGCAATACCCGGGATGCCGTCCGGAGAAAACCACTCGTCACTTAACCAGGCGTGTGGTCGAAAACGAATACCGCGTGCCGCCATTTCCTTGTACAGTTTGTCCAGCTTTGGCTTTAGCCAATCCGATTCCACCGAGACACCGAGATCGCAAATCCGGGTATCGAGTAATTCGTCCTGAGACAGTCGTTCCAGATCGCGAACGGATAGAATGCGACGCTTGGTTTTGGCGTTCACATTTTTTGCTTTGCGGCGTTTCTGCCTTCCAACGACAAGCCCAACGCCCGAATCTTGTGCGATTCGGCCTCGTTGCTTTTTCTTTTTCTTCGCCGGCGGCTTGCTGGTTTTGCGAGACTTGCTGGTTCGGCTAGTCTTGCTGGACTTGCGCGATCGGCGAGAGCTGGATTTTGATTTATTCGATCTGGTAACCATCGGCCTTGATGAGATAACAGATTAGTTGTCTAGGTAGGGCACACACCATCACCATTTCAACAGAGCGAGGCGTCCACAGCTTGCGTAAACGCGTTCGCCTGCGGCATCAAAAACATACTGCAGAGTTGTTTGGTGACTGAGCAGATTCTATGCGAACTGATTCGGATTTGAAGGGTTTAAGACCAGTTGTCTGCTCAAAAATTTTTGCGTTGGAAGCAACACATGTCTCGCTGGCACACAGAAATGACGCCATGCCACTTACTCCACAATTCAGCAGCCAAATCCTGGCTGTCTTCAATTCAGCGCGCAGAATGAGTTTGACTCTGCAACCAGGTTTCAGAATGGATACCCACAGCGTGGATACGAACGCCGGGGCAATTCCAACCAACGTTTTACAGGCTACGTTTTACAGGCTATTCGGGCCCAAAACGGCATTGGTCGCACCAAAGACAGCCTGCAGCAGATCAGCTCGGGCAATCACGCCGACGACTCGTTTATCGGCGCCAACAACCGGGATGAAGTGCAAGTCGTGCAGTACAAAATGTTCCAACACAAAGTCCACTGGTGCCTCGCTGGAGACAGACGCGATATGCCGCGTCGTGTGCAAACTGACAGGGTCGTGACGCAAATGAGCATCCATTGCAGCCCGCAATGTCGTGCCATCTTTCAGCGTTCCCACCAGCTGATTGTCGGGTGTAACCACCAACAAAGTGGTCGTCTGTTCCTCGATCATCTGTTCGATCGCTTTTCCTACCGAAATCTCCGGTGTCACAGCAATAAAGTGGTCGGAAAGTATGTCGTCAGCCGTCTGCATTTTCGCCTTCAAGTCGCTGGTTAGCGGAATTTACCGGGGAATACTGTCTTCGAGACTGGTCGGGAAAACCGTCTGTTTTGCAGTTTACACCGCAGCTTTTTCCAAGGCACGAACTTTCTGGTAAAGAAGTCGAATTCTTGTGCAACTTGCCTACCAAAACCAGATCCCCATCGTCTTTCGTCAACGACCGGGCAAAGTCGGCAAGCCAGCAAAACCGGACGCGCAGCTCTACGATTCGACGGCCATCGGCATGACATTGCTATCGCTGAAGTCATGGCAGGTGAAGTGTTTCGAACGCGAGGTCAAATTAGTTCGAAACGGGAGAAACGGGCGAAACCGACGCGGCCAAGTCCGCTGCATCGCCAAGTTTATGCTCGACGGATGCGACGGCCGGAACGTCCGCTTCGTTGTCTGCGGATCGCCGAGATACTACCAACGGCTTTTCAGGCGCGGCCTGCAATATGACCTTCGCCATTCTGTCGATTTCTGATTTTGGCATCGTTGAATGTAGCGGCAAGAAGACAATGTGCCGCAAAATCGACGCGGCCGTTGAATCCTCGTCATCGACGACAGCGTGCAGGCTACAGTGATTCGAGCCATCGAAGCCGGCATCCCAAAGTTTCTGCACCAGACTCTGCGGCTCGTCCACCAACAGCGGCAACACCCAATAGGTTTGCCGTCGCATTTCCGAGCCCAGCACGTGTGCCTTCGAACCGAGCAGTTGAACCAGGCGTTCGCCCAACTCGCGTCGTCGCGAAGTCGTCTCGGGATGGAACGCCTGTAACTTGTGATGCAACAGTTTCATTAGTGGCGTCGACGGCTGCTGGCGAATCTTGCGAAAAAAGCCGGGACCGGCGAAACCACGAGCCATCGTGCTGGCCACACCATCGTGATTGCTGCCAAACAACTTCATGAAGCGATAGAATCCGCCACACAAAGGGCGTGTCGAAATGGTTTTGACAAAGGCGTATTTCATCACCCGCTTGGCAAACTTGAATCGCGACTGGATCTTCCATTGATCCTGCATCCGTTCCATCGTTTCGCGAAGCTGAGCGTTTCGCACACGAAAGACACCTCCGGCCAGCGCCGTATTCGTCTTGATCGGTCCGAAGCTGAACATCGAAACATCAACCCGTTCATCGCCCTGGTACTCGGATCCGACATAGGCCTGCGCACAGTCCTCGATCACCATCAATTTGTGTTCGCGAGCGATTTCCAGCACTCCGCTAATATCACAAATTCCGCCCAGCAAATGAGCGACTACGATTGCCTTGGTTTGTGGGGTGATCGCCTGACGAATTTCATCCAGATCCGGTTGCATGGTCGCCAGGTCAATGTCGACACCGATCGCTTTCAATCCGTTGGCTTCCACGATTCGTGGCATGTCTGGAATCGTCAAACCGGACATGATGATTTCGCTGCCTTGCGGCCAACCGGAACTGTGCAGTAACAGGTCGAAGCCGCTGCGCACACTCAGACATACCAACGCGTCCTCGGACTTCCAAACCTCGCCGATCTGTCGACAAATTTGTTGCCGATCACCGGGGGTAATACAGTTCCAAAGACCGCGGCACAAATCCGCTGGTGTGATCTCTATCCGCTTACGTACCCACATACGAACCAAAAATTTATGCTCCGGGAATTGCCTTTATCATAGGAGTAAAACGTCGCGAAGTTAATTATCCGAACTGATTTCTCCCATTCTTTTATCGACATTTTTGCCTGGCTTTTCAGCAGTGAGTTTCGTTTATTCAGGCACCCGACAACGGATGGCCAATTCGACCCTGCGTTTCGACATAACCGGCAGGCGTTCACGGTTGCGAATTTAACAAGTTGAATTTCGCCTCGGATTTCGTCTGGAAAACGTCCAGCAACTTCCATCTCGACACTAAATAGACGGCATTCCGATCCGAAAAAGCCGCTTTATCCGGAATTTATCAGGCATTTCCAGCGAAATCCGGGCCTGCAAATAATCGTTTGATCCGTATCGCTGGTATGACCATCATCGTCCGCCGAATTTACGTGCCAGGTTTTACGAATACGGCCCCACCACGATTTCAAAGTTCACATGCCGCTTTGCAAGTCGTTGAGACCAACCCTTCCTGCCTCGACACCTTGGGTCACACACCAACTTCCAGACACGGCGAACATACAAGACACAGGAATTCACACCATGCAAAAACCTGACTACATCCGTGATGGGTTGAGCTCATTCTTAGCCGTCATTGCCACTTTTGCCTTGTTCATGTTCGCATGGCAAATGAGCAAGGAAACGCGATTTGCTGCCGAGGCCAAGGCCAACGGTGCTGAAAAAATCACTTGCCAGGAAATCGTTGATGGTCGTTCAGTCACCCGTCGCACGATCGAAGTTGTTGACGTCGAATCGCTGCCACTATGGTCGGCTAGTCCATCGGACGATGGGTCAAAATTGATCGCTTTCCTTATCAAGCCCGCTGGCGGAGCAATGGACGCCTACCGCAAACGACCGATCATGGTGACGACCAAAGACATGAAACCGGCCGAGCTTCAAGCGATGATGGCTAGAA
>CAZPOL010000030.1:18180-32069 GCA_964588195.1 uncultured Pirellulaceae bacterium | reverse complement strand
GAAGGAACCGTGCGCAGCGCGATGTCGATGAGATTCGATCACATTGAGAACTTCGAACAGCTATACCCGCAACTTGATTACGAGAATGGTCTGGTGTTGATGGTGCCCGGATTGGCTGGCAGCGCCGAGGGGGTCAAGATGGGCTGGGTGATGGTCGTATTAACCGGTCTATTTTTGCTTTCAAGCCTGGTCTGGTTGATTTGCGTTCTGGTTAGCATGTTTCGATACCAGCGTTTCACGAAAGAACAGAGTTTACACCTCCAACAATTCGATACACCAAAACCTGTCATGGTCAGGCCACAGCAGGTGTCCCAGCTGGCTAACACAAATCAGTACCAGGCATTTGATCAACAACTTTATCGTGTCGAAGCCGAAACATTTGCAATTGAAACGACCGCCAACCCTGAGGTCGACTTTCCATCCGGACGGTCGGTGATCTGGTGGACGACGCTCGCCGGTATATTGATGATTGGGCTGGCCGCTTTCATTGGCTTCGTCGGAGTTCCCGTGGCTTTTCCAATTCCAACAGTATTCGTTGTGATTGGACTGGGCTTGTCAGCTTTCGGGCTGTTTGCGTTTGGCCTAAGGAAGATCGCAAGCGATCTTGCGAAACCAGTTAACGCAATCCGCTGGCCAGTGCGACAAGCGACGATTCCTAGTCGTATCAAACGATATTTCAAGAAAGTTGATGTGGCTGCCAGGCTACTCAATCTGGAATGGCAAGGCGACTTCCTTACCAATGAAATGCGTCACCAGTTGACTCGCGACTATCTTGCCGATGATGGTAAGGCATGGGTCAGAATCTCGCACACCAGTACTTCTCGCTCAATCATGATCTACTCCATGTTTCCGAGCGGCAAACTGCTGATTACGGTTGACCAAAACCTGCCTGACGAATTTACGCACCCACGCATCCGTTTTGTGAAGGCACCAGGCTTGAACCTTGCCAAGATGTACGCGTTACACCAGCAAGCGATCGCTTCCTTTAGGAATGAACTAATTTCGGTCAAGCCGAATGAACTGCAATCCGTGTGCGACTACACGGAGGCGATTGAGCTACAAACGATTGGCGCTATCCCGATCGACTCTCTGCCGCTGCCGCTGACGGAAGATTTGCGAGCCCGCCGAGAGGCCGAGGATAATCATTTCAATCAAACACTGCAGTCTGAAGGAGCGAAATAATGGTTTTCTGGATCCAGGTCGGGATGTGGTGCTTGGTAGCCCTGACCATTTTCGTGAAGTTTTATTGTTTCTACAAAGACAACGAAGAACAACTGAAACGAAAAGGTCAGCCAAGACTCTGCGTCCTGGTGATGACGGACCAACAATTAGTCAATGGCGACGCGCCGATTGCCTGCCCAGCCTTGGTATTGGTCACGACCGAACGATATGCCAATCGCCCACAACCGTTTGAAGAAGTCCGCAACGTGGCCGTGGAAATCGATCGCCTTTGTTCGCTTCCTGATGACACATTCCGCGGCGAATCGCAATTGGCCAACTTCATTCAGCACGTCAAGGAATTACCAACGCGACGAAAACCTGGCTTGCTGGTGGTACCGCGAGAACTCGACCAAGGAATCCCGATGCGTATCGGACGAGTCGACCTGACGAATATGAACCTGCATCCTGGTTGGCGAGAACATTACTTGATTGCCTGCGGCCTGATCGGCGACAAACGTCTGCGGGAACTGAACTGGCAAGACGCCAAGGTGCAAAAGATGTACAACGAGGCCCTGCAGATTGAGACTCAAGTTGCCGAAACGGCCTGAGCCATTACCGCTTGCCGAATAACAACAGGTAGCCAGACGGCGCGAAGTACAAAGCAAGGATCGTCGCGCCCGTAACACCACCGGCGATCGCCACGGCCAACGGCGGCCAGAATCCGCCTCCCGCCAAAATCAATGGAATGAAGCCAGCGATGGTCGTCAGTGTGGTGCTCAAGACGTGCCGGGTGGAATGGAATACGACCTGCACGATCGCGTCACGGTCACCCGCTTTGGCCAACGGATCGCTGCGCAAAGCCGCCAGCACGACGATGGAGTCATTGATCGCCACCCCGACCAGGCCCATGATGCCGACGATCGCCATAAAGCCGAACGGAAATCCGAACCACCATAACGCGGCCAACCCAAGCCCCACCGAAAGGCCTCCTACGACACCAATCAAACCCGCCAAACGGAACGACTGAAACGACAACACCAGGCCAGCGATCATCAACACCAATAAGATGCCGACGTTTGCCAACAAGTTTCCAACCGCTCGATTTCGCTCAGCCGAATTTCCTGCATAGTCAATCGTGACTCCGGGCGGTGTGACGTAGCCTTTGTCTTTTAGACGGTTTTGAAAATCGGTTTGAACCTGACTGGAAAGCACACCCGCTTTGACGTGCACCTGGATCTCATTCATCCGGTAGCCATTGACTCTTTCAATCGTTGTGTTGTCGGGCACAACTTGCCAATCGGCGATCGCCTGCACCGGAACCCGATTGCCAGTTGCGGCACCAGGGCCATTCGCCGCACCTGGAACTCCGGAAACCAGGTCCAGCGATTCCAACTGTTGACTGCTGCTGCGTTGGTCTTTGGTCAACTTGATACGCACCGGCAAGACCTCGGTGCCTTCGACCAACGAGCCTCCGATCTGGCCATCCAATGCCGTTCGCAACTGCCCGGCAATATTCAGATGACTCAACCCTGCCAAATGAGCCTGGTCTTCGTCGACGTTCAATGCCAACTTGGATGTCGAGCTTCCTGCATCCGAGACCGTCGCAATGACCTCGGGGATCTCGGACAAATACAAACGCAAGTCGTCGCCCACTTGCTTGATCGTTGGCAAATCCTGGCCGAAAACACGAATCATGATTGGTGCATCAACCGGCGGTCCTTGTTCCAGTTGCTTGACGATGACCTGAGTTCCCGGCAAGCGGGGCTGTAACGATGATTGCAATTCATGCACCAGCGTTGTGATATCCACGTCCGTACGACTCTGCACCAACGCCTGAGCGTAGTTCGGTAAGCCGGCTCGCACCGGCAACATGTTGTAATAAAACGCTGGTGCACTCTCGCCAATGAACCACTGCACCTGATCGATACCATCGAATTCAAGTGCCATCTCACGCGTCTGTTGTGCCGCCTCGATCGTTTCGAAGATGGACGACTGTGGCGGTAACTGCAAAGTGATCTGGAATTGCTCGCGGTCGGAAGGCGGGAAAAATTGCTCCGGTAATTGCGTCATGCCAAAGAAACCGACGACGGGCAACAGAATCCCCAACAGCAAACCCAGCAACGGATGGCGAAACAGGAACTGCAACGATCGACGGTACCCTCGGTACATTGTTTCGCTGCCAAAGCCGTGCTGAAGAATCCCCTTTTTCGCCTCACCCGAAAAGTTCTTCCTTAGAATGGCAACCAGCGTAGGAACGATCGTCAGCGAAAGAAACAGGCTGGCAGTGACAGCCAGGATGACGCTGAGTCCAATCGAACCGACGAATTCACCAGCCGGACCGGGCATCAAAGCCAACGGGGCGAACGCCAGACAGGTCGTAAAGGTCGAGCCCAACAACGGGATCGCCAAGTGGTTTACCGTCGCTCGAATCGCAGCCGCCGGTTCCAGCCCTTGTTGCAGTCGTGTTCGCATTTCATCGACGGCCACGATCGCGTTGTCGATCAACAACCCGAGTGCAATGATCAACCCAGTCACTGACATTTGGTGCAGCGGAATACCCAGGAATCGCAAACCGGCCAGCACCATTAACCCGGCCAGCGGCAACGCCGATCCGATCACCAGTGCACTGCGCCAACCCATCATCAGCAAGATAACGAACGTCACCGCCAGGGCACCAAGCGTCAGATTGAACAACAGACTCGCCAAACGCCGCGTCACATACCGGTCCTGGATGAATATCGGATCCAGGGAAACGCCCTGTGGTAACTGTTTACGAAAATCGTCGGTTAGCTCCTTCGCGTCAGCAGTCCAATGGTCGATTCGAACTTGCGGCTGAATGAAGCAACCCAACACAATCGATTGCTCGCCATCGATCAGCGTATGAGTCGCGGGTGGGTCGACGACTGACTTCTTGACGGTAGCAATGTCACCGAGCGAAACGACAGTGCCGTCCACGTTCGTTTTCAATGGCGTGTCGCTGATCCGTTCCAGCGACTCGAATTCGCTGCTGACTTCCACCACGATATCGCTGGACTTCCCGCGTAACCCGCCCGCCGAAACCTTGGCATCGCTAGAGTTGATCAGGACGGCGACATCACCGGGCGTCATCCCCAGGTTCGACAGTTCGTTGTGATCGACTTCGACGAGTATTTCTTCCGAGGGCATTCCGAACAGATCCACATCATCTGTTCCCGACATCGTGCGAAATTTTTGTTCCAGAGTGTCAGCGTACCGCCCCATCACGGCATTATTCACGGGCCCTTCACCAGTCCAGGACAATGAATACAGAGCCGCGTAGGCTGTGAATTTCAAGTCAACGAACTGAGGTTCCAACGCGCCGTCCGGCAACAAGGCCTCCACGTCGTTCAACTTGTCACGAACCCGTGACCAAATCGGTTCGACGGAGGCCACGTGGTCGTGCAACTCGATCGTGATCGTCGAATTTTCATCGCGCGAGGCCGAACGCAGAACGCGAATCTCCTCGATCTCTTTCAAGGCGTCTTCAATGACTTCCGTCACCAACGTTTCCACTCGCACTGCATTGGCACCTGGGAAATCGGTGAAGATCAACGAGGCGCGTTGCTGCAGAATCGGATCCTCCAAACGCGGCAACACGTAAACCGAAGACAAGCCGCCGACCACAATCAGGGCCAGCACCAACATCAGCAGGCGACGATTTCTAAAGAACAAATCTCTCATGATGATCAGTTCCCGTCGGGTGTTTCCAGCCTTGCGGGCAGCGCAGACAGAATACCGGAATCGCCATCCGACCCACCGGATACGCCATTCAACAACGGTCGAACCCTTTGGCCGGGAACGATACGGTGCAGTCCGTCATCGATCAGCATTTGCCCGTCATTCAACGTGCCTCGCACAAACACCCAGTCGCCACGATGGTGCAAGACTTCGACCGATTGCTTCCTGGCATTCGATACTTTCTCTGCCGAATCGACAACGTAGCAACTCCACAGCCCGCTGTGATCTGCGGTTAACGCCAATCGTGGAATCCAGAAACCTGAATCGGCGACCTCCTGAACCAGTTCGACTTTCGCCAATTGCCCAGTGACCAGAGCGACGCTGGATTCGTCAGGAATCACCACATCAAGAATTGCCTTGCATGTTCGAGTCGCTTGATCGACCCGTGGCAAAACAACTCGCAGAGTACCCGGCAAAGTGACGTCGCCAGCCACGATGTTGTACCTTGCGCCGCTTTGCAGTTGGCCCGCAAGTGCTTGAGGCACGCCGACGTGAACCTCAAGATTTTTGTCGTCGATCAATTCGTAAACCGGGCTGCCGGCCGTCACAACGGTACCGGGATCAATGTAGCGAGTCACAATGATGCCCGAAAACGGAGCCCGCAAAAGACAGTCGTCAGTATTGAACTGAAGAGCCTGCAATTCGGCCTGAATACTTTTGATTAATGACTCTTGAGCGTCAATTTGTTCACTACGCGTTCCAGCATTCAGCTCGTCCAACTGGTTTTGCGCGGCACTTAGACGAGCCTCCAATCCACGCTTGGCGTACAACTCGCGTTCGTAGTCCTGCCGAGCGATCGAATTCGATTTCAGCAACGCCTCACTTCGCTGGGCTCGCAATTCCTGGGCGTTCACTTGTTGCTGAAGATCGTTCACGACATTCTGTGCTGCCGCGATTGACTCCTGGCGAGGCCCCTTTTTCAATTCGGCCAAAACGGAATTCGCTTGAGCCAACCGTGCCGTCAACGATTCCTTTTGAGCGCTCAGATGCCTGGAATCAAGCACCGCCACATCTTGCAACGCCGTCACATACTGGCCTTCCTCTACCATCAGATCTGTGACCAGCCCGCCACGCTGAAAGGCGACCATCGTGTGACTTCTGGTTTGCACGGTACCGGTGTGCACGACGGTCCGCTGATAAGAATCCGCTCGCTCCAGCTTCATGACCGACACGGCTGGCGCGTCGACGACCGGCTGGACACCCTTTTCCCAAGGATGTTTCGCATCCTCTTTCATGTGCCAGCTAACCCATAGAAAGCCAGATACGAATGTCACAACCATTGCGGTGACAATGAAACCGGATATCGTTTTTTGACGTTTCGTCAATTTCATTTCAAATTTTTTTTGCTGAGCTGTTCGTTCAGGTTCTTTTCAGTTCGTTTCGATGTGGGCAAAGTCGGTGAAAATCTCGCTTCGCACCCGCTCGTAAACTTCGTCGTAGTCGTGTTCGCTGGACAGCGGCTTCCACTGGAATCCATCCAGCAACTTGTTGTTGATGTCGCGGACCATCTGGAATCCGTTACCGATTCCCATCTGATTCAGCGTCTCGTCACATTCCATAATGGAGTAACCGCCATAAGTCACGGACCATAATCCAAAAACGATCTGGTCAGGCGACATCCCTTCAGAAAGTGTCAAATCGCCAGAGGCAATCGCGTCACGCACGATACCGGCCACCAAGCTGATGCACTTCATCTCAGCACCTGTCTTGGCGATCTGCAACTTGGGGCTGGTTTTTTCGATGATCGAGCTACAACTGAGCACCTTTTCCAACTCGAAGTGATCCGGAAAGTTCATCACGAACAACTCGGCAGCACTTCCAACAGCCGCCATACGCTCGCGAGGACTGCCACGAAAAACGACGGCCCGTTCAAACATCGCGATCCGTTTCTCAAGCGTCTCAACCGCCAACGCCAGAATCACCTCTTCCTTGTTCTTGTAGTGTTGGTAGATCGTTCCTTTGGCGACGCCCATCTTCGAGGCGATTCGGTCCATGTTCAGCCCGAGGTAGCCGACACTCCGAAACAGATCCCGCGCAACTTGCAGAATCTGCTGTTGTCGATTGAGGATTTCGCGTTGTTTCTTGGTGACGGAGGCCATACCTCTATTTTTTGACGGAACGTCAGTTTCGGCAAGCGGCTTTATCGATAATTCCGGTAAACCTTGGATTTCCCAAGTGATTGTACGTTTCAGAACGCTTAAACGGGCTTGAGACCTCATAAGATACTGACGAACCGTTCAAAAGCGATGTCTTTCTACAAACATCAACAGACCGAACACACTGTTACCAAACTGTTACTGAGCGGACATTGAATAATGGTTAGACTAGTGAAAACAATGGTCTAACAGGAGCTTCCAATGCTGAGAATCATCTTCGTGTGCCTGCTATTGTCGGTCGCCAGCAACGCCGTGTCTTTTGGACAGCAAGAAGTCCTGAATCCGAACAGCAAAGAAGCGTTAGAAGCACTGAGTAAACTCGTGGATGCCGCCAACAAACCGACAACACTGGCTCACGATGGTGTTACTGGCACCGACGATCCCGACTTCGAGCATCTGATGGGAAAATGGATCGTGATATCCGTCGAACATGACGGAGAATTAACTCCGGCTCAAATTGGCCAAAAGAAAGGCGACATCATCTCGATCGTGCCACGCGATGATGGAACCCTCCTTGGCTGAGCGATGAGAGTCAACCGTGCCGTGAGCACGACCTATCTGAAAGGAATCGACTCGTCGCACTCGCCCAAACAAATCGATTTGGGACTAGCGCCTTTGGGATTTGCGGAATTACGCCCAATGTACGGCATCTACAAACTGGAGGAAGACCGACTGACCTACTGCTGGGCAGGGCCCTTCAAGGATCGGCCTAAAGAATTTTCTGCGGCAGAAGGCAGTGGACATACACTCGTCAATCTCGAACGATTTTCAACTGGCGAACAAGACATCGAAAAGTTCCTGGCCGAGGCCGGCGTCCAGTTCACGAAGCAAGAAGAGGTCGGCTGGATCGAGTCCATCGAATTGACACCGGATCACGAACCATCGGAGTACTTTCCGACCATTGCCAACCTGACTCGTTTAAAAAGCCTGACTGCCAGCAACGTCGATGACGGAGTAATGACCTGGTTACGTAACCATGAACAACTGGCCAGTCTTAATTTGCAAGGCGACAGCTTGACGGATCGTGGAATCGAGATGCTTGTCGAATTGCCAGCGTTGCGTTCGCTGCAAATTGACAGCACCTCAACTTCTGATGCTGCATTGGCATCGATCGCCCGCCTGCCACTCACCTCATTGACACTGAAAAACACACGCATTAGCATCGGCGAACTGCCGCAACTCGGGCATCTACAACTTCGTCTGCTGCAACTGTTCGATCGCGAGCTGACGGATCAGGATTTCCAAACAATCGTGCAGGCGTTTCCAAATCTGGAGCAATTAAAGCTGGATGGCTGCAGCTTTTCACAGAGTGCGTTAGATTCGCTTGATGGATTGGAAAAACTGCAGGTACTGTCCTTGCCACAGACGACTGTCAACGACGAAGGCATGCAGTCCATTGCCCGTCTGCAGACACTGACAAATCTTTACCTGGACGGAACCGACATCACTGACGAAAGTCTGGCTCTGGCTGCTAACTCACTTTTGAATCTGCAGTACTTTTCTGTCAAAGAGAATTCAAAAATCACCGACAATGGACTCGAAAACCTGCTGCCAGCCAGCAAACTGATTTACTTTTGGGCATCGCCTGGCACCTTTAGCGCCGACGCCAGGAAACGATTCAACGACGCCCCACAAAAATCGAGAGTCTATGAACGGTAACCGCATTGGCTTGTCGTCCGCGTTCGCATTGGTCGCAAAAAAATGCGACGTCACTATTGAAAGCGACGCCGCATGATGCGATTTAATTTGTGGGTTGTCGGTTACCGACGTCGGCGGATGGCCAAGCCACAACCAGCGATCAGACCAAAGACTAATGTCGAAGGTTCAGGGACCGCATTGGTCACGCCAAATGTAAACGAGTAATCGACTACACCTGAGCCATCTGTTTCTTGAATCCAGAACGAGTAAGTTCCGGGACCCAATGGGCCGCCAGCCAAAGCATTAATAACTTCACCGGATCCATCGTTAAACAGTACGTTGCCATCGATGTCGCCATTGCCTTGTCCGGTGAACTCGCTACCTTCGGTGAACCCGAAAAAACTCTGGAAGCCAGGGCCGGTACGCGAGTCGACGAAAATGGAATTCAATTCCTGGCCTGCCACCACGACGACGGTGAAGTAATCAGCGTCTAGTCCGTTGGTGGAACCTGTGTTGCCATTGGCGCCAATGTCGCCAAGGATGGTGTTTGCACCAGTTGCGAATGTAAGGGGAGTCGGAACTGCGAAGTCTCCGGAGAGATCGCCATCAACGGACTCATCGTGAACAATGTCGGCCGAAACAGAAGCGGCGAAAAGAATGCTGAACAGCAGGGCAAGCGAAAAGAGGGGGTTTTTCATTTGGATTCCCAGGGGGTGTAAATTCTTGGTATGAAACTTCAACACGTAAAGATAGTACACGCATTACCTCTCGCAACGTCGTTTAGCGAGGTTCGCACTTTTTTTTCGTTTGGTGTGAGCTGGTGCACGAAGTGCTTCTGTGCGGTTTCTGTGCAACGTAAGGCTGCAAACGAAGTCAACGGTTCTGATAGCTTGCCAACGAAGAGCCTTGGAATCAATAGCGATTTTCCTGGGTCTGGAATTGAACGTTTTTGATCGCCATCGTGCGCTTAACGGCGAGCCGAAGGCGACAGTGTTTTCACTGTGGGACGCAGACGCCTGCGGCTTGCCGTTAAACGACAAAAACGGTCGCCAGAAGACAATTCAGAGTACAAGCCCGACGCGCAAGCGAGTGGTTCCAAGCCGCAAAACCACTCGCTTGCGCTCTTGCGTTTCGTGCTTGTACTGCTCGCAATTTCAGGCTCTTCGTGCCGTGCACCGTCGTCGAGCTGTCTAGAAAAGCTCGGAGATAATCTTTCCGCTGTTGGCGATTTGCATTGGTCGGCCGCTGGTGCTGGTGAAACTGGTTTCCAGCGAGATATCCATCGCCTTGCAGATGCTGGCCATCAAGTCTTCCGACGTGTAGGCCGAGCCTTCGACTTTCATTCCGTCGGCATCCGTCTTGCCGATCGCCAAGCCGCCTTTCATGCCGCCGCCGCCAACCACAGTACTCCAGCAACGAGCCCAGTGGTCGCGACCACCGTTTCCGTTGATTCTTGGGGTGCGTCCGAATTCGCCCATCCAAATGACCGCTGTGTTTTCCCAGAGTCCGCGTTGGTGCAAGTCGGCAATCAATGCACTCATCCCTTGATCCAGCATCGGCAGGCGCTGGTCCTTCAGTGTCGGGAAGATGCCCTGGTGGTTGTCCCATCCGCCAAGATTGACTTCGACAAACGGCACTCCGGACTCAACCAATCGGCGAGCCATTAAGCAGCTGCGGCCAAAATTGTTGGCCCCGTATCTTTCGCGCACCGCCTGGTCTTCGCCCTGTGTGCGAAACGCAGTCATCTGCTGGCTGCTCATCAACTTGAGCGTCTTGTCCAGAACTTTGGCATGTTCAACGGCACTGCGTCCGCGATTTTCGTCAATGAAGCCTGTCTCCAGCAAACGCAACGCTTGCATTCGTTGAGTCAATCGATCGGCTGGCATGTTCATTTCCAGGTTACGTACGTTCCCGTTGGAATCGACCGTGAACGGAGCCCACGACATTCCCAGGAACCCGGGGCCTTCGCTGGCACCACCGATACTGACGAAAGGTGGCAATTCCAAAGCGTCTCGCTCCGAGGCCAATTGGTTGGAGATCACCGAGCCATAACTGGGGTGAGTAATATTTGGATTGGGGACATAGCCGGTGTGCATGTAATACCGGCCGCGGGCGTGGTCCGCTTCGCGAGTACTCATGTTTCGCACGATCGACATCTTGTCCATCTGCTCAGCCATCAGCGGCAAGTGCTCGCAGATTTGCATGTCACCTTTAGTGGCGATCGGTTTGAATTCACCGCCGTTGGGCGAGTTCGGCTTCATGTCCCAAAGATCGATCGTCGAAGGGCCGCCGCCCATCCACAACAGGATGGCGCTCTTGTTGTTTTTCTTCAAAGCGTTGACGTGAGCCGACAATGAATTGCCGATCGCCAGTGATGTACCCGCGAACGCTGACAGTCCCGCCAGGTGTTTGGCAAAGTGACGACGCGTCATTCCATTTGGAGTTTGAAAATTCATGGTTTTCTTTCTCAATGATTGAAAATGAATTCGTTGCTGTTGAGGATGACCCACCAGAGATCCTGAAAGGCTTCCTTGGGGTTGTTGTTTCGTCCGGAATAAATTTGACCGGCCATTTGCATCTCGTTCGACTTGGCCCTGCGACCCAGTCCGGCGAGAAACAGGTAATTGATTTTTTCTTTGTTGGACATCGACGAGTCATTGACCAGGCGGTCAAGAAAATTCTTGCCCGGATCAATCGTGGCCTGACGGATCAGTTCCCCGTTGAACATCATCAACACTTGCGGGATCGTTCCGGCAAAGGAAGTCGTTTCGTCTCCCTCGTCCGTGCCAAAGGCCTGCGAGAATTGTTGCAGCCAACGATTCTTGCGCTGTTCCTGTTGTTCGTAAGTGCCTTGGGTCTCGCTGGCTCGTGTCGCCACCAACAGACTCTCGTAAAGTTCTTCGACCCGCATCTGTCGCAAATAGAATCGTGAAAACAGAGGAGTCGTTCCGGCTTGTGGATCGTCGGTCAGCCGCTCGTCTTTCCGTTTCGGCTTGGGCATTTGACTGGACAGACCGTAGGGGCGGCTAAGTACGATCCAGCGAATCAACTGGCGAGTATCAAAACCGCTGTCACGAAATTCGGCCGCCAGATAAGCCAGTAACTCGGGATTCGAAGGTTGGTTATGAGGTCCCAGGTCGTCGACCGGCTTGGTAAATCCGTAGCCCATGAAGTGAGCCCACATCCGATTGACCATCGCCTTTTCCAGGTACTCAGAGCCCATCATCAATTTGGCCAGTTCGCGGCGGCGATTGACGCGGCTGACTTCGCCGTTGCGCTCGATCTCGGTGCCGTCAACAAAAACCGGATAAGCGACTTTCAGTTCACCATTGCGTTGATCGAAGAAGAGAGCCGCTTCCTGAATGTTGTTACTCTCGCCGCGGAAATCCACATCGACCAATTCGCTGGTGGCTCCGTTCATTTGGGCACGCCGGCCGCCACGAGCGCGAACCTGACGGAAGAAGGCGTTCATCTCCCAGTACTTCTGCTGCTCCCATTTATTGAACGGGTGGTTGTGGCACTGTGTGCACTGGACCTGCAAGCCCAGAAATATTTTGGAAACCGCCGCGGTCGCCTGCGAAGCGTTTTCGTCGTTGACCTTATCGATCAGGAAGTTAGTCGCACCGTTAAAAGACTCGGCATCCGGCGCCACGTTACCCGTTGCGGTTACCAGTTCGGAAACCATGCGATCGTATGGTTTGTTTCTGGCGAACGAATCACGCAAGTACTTTTGCATGCCGGCGCGATTGATCATGGAGTTGTTGTTATTGCCGCCGGTGCGACCGATCAACAAATTGGTCCAGATCGTGGTCCAGTTCCTTGAGTACTCTTCCGTGTAATCGTCGTGGTCCAGCAGCTTGTCGACCAGCTGTTCGTAACGATCTTCTGATTTGTTATTCGTGAACTCCTGCAGTTCGTCGACCGTCGGGATGCGCCCCAACAGGTCCAGGTAGATGCGGCGACACCATTCGTAGTCTTCGGCAGGCTGAACCGGTTCGATCTCGTAGGCGGTCCACATCTCCTTGACCAGCCGATTGATCTCTTTGACCTGCGAGAGCGAATCATTGGAGCCCGGCCAATCACGCGAATCTTCTTGAGCCACTAGCACGCCAGCGATCATCGACCAGGCGAACAGGAACGAAGCCGACATGGTCAGCGATTTGCGGATTCCGCAAATACCGGACTTGGCCGCGGTGGCCGCGGTGGCTTGCGAACGAAAGGTTTCCCTACGGCCATACTTAAGAAGTGATTCTGTCATTTAATCCGTTTCCGATTACCGACATATTCCCCAGCAGCCCAAACGGCTGACTAGCATACAATTCTAGTGAGTGTCGCATGGACGTGTAGCATCTACCGCCCTGTATTCTTCGATTGAGCCCTGCCAAACAAAATTGCCAAGCCGGATTCGAAAGCGATCCCTGAACGAATTTTCGTCACATCAGGCCAATTTGCATGACCTCGCTTGGCGAGATCGCGTTTTGGTCGGCCATCATTCAAGTTCACCGCCAACATTGTAACGCTTGATTACCACGAATCGGCCAAACAAATCGCCTGACTATTTTCATAAAAAAACGACCGAGGACGATTTGCCTCGGTCGTTGCATTGTTTTGGAAACTGTTTTTGTGTATCAAAATCGAACAGGTGTATTATTTTGATACGATCAATTTGAAACAGTCGGGTTTGAGTGGTGTTTTGGCCGGTCTCCATAAATCTGCCAAAGGAATCGAGAAGCCAAGGTAAAAGGATAAATAATTGCTGGTCCAAGCCACTTCATCGTGAAATGGAGTGGCTTGGACACTACCTCGTCTCGGTTCCGACCCCGTCCAACTGCGTTAACAATTGGTGGGGCCCACCACTTCCAAAAGAATACTTAGCAACCGCCGTGCCAAACTTGAGTCGCGTTCCGATAAACGGTGATTTTGAAATTTGATGAGAGATGGAGCGAATCCCGAGTCTTTTTCTCAAACTCTTTGCCGAATCGAATTTTTTTTGAAATTGGTTCATGTAGGCTACGAATTGATAATACTCGTCAATGACTGAAGGCGGTTTCTGGCTTGAGTGGGACAATGCAAGTTCGATGCGAATGCGGCAAGAAGTACAAGGTTGCTTCCCGGCATCTCGGAAAGAGCTTTGATTGCGTCCGCTGCGGCAAGAAGGTGCGCACAGCAAGTGAGTTG
>CAZPOL010000030.1:0-18080 GCA_964588195.1 uncultured Pirellulaceae bacterium | reverse complement strand
CGCCCGCCGAATCGCCCGCCGGATCGCCCGCCGAATCGCCTTGGCCAGATGTTGATCCGTTCGACCAACCTTTGCCACAGCCAATGCAAACTTCAATACCTGGCATGGCTTCTGCGGCGCCTTCACGAAAGCAAGCCAAGTGGTCTCTTCGCGGCATCGCCATTGCGGTTGGCGGTACTTTATTGATCACTGGCATTGTTGCCGCAGGCATTGCCTACAAGGTCATGCCTCCCAATTCTACGGAAGTCGCTCACTTAAACGATGCTGGCAAACCCTTGTATCGCCAGCATTTTTGACGTCATGATACGGGCCAGCAGGCTTCAAAGTCAGGCTGACCGTCAAAGCTTACCAAGCAGCCGGATTCCAGTTGCGCCGATTCTGCGTTCTCTCCTGTTTTGTTCAATATTCCGAATTGCAGGGACGATTAACGAATTGACGGTGCGAGGGGTTCTCGCATCTTCAACGATTTGACCACCCTCTTTCGGACGTTCCCGCAAGTTCTTTCGAAGTCCAGACGGTTCGAATTTCATCATTCGATATCGCTGATTGGTCAACAAAAAACGAAAGCAGACTCGGTTCTCGTAACTCCCGAGCCGACCCGGAATTTTTGATACAAGGAAGTGAACCATGCGTTCAGCATTGTTGGTTGCCGCGATCGCCATGATGGCCAGCGGCTTTACAGGTTGTTGCACCACCAGCTCCTGTGGCACAGGCGGAGGCATGGGATGCTCGTCTGGTGGATGTGATTCGTTCGGAGGCGGAAGCGCCTACGTTGGCGGAGGTTGCGGCTGCGATTCGGCTGGCGGCGCAAGTTTCGGCGGTGGCCTTGCCGGTGGGTGTGCCAGTGGCGCCTGCGGCGGAAAACGTGGCGGTTGTTTCCTGGGTAAACGCTCACGACGCACAATCGCATCACCAGGTCTTTGCGGCCTTGGTTCACGACTCGGTTTGAACGGAGTCGGATGTGCTGGTGGATGCGGATGTGATGATTCACAACCGTCGGCCGGTTTTTTGACTCACACCAGAGATGCAAGTTCCCGCTTTAGCGGTGGCCTTGGTATCGGCGGTGGCATCGGTGGCGGTTGCGGATGTGACGGTGGCGGTGCTGGTTTGTTCGGCGGCGGTGGCGGCTGTGCAGATGGCAGCTGCGGAATCGGCGGCGCTGGAGTGTTCGGCGGCGGTGGTGGCTGTGCAGATGGCAGCTGCGGAATCGGCGGCGGATTGGGTGCAGGTGCCGGCAGCGGTGTCGCACTGGCCGGCGGCCAATTGGGTTGCGGACGTGGTGGCTGCGGTTTAGGCGGACGCCTGTGTGCCGGTTGTATCGGTCGCGGTGGCTTGGGTGGCGGACTTGGTGCCGGTCGCATCGGATCACTGCTCGGTGGCAATGGTGGACCTTACGGAAGCATTCCACACACGCCAGCAGTTGGCGGACCGGGTGGACCTGGCGGACCGGGTGCAGGCGGTGGACCAGTCGGTGCCTACGCGTATCCGTACTACACCACACGCAGTCCTCGTGACTTCCTGATGTGCAAGCCACCTTCGATTGGCTATTAAGCGAGCACGCTAAAACGGACTTACATTGCCGTTAGTAATTTGAATCACGAAAGACCGGTCTTTGGCCGGTCTTTTTTGTTGTCCCGCCAGTGACCTTTTACCCAAACGGTTCGATCTGGTAGTAACTCTTTCTTTTGCAAGACTTCAGGTCAGAGGTCGATACTACGAGGGAAGTTCTAATTCTGATCCCGGGACCAAACAAATTTGAGTTCAATGATCGCACAACCAAAACCTTGTTTGCTGGTAGTAATGATTCTTCTGGCTGGTTCGCCCTGTCTCGCGTTTCAGTCAGGTAGTCGAAACTCGGCGCCGGTCGAAGGCTCGGGCAGCCGATCTTTCGCGCCCTCGTTGGGATCGCCCTCCTTCGTTACGCCTCAGCCAACGTTTTCAGCGCCCGGCGGTTTTGGTTCGCCCAACGGTTTTGGTTCGCCCGGTTCTTCGCTTCCCAATCAATTTGGATCGCCAGGAGTGATCTATCAGGATTCGGCTCCATTTTCCGCAAGCCAGTTTCCTCAATCCGGCTCGCAACCAATGAACGGTTCCGGTTCTCAGGGTGGATCGTCTATCGGCATTCCCGATTCTTTATTGGTTGACCCCGTTTTCGAAATCAACGATCCACATTCGTTCAACGGGGTGGATCATTCGGTCTGGGACTGTCTTCTTTCGTGTTACCTGGTAACCGATGCGGTCGGAGTCAATCGGCTGCGATACGGGGCATTCAGTCCTCAAGATCGCAACGCACTCAAAGGCTATCTGCAATACCTTCAATCGATTGACACACGGACGCTCAATCGTGACGAGCAATTGGCGTTCTGGTTCAACCTGTACAATGCACGAACCGCCGACATCGTCCTGGACAACTATCCGATCCGCTCGATCCGTCAGGTCAAAACGAAGCTCACTGATTTCGTTGGACCGTTTGATGACCCGGGATCGGTGAACGTACTGGGCACACCGCTATCGCTGAACGATATCGAAAGCGGAATTGTGCGACCGGTTTGGAAGGACCCGCGAATCCACTACGCCCTCAACTGCGCTTCCTTTGGATGTCCGAACCTAGCGCCACAGGCCTGGACGGCGGCGAATCTGGACGAGCGACTTAACAGCGCAGCGTATGACTTTATTAACTCTGGCAGAGCGATTCGTAGTGGTGTCTTTGGCGTGCGTCTTTCCAAAATCTTCAAATGGTACAAAGACGATTTTGGAGGCAGCGATCAAGCCGTATTGAATCACCTCAGACAATACGCCAACCCGTGTACATTGCAAAAGCTTCAAGGACAAAACGTCATTGGCCACTTTTATGACTGGTCCTTGAATGACGGCAAGCTCACACGCCGACGGTTATTCGAGCCTTTTATTCGATAGGGATCGATGAGGCATTGATAAGGCACGGTGCTTTTGCAGCCTGGCTTTACAGCACCAATTCCAGCGTTTGCCACAAGCTTGGATCTTCGCTAATTGGAAACTCGGTTCCAACGGCCAGCGTTTGATTGCCGAGTTCACGGTCCATGATCGCGTAGTTGAATCCGATCCGTGTGTGTTCCTCTGTATTCCAGCCATCGAGTGCTTGTTTGGGGATGTGAGTCGACAAAGTGTAGCCACCCACTTTTTCCTTGGCGACGATACGGGGTTTCACCTGGTTCAACGTTTTGGGATCGTCTTTGGAGCGATTAATTCGCAACATCGACGAGATCGGTGTGTTCTTTTTGGAGCCGCCACCGGACGGCAAGAACAGAAACCAGTGACAGTAACGCGTTGCCCGGTGCACGTTGTGAGTGTTCCGTGTGTCGACCCAAACCTGGAAGCCGTCGCTGTCAATCAATTGAGTCTCGCGACACCAGACGGATTGCTGCTTGGTCGAAATGTCGACGTTGAAGTACAGCCCCTCTTCGCTCCACGCCGCCCGAATATCGGCAAAGCGATGCTGGCCATCCAGCACGGCCAGCGAAGGCAAGATGTAGTCTTCGCTCAGATCAATTCCGGTCTTCGCCGCCCACTTGGTCGTCGCTTTGCGGCAGGGCAGGGCGAAGCGATACAGCATGGTGGGTGGAATTAGTCGCTCGTCGGCAGCAGAGTTCATGTTGATCTAAGATTTGAGATTTAAGATTTGAGGATTCAGGATTTGAAATTTTAGATTTCAGATCCACTTATACCGAAAGCAATCCGCGGTGTTCGATCAGGAATTCTTCCAGGTCACCGCTTTGAACTTCGTCGATTGTCTTGAAAGTCAAGCGAACTGCTTCCCGTTCGTCGTCCAAAACTTTTACGACCGGCTCTTGTCCGATTTCGGCGATCCTGCCCAGCGGTACCTGTCCGGCGGGCCCGGTTAACTGCAACCATACCGAATCAACTTTTTTCGTCTGGATGCTGGCCCAAGGCTCCTTTTGATCCGGCACAAACACATGCACGACCTGTTTGTTATTCCAAAGGAATTGTCCTTCCGGCGCGACACGCTGGAGTAATTCGTAGATTTCCTCCAGCACCTCGACGTCCCATTTGACCTTCTTGCCGGGTGCAAAACCCTTCCGCATGAAGTGCCATTTTTGCCCGAGCTTGGTCCACGGCATATGATCGTCGATCTTCTGCTCGATGCGTTCTTCCTTTTGCTGGAACGAGGCGATGGCGGTGTCCAGGATTTTCCAAAATTCGGGGATGTCGATTTCTTCCAGGCTGTGGGCATGGATTTCGACCTCTTGCCAAATTCCGCGTTGGTTGGAAAGTTTGACTCGCGGTTGATTGCCGTAGATCGGCAGTTCATCCATCTGATTAGCGGTAGGCAAATTTATTTTTTGTTGTAGATCGTTCCGTTTGAACGTGCCTTTGCGGCAACGGAACTTCAACTTCAACAACCAGGTCTCACCCGTCAACGCGTGAAAAAACCAGCCTGTGTTTTTCTTCTTCGCGGCAATCTCCACGACAGAACGCGAGTTCCAATCCGTGTCACTCCACTGGCCATTGGCTTCGATGTAGTCAACGACTTTGGCCAACAAGTCACCGCTCCATTTCACAGCCTTCCCACTGCGACCAACCCGGGTCTTCGTGTGCCAGGTCCGGCCGTCGGCTTCCCACGGCATTTTCGTGCCGCTACCGATATCCGCCAGGTCCAATTGCTCTTCCTTGACGGACGGCAAAGGCGTTGGCTTGTAGGTCGGACGTTTCTTGTAGGGGCCTGCCTCCAGCATTTCGACCATCGCTAGCCCGGTGTAGCTTGTCATTCCAGGCGACGCTTTGGCGACCTTCTTTTTCGTCGGTTTGGACTTCGCGGTTTTTGCCTTTGGCTTGTTCGCTTTTTCAACACTGGTGGCATGAGCGACCAGATCCTCCGGCGTCCCGGCGAAGACAAGTTCACCACCGTCACGTCCAGCCTCGGGTCCAAGATCGATAACCCAGTCAGCCGACTTGATGACGTCCGTGTTGTGCTCGATCAGTACGACAGTGTTGCCCAGGTCAACGAGACGGTGCAGCACCTTCAAAAGCTTGGCCAAGTCATCGAAGTGCAGACCGGTCGTCGGTTCGTCCAGCAAGTACAACGTGTTTCCGGTATCGGGACGCGATAGTTCCGAGGCCAGTTTGACACGCTGTGCTTCGCCACCGGACAGTGTCGGCGCCGATTGTCCCAGTGTCAGGTAGTCGAGTCCGACGTCGCAGAGTGTTTGCAGGATCCGAGCGACCTTGGGAACGTTGGCGAACAGTTTCACGGCGTTGCCGCAGGTCATTTCCAGAACATCGTTAATCGACTGTCCATGGAATTTGACGCCCAGAGTTTCTTCGGTGTAACGCTTGCCATCACAGGCCTCGCACTTGACCCAAACGTCGGGCAGAAAATGCATCTCGATACAAATCTGTCCATTGCCGGCACATTTTTCGCAACGACCACCCGGCACGTTGAAACTGAATCGACGTTGCGTAAAGCCGCGCAGTTTTGATTCAGGCAACTGAGCGAACAGTGTGCGAATCAAATCGAAGGCACCGGTGTACGTCGCCGGGTTGGACGTCGGCGTGTTGCCGATCGGTTGCTGGTCAACGCGAATCACTTTGTCGATGTATTCGATGCCGCGAATCGTTTCGTGTTTGCCAGGTTTCGCCGACGCACGATGTAAACGACTGGCCAGCGAGTTGTACAGCACTTCGTTGATCAGTGAACTCTTGCCACAACCACTGGGGCCGGTAACGGCGGTCAGGGTTTGCAACGGAATGTGCACGTCGATTCCCTTCAAGTTGTTTTGGCGAGCGCCGATGATTGAAAGAGAGCGGGCCTCGATTGGTGTCTTCTTCGCTTTTTTGGCAGCCTTCTTTTCTGCTTCCGAGGCAAAAGCTGGTCGGCGATTATTCGGAATCGGAATCGCCCGTTTTCCTTTTAGATAGGGACCAGTAACTGAGCCGCGTCGTTTCTTGATCGATTCCGGATCACCGACCGCCACGATCTGGCCACCCTGGGATCCGGCACCCGGCCCAAAGTCACAAATGGCATCGGCTTCGGAGATAACTTCCCGGTCGTGTTCAACCACCAACAACGTGTTGCCCAGATCACGCAGGCGATGCAGGGCGTTGATCAATCGCGTGTTGTCGCGAGGGTGCAAGCCGATCGTTGGTTCGTCCAGCACGTACAGGACTCCGCAGAGTCCGCTTCCCAATTGCCCGGCCAACCGGATTCGCTGCGATTCGCCGTTGGACAACGATGCGGCGGCACGAGACAGCGTGATATAGGTCAGCCCTACGTCATTCAGGAAATCAATTCGGTTGGTGACCTCGCGAATAATCTCGCCAGCGATTTTTTTCTCGCGAGTATTCATTTTCCAGCCAGCGACCTCTTTCTGCAGCACACCCAGTGGCATGCGACACAGGCCGTCGATCGAATGGTCTTTGAATCTCATGGCCGCTGCGTCGTCTCGCAAGCGACTGCCGCCACATACTCCGCATTCCACGGTGTCGATCAGATTCTGCAAACGTGCTCGCAAACCGGCTGACAATTTCGACGTGTCGGCCAACGCCGGATAGAGGCCGTGATACTGGAATCGAAACTCGAAACCGTCCGGTGGCAAGGTGAAGTCTTTTTTGGATCCGGGCACCGAGGCCGTGAACCAGCGGTCGCTCGTGCCGTAAAACACCAGGCGACGCGCTCTGGAATCGAGTTGGTCGAAAGGGGTGTCGACAGGCAAGCCGGCTTGTTCGCTTAGAGCCTTCAACATCGCCTTGGCTAATTTCTCGTTGCTGTTTGGCCAAATGTTGACCGCGTTGTCACGTAGCGACAGGTGTTCGCCGTTCAACAGTATTTCCGGATTGGCACCGATCTGCGTTCCGATCCCTTCGCATTCCTTGCACCATCCCAGCGTGCTGTTGAATGAAAAGTTATGCGGCGAGAGCATTTCAAAACTACGACTGCATTTATCGCAAGCCAGATGTTGGCTGTGCCGCACAACACGCCAGCGTTTTTCGTCGACTTTGTCATTCGGATACGCCAGGCGAATTACGCCCTTGCCCAGAGACAACGCCGATTCAACACTATCCGCGATTCGCGAATGCGATTTCTGGCTGATCATGATTCGATCGACGACGACATCGACTTCGTGTCGTTTCCGTTTGTCGATCGAAGGCACCTCATCGATACCGTACGTCGTGCCGTCGACTCGGACACGAATGAAACCAGCGGCGCGGACTTCGTCGAACAAGGCAGGCCAGTTTTGCGAACCGTCCAGCGAAACCGGAGCCATCAACAATAATTTTTGTCCCTCGTCGTGGTCCATCACTCGATCGACGACTTGATCAAGCGTTTGCGTACCGATCTTGCGATCGCAATCGGGACAGTACGGCGTTCCCAATCGCGAGAACAGAATCCGCAGGTAGTCGTAGACTTCGGTGACGGTGCCGACGGTACTTCGCGAGGTGCTACCGAAATTCTTTTGTTCGATGGCGATCGCCGGCGACAGCCCCTCGATGTGATCGAGCTTTGGCTTTGGCATCTGGTTCACAAATTGCCGCGCGTACGAACTGAGGCTCTCGACGTACCGGCGCTGACCTTCGGCGTAGATTGTGTCCATGGCCAGCGAGCTTTTACCGCTACCACTGGGCCCACAGAACACGGTCATTTTGTCTCGTTCGATCGCCGCATCGACTTTGCGCAGGTTGTGTTGGGCCGCCCCGCGAACATCGACATGAGTCGCCAATTCCAGCGGCTTCTTTTTCGTGTCCGCAGCGACTGTTTTCTCTTCTTTGGTCGTGTCGATACCTAGCGTCTTGGCCAGCGCTCGACCGGTATACGATTCTTTGATCCCGGCGATCGTTTCCGGAGTCCCCTGGCCGACGATACGACCGCCCATCGCTCCGCCTTCCGGTCCAATGTCGATAATCCAGTCCGCCGTCTTGATCACGTCCAGGTTGTGTTCCACGACCAGCACGGTGTTGCCTTGCTCGACAAAGTTCTGCAACACTTTCAACAGCATCTGAATGTCGGCGAAGTGCAAACCGGTCGTCGGTTCGTCCAGCAAGTACAACGTTTTACCGGTACTCTTTTTCGTCAGTTCCCTGGCCAGCTTGATCCGCTGGGCCTCGCCACCCGACAGCGTCGGCGAAGGCTGGCCGATTTGCAGATAGTCCAGTCCGACAGCGGCCAATGTCGTCAACTTGTTGTAGACCTTGGGGATGTTTTCAAAGACCTCCATCCCTTTGCGGATGTCCATTTCCAGAACGTCGGCGATCGAGTAATCCTTGAACTTCACCTGCAAGGTTTCGCGGTCAAAACGTTTCCCTTCGCAGATCGGGCAGGTCACCCAGACGTCGGCCAGGAAATCCATCTCCAGTTTGTTCGAGCCATTGCCTTCGCAAGCCTCGCAGCGCCCCGCTTTAACGTTGAAACTGAATCGACCCGGCGCGAATCCACGACGTTTCGATTCTGGCAGTTGCGCAAACAGTTTTCGAATTTCATCGAACACCTTGATGTACGTGCCGGGGTTTGACCGAGGCGTGCGTCCGATTGGCGACTGGTCGATGGCGATCAACTTGTCCAGTAAATCGACGCCTTCGATCGAATCGTGCAGACCGGGTTCGCCGATGCCTCGATTCAGATCTTCGAACAGCGATTCACGCAGAATGTCATTGACCAGCGAACTCTTGCCGCTGCCCGAGACACCGGTGACGCAGCAAAAGGTACCGAGTGGAATCGAAGCGTCGACGTTTTTCAGATTGTTTTGACGAGCACCGAGGATGCGGATTTGACGTTCTGGATCCGGTTTCCTTCTTTCGTCCGGAACGTCAATTGTCAACTGGCCCGCCAGGAATTGGCCCGTGACGCTTTCCTTGACCTTGGCAACTTTGGACGGCGGACCTTCGGCGACGACGTGTCCGCCTCGCACGCCGGGGCCCGGACCAAAGTCGATCATGTAATCGCTGGCCCGCATCGTGTCCTCATCATGCTCGACGACCAACACCGTGTTGCCTTGGTCTCGCAGATGTTTCAGAGTTTCAATCAGGCGGTCATTATCTCGCGCGTGCAAGCCGATCGAAGGCTCATCCAGAATGTACAGAACACCGACCAGGCCGGAACCGATTTGGCTGGCCAGGCGAATCCGTTGCGACTCGCCACCCGACAACGTCGGCGCGGTCCGATTCAAGGACAGGTATTCCAGCCCGACGTTCAGCAGGAAGCCAAGTCGGTTGCGGATCTCTTTCAACGCATCCGAGGCGATTAGTTTACCGGTTGCGTCCAGTGTTAGTCCTGAGAAGAATTCTCGCGCGTCGCTGACCGCCAAGTTGCAGATTTGAGGCAGCGAGCGAACTGGGTCGTCCTTGAACTGTTTGCTGTTGGTGGTCAGCTTGATGTTTCGAGCTTGCCGGTTCAGTCGCTCGCCCTCGCACGCTCCGCACAGGATCGTGTTCATGAACGCTTCCAGTTGCCGTCGTTTCGGAGCGCTCTTGGCGTTGCGGTAACGGCCGTTCAGTTCCGGAATGATGCCCTCGAACTTGCCACCGTATTTCATCGGCGACTGACCGCCACGCCAGGTAAACGTGATGTGCAGCTCGCCCGTTCCGAATAACAGAACGTCTTGCAGACGTTTGCTGAGATCTTCCCACGGCGTCTCCAGCAACGTCGTTTCCGGCAATTCCCATTGGCGTTCGATCGTCTCGGCAAGTCCCTCGTAAATGTGCCGACGCCAGCGTCCCAGGTCGGTCCACGTCCCAAGGATTTCGAAGCAGCCTTTTTTGAAAGACTTCTTCGGGTCAGGAATCAGCAATTCAGGGTCGAACGAATACAGGTGCCCCATGCCACCGCATTCGCTACACATTCCCTGCGGGCTATTGAAACTAAAGAGTTGAGGCGTGGGAGGCTGGAAACTGATCCCGCACGGTGAACAGGCGTAGTCGACCGAAAAGATCCGATCACCCTCAATCGAGTTCTTGCCACGCTTCTTCAGTTTTTCTGAATCGTCAGGCTTGGCATCCGATTTCTTTTTCTTCTCTTTGACGCCCTCGTTGTCGATGGCGACGATCAAACTGCCATCGCCAATCTTCAGTGCCGACTCGACGGCTTCGGAAAGTCGACCGCGAACGGACGACTCGACCTTCAACCGGTCCACCACTACCTCGATGTCGTGACGCATCTGGCGGTCGAGTTCGATCTCGGAACCGAGCAGCACGATTTCACCGTCGACGCGGACGCGAACGTAACCTCGTTTCTGCAAATCGCCGAACAGATCCTTGTGCTCGCCTTTTTGACCTCGAATGACCGGAGCCAACACGGCAAAGCCCGTCCCTTTTTCCATCTGCAAGATCGTGCCGATAATCTGGTCGGTCGTCTGAGCGGTGATCTCGTTATTGCAGCGTGGGCAGTAACCGGTGCCGACCCGAGCGAATAGAACTCGCAAGTAATCGTAAATCTCGGTGATCGTGCCGACGGTACTGCGTGGGTTTTTGCCCGAGCTCTTTTGGGAAATCGAAATCGAAGGGCTCAAGCCGGAAATCAAATCGACGTCTGGCTTGGGCATTTGGCCCAGGAATTGGCGAGCGAAACTGGAAAGCGACTCTACGTATCGACGCTGGCCTTCCGCGTAAACCGTATCAAAGGCCAGGGAACTCTTACCACTTCCGGAAACGCCCGTCAGGCAAATCAGCTGGTTTCGAGGCAGGATCAAGTCGACGTCGCGAAGATTGTGCTCGCGGGCGCCTTTAATAACGATGTCTGAGGCTGGCATTAGCTGACGTTGGCGAATCTTGGGTGCAGTCCGTGCAAATACGCTGTATTCCGGGGGAACGTCCGGTGCTGATTTGGCAAACCTTCCAGTCTATGTTTTTGTGCCACTTAACCAAAGGGGAAACTAAATGAACGCCAACGTCCGTTTTCCAGCGGGCGAACCTTCTGCTGGCCTATTGCAAACTGTCAAATCCGGAAATTCCGCAGAATTGGTCTGATGGTCGCCAAATTCCAATCTCGTTTCGGCCGCTGCCAAGCCGTTCAGCTTTTTTTGAGGATTCGGTGACCTACCCTTCCAAGTCCTCTTTCTGGAAATTCCAACCGATTCGTTGGGCCTTCCAGAGCGAAGACGATTCGATATCACATACGCATGCTGTTCAAGGCGGTTGAGCGGCGCTACCTGGCAAAAAACTCACGAGCAAGCAAACCATGTCAGATTCACAACTAGTCGACTATTACGAGGTTCTTGAGGTCAGCCCCAAGGCTAACTCGTACACGATTGAAAGAGTTTTTCGGTTCCTGGCAAAACGCTTTCATCCCGACGTTGCAGAATCGGGTGATGTGCAGCGGTTTACCGGCATTGTCGAGGCTTACGAAACGCTGAAGGACCCTGTGGCCCGCGCGGCGTATGACATCGAGTTGAATTCGCAAAAAAGTGAAACGGCCGATCTTGTCAACGAATCCCGATCTGCAGAATCGGATACGCACGATCGCCACAAGATTCTGACGCTGTTCTACGCGAAGCGAAAGCGCGACATGAAGAATCCCGGCGTTGGCGTCGCGACTCTGGAACAGGCTTTCGATATCCCCGAGGACGTCCTGAATTTTCACCTCTGGTATTTCCGTGAAAAGAACCTGATTCAGCGAGAGGAATCAGGCTTGCTTTCGATCACGGCAGATGGCGTCGACAAAATCGAAGAGCGCACGATTCTGAATGCCGAATCGAGTAACCGAAAATTGACCGATGGCGCACTGCGTCTACCCGACATGACTGGTGGCAATGCAGGCACTCAGATGCCCGCGCCAACTGGATAGTGTGGGTTTAGAGGAAATGTTCGTTGGTGCCGCAATGATGGAATCGCGGTGTACGGATGAACCACTCGCTTGCGCGTCGTGCTTGTATTGATGCTTCGTGCTTGTATTGATGCTTCGAGCCTGTATTGATGCTGATGGCTGCTCAGCTGTCGCATGGCAACGGACGTTCTGGCTTTGTCGTGGCGACTAATAAATCTGAGGAAAACGTCCGCTACCTAACCGATCAGCCGCCAAAAATTGTGGTCGATTGCTCAAAAACGCGTACATTGTACTGGCCAGTTCCTGTGCTACCATTGAGGCAGGTTTCAGGCCATTGGCCTCAACGTGTGATTCCCCCTCCTAAACGGCAAAAAAGTAGCTGAATTCCCCCAAAAAAGTGGTAAACAAGCCATTTGCAGGTAATTCGGGGACCACTGAGTACACCTGACCGCGTTCGTTCGTTCTTCCATCAGACGTGTTAATGAAATCGTCCGCTTCGTCCAAGCAAGACCCAATCTCATCGGCGGATCTCGATCCTGCTGAACTGATTGAACGACATCAGAAGGGATTGTGGCGATACCTGCGAGCGTTGGGTTGCGATGCTTCTCAAGCGGATGATTTTGTCCAGGACACGTTCTTGAAGGTACTTCAGAAACCGTTCAAGTATTATGACGATGTGGCAACGGCGGCGTACCTTCGTCGCATCGCACACAACCTGTTTATTTCGATGCAACGCCGGGCCGGAAAAGTGGTCGCGGTCGAGGATATTCAGAAATTTGAACGGGTTTGGTGCGAGCTGATGTCCGATGGAAATGGTGATGATTATCTGGAAGCCCTAACCGGCTGTATGCAGAAACTGAGCCAACGGTCACGGTGGGCCCTGGAAATGAGATTTAGAGACAAATTGTCTCGCAATAAAATTGCACTCAACCTCGAGATCACCGAGAATGGTGCCAAGAACCTGATGCAACGTGCCAAAGCCCGATTACGGGAGTGCATTGAAAGAAAAACGAAGAGCCTGTGAAAGATCCTCAACACAAAATCCTTGATACATTTCTCGATGAAATGTTGAACCAGGATCGACCGAAACGGTCGAGTGAGGAGATCTTGCGCAATGTGCAAAGCGTCCAAAAGACGCTGGGCTATCCAGTTGCTGCTCCCGAATTCGAATTGCAATCGGAGACAGATTCTGCCGCCGAATTAGCAACCAAACAGAGCGGGCAAACGCTTGAACCGGTCGCCACGAATTCAAAGGGCGTGCCTGCCGCAGAAACAAAAACCTTTAACTGGTCTCCCATATTCGCAACTGCCGCCGCGATTGCCGTCGTCTCGGCGATCGGCTTCGCAGTCCTGTACAAAGCCAACAGTAATCAAATCGCGAACAACAACGGCGCTATTTCTGGTGCGGATGTCGCTGATCTCGATTCGCAACGTCCCGACGATCAATCCAACCCAGGCACTCCTGACGAACAGCCAGAGATCGTTCGCAACCCGCCAGTCGAACAACGCCCCGGCAATGGAACAGAGGACGGTACACAACCGCCAGAGATTGCGAAGCGTGATGACGTGCCTGAAGACATGGACGCCATCGTGTTGCCCGGCGAATTCGTTCGTGAAAGAACGGTCAACGTCGCTGCCAAATCTTCGTTAGACATGTCGCGGCAAATCAACCAACACCTGTACGACGCATGGGCTGCCGAAACAACCAACAAAACTGCAGCGGCCCCGTTGGATCTGGATATATGGGTCAACCGCTTGGCGAGCCGCCTGCTTGGTCGACCATTGAATGCGGATGAATTGAACGAGTTCTCAACGGTCCTTGCACAAAACAAATCAGACGAATTGATCCGTGCCGACCTGGTTAAACTCTTACTCGATTCACCAGATTTTCGTTCCGAGTTCAACCAGCACTGGGGCCGCTTACTGGCTTGGCAGATGCTGGGGATCAGTCCTTCGATGGAAACCTCGGATGCCGACATGCTTGGCACTCGAGAATTGCTCACTGAGTCGCTGGCACAAAACAAGCCACTCGACGAAACCGCTTATCGGCTGCTTTCCGCTGTGGGGTCCACCGCTTCCAACGAGCCCGAATTCAACCCGGCGACCAGCTACCTTGTCGGGCTACGAAAACGATTGGGCACTCCCCAGTTGTCGACGGCTCACATCTCGCGGACCTTCCTCGGTCAACAAAGCCAATGCCAGCAGTGCCACAACTCGTTTGGCGAAGGAACCGTCGCGTCGACTCAGCAAGAGTTCTTCCAGCTGCACTCCTTTTTCGCCCAGTTGGAAATCAGCCGATCCGGCGAACACTTCAACGTTTACAACCGTAACTTCCTGCCGCTCGGTCGACAGGGCAAAGTCGAAGCCGCTTTTAAGTACAAGGATGCTGCGGGGAACGAGTTTGAGGCCTTCCCTCAATTCGGACAATTCAAACCTGAAACAAATGGCTTCGTTGCCAAAGTCGATCGACGAACCGAGTTGGCCACCAACATCGCCAGTTCCAATCAGTTCCGGGAGACGATGGTCGAACATGTTTGGACCAGCTTGTTGAACATGCCACTGTCGGGCATCGACGGCAACATCACTGAGGACATGGCTGAACTTCGCAAAGACATTGGTGAGCAATTTGCTGCCAACGAATTTGATGTTGCCTGGCTGGTATCCTCAATCGTTTCCTCGAATGCGTTCGCTGTTCAAGTCGCATCGGATGAGCAGCTGGCTGCGAACAACCCCTTCCTGGGTGACGCTCCCAAGTTCAACGTCTTCTACTCGCGATTGGAAAACCGGCGATCGGCGATTCAGTCGCTCGATATCGTTGCCAGAGCCTACACCAGCGGTAACGTGGAACAGGCAATGTCCGCTGGACTGCTGGCCAGAATCGATAACACCCTGCAGGACCAACGGCCTCAGTTCATTCACCCGTTCCTGCCAACCAAAGAAAGCCAGTGGGCGACCACGCCGGCCATCTCCAGACATCTGGACCTGATCGCGGCTAGTGAAATGAATGCTGAACAAAAGATCCAGCACCTTGTTCAGGCTGCCCTAAGCCGATCCGCTTCCGATGACGAGCTTCGCAAAGCGACTCTCATCCTGGAAAGCAGCGATGACCAGCGAATCGCTCTGCAAGACGTCTGGTGGAGCCTGCTAAACAGCGTCGATTACAAGATCCCGCTGAACGTCCGCTAGCGAAGCTGCATGCGAAAGCAGTCATATCAGAGCGGCGACCAGCGACGAATCTCCGGCAACGGCCATGGATGCCTTGTGTAAATCGTCGTTCCAGCTGCACGAATCGTGAATCAGATTACCGGGCGAATTTTTTTCTAAATCGCTCCGCTTTCGTCCAAATCGGACTTGGGTCGAAACCGTGCTTGCACTACTATTCCACACCCCAAAAATGCGAGTCAGTTTGGACCAGGCGGGTCCACGAGAAACTCGACGTATATTGATCGGGAAAGTCGTTTGATCAGGAAAGGATGCCTGCGAAATGATGACATTGGAACAAATTGCCAAACTCGTTGACGGAACAATCCTCGGCGACTCAAGCACAAAAATCACCGGCGTCGAAACGATTGAAGGCGCTCGCGCTGGCGACCTGACTTTTGCAGTCGACAAGAGATCCTGCAAGAAATTGAATTCCTGCCAAGCCTCTGCCGCTCTCGTCGATGACTCGACATCCGGGTTCGGATTCGATTACGACATGCCGATCATCACTTGCAGCAACGTCAAACAAGCCTTCACCAAAATCGCCAACCATATTCGACCGCCAGTCAATCGACCTGCCGTTGGAATTAGCGAACAAGCGGTCATCAGCGAGACTGCGTCTATCGGCAAGAACGTAAACATCTATCCAGGTGTTTTCATAGGCGAAGGCACTTCCATCGGCGACAACACCACGCTCTACCCCGGCGTTTGCATTCTTGAAAACTGCCAAATTGGAAACGATGTGACGATCTTTCCGCGAGCCGTGTTGTACGAGAACTCAATCGTTGGCGATCGAACCACAATTCACGCCAACGCCGTGATTGGTGCCTTCGGTTTCGGATACGACTCGAACGAAAACGGGCATCAGCGAGGCGTTCAACTGGGCAACGTTGAAATTTCAGAAGACGTTGAAATCGGCGCCGGCACGACAATCGACCGTGGCACATTTGGCACGACTCGGATCGGAATCGGCAGCAAGCTGGATAACCAGGTGCAAATCGGACACAACTGTCAAATCGGCGAACACAACTTACTTTGCAGCCAGGTCGGAATTGCCGGCAGCTCGGAAACCGGCAAGTTCGTCGTTATGGGCGGCCAGGTCGGAATCGGAGATCATATCGTGATCGCAGACGACGTTCTGCTATGTGCTCAATCGGGTGTCATGAGCGATTTAGCCAAGGGAACTTACTTTGGTTCGCCCTGCAAACCCGCCCGCGAGCAATTCCAGACGATTTCCCTGGTTGGCAAGCTGCCCGAGATTCGCAAGCAACTGAAACTGCAGAAAGAACAGATTGCCGAGCTGCAATCACTAAACGGCCAGCAACCGACGGATGCTACGATTCCAATTGCCAACGAAAACGCTGACCAAAACAACGACCGAAAAGCCGCGTAGACAAATCATGGCAGAAACAATCGGGCTGATCGCCGGCTGGGGTGACTACCCTGTAGAAATTGCCCGGCAACTTCACGGGCAAGGGATCAATGTCTGTTGTGTGGGCGTCCGTAACCATGCCAACGAAGCGTTGTTGCGTCCGCTGAGTGCCCACTACAAACCGCTCGGGCTGGCCAAGCTTGGTCACCAGGCAAAGTTCTTTCGCAGCTGTGGCGTCACTCGTGCCACGATGGCTGGCAAGATCTTCAAGACACTGCTGTTCCAGAAATTCGCATGGCTCAGACAGATGCCCGACCTGGCTTTCACCAGGCACTTCTTCAATCAGTTCTTTATGAAGACTGAAGACAGAAACGACGACAACATGTTGTTGACCGCCATCAAATTATTTAACTCGTTCGGAGTCGACATCGTGCCTGCAACAGATTTTGCACCAGACCTGCTGGTAAGCCCTGGCCAGTTGACAAAACAATCTCCTTCTCGCGCCCAGCAACATGACATCGAATTCGGATGGAATCTGGCCAAACAAATGGGTGGTCTGGATGTTGGCCAAAGCGTCGTCGTGAAGGGCAGGGCGGTGTTGGCCGTGGAGGCTGTCGAGGGAACCGACGAGTGTATTCGACGCGCTGGCAACCTGTGTCCTGCCGGTGGCTTCACCGTAGTCAAAGTCGCCAAGCCGAAACAAGACATGCGTTTCGATGTGCCTACGGTCGGAGTCGGCACATTGCAAACGATTAAGGAGGCCGGCGGTTCAGTCCTGGCAATCGAAGCACACAAGACGATCATCCTGGACCAACCTGCAATGCTGCAGTACGCACGCAAGCACAACATCTCGATCGTAGCACTCGAATCGGTCAGTCAATCGAATCCAACGCTCTCCATTCGATCCGGGGACGTGAGCGCCGCAGCCTGATCTCAGGCAGCATTCAATAGCAGAGGCCAATCACGCTACTTCGTCAGCAACAGCTTTCCCTGGCGAGTCCGTCTCAGGCGATAGATCTGCCCGTTGTTTTCGATCCATATCTCGTCACCACAGCGTGACAGCGTATCAAAGCTGATGATCTTCGGAAGCTCGGGCGTCTCGGATCCTTCCGCCGGAACGGGTACAGGATTCTCATCTGTGGACTCAATCTCGTTCATTCTCTTCCGACGCCTTGAAGCCCTCGATAATAACGACGTAATAAACCAACGTTTCAAAATTCGGTGCGGCCCTTGATGAAAAGGCAATTCCACGAAGAATAGGGCCATGGTTTCAAGTTAACCGTTGATACTTGTGAACCTTAACAGTTTCCGACGACGCAGCAAGCCGTTTTGGGATCTCGCAAACGATTCTTCTTTGATCGAAATTTCGATCGGGAAGAACCGCAGATCCTTCCAGCCAGCCACGCATCGGCGACCGCTGTCCAATTTTGTTTCTTGGCAGTGTACGTCTCGCTTCTTTTTGTGGTTTTTCTCCCGAAGAACATAGCAACGTTCGCTGCTGCGCGCGTGTTGAATGACGTCACTCTTCGTCGGCTTGCCGGGAACCTCGCCTTTTCGAACCCAACACCGATCACACTTTTTTCTTTCGCTGGTCAAAAGCTCAACAAAAGTTTCAAGATTCGTACTTGCTATCCCGCACAAGTGCTAATATCATAGCACGTGCTAACTGACCAGCACTTGAACCTCAGGCGGCAGAAACCCAATGCGATCATCAAACCAATCAAAAGTGAACCGAGATGGGCAAGAAAAAGACACCTT
>CAZPOL010000029.1:38537-50304 GCA_964588195.1 uncultured Pirellulaceae bacterium | reverse complement strand
ACGTCTGAGGCGGTTAAGGTGCGCTGGACTTCGCCAAACAGGGCTCCCTGCTGCATGACTGCCTCGGTGTTGGCAAATCCCAAGGCTGCGGCCACATCCCGATCGCCGTTGGCCACGAAGTTGTCACCGGCCGGCAAATCAGCCAGGTCATTCGAGTAGGTCGTGGAATCGACGATTGGATTTATCGTAAACGGATTGTTGACGCCTATCTCAAAGAAATTGAAATTCACATCGTCGCCGCGAATATCATCGGCGGAACCAATAATGCCATCGGCACCCGGATTGAAATCGAAAACGCCATTGGCTCCTGTGTTGGTGTTTGAGTAGTTCGTGTCGCCGGGGTCGACTCCGACATCGGAACTAATATTTACGTGTGCCAATCCAAGCGAGTGACCAAATTCGTGAAGCAGCGTTGATTCGAAATCAGCCTCGTTATTTGCGATCAAACCAAATTGCAGGTTATTGGTCGTCACGTTTAGGCCATTCCAGGTGTTTACGACATTTTGAACAGACGTAAACATCTCCATAGCGTGCAAGCTGGTTGGGTCAATTCCAACGGAAATGTTGAGCACGCCACCGGTACCCGTGTACCCGGTGGGGTGCGCGATCAAGTCCGGGTTGTTTTGCGCTTGTGCCAAGATAAAACCCTGGGCATTCACCTGTTGGGTATTGGCAAATCCCAAAGTTACAAGAATCGCAAAAGCAACTGCCGCCTGGCAGAACGATGCCAATAGATTGAATTTGATATTCATTTGATTCCGCGCTGAATAAATCGAGTCTGTTTCGATTTATTCGGCCACCACGGATGCACTTGTCGATGGCGATGCGTAGCCAGCCGTAAAATAACGAGTCTGGAAATCCGGGTATTCCCTTATTGGCGACGAGCGGGGCAATTTCGGATATGCGGTTTCAACTTTTGATCGGCGCGTTCGATATAACCGGAAAGGTTGCGTGTCGAGTGAATCGCCAAGGCATCCTGAACTCTGGCGAGTCCAGCTACGCCCACGTAGCCGATGTCGCCGGACTTCGGGCGTCTACGGTTTGAATTTTTCCAATTCGTACCGTTTGATTTTTCGGTCGAGAGTCGATCGTTCGATTCCCAGGGTTTGCGAGGTCCGACTCTTGTTCCAGGAGAAAGCGGTAAGCGTGGCCAGAATGTGACGTCGCTCAATTTCGGCCAGCGACATGGGGCGGAAACCTTGTCCGGAAGCACCGACGTCCATTTGCGATTCGCTGGCCGTGGTCAGAGTGCTGAGGATCAACTCGTCCGCTTCGATTGTCGTGTCGCGTGCCAGAACCACGGCACGTTCGACGACATTCCGCAACTCTCGAACATTGCCCGGCCAACGATACGTACGCATTTTGGCCTTGGCGTCATCGCTGAAGCCGGAGATTTTTCGTCCGGTGGCGACGTTGAATTTTTGCAGGAAGTGATCTGCGAGTATTTCCACGTCGTCTTTTCGATGTCGCAGTCCGGGTACTTCGATTTTCACAACGTTCAAACGGAAGAACAGATCGCGGCGGAAACCTTTTTCCTTGACCATTTTTTCGAGGTCACGATTGGTCGCCGCGATCACTCGAACATTCACCGAGATCGCCTTGCTGCCGCCAACTCGTTCGAACGGGTGGCCTTCCAACACACGAAGGAACTTGGCCTGAATCGAAGCGCTCATCTCTCCAATCTCGTCCAGCATCAACGTGCCGCCGTCGGCTGCTTCAAATTTTCCCATCTTGCGTTCGGTCGCGCCAGTAAAAGCACCTCGCTCGTGCCCAAACAACTCACTTTCCAACAGAGATTCGGACAGCGCTGCACAGTTCAGACAAACGAACGGCCCTTTTTTACGTGGGCTGGAATAGTGTACCGCCCGGGCAACCAATTCTTTTCCGACGCCTGATTCGCCTACCACTAAAACCGTGGCGCTACTGGGGGCGGCCCGAGCGATCTGTTGGTGGACCTGCAGGATCGCTTCACTGGCACCTACGATTTCGCTTTCGACGCCCAGTTGTTCACGCAGTTGATCGATTTCCCGCCTGGTGACCGAAAGATCCTCCACCAGTTTTTGCTCGCGATGGCGGGTGCGGATAGCCAATGCCATATTTTCGGCGACCGCCAATGTAAATTCGAGATCGTCGGGGTCAAGCTGTTTGTTCGGCAGTGTTGAATAGATGTGTACCAGGCCGATGGTTCGATTGGCGACTCGCACGGGAGCACAGATCACTCCCGTCGCCTCAATCTTTCCCTGGCTATCACGAATACTCAATTTACTGTCGTCGGCGATGTCACGAGCCAACACGGCTTCGCCCGTTCTCAAGACGGTTTCCGCCAGAAACTGTGATACGTTTTGGTACTCGGGGCGTACGTCGGAGCGCCAAGCGGCGATTTCCAATTTGGATGCGTCGACTTGTTTCGGTTTTTTGGGAGGCACCAGTAAAACGGCGCCGGCGTCGACCGAGGTACCCTCGAATAAACCGGTAAGCGAAAGTTGCGCGATATCCTTCAACGACTTTTGATTGGCTAATTCAAAGGCGAGTCGACAGAGTGTTTTGGCGGCGCGGCCGACTTTTGGTATCGAGGTTTCTTCTTCGCCGACGTCGTTACTGTCGTCCAGGAACTTCGTGCGTGTGCGGCGATGGGTAATGGTGGCCGGTTCGCTGACGTTAATCGTGACCGTTGGCTGGTCATCCAATTCCAGGCCGGGGCTGGTGGCCTGGTAACTGCCCGGTTGATCCTCTTTGCCGGAATAGGCAGCTTTCAAATCGTCAACGAAGGCCATCTTGGTTTTGGCGATCCAGACTACGTCGCCGGGAGTCAGCGCAAAATCGCCTTTCAGACGGGTGTCTCCGATCGCTGTCCCGTTCCGACTGTCCAGGTCACGGATGGTCCATTTTCCCTGATTGATAAAAATCTCAGCGTGCTGACGACTGGCCTGATCCTCGCGAATGACGATTTGATTGGTTGGGGCACGGCCTATTGTGACGGTCCTGCCAGGAATGAGTCGAAAAACGTCCGACCATTTGGTTCCATCGCGAATGACGAGATAAGCCACATTGGACATCGAGTCCGCCTTTTGATTGATTTACTGGTTTTCACAGAGTTTTGAGCCGACGAAACACGATATTAACGCCATTTCCTCAGGAAACCCTGTGCCTGTGTTGGCTGATTCACCCGGAATCATCAGGAAACGAGCTAATTGCAGGTCCCGTGCTCCGGCTGTTTTCGCGTATACTATTACTGGTGAGTTACCGGTAATTAATTGCGGATCAAGGGATCGGCAATTATTTTAGGAAGTGGTGGCAGGTAACAACGCCAAAAATCATTTTACAATCTCAACCTCTCTGCTTTCCAGTCTCACATTTCGAAAGAGAGTGGAATAGGGCGGATTTCCGCGATAGGTAATTATTTGCGTACCGTATTCGCGAATGAAATGTTGAGATTCCGCACTTGTTGGGGCAAGGCACATTGAATTGGGAGTAAGCATGATGTCGAACAGATTCGGCAAATTTAATTTGATCACGTCGCTGGTATTGGCCGTGGTCTTTCTGGTGGCGACTGATTCTGCAAATGCGCAGTTCGGGACGGTTAACAATATTGGTGGTGTTGATATCAACCCCGACGGTGTACTGAATCAAGTCACCGAAGCCATGCAACGCGATAACCGGCAACGCGTCATCGATAACCTGGAAGCGGTTGCTGAAGGGGCCAAACAATCGACTGGCTTGCGTGCGATTTCCATGAAAGCCATGGAAGCCGCGTTACATGCGGCCGCCAACGAAGGTACTCCATTAACTGACGAAATGCGGTACATGGCTGGTATCCAGCGTATCGAATATGTGATCGTCAATCCCGAAACTGGTGACATCCTGATCGGCGGTCCCGGCGAAGGCTGGAGAGTCGACGAAGCAGGAAACGTTGTTGGGGAAACCACTGGGCGACCGGTTATTCGCCTTGAGGACTTTATTGTTGCCCTGCGGACCGCAGACGCCGCCAATCGTGAATACGGAATTTCGGTATCCATCGATCCGACTCCGGAAGGCCAAAAGCGTCTGAACCAGTTGTACCGAAATTCTGGTTTCAATACCGGGATGAAGGAGCAAATCGAAGAGGCCATGGGGCCGCAGAATATTACACTGACTGGAATGCCTACAGACAGCCGTATGGCTCAAATCCTGGTCGCCGCTGACTATCGAATGAAGCGGATGGCAATGGGTTTCGAGACCGCAGCAGTCGAAGGTATCCCCAGCGTATTGGAAATGGCTCAGCAGAAAGGCAAAGGATTCAAACAGGATCCACGATTCTGGTTGCAGTGCCATTACGATTCGATCAAACGCAGCGAAGACGGCAACGTCTGGCAAATCTCTGGTAGCGGAGCCAAGGCGATGACGGAAACGTTAACGACCGGTGGCAGTAAAGCCAAGGATCACCCGATCGCTGCCAAATGGGCTGAGAACATGACAAACAAGTTTGGTGAATTGGCAAATGCTGATCCTGTGTTCGCCGAATTGCAAAACGTCATGGACATGGCCGTTGTGGCCGCTATTGTCCGCAAACATGACCTGTTGGTTACGGCCGGCCTGTCGATTCCGACCCTTAGTGGCGAAAACGATGATGTCGAGCTTCCAAAATGGTCGGTTCCCAAAACTGTTTCTACGCAATGCAGCTTTGTTCGTATCAATAGCAGCTGGATGGTTACCGCATCGGGTGGTGTGCAGGTTGATTCATGGGGCGTGCTCGAAAATGTGCAGATCGATAATGCTCTGGCCAGCGTGGTGAACCGAGTGTCCATTTCAGAAAACGAAAATCGACTCTGGTGGAACACTATTAACTAGTTTTCTTTTTCCACAGAAAAAAAATCGATGAGCTGCGTCACTTTAGTTGACGCAGCTTTTTTTATGCGCTGCGCGAACTGGTGATGTGGAAATGAGCTCGCAAAGCGCGAGCGGCCGTTGCATACGGCTCTGATTTTCAGTTCGTATGCGATTGCAATTCACAGTCAATCCAGGGAAGGAAATTGAAAAGGGGAATTCGTTCTCTGCTCGGGTTATCCCGGTGCGAATAACGGATGACTTTCTCTGCCGGGTTGTGAATAAAGGAAAGCGAAGGGGGACTCTGTTTTTTTTTGAAAGAGAGAGTCCTATGTTTAAGTCTGTTGTAACTGCATCTTTGGTTTCTATTTTTGGTTTCGTCAGCTACGGGTTGGTCGAAACATGTCATGCGGCTGGTCCCGAATTAGCGCCACTGCACTGGTCGTACATTGCGCACCTTCAAGCGTCCGCTGACGCTCAGCCGGAAGGAGTGAAAGTTACGATCGAAGACGGCCATGCAATTGTTGATTTTGCCGAACGAGCCAGCGAATCTTCGGTCACACCTCAGCTCGTGACGCCATTCGGTCCCGACGTTGAAACACCAGCCGATAATTGGATGGTTGCGAACGACAACATGAAATATTTGAAGCAATGTCTGGATTGGTGTACTGCAAATATCGGTTTCGATGACATACCGACACTTGAAGATTGCTACGACGAATGTTGGTTGTTCTGGTACAACCCTGGTTCGAAATAACCCGAATAGTATTTTAAACACAAGTCCAGGCACGAATCTGTGCCTGGACTTATGTTATTGGTCGCAAGCGATACGAAAACCGAATGGGAAAATCGTAAATCGGGCGGGCCAAGGTAGAAACGCTCCGATTTGAATGTCGTCCAGGCTATCGGTGAAACTGCCATTGGTTAAATATAAAATCCCGGTCGAGCCGTGACAGATTTCTCGTACTCCGCCTGTGGTTTCATAGATTCCGAATCGATTGGGCGCCGTCGCATCAACTCTGATCGTTGCTTTGACGGTGTCTGCATCCTGCTGATTTTCTACTTCTGTTTCGTCATCGCCGTCCGTTTGTCGAATTGTCTGGTACATGCTGGCCTGTTCATGCTTCTCCTCATTACTGAGTGAATGATAGTAATTTTCTGAAGCCCATGAATACTTCAGCCCCTGGATTCCAGTCAGGCTGCTCCACTCGTGCTCGTCGATTGTCAGCAAACGGAATCCGTTGGCCCCTTCGATTTTGGTGAATACCGGTTCACCACTAGACCGGTCTTCGCGATAGGCATGGTCCTTGCCATGTTCTTTGCTGAGCCAATTCATATAGCCACAAATGTGTTTCTTGGACAAGTGTGTCATCGCGGTATTGTCGTATGTCGGGTCGCCCCACCAATCTCGTTGTTCAACAAGTTTCCGAGTGTAGTGATCATTAGGCAGTTGTTGAACGTATTGCCAAAACATGCCAACGGTTACTTCGGTTGAGCTGACACTAAACGGTCCAATGGTAATCGGCCCTTTTTCATCGCCTGCGCGAGCCTCCTGATGCGGCACTAGTCGGCCACCGCTCAATTTCACCATGTTTGCAGTTGTTCCGCCCCATTCAAGTCGCCGTCCATCGATTGGCCTTTGCTCGACGTCTTCCAGCACCAGATTTTGAACTCGCAGGCAATGCTCAATCATCAAAATCAGTCCAGTGTCAGTCGCGGCAGCATATTTTTCTTTCGCGAAGGCAGATACTTCTTCTTCATATTTGAGAATTGACCCTTGGTCCACGAACGTCAACGCTTCGAATATTCCAAAAAGGACTTCTGCAGAAGCATCTTTTGGAACAAGGTCAATAAACTCGTCCAAAGGGGCATGCCAATGGACAAATGCATTTGTAAACGCTGTGCGAGAGTCAGGGCTTTGCGTCGTAGCCAGAAGTCGAATCGCCTCATCGCTTTTTCCAAATCGGATTTGCAGAGAAGCAAGTCGTGCATCAGACTTCAGGTCTTCGAGTTTGGCTATTGCATGATCGATCAGTTCGGTGGCTACATCAGCTTCTGCACAAGCAATCGCTTGTTCGTAAAGGCCGAAATCATGGTTCGCAGCGCCGCCGATATTCAGCAAAGCGATACGTAAATAATGTTCACAGTCCTCCCCCATCATTACCAGCGCAATGCTGGAACGGGCAGCAATTCTATCGGACGGACTCTCTGAATCTTTTTTCAGCAGCGGGGCATACCACTTGGAATTTTCGATCATCCGATTGATGGTTTCTGTTGCTTTCGCGATCGTGGGCGCATCGTAAAGACCATTTCGGGTCTTCTGCGCTACCTGTGACTGCCAAATCGTGAAACCCACAAACCAGCCGGTTAATCCCAGGACGGCCAGGCCAGCGCAAAACGCTGCGTAATAGCGATTGGCTGCCTTCATAAACGCTTTTTGTTTCGGAGTCCTGTGGCGGTTTCGCGTAAACAATTGAAACGTCGCCAGTTCGAGTGGGTTAGGCAGGTAGCGACGTTTCTTGTTTATCTCGTATTGGGTAGAAAGTTGGTCGAATCGGACCCGAGCCCTTCCGGCAACTGATTGCGAGCGACGTCGCGTGATCCATTGTCGAATTGGCGCGACGAAAAAGTCATGAGTCAATCGATACGATTTATCTTGAGCGTCGTTCGATATTGATGTCTGTTGATTAGTCAAAGTTTCCTGTGATGAAATTGATTCGACTTCTGAGATCAGTCGCAGGTCACGTGCGAGAAAGCTCATGCAATCTTCAAACTGTTCTTCGTTTCGTATTTCGCAGGCGTCACGTAGTTCCGTCTCTTTTCGATTTAACGCTTTGATCCTATTGTCCGATTGGGTTGGCAACAGTTCAGAAAAGATGGTTTCACAAAGTGGCAACCAACCGCTCTTCTTCGCGCGGACGCTCTCGTTCAGGTGACGTTCCAGGAAAACGCCACCGATACTTTCGGTACCCAACGCCTTGTCGAAACTGGAGGCGCCCCAGTCTTTGTCGGCCAGCATGTCTGCCAGAATGGTGAGGTGGACACACAGGACGTTTCCATTCTGCGTGATCGAATCAACCGCATCTCGAACGAAGCGTTTCTGTTTTCGATTGAGCGCCTGCGACGCAGCAGGCAAGGCTCCGACAGTGCGCCCGTATGATCTCAGGACGTTTCTGGCATGTCGTCGGTCGAATAGAGGTAGAGACATGGAATTGCGACCCTCAGAGACTCGTTGTTCAAGTCCCCGCATAAACCGCGTAATGCTCATCCAGTAGTCGTCGCGTACCAGAATCAAACACTGGATGTGATCGCCATCGCATTGTCGAAGTGCTGAAGTTAAATCTGACGTCGCGTACTCCTTGCAGTTTTCGAGCCACTGTTCGAATTGGTCCAGTACCAACAGAATTTTTTTTGATTTCCCTTTTTCGAATTGTTCTCTTCTCAAATTTCGAATGAGCGTAGGCAAGTTGTCGGCTTGCTGGTCTGGTCGAATTCGTTTTGTCGATTCAAGAATCAACGACGGCAGGTCCGGCGAGGTGCAATCGACGTAAACCGCGTCTACATGTGCGCTGATAAAAGGCAACAGTCCCGCCCGCACAAAGGAGGACTTGCCACAACCTGATGGACCGTAAATGATTCCGATCGGTGTCTTTTCGACAGGGCCCTCTGTGCCCAGTTTACTCGTCCAGAACCGCAATGACTCGGGTAGTCCCAGTCGATCTTTGGGTCCCGGCAACAGCCGCATAAAGAATTCACAGTCGTTTTCGTCAAAACAACGAAGTCCCTTTGGGATGTAGGCCAACGGCTCTCCGCTGGTCGCCGACGCGTTGGATTCCGCGCTCCGAAATGAATCGCGGGTCCACGGGTCAGACTGGTGGCTGGCGGATGGAACATCTGGAACGACATTGGAACGGACGGTTACTTCCGGAACGAAAGCGGAAGAGCTCGAAGAAAATTCGGCGACAGATTGAATTTCTCCAACGGCTTGTTCGAACTCTTCGATCAAGTCGGCCATCGATTGGTATCGCTCGTCCATCAGTTTGGACAAGCAACGCATGCATATCCGCTCCAGTTCCTGAGGGACTTTATCGTTTAATTGACGAATGGGTCGTGGGTTCCGAAAGCAGACGCCGCGTGTCAATTCTTTTTTGTTCTCGCCGCGAAACGGTTGGCGTCCACTCAACATCAGGTACATCGTGACACCAAAAGCCCAGATGTCAGTTCGGCCATCGATGCGATGGTTTTCCCCCCGGATTTGTTCGGGAGACATAAACTGGGGCGTACCGACTGCGCCTTTGTTTTTAAAATCCTCCTGTGTCAGGTCGTCATGTAAGGCCATGCCAAAGTCGACCAGGTGGACTCGATTCTTATTGTCGATAATCACATTGGACGGTTTGAAATCACGATGAACGATCGTTTCCTTGTGTGCTTCACGCAGCGCGTTGGCGATCTGCATCAGTATCTTCAATGAGCGATCAAGCCCAGGTTTTTTATCGCGGATGATCCGCGCCAGAGTCTTGCCATCGACATATTGCATCACAACAAAAGGTACGCCATCCTCGAGCCCCAGATCATGCACCGAAACGATCGAGGGGTAGTCAATTTGTGCCAGCAGCTTACCCTCCTTCAGGAACCGGGCAATCGCTGACTCAGAGAGTGGCCGGTCCCAGCGAGGTACCTTGATGGCGACTGGTCGATGCAGATCAGGGTCGTTTGCAAGATAGACGTGACCAAAGCCGCCGCTGCCTAGTTGCCGGACAATCTGGTAACGCCCAATCGATTCCGGATGGTAATCAGGGTCGTGACGGTCATCCTTCGATTCGGAACCATCGTTTTCGCTCAAGTCACAATCCTGTTCATTTGATTTCACAAGATTAGACTTGGCATCAGTGAATTGCTGCCAATCCGAACCTGAATCGGGTGGTAACGACATAGGAAGAAAAAAATATCTGGTTTGAAAATCCGCGTTCCTGGTACCAAGCTTAACATCAAACGCTATCGTTGACATACGGTTTCTTCAAATCAATGCGTTCTGCAAGAAATTGGCGTCGTCAAAGAAATTTGAATGAAACCGGGGCATGATCGTTTTTGTCGATCTGCGAAGCCGCCGGTTCGGCAGTCGAAGCTGATTTGACCCTGGATACTCAACGGCGGAAACGCTGCAACAGACGACGCAGCTTGTCAGACCAGAAATGAGTGCCACGCTGATTTCGTGATGCAAGCCATACCCGGATGGGGCCAACCCAGGCTCGATGTGTCAAGCGATAGGCGGGTTCAGCCGTATTTTCAGGGTCTTCGACCAACGAAATGATGCAAATTTCTTGCTCCAGGAATTGCAGGCTTTTTCGTATTAGCTCCAGATCTGGTTTTGTAGTGGAAGCCTTAAAGTAAACGCCGCGTAGCTGTGCAAAGAGTTTTGCAATTCGGCGGAGCGGAACGTTTGGAAGCCTTTTCGTTTCACCATTCGTCAGCTCTTTAAGTATGACGGCGCAGAGTTCGAAGAATTGCGAGCCCTGGTCCACTGATGGTGCTGGTAACCTCCTTTCAAGGTAGGCAGCGCCCAAATTGGAAAATTCAAGTGCACCAACGGCTGGAAGGTCGTGGGACTGAATTTCTGAAATTGAATCATAAACCACAGCCAGGTGACGCCAAAGCACTCGATTGTTGAAGGACACCTCGTTGACAATTCTTTTAACGAATTCCGATTGGGCAGTTTGCTGTTTGGCACATTGCGAGAAAAAGCCAGATGTGAAAAGGAAGTTTGAAAGGACTTTGCTCGTATGTCTGGAATTCGGCAGGGGTAAATTCATTGAATTTTGACGCTCGTCCAGGCGGTATCCAAGTCGTCTAACGAATTGAGAGAGGCTAAGCCAATAGTCATCTCGGGCGATCAATAGAGTTTGCAGGAATTCGCTGTCACAGCACTTCAAGCCGCGTATGATCTCCAACCAATCACTGTTGGATCGCCGACCAAGCCAATGTTCGAATTGGTCCAATACCAAAACCAGCTTGCGATTTCGAAACTCAGTCGCTTCACCTTGGCGCAATCTGTTCAGGGTTGATGCCAAATCGTTACCAACCCAGGTGATTCCAAAAGCCTTGATTTGTTTCAGAATTGCGTCTTGCAAACTCGAAATTCGCGAACAATCGATGTGAATCGTTGTTACCTGATTGGACAATCGAGGCAAAAGTGCGGCTCGGGCGAATGAACTTTTACCACAACCCGCCGGGCCATAAATGACGCCGACGCCAATCTGTTCAACCGTCGTATACTTGCCGAGCCTTGAAAGCCAGAACCGGATTGATTCGGGTAGTCCGGTATGATCGCGAGGTCCCGGCAACAATTCCAAAAAGTCATCCGAGTCGTTTTCATCAAACGGCATCATGCCTTTGAAACAAAGCGGTTTTGCGATGACCGGCGTCTCGTTTTCTCTTTCTTTGAGGTGAGGCGTTTTTTGAACTGGGTCAACAGCGCCCAGAGCACTTGGGGATTCCAGCAGAATTTGCAGCTGTTGTTGCGTATGTTCCAATTCGGAGTAGCAATCTGATATCGTTTGATAACGTTTGTCGACATCCTTCTCGATACAGCGAAAGCAGATTCGGTTCAACTCCTGCATTTCAGCATTGGCAGGGTGCAATGGCAGGAGATTTGGCGATTCGAATAGTTGCTCGGTAGTCAAGTTGTCGAGGTTTTGACGAGGGATTTTTCCTTTCAGCATCAGATACATGATCATGCCGAATGACCAGATATCCGTTCTGGCGTCGACCTCTTGTCGATCACGATTAAGAGATTCAGGCGACATGAAAACAATGGTTCCATCTGCGATTCGCTGTCGGATTTCCTCCGGTGTGAATGACTGAGACAACGCCATTGCAAAATCTACAAGATGAATCCCGCCACTGGCGTCGACAATTACATTTTCTGGTTTTAGGTTGCGGTGTACCACGCCACCACTGTGTGCAC
>CAZPOL010000029.1:24326-38437 GCA_964588195.1 uncultured Pirellulaceae bacterium | reverse complement strand
ACAATTACATTTTCTGGTTTTAGGTTGCGGTGTACCACGCCACCACTGTGTGCACGCATTAGTCCGCGGCAAATTTCCAGCAGTAAGTTTACTCGCTGGTGTAGGGACAAGTCATTTTCAAAAAGGTGTCTGCCAAGTTCATGTCCCTCGACGAATTGCATGACGACGAAGGGCGTGCCATTGCTGTCGGTTCCTAAATCATGAACATGAACAATGGATGGGTGGTTGATGTTGGCTAACTTCTTGCCCTCTTCCAGGAAACGACGGTTAATGTTCTCGTCGATCGGACGTTCGCGATTCGGAACCTTGATGGCCACTTTGCGAACCAGTTGCGGATCATACGCCAGAAAAAACTCACCGACCTCGTCGTTCAGTTTCTGAATAATTTCGTAGCGACCAATTCGCAACAATCTTGCATCGTCACCCTCTGCGGGTTTATCAAAGGAAGCAAGAAGAGAGTGGTATTCATCCTGCGAGCTTGACGTGATCGAGTCGTATTCAGACCATTCACCGGATTCTGAATTCGACAGCAGATCCTCTACGGAAGACGTCAAGGAACAGGATTCCGAGAGCGGACCGGAAGGGGGGTCATGTTCGAATGATCGACTCATTTGACTGGCTCATGAAAGTCATGTTTTTCCATTAGCCTATGTATCGTCGAAGGTGCCGACGTCCATTTGGTAAGGCTTCTTTCTGCGATCCCCTGACTTTGAAGTCTAATCGTCATTTAATCTTGATGTATCCCAGATAGTAACGCAAGAGATGTAGCGAATGGTGGAGCGCTAATTGAGTCAAGTCTGCTGACAAAACGCTTTTCTATCACGGTTGCGCGAACCGAATTGACTTTGCGTTTGTCTTGCGAGCACGTGGTGACTTGCCTGTATACTGTGCGAGTCGTTACGCTTTCCTGGTATGTTCGACTTTGTCTAATGGTTTTGAATTGAACAAGAAACAACTAATTCGACTTGGCGTTCCCGAAGACTGTGTTCGTGAGTGTGTGGATGCAATCCAACGTGACGCTAAATCAAAAAATTCGACCGGGGTGCGGGCCAAGAAATTGATTCCGAAGATTCTTGATGCGCCTGAGGTCTACCTTACTAACGAGTCCTATAGTGACTTCGCTCGTCGATTAATTCAGTGGCGTAACGAAGATCGCTCGGATTCGTCGATTGAATACTGCCAGTGGGGTGAGGATCTCGACAAAAATTCGCGTCAGCAGATGGCCAATGCTTGTCGCTTGCCAATGGCGGTGGCGGCGGCGTTGATGCCGGATGCGCACAGCGGTTACGGTCTGCCAATCGGTGGTGTGTTGGCGTTGGAAGATGCGATCGTGCCGTATGCGGTCGGTGTCGATATCGCTTGCCGTATGAAAATGACGGTTACCGATTTGCCTGTTGAGTTGTTGGAGCAGAACGACGCTGCCAAGTGTCGCGAATTGGATTCTGCGCTTGAAAAGGGAACCTTGTTTGGCATGGGTAAAGATTGGCAACGGCCACATCAACACGAAGTGCTTGACGAAGACTGGACGATCACGGCGATCACTCGGCAAGTAAAGGACCGTGCCAGAAAACAGCTGGGAACCAGCGGGTCGGGCAACCATTTTGTCGAATGGGGTATCTTGACGCTTCCAGAGAATGAACTGGGAGTCGACGCTGGACGCTACGTTGCGCTATTGAGCCACAGCGGAAGTCGGGGCGCGGGCGCCAAGGTGTGCCAACGGTACAGCGATATTGCTCGACGAAAACTTCCGGCGCGCTTCCGAAACGATTCTCAATTGCGACATTTGGGGTGGCTTGGAATTAATGACCAGGAAGGTCAGGAATACTGGGCCGCTATGAACTTGATGGGGCGATACGCCAGCGCGAACCACGAGGTGATTCACCGCAATGTGACTCGCCTGGCCGGCGCGGCAACCTTGTCGACGATCGAGAACCACCATAACTTTGCGTGGCAAGAAGAGCATCTTGGCAAGCAGCTGTTCGTGCATCGCAAAGGAGCAACGCCAGCTGGAAAAGGTGTGCTGGGTGTTATCCCAGGCAACATGGCTGATTCTGCATTTGTCGTTCGCGGAAAGGGCGTGGATGCGAGTCTGCATTCGGCTTCGCACGGAGCCGGTCGTCGAATGTCTCGTACGGCTGCCAAGAAGCAGTTTCGATGGGGTGAATGGCGTGACCACTTGAAGAAGCACAACGTGCGTTTGTTGTCTGCTGGCCTGGATGAAGTACCGGGCGCTTACAAAAACATCCACGAAGTGATGGCCGCGCAAACTGATTTGGTTGAGGTGGTTGGCGAGTTCAAGCCGCGGATTGTAAAGATGTGTGGTGACGGCAGTCGTGCCGAAGACTAATGTGTAACCGGGTCGCCGGCTTGATATTGAATTTGTTGATATGGAGATACAGTGGCACGGATCATTTATGGATATTCAGGTGAAGGGAGTGGTCACTCGTCACGAGCCCGCGAGATGGCTTCCTTCCTGATCGATTTGGGGCACGATGTGCGATTGGTCAGCTACGACCGCGGGTATGAGAATCTAAAAGATGATTTCGCGGTCACCCGGATCGAGGGCCTGACGATCGCCAGTTCGGACAACCGCGTTTCGAAGCTGGAGACGATTCGCGAAAACTTGCGCAAGTTGCCTGCAGGCAAACGTAGCCTCAAAGAAATGCGATCGCTGTTTACAGATTTCAAACCGCATGTCGTGGTTTGCGATTTCGAACCGATGACTGCCTATTTGGCTGAGCACTTTGAAATCCCGCTGATCTCTCTCGATAACCAGCACCGTATGCGATACGTGGAGCACTCGATCCCCGAGGGTAGCGAGTCGCAAAGTAAATTTACGCGGCGGTTGATTCGAGCGATGGTGCCGTGGCCCAGCGTCTCGTTGGTGACTGCCTTCGTGCCAGGCGAACCGACAAACGATCGGACGTTCGTGTTTCCGCCGTTGGTGCGAAGTCAGGTTCAGGCGATCGAGCCCAGCCAGAAGGATCATTTGTTAGTGTACCTTACCAGCGGATTCGATTCGTTGATTCCGATTCTAAAAGAGTTTCCTGGTGAGTCGTTCTTTGTGTATGGATACGACCGGGATGATGTGGACGGCAACCTTACTTACTTCAAGAGTAGTCAAGAAGGTTTCGTGCAACATCTAGCTTCCAGCAAAGCGGTTATTGCTACGGCCGGGTTTACTTTGATCAGTGAGGCGTTGCATTTGCGCAAACCGTATTTTGCGTTGCCGATGAAAGGCCAATACGAGCAAGAATTGAATGCCTGGCAACTGAAGCAATCCGGGTTGGGCACGACGGCTACGCCTCCGACCGTCGAATCGGTTGGCCATTTTCTTTATCGACTGAGCGAATTCCGCAGTCGACTGAACGCCTATCCGAACGACTCGGGGCAGGCGATCAAAAAAGAGTTGGCCAATCTGGTTGCCAACGACGGCCAGCGGGCACGTGAATACCGACGCCAACGTTCGTAGTTTCCAAACGGTCAAGTTTCAAGGGACTGTTGCTCTGGAGTTCTTCGTCGAACCAGGCGTAATAGGGCCGGCAGCAAGACCAGGTCTGCAAATGCCGCCGTGATCATCATCAGGATCAGACATATTGCGAAGTTGCGAACGGGTAGAAACTCTGACAATGAAAACAGGATCAGCCCACAGAGAACGATCAGCGTCGTAGTGATAATCGGTTTCGTGCAGTGCTTGATTGCGAAGAAGAGAACCGGGTCCGCCTTGTCGTCACGTTTACGGCCGATCGAATAGTAGTGCAGGAAGTGAACTGTGTCGTCGATGGCGATGCCCAGCCCGACGCTGGCGGTCAGGATCGCTCCGATATCCAGTTTGCGACCAAGCAAACCGCAGTAGCCGAATACCACAACGATCGGTAACAGATTCGGGATCATGGCCAGCAACCCGAGCGGGACGCTGCGTAGCCAGAGCATGATCAGAGGTGTCACGACGACCAGTGCCGTTAACAGCCCCCGCACCAAATCCTGAAACAGACGCCGTTGACCACTTGCTGCGAGTGGGCCCATGCCTGTGGCAACAACTCGGAATTCACCTGGAGAACGCTCCGCCACGGTATCGGCCGCCACCTGCAGGCGATCGCCAATAGAACGTTCGTCATTGTCCTCGTCGATCTGGCAGGCTATCGTTATTCGCCAATGATCATCGCTTTCGTCGGAATAAAGCATTCCGGCCTCGTTTAATTGAGGATAGTCGTGGTCGATTTGTGTGGCGATGATTTGTTCGGTTAGTTGACGTTGTATCGGGCTGTTACTCTTGGGGACTTGTACGAAGTTGGCAACTGATAGGGCCGAGTGATAGGCGGGGTCATTGCGGCAGGCAGATGCGATCCGGCGGATTTGTTGCAGCTGAAGAAACCGATTCTTTCGTTCGGATTTTGGAAAGCTAACGACGATGTCGACGCGGCCCAACGGGTACAAATTTTGTTCCATCCAATGGTGATCTTGCGAGAACCGAGTGGACTCGGCAAACAAGGAGTGCGTATTCAGGTCGGTTTCGAAACGGGAAATCCCCAACACCGCAGGCGTGCAAAAAATCGCCGCCAAAGCAATTACGATTAGTGGTCGGCGGTTTATCCTGTCGAGTGCGCGAGTTACGAGGCCTCGCGAATGTATTTCATCAGCACCGATCGAATCGCCGATTTTGTGACTCGATGCAATGCCCCACCAATGCCATATCGCAGGTAACAGGAACAGCAACATGGCGAGTCCCACCAACAAGGCCGCCGCTGAGAGACAGCCGAATTGAAATACGGCGGACAGCGGACTGAACGCCAGGCATCCAATGCCTATCGCCGTCGTCGCCAGCGAGAGCATCACTGGTGGGCGAGACAAACAGAGCGATTCAGCAATCGTCTGCGCCGTCTGGGTTGTCCAGGCATCGTGTTGGTTCGCAGTCTTGATATGACGCTGCAGCGTGCGGACCATGTGCACGGCGCAGCCTAAAGTCAAAACGAAAACCAACACTGGCATCAGCACCAACAGGCCGTTGACTTTTATTCCGCAAATCGGAACCATGGCCAGCGACGTGACGGCGGCCAGACCGGCGACGAACACCATTCCAATCGTCAGCTTCCAGTCTCTGATGCAAAGCAAGGCGATCATGGCGGCCAGTAGCGCGCCCGGAATGCCCCACCACAAGGAACGATTCGTCAGTTCAGTCAACGCGTGATCGCTGATCGCCTTGCCGCCAAGTCGGATCTGATCCTGCGGAACCTGACCTTCCTGTTTAACCGCCGCCTTGATCTTCGTCAGAGTTTCCGACAGGTCCGCCCTGCCCTTTGCATTCAACGTGACAACGATGCAAGTCGTTTTCAGGTCTTCTCCGAACAGTGATCCGCGGAGGCGTCGGCGTGCTGAGCGGTCGGAGAACTTCGAGGCCGACTGTTTCATGCTCTGCAGAACTTCATCACCAGAAACAACGCGACTGAGTTCATTCTGGCACGCCTTGCGAATTGCCGACGCGGCCAGCGGCAACCGTGGGTCATCGACCGTGCACCCGTCCCATGAAACGAGGACTTCATCACCGTTTCCGAATCGTTCCGAGAATTTTTGATACTCGACGTACTCGGCCGAAGACTTGTCGATCCAGTTGTTCAGATCATCGGAACTGGTCTTGGCCGCGATCGCCAGCCAAACCAAAAATGGAAAAGCCGCGAGAGCCGCGATCACAATGGTTTTGTGAATACGGCGTGGCAATCGATTTTCCCATGCTGGATTTGAAATGTCATCAAGACGCGTTGGTCGCGTCGTCTTGAGAATTCGAAGTGACCGGTTCGTTGTTGTCGGAATCCGCAACATTCGACTCGGCGTTCAATTGGCCGTTCTTCTTTTCAAGTCGCTCGTCGTGTACCGAGGCTCCGATGATCGCGCGGATCTCTTTTTGATCCAGTTCTTCTTCCTTGATCAACTGTTCCGTCAGGTCCTGCAACATGGATTGGCGGTCGCCGAGCATGTTCAGGGATTTTTGAGCGGCATCTTGCAGGATCTTCGTGACCTCTTCATCGATCACTTCCATTGTGTGTTCACTGAACGATCGGCTCTGGTGAATTTCGCGACCCAAAAACGGATCCTCGTCACTGGTCTTGTAGCTTACCGGCCCGAGTTTGTCGCTCATGCCCCAATGCGTCACCATCCGTCGTGCCAAAGATGTGGCTCGTTCCAAATCGTTTTCCGCACCGACAGTGAATTCATTGTAAATCAGTTTCTCGGCTGCTCGCCCTGACAACAGAACGACCAGTTGGTCACGGATTTCATTCTCGGAAAGATTCATGCGATCTTCTTCCGGAATCATTTGAGTGACACCCAGAGCCTGGCCACGCGGAATAATCGTGACTTTGTGAACCGGGTGGGCACCAGTAAGGAACCAGGCAGCCAGCGTATGGCCAGCTTCGTGGTAGGCGGTTCGTTCCTTTTCCTTGCTGCTGAGAATCTCTTCGCGTCGCGCGCCCATCAGCACTTTGTCGTGAGCGTAATAGAAGTCTTCCATGTCGACTTGTTTTTTGTCGTGACGAGCTGCCCACAACGCGGCTTCGTTGACCATGTTGGCGATATCGGCACCTGTCATACCAGCGGTTGCCGAGGCCAGCGTGTTCAGATCGACGTCTTCGCCCAACGGCACATTGCGAACGTGTACTTTGAAAATCGCCAAGCGACCTTTTAACGTTGGACGACCGACGTTGACGTGTCGGTCAAATCGACCTGGTCTCAACAGCGCGGGGTCCAGAATATCGGGACGGTTGGTGGCAGCCAAAATGATGACCGAGTCCGTATTGGAAAAGCCATCCATCTCGCCCAGGATTTGGTTGAGCGTTTGTTCCCGTTCGTCGTGACCACCGCCGAGTCCCGCTCCACGCTGTCGACCAACGGCATCGATTTCGTCGACGAAAATGATCGCGGGTGAATTCGTTTTGGCCGTGTTGAACAAATCACGAACTCGCGAGGCACCGACTCCGACGAACATTTGAATAAATTCGGAACCGTTGACGCTGTAGTAAGGCACATCCGCCTCTCCAGCCACGGCGCGAGCCAACAACGTCTTGCCCGTTCCTGGAGGTCCGATCAACAGAACTCCCTTGGGAACTCGTCCGCCAAGTTTTTGAAACTTGGTAGGTTCTTTCAGGAACTCGACGATCTCCTGCAAGTCCGCCTTAACGCTCTCCAGGCCAGCAACGTCCTTAAACGTAATTGGCTGTTCGGCTGCATCGTAACGCTTGGCCGGGCTGCGTGAAAAATTGGAGAGGAAGCCACCGCCACCCATCATATTGCCCTGGGCTCGCCGCATGGTCACGAACATCAGCAACAGCAGGCCCAGCATGAAACCGATAAACAACAAAGTGACCAGCGAATTCCAGCTGGATGGCGGTGCGTTGTTAAAGTGCACATTGTTCGCACGCAGCTTTTCTTCAAAACTGGTTCGACCTGGCGAATTTGCAGGTGGGATATTCAGCCGGAAAAACTTTTTCAGTTTGTCGCCTTCGGCAGGCGGGACGAGTTTACCATCGGTGTTGGCTTTCGGGCCAGGCATCGGCGGGATCTTGAACGCTCCCTCCGCAAAGGTTTCGTGCAGATCGATATATTCGATATTTGAACCGGTCAACGGCTTGCCGTCCCCATCCATGATGGTTTTGCCGTTGTAATTTTTTCCGGTGACCAGCATGTCGAAGTGAGTCATGCTGATTTGGGAATAACCAAGACTTCGGACTAAAGTGAAGGCGATGATTCCAACGGCGACCAACAAAAGTATCGCCCACATGTTCACTCCACGAACGACCCGTCGGTCGTCCATATCTTTTTGTTCCTGATCCGTAGGTTTTTGGTCCGACATCAATTCCTCAAGAATGGTAGGTGCAACTGCGTCCTTTCGGGCATTGTATCCAGAATCGGCGTTTTTGACACGCCCATCCAGTGAACCGGTTCCGAGGGCTTGAAAAACGCCAAACTGGAAATCGCCTGGGAATCGTTTAAGTCATTTTGATTCTGTAATTCAAGCGATTCGCGATGGTGTTCAGCGAATCACACCGGGTGCGGATTGCGAGCTATCGGACAAGTCGTTCAGCCAAGCGGTGGACACTTGCAGATCGTTTTCGCGAGCGACATCCAGGTGGCTGGCCATTTCCAGCTGAGACAAGCCGCGGATCTGGCGGATCTCGTCCGATGAGAAGCCAAGCGAGAACAGTTTCCACGTCCAGAAAAACGACGGCCTGATTTCGCCAACATTCAAATTAGCCACCGGTGAATCAGCTGCAGAGACGTTGCTCTGTGGACCCGCATGGGGTTCGTCGGTTCTCTGTTGGACGGGCAGCGTTCCCTGCGGTTCGAATTCTACTGATTCAAGTTCTTCCGATTCGAATTCTACTGATTCGAATTCTACTGATTCGAATTCCTCCGATTCATCGTCGTGTGAATCCACATCAATCTCTTCCAATTCGGCGGGATTCGAATTGACCGCTTCTGATATATTTTCCTGAATTGTTTCCGCTTCGACGGACTCCGTTTCCAACTCAGCCACATGCGGAGACTTCCCGCGGAAATGCAAGTTCATGCGTTTGCGCAGCGAGTCGGGCACGAAGGCGAGTGAGTTTTCCAGGTTGAAGCCCCGCATCATTTTGCTGCCACGATCGGTAATGGCGATCAATGGGCGGAATTTTGTTTGTTCGGTCTGAGTCACCAGTTTCGCGTTGATCAGGCAATCGATCAGCGAAGTCGCCTGGGTTTGGCTGAGTCCTTTCAATAATCCGTACGTGCTGAGTTTCCTTAGGCCAGTGGTCTGCATTTTCTTGTTGCTCGATCCGCATAACATTTGAGCGACCATTGTCTTGCCGTAACGACCATGCGTTCTGGCAATTCCACTTAACACGACCTGCAGGGAATACAGGCAGCCAGGGTTGTCATCAATTGTATGTTCGATCGCCGAACTGCTGATCGGCGATCCTGATTTGCAGTTGTCGCATTGCCCGCAAGGTCGACGGATCTCGTCTCCGAAATATTCCAGGATATCCAATTGGCGACACGACCCGGACATCGCAAACGAAACGACACTCTCCAGGCGTTTGAATTCGGCTCGTTTCCGAGCTTCCAACTCCGAAAAGTCGATTTTCAGTTTCGAAAATGGAACTCGCTTAACCACGTGAACCGCGCGACCTCGAAACGGCGGTATGTAATCGAAACAATCGATTTTGTTCAGTTCGCGCAGAGCCCGCTGCACGGCCTCCCAGGACATCTCCGCTTTCTCGCAAAGGTCCTTGGGCGCAAAGTAGACCCGTTCACCCTTCCACGAACCGACTCGCTCTTCCACCAGTCGCAAGACGTGCCGCCGTTTTTTGGCATCGCGTGGCACCATGTCGATGATCGTCGGAAGTTGGCTGGAGATACGAACCGAGGCTTGGTTCTGTTGCGATTCGAGTCGTTCGATCGCACCGCTCTTCTCCAACAAGTTTTCGCTGACGCGAATTCCCTCAGTCCCTACCGACGATTCAAGTTCGTTTTGCAATTCCTGTAGTGTGATTTCGATTGGATCTGTTTTGACGCTGCACAGATACTCGTAGACCTGCTTAACGATTTCCTGGGAGGGATACGAATTCTCAATGAAGAATTCCTGAATGAATCGGTCCTGATATGAGTACAGCAATTCGCAATTGGCTGGCTTGCCATCACGGCCCGCCCTGCCCGCTTCCTGGTAATAGGCTTCGATGCTTCCCGGGATGTTGTAATGGACCACAAACCGCAGGTTAGATTTGTCGATCCCCATTCCAAAAGCATTTGTGGCCACGATCACGTCAATCTTGCCAGACGAAAAATCTTCCTGGACGCGTTTCCGATCACGCGGTTCAAGGCCCGCGTGATAAACGGCGACTTTTCGACGGAGTCGTTTTCCGAGAAGTTCAGAAAGGTGGTCGCATGTCTTACGTGTCGAGCTGTAGACGATCCCCGCGCCACGATTGGCCTTGATGAATTCCAACAGCATTTGATCCTTCTCGGAATTGCTGGAGGGTTGCGATACCGACAGCGACAGGTTCTCGCGAGCAAACCCACTGACGAATATACGAGGCTCCTTTAGCTCGAGTACTTTGTGAATGTCTTGCCGTACATTGGTCGTGGCCGTGGCCGTCAAGGCGATCGTCTGAGGCGCGCCAATTTGTTGGCGGAGTGCACCGAGCTTGGCATAGTCGGGGCGAAAGTCGTGTCCCCATTGGCTGATGCAATGTGCCTCATCGATGGCCAGTAATTGCACGTTGGTCGATTCGATCGCTGAGATGAACCGACGCGACTTCATACGCTCGGGAGCGATATAGACCAGGTCGAATTCGCCGTCAGCCATTCGCGAGATTCGCGAGGATTGTTCGGCCGGAGTCAACGAGCTGTTGATGCAGGTTGCCGAAATCGAATTTTGTGTCAATGAATCGACTTGATCCTTCATCAAGGCGATCAAAGGAGAGATGACCAACACGGTTCCCTCGCGGGCAATCGCCGGCAACTGGTAACAAAGACTCTTCCCGCCACCGGTCGGCATAATGCAAAGGCAATCACGATTTTCGTACACCGCATCGACGACCTGTTGCTGACCCGGGCGAAAGGCCGTCAAGCCAAAGCGCTTTAGGTAGGTCGAGTAATCACGCGGCGTGGAATCCATGGTTTCCAAATAATTTGAATCGGCGTTGAACTGGCGGTTGCCTGGTCGCCGCCGGCTATTGCTGGCAGTCGCTGGTTAATGACAGCCCACATTTGGGCAGCCCATTTAGTCAAAGATGGTCAGAGAAAAATCCTTCCGAATCAGGAATATAGCCTATTTTCATGCGGCCTCCATCCAGTGACAGGACCTGAACGGCGCCAGCTTGTATTTGCCGACAGCACGGGGACGACTACGATAGAGGCTGTGCTTTTCCAACAGTCCTGCTGTTGCCGACAGTCCTTCCCATTATTAAGAGCGACGCCTAAATGATTACTCAGGATATCTTCGTCGGCATCGTTGCCATTGCAGTTGGGATTTTCGTGATGGCTTCCGCAGTAATCCAGTCGCAGTGGATCAATCGATTCTGGATGACTCGGCGGATCGAGAACGCCGCCAACGGTTCGATATCGCGACTGGTGATCATTGGCCTGGGCGCACTCTGCACGATTCTGGGTACGTTGCTGTTGCTGGGATTCTTCCCGAGTGAAAGCGAATCGGAACCCGAGCCGAAAGAAAAACTCGGTTTGCTGTGGCATTCCAGCACTCGTTAGATCGAATGCCGCTATCGTCCTTCGACGATTCGTTCCAGCTGGTCGACCTGAGTCCTGACCATGTCCAGGTCGGGGTTGATGCGAAGAGCAAGTCGGTAGTCTTCCAGAGCTTCGACCACTTCACCGCGTTCCAGATTACAATTGGCCGAACCCAAAGCGGCCAGGAAGTGGTAAGGATTCAATTCGATGGTGCGACGACAATCTTGAATCGCCTGGCGATAATCTTCCAGGTGATAGGCAGCGATCGCTCTTTGATTCAATGCTTCTGCAAAGTCAGGAGCGACGTCCAGCAATTCGTCCGCCAGATCGATGGCGCTGGCAAAGCGATGTTGTCGGTTTTGTCGCGCGATTCTTTTCAGGCCTGTTTCCAGACCGCTGTTACCGATTCGCATCCACAGACTGCGAATGCCGTGTTCTGCTAACAGGCGGACGCCTCGATCGTTATCGGTCAGGGCGTTGCCGAGCGTTGCGTTGTTCGAGAAATCGCCCAGCAGTCCAATAGCCAACGCGGCCGCGCGACGACTCATTCGTCCACCCACCCGAGCGAGTGTTTCCAGGCTGCCCATCGAATAATTGCGAGAAACATCGTAGATGAAATCCGCCGTCTTTTCGTTGTGCAGAAAACGGTGATAGTAGTCTTCGAGGACCGGGCTCTTCGACAACTTGTCTGACATGACGGTATAATTTTCGTGCTGAACAAAAAGTGCGACGATTCGTGCTAAACATCGAGTCTAATTGCCGATGCCAACCGAAACAATGATAATGGCAATAGAATAAAGGCCAGCAACGGTCGCCAAACGCTAGAATTCGGGACTGTGATTTAAAGGGTAACGGATATGACGATTGAGCACTTTGGGATGCCCGCCAGATGCTGGCAAAAACGGCTTGCGATAGCCGTGCTTTTTGCCTGCCTGATCGCCTGGGCGGGGCAATCAGTGACGGCACAGCACTATGGCCCAACCAATACCAGGCGTTTGCAAAATCGCGTCACCGTGTCGTGGACCAAATCGGATCTAATTGGTGCCTTCAATAATCTGTCCTCCAACCAAAGAATTCCAATCTTTGTCGATCGGAGAGTTGACCCGAACCAGCCGATTTCGATGCGAGCCAGAAACATCCCGGTCGGCGAAGCGATTTACCGAGTCGCCGAAGAGGCCGACTGTGGCGTTTGTTGGCTTGGCGGTGTGGCGTATGTGGCACCGCAGGCCGAGGTCGCTCGCTTGTGCCTGATGCGGCATCAGCTGTTGAAGCAAATTAATCGTTTGCCTACTGCCGACAAACGAAAATGGCTAAGTCCCGGCCGTTTCGAATTTCCGCGACTGACGAACCCGGCGGAACTTTGGCAACAGGAAATGCAAAGACTGAACGTCGCCGCATCTGACAATCGGACGGAGGCTGCAGGCCAATTCGAATTGCCCGATGACCTGTGGCCCGGCATTTCCATGTCGGCGATTCATCCGGTTGATCGTTTGTTGTTGATGGCCTACGGATTTGAAAAGTGGCCAACGTTTCGCGAAGCCGAATTTGTCGGCTTGGTGTCCGTCGATGATCAATCGCTTGAACAGAGCGAAGTTCGCTTTCGGGTTTCGGCGAAGCGTCGCACTGCGGTACTGGCGGAGCTTGCCAAGTTGGACGGAGTCGAGGTCACGAACCGAAACAACACGATCGTGGCCAATGGCAACGACGCCGTACTGTACCAGGTTGCTCGGAAGATTGCTCAACACGAATTCGGCGTTCATGACAAAGTCGACGGAGGGAACGCTTCCGGCAAAGATGTCGTTTCCGTTCGATTCGAGGGCTCGCTGGATACGGTGTTAAATACTGCTGCTGTGGGACTGGGTGTTGAATTGCAATTCGATCCGGCGTTACGGAGCGACTTGCACAAGCAAGTTGATTTGAATGCCCGCCGCGTAACCTATGAGGAATTGATCGAAATGGCATTGCGAGGCACCGAACTGTCGTACTCGATCGACGACGGTAAGTTGATCATTCGCAAGTAGTAAGATTTCGCTTCTTGCGAACAAGATGGGGTCGGGAGTCTTTTCACTCCGCGCACCCGGAAATTCCAGCACTAGGAAAACGGTTCTAGTTCAAAACGATTTCTCACCAAGCAGAAAAGACTCCCGACCCCTTGGTTGAGTTCCCTTGGTTGAGTTCCCCCAGCTCCGGAGGAGCGACAGCACGTAGCCCTGGGCGTCAGCCCAAGGTCCCCATCCAAAAAGAGACCCCAAGCCCCGGAGGGGCGACAGCAAATTGTTTTGCGAATCGACTAGCCGTATCAACACACTCTTCGCCCCACGTTTCGATAAAAGATTCAAATAATCAATCTCTGAGTTTGACGCTTTGGTCGAGGTACTCGATATACTCGACTTCCGACTCCTTTTGACTCATGACGCTGTTATCTTTGGAATCTTTCTCCAACCTCGAACTGAGATTGCAAGATCCGCTCATTCATGTCTGGAAGCCCAGCTTCGGTAAAATCCAAAGCTGCAATGCGAAATAGAAGAGGATTAAACCAACAAAGAAAAACACATCCACGACAAACCTCCCATAGTATTTAACGGACGCTTATATGACATGACGCACAAAGAAGCGGAACCTTACAAGTGAGAATTCGACTGCCAGACCAGGCGAGAACCTTTGTTTGCCAAATTTTCAACCGCGAATGGACGCAAATAAACGCGAATACAGTCAAACATCATGGGGGCAAACATCATGGGGTCGGGAGTCTTTTCACTCCGTGATCCCGGAAATTCCAGCGACAGTAAAACAGTTCCTGTTCAACACGATTTATCACCACGCAGAAAAGACTCCCGACCCCTTGGTTGAGTCCCTTGGTTGAGTCCCTTGGTTGAGTTCGCCGCGTAACATAT
>CAZPOL010000029.1:3693-24226 GCA_964588195.1 uncultured Pirellulaceae bacterium | reverse complement strand
CCCTTGGTTGAGTCCCTTGGTTGAGTCCCTTGGTTGAGTTCGCCGCGTAACATATGAAGAATTGATGAAGGAGTATTGCAAGATACGGAACTGTCCTGCTCAAGCGAAGACGGTAAGTTGATCGTTCGTAAGACACAGGATTTACCCGGGTCGCCTACAGTTTCAGGTCGATGTGTCGAGCGGTTGTTCTGGAAAATGCCAGGCAGTCAGGAATGAACTATGTTGATTTGAGATTGAGACGTTAGAATAGAGATGCCTCAATTTTCTTTGGCCATGACTTTTGCCATGATGTCTGAATTCGGGCAATTCAATTCCTCTTCCATTTAGTTCCGGGAGCCACTGCCGATGACTCACTCCATTGAAAGTCGTTCACTCCGATTGTCTTCACCGAATCGTTCTGGATTCACATTGGTCGAATTGCTGGTCGTGATCACGATCATCGGAATTCTGGTCGGCTTGTCTTTACCAGCAGTGCAACAAATTCGCGAAGCGGCCCGACGTTCAGAATGCCAGAACAAATTGCGTCAGATGGGCGTGGCGGTTTTGAACTACACGGTCACCAATCGGAAATTGCCACCCGGCGCTGTTTTGCATGAAGGGTCCAGTTGGCACGCGTTTGTTTTGCCTTTCATTGAGGAAGGAAACTTCTTCCAGTCCTTTGAGATTTCCGATCCGGATCACAACTACAGTTGGAGTTCGAATGGCAGTACTGGCGAGATGGCTTGTGAACGTCTGCTTTTTATCTCGCAATGTCCATCCGATCCTGTGCCAGAGAGTCTCAATTTCAACGGAATTCCAAATCGTGTCCCGTGTAGTTACCTTGCGGTAGGATCAGGGACCGACGCTGAAACATTGGGCGAAGACAATGAGTACTGGTGGTTCGAATTTGAACCTGCGGCGTCCACTCCCAACAACGATCTGGGATTCGTGGCCGCGATTCGCTCGGGAGCCCTGGCCCCGATTCAAATCGGCACCTTGGATAATGATCCACCTCCGTTTGGCCGAGCGGTTGGCTTGAACGATATCGATGACGGAAAGTCCAATACGGTGATGATTGGTGAGTCGATTTTTGACGCCACGATTACCAGTACGTTCGCCGTGAACTCAGACCACTGGGCCGTAGGTTCACCGCAAATTGATTCCGTTAATGGTGAGAGTATTGACGAATCCGAATTGCTGGGCTCAACGGCGATTCCGTTCAATTTCTATCATCGACTTGGCGATTTCGAATCCGTGACAAATCGAGAGTTTCGCCAGGTCTCGATGGCATTCGGCAGTTGGCATGCAGGTGATGCGGTCAACTTCGTGTTTGTAGATGGAGCGGTAAAGTTCATTGATGCCAACATCGACCGGGCGGCTCAATTGCAACTGGGCGATCGTGACGACGGCGTTCAGTCATTTGATTTCTAGTTCGATATTTTTGGTGGACTCGCAAGATGACGAAGCGACTAATTGTTGTTGCCCTGGCTGTGATGGGTTTTGGCCTGACGGGCTGCCCGGACTACAGCCACTTGCGTGACAAGGAACCGGATTGGACCAAGCAGGGTGAGAGTTCTGTTGAAGGTGAGAGCGAACAAGAAAATACGCCTTAGTTAACCCACTTCGTCATTTACCCTGCGTCGTTCAGGATACTTCTTCCCAGTCGCCGTGAAGTGAGTACCAGAAATCGACCGCGTTGAATTCACTCTGGCTGCTTTGGTCGTCGTCGGTTTCGGCATCCAGCCAGAAGAAGTTTTCGGCGCGAATTTCGGTGTCGTTCAGGAAGGCCACCAGTGCCGAACCCTCGGCGGAAATTGAATCGTCCTGGCCGAATCCGTCCAATTCGACGACGTTCTGGCCTCCTCTGCCATCCAGCCGTTGCGTTTCAAAATCGCTAACGGCCACGTTGAATTCCGCTCCCACAATCTCGGTTGCTTCTGAACTGACGCGGAATGAGTTGTCCGTGTCGTCGCCACGTAACAGTGCGACGTCATTCCCACCAGCTCCGTCGGCGGTAACGGCTTCAAATCCTGACAAGCCAAGGTAATAGTCCTGGCCCCAAATGTAGGTGTTCGTCGCTTCGGTCAAAATGGTGTCGCTTCCGTTAGTGCCCACAAACAAGGCGTGGTCTGTGCCGCCGTTTCCAGCGACCACGGTAATGGAATGAAAGCCTGCCGCAATGCGGTCGCTGCCGTTGCCGATAATCCGAGCTTGATTGGCGGAGGTCTGAACCTGATCATCGCCAGCGGTGTCCAGGACCCTGGCTGTGTCCACGCCACCCGATCCGGCAACATCGACCACTAAATTCTTGCCATTGAGCACAACGTTTTGATAGTCGTTGCCCGTCAGGATGGAACTTGATTCGGAAGAATGAAGGTGCTCGTTTCCGGCGGTCCCGTTTTGCAACGCCAGGTCGTCGGCATTGTTGGCGACCACAATCGAAAGTTCGACATTGGAGGCATCCAACGCAACTCGGTCATCAAGGTTCGCAGTCGTTTGATTTCCTTGCTGATGAAACTGGTCGGTGCCCTGGCTTCCGTGAACGATCAATGAATCTTCACCGCCTTGGCCATCGACATCGACTTGCCTGAATCCTACCAGCGTTGTTTGTCCACTGGCATTGTTTCGTGCGACGTGATGTTCTGTAACAGTGAAGTGATCATTTTGCTCGCTGCCATTCAGGATGGCAACGTCGTTGCCGCTGCGGGAGACGGCATTGATGTTTGAAATACCGGTAGCGGTGTTTGAAAAACCGCTACCGGTCATCGAGCTGTGGGTTCCCGATGTGTTGAATTGGTCGTCGCCGGCGGAATCCAGAAACGTGACTTCGTCGGTTGTGTCGCCGTTGACTGTGATGGAATCGAAACTGCCGCTCGCCAGATTGAAGTCGCTATTCGACAGCACGACCGAGTCGGCGACCAGGTAGATGTCGTCACCAGTGGCTTCCAGGTTGAGTGTCAGGTGATCGTCTCCGCCAAGACTGTCGACGAACACGCGAGAGACCTGGTCGGCCGAGAATTGGTAATTCGTTTCCGAAACTGTGACTCGCAACTGGTCGCCATCAGCGTCGTGTTGCACGCTGATGTCGTCGTTGCCGCTGGTGCCGTTGACCTGAAGGTGCCCATCGATCAAAGAGACTTGATTGACCAGTTGCAGATCGAAGTTGGAATCTTGCCCCACGACTTTAATGAAGTATTGCTCGCCATTCCGAGCCCACGTATCGGCACGCAGTCCGTTGCCGGCATTCGATGAACTGGCGACAAGATTCAATGAGCTGTCGTAGATCTGCAAGTTGACATTTGAATTTTCGACGTTCGCGGTCAGGATCCCTTCCTGGCTGGCGGTCAGGCTGTACCAGGTTTCGCCTGATACCGATTGATTTGAAATTAGTCGACTGGCAATCTCGCCAAGTTCAATCGATTGGAACGTCTCGCGTAATTCGATGTCCAGGTCGTAGTTCCCGATTCCGTTGTCGGTGGAAACGGCAAAGTTGTACTCGCGGCCGGCAACGACGTCGAAAGTCGCGGTGTTGCCGTCCAACGACAGTCGTTGGCCGTCGACGTGAATGACGGTGTTCAGATCGTGTGACTCGGCGATGTTGATGCTGACTTGTCCCGATTGGCCGGCGACAAACGAAAAGGCGTCAACGTCTGTCAGCTTGCCGATCGTACCCTGCACCAATTCACCACTGCCGATCGTACCAAGGTTGGTGGCATTTGCAGCGGCTTGTCCGTGCGCGTCTTCGATGACGGCATCGATTGCGGCGCCCAGGTCCAGGCGGTGATAAACGCCACCGGTGACTGAGTCGTAAAACTGAGTCGCCGTTTCCCGGAAGTGGTTGTATAGCAATTCCTGGTTGATATCTTCCTGACCTACAAATTCGAATGCCTGGCGAAGCACGGCGCTGGCACCGGCGACGTAGGGTGCTGCCTGGCTGGTCCCGGATGCTCCGAGAAAGCCGTCGGATTGCGAAGACCCAAACAGATGCCCCGGCACAGTGCTTTGGATCGACGAGCCTGGTGCGACGAGAACGCGATCGTTTCGTTGGCTGAAATCGCTAAAACCACCATCGGCATCGTGGCTGGCAACTGGCACAACGTGTTCCGAGACGGCTGGGTATGCCAGGCCGGTCGTGTTGTAGCTGGAGAAGGCATTGCCGGCCGCCACGCTGATGAAAATGTTGTCGGCTTCCAACTGAGCGAACTCGTCTTCCAAAGTCGCCCAGCCGGGAACGGTATCGGCATTCCAGTCGACGCCCAGCGACAAGTTGACGGTCGTAATCGGGTTGGCAAAATCGTCTTTGTGATCGTGTACCCACTGCAAAGCTTGCTCAACCCATTCCAGGCTGCCCGCTCCCGAGTCATCAAAGACCCGCAGGCCGACCAGGTCGACGCCCGAAGCGACGCCGCGGTTCTCTGCATCGTCGCTGCCGATGATTCCGGCAACATGTGTTCCGTGAAAACCAGCCGGCCCATCATCGTAAGGGTCTGCATCACCCTCGGCGAAATCCCATCCACCAACGACACGTGCATTCTCGCCGAATCCGCCGCCAAGTGCGTAGTGGTCCCAGGCAATCCCGGAATCGATAACGGCAATCGTTTGTCCACTTCCGTCAAAGCCGTAGTCGTTGAAGACGTATTCTGCGCCAGTGGACTCATGAGCATCGGACAACGAGAACTGCACTGGTTCGGTGATCTGTTCCAAATCGGACTGCACCTGCAGAGCAAGGTCGGCCACGACAGAATCGACACTGAAGACGATTCGCGGCTCGAAAGTTTCAAATTTGGCAGTCCGGCAGTTTGCCGTTTTGTCACGCGACGACATGGCTTCCTCACGCAGAGGGCAGACCTGAGTCCACGACACGCGAGCGGCAATTGCAAAAGCAAACTGCGCAGCGACATCGTCGACCTGCCAATTATTTTTGGCAGCGAAAACGCCAGGTCCATTTGGCGTGGGAGCTTTAACGACTTTCCTGAGGTACTACGGGGCGACAGCGAATTGGGTTTGCTGGCAACGAGGGAATTGCCAATGTTCGCTATCACCTTTGGGTAGCAAGAAAACGTAGGTTTCGACTTGTGATGGATAGCGGAATTCGGTGGCTCGTCGTCAAATCAGGGAAAAAACAATGGGTTTTGTGATTGGGTTTACCTCATTCGATTGCAAATCGCTGCGTCGTGGAGTTCTGGCAACATTGTTTGATTAAGGCGACTCACCACGCGACCACCAGAATGGCGGCGCATTTAAGGGCTAAGCTGCGTCGGCCTTAACGATTGTACGACTGGGCGAAGCGAACGACCTGTTGGCAGATTCGATACGCTTCGGAAGCGGAAACACGGGTTAATGTCGTCGCGGACGGCATGCCGAATCTGAACAATGACACTGGTTAAAGGTCGTCAGGCACGCAAGATGGTGCTGGCGGCACATGCCCGATTTTGCAAAGGGATTGCTACGGGCGGGAATGAGTGACTGGTGAAATTATTGTGTGCCGTCGACAGGGAAAGTCATCGTGTCTGAAACCAGCTTCATCAAATTCATGCGTCTGGCATGGTTGTCCGGTCCGTCCAGCGAGCGAACGCTCTACCGCCAAATGGCGAAGGTCAAACCGACTCGCATTCTGGAAATTGGCCTGGGGATGGGCGTGCGTACTCTGCGCATGTTTGACGTAGCCCGTCGGTACTGCGATTCGAATGAGATCAGCTACACCGGAATCGACTTGTTCGAGAGTCGTGGCGCTGATTCGGGTGCGCTCAAAATGAAAGACGCCTACAAACTGTTGCGTCAACAAGGGGTGAAAGTCAAATTGGTACCAGGAGATGCTCTGGCCGCGATGACCATGACTGCCAACTCACTTTCCAATACCGATTTGATTGTGATCGATTCGGATATCGCCGAAGCCAGTCTGGATCAGGCTTGGCGGTATTTTCCTCGCATGATTCACGAGAACACCTTGATCTTGCGACAAACACGGCAGGAAGATCGGAAAGCGTTTACTCGTTTGACATCAGCCGATGTTGACTCGTTGATTGAGCAGGCTGAGCAACAACGGCCAGCCAAAGCGGCGTAGCACCGGGGCAAACGCAACTCAAGCTCCAACCCAAAATCCAACCTGGAAGTTCAGCGCAGCGATCTTGGGATGCGCGTCCGTTTGCTGCGATATTCCCGGAATGCCGTATAACCGGACTCAACCGTTCTGCACCTGCTTCGATATCCCACTCATATCTTGTGAGATAGTTCTGGCGATCTAGCCTTTGGTCCCGCCTCTATTTGCGGCAGTCCGCATTTTGACGCGATCCAAATTTGAACAAGTAGAAAGGGTCCGTACCCGGGCTCTTGAAACTCCAGGAGAACCATTGATGAAAGCTCAGCTCAATCGCTGTTGCGTGAAGATCGTAGCCGTGGCATTCGCTGTTGCCTTGTTACCGGCCTGTGTGTTGGCAAATACGACGAACAGTTTGTCCGCAACAGTCCAGGAAGAACTCGAAAAGCAACCTGTTGCGAGACTTGCATTCAGCTCGGCTGAGCATTTGTCTGACGCAATATTCGAAATCGGTTCCGAGCAATTTCGACTTGCGTTCGAAGGTCTGTTCGACAAGTTCTTCTCGGCGGTTGACAAGCAGCGGCCCATTGGATTTTACGCTTACGCGGGTGAGAAATTTGACAAGCCGGAATTTCTGGTATGCATACCGGTTACCAACTCAGCGAATTTCAAGGAGACATTGTCCGAGTACGGATTCGAATTCCAGAAATCGGTGTGGGGCACCCTGTTGAATACCAGCAAAGGTCGTTGGTACGTGCGTCAAAACGGAAACTACTTGATGTTTTCAAATGTCAAGCAACGAGTCGAGGTTCCGCCAGTCGATTGTGAAAACGAATTCAAAACGCTGTTGGCAGACAGTTCGATTGCCTTGAACTTTGACAACCGAAAAATTCCTCTGGAGTGGAAGGAACAGGCTTGGAAGATATTTCAATTGCAAGTCCTGTCAGCCAGTCCCGAACTGCGACTGGACAACCGCTTTCCAGCGGTGCAAATACGCGAACTGATGTTCGATATGGAACAGGTCGACCTGCGTGCCAAGCTGGACACTGAAACCAAAAACCTGAGTTTTGACTTCCAGGTTCATGCGAAACCAGATTCGAGAATGGCAAACAGAACGGCGCAAGACTTGTCGTTGCCGAAATCAAACTTTGCAGGTTTTGGTTTCAACAAGTCGGGATTGAACGTTCGCTATTCCAGCAATGCTCCGGCAGAGGGCCTGTTGAAATTCATAGCCGATACCAAAGAGACAGTCCTCATGTTGAAGGGCGAGCAGGTTGGGCCAGAGGCAATGAGCTTGCTTCAGGAGTTCGATTCGATCGTCGCATCTGCGTTTGGTTCAAAAGTCGATTCCGCTGGGTCGCTGGTTACCGTCAAGGGTCAGAGTCATGTGGTGGTTGGGATGTTCGTCGAAGACGGTGAACGCTGCAACAAGTTTTTGGACATGTGCATTGAATTTCTCGAAAGCCAACCTGAAAAGATTCGATATCGAAAGAATATTGCGACACACAAGGGAGTTTCGTTTCATCAGTTTATTGGGAAACCCAGCAGGTCCACATTCGATCCAAAAATTACGGTTGGAATCGGACCTCAGGCAGTCTATTACAGTCAGGGCAAACACGGACTGGATTTGATAAAGGCATGTATCGACAAGTCCGCCAAACATTCCGATAAGTCTTTTGACTCGACATTCCATTTCCATTTGCGAGTGGCACGGTTGGTCAGTATGAACGCGTCACCTCGCATGATGGAACTCTTGAAACCTGCTTTGGACAGGAATCAGGGGCAAGACGTTGTGCAAGTCAAAAGCCGTTCGATCAAGAATGGTTATTCGGCAACCGTCAGTATCGACTTTGGTGCACTGGATATTTGCGTGGAAACAATAGCGCAAATCGGAGCGATTGCCAACGCTGAATTCAAAGCGATTGCTGATTCACTGGATGATGCCAATTCGAATCAACCATTCGAAAAGTTTGGCGGCGAATAGACGGCATGGTGATCCAGCGAGCAAAGCTGGTGCAACCTTTCAGCTAAACCTCGACGGCCGGCTGACGCTCTCAACAATCTATCAATTCACGAAGCGGTTGGATTTCGGTCCGACCGCTTCTTTTCTTGTTGACATCGTTGCCCGGACATGTCATCAAATGATCTGGACGGCGGCAAACTGGCCGTCAGTGGTATCACTCAAACAAATACTCACTGGCCTAAATGATTGAGATAAGTGAACTGAGTCAATTGGACGAAGTGGTTTTGCAATCCCCGGGCGGGCTTGGGGCACATTATCTGGCGGACTTTCGCGGTTGCCAGTCGATGCCGAACAAGGCGGATGAACTGGAACGTCAAATGCTTGAGGCGGCGCGGCGTATCGGCGCGACCGTCGTCAGTTCGTCCTTCCACGAGTTCAGCCCGCATGGATTGAGTGGCGTCGTTGTGATTGCCGAGTCGCACCTGGCCGTGCACACCTGGCCGGAAGACAAGGTGGCTTGCGTCGACCTGTTCACCTGTTCGACGGACATGGACCCTCGTCAGGGACTCGCGTATCTGTTTGAGTCGTTTGGGGTCGATTCGATGCAAGTGACTTTTGTCGATCGCGGAATCAAACCGAATTCTCAGAAATAAACGCTCTGGTAAATTAACGCTGGAATCAAGCGAAGGGATAGACGAATGGTCGATATGCCGGAAGGTACAACGCTGCGTGAAATGCAGCCCAATGATGTTCGCGCCGCACTGGAAATCATTGAGCAACATGATGAGGACGATTTTGCATGGGCCAGTGAGTTTTATCACAACACGCTGTTTGGCCAATTCGTCATGACAAAGAACGACCAGGTGATTGGCGTGACTGGCGCCAATCCGGTGGAAGAGACCGATGGCAGCTGGATGATTTCCTGGACCTACCTGAAACGGGACCTGATGGGTCACGGCTATGGTCGAGCGATGTTGGAGGGGATGTTGGCGGAATTGAGAGCCGGCGATTGTCGCAAGGTTTTCGTTAACACCAGCGACTATATCGATCCTGAAGACGGTGACATCTACCGGGATGCCAGAGAGGCTTACCGCGCGGTTGGTTTCCAGGAAGAAATGCGTCACAACCATTATTACGATGCCAATGAGTCGCTGATCAGTTTTGGTCTGCGGTTAATTCCACCTGACCCGGTTCCTCACTCGCCGAATGTCGGACGAATTCGTTTGACCGACATCGATGAAATTGACGAGTGTGAAGGAGCCTATTGGCTGGCCTGGGAATTGGATGACGAAGGCTCGGACGTCAACGGCATGCAGATGATCATCGATCAGGTGCGCGAATGGGAAGGTCGAGTCATTTTTATGGGCTTTCCGTCCGACCTTCAAAATGCAGAAGAGTTTGTGACGCGGGCCCGATTTAAAAGAGACGGCCAGCTACGCGACTTTTACGAAGATGGAGTGGATCAGGTGCACTTTCGCCTTGATCTGCTGTAGATCGTTGAGCGTGGTCCAGGTTTGACCCGTAGCGATTTCCCGACAGGTTCATGCCGGTCGGTGACATGGGGAAGCAAACCAGACTCGTGGCTCGCAAATAACCGGGCTACTGGAAAGCGTGGATTAAATCGGAAAAATTCTGGTCAGCCGGTCAGGTTCCGGCGAAAGCCGGGTATCAATTTGTATCCTTTCTTGCATTCAGATCGCGGGTTTGGCTATATTCAATCAATCGATTCATTTACCAGCTGGTACAAAACAAGGGTAGGAAAGACAGATGCGTTTTGCAAAATACGGAATGGCAATTCTTTTGATGGTCGCAACGGTCGGTTGCGGGTCGACCAATGTTGAGGTCGTCGATCTCAACAAGGTGCTGGATGTTTTTGGAGATACGTTAACCGAGCTTGACGGTAAGCATTCAGACAAGGGCGAAGCAGAGGTTGAAGTTGTCGACGAGGCCAGCGAAAAAGCTGAATTCCAAAAGGAGTTCGTTGACCTGTACACGACGAATCTGAACAAGGCGAAACTGGTCTCCGGTTCGATCGGTGTCGTGATGGCTCCTTCGGGAGACATCGAAGGCTTCAAAGACAAAAATTCGGATATGAAAAAAGATGCCGGTGAGAAGAAACTCTTCTCGATTCAAATCGACGAAGAGAACAGCCGGGTTGTCGCGACGGACGACACCTACTACCGCGACCACAGTTACAATCGCCGCAGTGGATTTTTCACTGGCTATCTGATTGGGTCGATGATGGGACGCAACCGCTCCTATTATTCAGGTTCGCGTATGGGATCGAAGCCTAACTTCACGGGCAAGACGATGAGCCCGAAGAATTACCACCAGGGTGCGGTTTCGAAGGCCAAGTCGCGAGCGAAGGCTAAATCGAGATCCTCTTCCTCAAGAAGTCGGTCCGGTTCCAGAAGCTCAGGCTTCGGCAAGTAAACGCATTGCGTTTTTAAGACAAGCAATACCACTGGCTGGTTTAGGCCAGTGGTTTTTTTATTTGCGTTGTCAGTAACTCAACAGAATTTCTAACTGCTCTCATACTTCCAGGATCCGGAATGGCTTCGCCCGAATTAGTGACCGACAATGTGGACGCGTCCGAGATTGAAGACAACGAACCGGTGTTGGTCAAGAAGCAAACGTTGTTGCTGATGATCAGCGTCATGGTCGTCGCGCTTTGCGGCATCGTTTACGAATTGATTATCGCAGCCGTTTCCAGTTACCTGATCGGCAACAGTATCTATCAATTTTCGATCACCATCGGCCTGTTCATGTTCGCGATGGGGTTGGGATCCTGGTTGACCAAATGGATCAATAAAAACCTGATTTCGAAATTCATCATGATCGAGATCACCGTTGCTTTGATCGGTGGTATTTGCAGCAGCCTGTTGTTTCTGATGTTTCCGTATTACACGCTCTATCGTCCCGTTATGTTCTCGTTGATTATTGTGATCGGGACGTTGGTCGGGCTGGAGATCCCGTTGCTGGCCCGGATTCTAAGTCGCTCGACCAGTTGGAAACACTCGATTGCAAACGTGTTGTCTCTGGATTATCTCGGAGCCTTGATCGGGTCAGTCGGTTTTCCGTTGTTGATGTTGCCAATGTTGGGATTGTTCCGTTCTTCATTTGCGATTGGTTTGTTGAATATCAGCGTGGCGCTGTTGGCGATAATTGTTTTTGGAAAAACACTTCAGGGCTATTGGAAACTACTGGTCTCCGCCGTTACGGTGCTGGTGTTGTTGCTGGTCGGCTTGTTCCTCTCCGAATCGTTGACGAAATTCGCTGAAGGGCAGATGTATGCGGACAATGTGATTTTTCACAAGCAGACCGAGTATCAACGAATCGTCGTCACGCATAACCAGCGCAACAACGACGTGCGTCTGTATCTGGACAAGCACATTCAGTTCGCATCGATCGATGAACATCGTTACCACGAGTCGCTGGTTCACCCGGTGATGAGTTTTCCGGGCTCGCGGAAAAACGTGTTGATTCTGGGTGGCGGTGACGGCATGGCAGTGCGTGAGATTTTGAAATATCCAGAGGTGGAACGAATCACTTTGGTAGATATCGATCCCGTCATCACAGAACTCTGCGCAACTTTTGAACCGATTCGAAAGCTGAACGAGGGAGCGCTGGACAGCGATAAACTGGTCGTCGTCAATGAGGACGCGTTTAGTTGGCTGAGAGATTACATGGGCGAGATCAGCGAGCAGAAGCCGGCGTTTGATCGCGTGATCATTGATCTGCCGGATCCCCATAACGAAGCGCTGGACAAATTGTATTCGAAAGAGTTCTATCACATCGTTCGCCAATCGATGTCCGCCGACGGGTACATGATCTCGCAGTGTTCTTCACCTTTTTTTGCGAGAGAAGTTTACTGGTGCATTCGCACGACGATGGAAGCAGCGGAATTTAACGTCAAGAGTTTCCGAATTCCGATGGTTTCATTCGGTATCTGGGGGTTTCACATCTGTGCCGCCAGTTCTCAGCCTGATTGGTCCAACGATATCGATGAGAGCATGTGCAAGTTCATGAGTAACGAACTGTTTGAAAGCTGCACTCATTTTGGCAAAGACATTTCCCGTATCGAAATGCCTGTCAATCGAACGCTGGAGCCTAAGCTGTATTCGTTGTACGAGAAGAATCTGAATCGCAAAAAGAAATAGAACGCGGTCGTGAAGGCACTCTCGCGAAAGAGTCCTCTCTACTACGGCACGTAGGTTCCGAACAGTTCGTTCAGGCGTTGCATCTCAACCCGACTGCCCACGATCAACGGCGTTCGTTGATGCACGTCTTCCGGTTGGATGTCGAGGATTCGTTGTTCGCCGTCCGAGGCTGAGCCGCCCGCTTGTTCAGCGATCATGGCAATTGGATTCGCTTCGTAAAGCAAACGCAGTTTCCCTTTCGCGAAATCCTTGGTCGGTGGATACATGAAGACTCCACCCCGCAACAACGTTCGGTGGAAATCGGCAACCATTGAACCGATGTAGCGACTGGCGTACGGGTGATTCAACTTTCCTTGACGCAATTCTTCCAGGTACGTCATGTAATGTTGCGGGAAGTTGTCGCGGTAGGCTTCATTTACGGAATAGTATTTTCCTTGTTGGGGCATCTTGATGTTTTCGTGACTCAGCACGAAAGCACCGACCGCCGGGTCGAGCGTAAATCCGTGCACGCCGTTGCCAACCGTGTAAACCATGACCGTCGACGATCCGTATACGACGTAACCTGCGGCCATCTGTCGACGGCCCGGTTGCAGTACCCAACGTGTCGGGTCGTCAAAGTCCGCGCCTTCTGGTCTGCGGAAAATCGAAAACGTAGTGCCGACCGAAACGTTAACGTCAATGTTGGACGAGCCATCCAGAGGATCAAAGACGACAGCGTATTTTGATGTAGGCGATTTGTGCGGCAGGATGACCGGGTGTTCGTTTTCTTCCGAAGCCAAAATCCCCACGCTCTCGCGACAGGCCAAAGCCTGGATCAATACCTCGTTGGAATAGACGTCCAGTTTTTGCTGCACTTCGCCGTGGACATTGGCAGTGTCCTGGTTGCCGAGGATATCGGTCAGCCCGGCTCGTCGAACTTTGGCCTGAATCTGTTTTGTGGCTAAAGTGATTCCCGATAACAAAAATGAGAATTCTCCAGAGGCGCCGGGGAAACGTCTTTGTTCTTGAAGAATATGTTGTTGAATTGTTAGCGCAGGAGTTTCTTTTGCCAACTTGTCCATTTTGTCACCAGAGAAGTACTTGAGTTTCGAATTGACTAGTCTAACTCAAATGCCCTGTACCGACAACAAATCAGTTTCGTTCGACTGACTTGCGCGGGTGATGTCGGCAACGAAGACGCGTGGGGTCGCCTGGATGCAAGCCAGGAAATTTGCGTCAACGAAGTTCGCGCTCTGCCAGTCTTTCATATTGGAGGAGGCAGGCAAGCTGGATTTGAATAGCCAGAGCTCATCAGCGGAAATCGCCTCAGCTACCTCAGCCGCCATACTGTCGCTGGTCGTGTTCCAGTCTTTCGATAGTGTTGAGCGGTTTCCGAAAAATGCGCCGCCTTCGAAAATAGAGTTGCCTAGTGGTTGGAAAGGCGAGTCCACAATGGGTAACTCAGGGCAAATCTGGTTTAACAGTCTGGCGGTTTCGCTCATCATCCGAATCGCCGCCCAATGACAGTATTCATCGGGCAGTTGATGTATGGCTTGCCAATCACGCAGGCAATCAACCGGCTTGCCACCGCCGACCATCACAAGATGAGTGAACTCGGTGTGATTCGCCAGGAACCGATTCAGGCACTCGGCCAGCCTGGGATTTTGCAACAACGATCCACCGACTTTCACGACTCGCAGACCACGTGCTTTGTTGTTCATCGGTGCAGTGCCCCCTGACTCGTTGATGATTGGCCAATTGGTTTATCAACTGAGTCCACTCGTGCCAGGTTGGCAAGGCTCCAGGCCGTCGCGCAACTTGACTGACCGGGGTTCAGTTGGTTGTTGAGACTGGTGGTGCGTACGGGAATGTCGTCGACTGTTTGTGACGCCATGATTCTTTCGACAACCGCCTTGGCAAGAAATTCGCCTTGCCCACTGGTCACCAGGTGCAGGTTGTCGAATTGATGAGCGGACAAAATGTTTAACGCTGCGTCGAAAATTATTTTTACTTGTCGTTCAAAAATTTGCTCTGCCATTTCGCGAGCATCTTCGATATCAAAAGTCAGCTCGTCTTTGCCGATCAAGCGGGCCATTCGCCGAACACAATCCGTTGATTGAGTCGGTTCGCCATCCGAGGCATAGTGCTGATTCGTACCAGCGGGCAAATGACCAAGCACGATGTTAGTATCAAGTGTTGTTGCGAACATTTCATTCATCACTGGCACAGGCATGCCTCGGTGAATGACCTCGCGAACAATTCCCGCAAGGTTGGTTCGAATCGTGGCGGTGTAAACCAGTTCGTGGTTAGTCAGACGCCCAAAGTCATCGGTTCCTGTGGCAACCACTTGTCCTCGATGGAATGGAATCAGATCGGTCGTGGTGGAACCGATATCGATCAGCAGTCCGGAATCGTCTTTGGCAATGGACTTGGCGACGTGACTTGTTAGCGCGTGCCAATTTGAGGCGGCGGCCAATTTGAAATTGCTTTTTGCCTGCGCTGAATCAACGCATTGGCCATCCAATAGGTAGAACTGAACAATCGAATTGCTGGCTTCACAGATCGCGTCGCAAATATATTCGACGCCGACACGTTTGTTTGGGAAGCAGTCGGACAGCTCGCCGGTCATCGTGACAATGACGGCGTCGTGTGAAGGAGCGACGCTCAGCAGATGCGAGAGTTTTGATGTTAGATGTTCCAGGTTTTGCCAGATGGCAAACGGTTCATGGTGGCTAAAGTCTTTTCCATCGGAAAGCTTGATGTTCGCGCCGCCAATGTCGATCCCAAGTGGATGGTCAAATTTCGGAGTCGTTGTGCTGTTCATGATTCGATTGATTGTTCGATCGCTTGTTGAATCCCTGGATACTGAAATTCAAAACCGGCAGCTTCAAGTGCGTTTGGAACGACGCGTTGGGACATGCAAAGAAAATCGGCAAATTCTCCCAGCGCCAGTCTTAATGCGAAGCTTGGGACTGGAAAAATGGTTGGCCGCCCAACTGCCTTGCCTAATGTTTTGGTGAACTCAATGTTTCGCACCGGTTGCGGGGATGTTCCATTGAACGCACCGTTGCAAGAGTCATCGGTGATCAGAAACTGAATCATGTTCACGATGTCTTGTAAATGGATCCACGACATCCATTGCTGGCCTGACGAAATTCTTCCGCCGACACCGAGCTTGAAAGGTGTCAGCATCTTTCCAATCGCGCCACCGCCCTGCCCTAATACGATTCCGACTCGCAAGAAGCAAGCGCGAACACCGGCATCGATCAAGGGTTGTGCGGCTTGTTCCCATTCAACACAAACCTCGGAAAGAAAATCGTTGCCGGGCGGTTGGCTTTCATCAACGATGTCATCGCCGCGCTCGCCGTAGTAGCCAATGGCAGAGGCCGAAACCAAAACGTCCGGTAACGATGTGCTTTCGATCAACGACTCGCAAAGGTTGCGCGTTCCCTGAACTCGCGAATCACGGATGCGTTTTTTTTTGTCGGCGTTCCAACGTCCGTCTGCGATGGAGTCGCCCATCAAGTTCACGACGGCGTTGATGTCGTTCAGGCGATCGGCGGAAATTTTCTCGCTGCCCAGATCGCATTCAATGATCTGTTCGCTGGGAATGCCAAGGCGCGTTTGGGCTCGAGCTGCGTTTCTCGAAACAAGCAACGGCGATTCCAGTTGCTTGATCAGTTGTTGACCAATCCAGCCGGTTCCACCCGTTACCAATGTTCGCGTTCGCATTCGGAAGAGTCTTTACTGATTAAATTTGCACGTGCGAGGTTTTTTTGCGTGATTGAAGCCGGGTCAACGAACGTTAAAGTTCATTGATCTGCCGCGACCGTTTGATCTGACTTTGCCGCGCGTTGCTTCCGTTTTTTCTGCCGCTTTACTTTTACCGGCAAGTACCACAGCCACATCCCGGTAAACCAGAGTCCCAATAGTATTAGTCCGTTGGCCAGGAAAATGATTAACTTCGACCAGTCTCCAAAAAAAGAACCGTCATGCAGCGACTCGATGAAATCTGATCGTCGATACTTTGAGGAAAGGATGTTCGCATTGGCTAGATCGAGTTGCAGTTCCCAATTGTTCTTTGAACGAATTTTGACGATGCCTTTGCCGGGGCGAACGTCCAGGCGATCGATATCGGACCACGAATTGATGGCGGCGTTGGAATCACCTTGCGCGGACTGCAGGATTTCGTCCCACGTGATCAGCATTTGATCGTGACCGGCGTTCATGGTTGCGGGCTGGACCCAGGGCACTTGTTTTTTGACTTGCAACAAAAGACCCGTCAGAATTACCAGCAATAGTGGGATGCAGCAGACGATTGCACCCCATCGATGCAGCTTTCGCGTCCAGAGATTGAAAGAGCGGTTCATAAATTGATGTTTCAAAAAAGCAGCAAGATCCAGGACCGTTTGGCAACCTGAAAAAAATCTGAAGCAGATGTTTGTTTGGTTCGGCACCTATTCTACATGCCTATTGTGGTTGGCAATGCCAAGGTGAAAGTTCGCCCCCGAGTTTGCGGCGCGGCAGTTGCAACCTGGGTGAGGCCGAAAAGTTTCGGTGAAAAAAAATAACATCACTTCAGATGAAATTCGATTGTCGCATTAATTGAGCAGTCCGTGAATCACAAGTATCATGGGAGTTCAATTGAAGACGCTCCACCATCGAGCACTGTGCTCATTCCGACCAAAATTCGAGGCCATTTATGTTGAAGAAACGTTCGTCGATCAAGCGTTCTGGTTTTTACATTGTTGCAACATTGTTAGCGTTCTGCTTGGCGCCAAACTTGTTCGCTCAATCCGATTCTGCGAGTGACGGCGCGAAACCGACGCTTCCTGATGAGTGGATGGATCATTTCAAATGGCGTTCGATCGGTCCCGCCAATATGAGCGGTCGGATTTCGGCTCTTTCGGTCTACGAAAAAGACTCGAGGATCTGGTACGCAGCATCGGCCTCCGGTGGTTTGCTAAAAACTGTAAACAACGGAGTCAACTTCGAACATCAATTCGATGACCAGTCAACGGTTTCCATCGGGGACGTGAAAGTCAGTCAATCCGATCCGGATATCGTTTGGGTTGGAACCGGTGAGGCAAATCCACGTAACAGTGTTTCCTGGGGAGATGGAGTTTACAAATCGACGGATGGTGGCAAAACCTGGAAGAACATGGGGCTGAAAGAGTCCTTTCAAATCGGTCGGATCGCTATTCACCCGAAAGATCCCGACATTGTTTATGTCGGTGCGCTCGGTCGGCTTTGGGGTCCAAACGAACAGCGCGGTTTGTTCAAGACAACCGACGGCGGCGAGAATTGGGAGAAGATTCATTACATCGATGAAAACACAGGAGTCATCGACGTCCAAATGCATCCGGAAGACCCGGACACACTGTTGGTCGCAACCTACGAACGTATGCGTGATGGTTTCGATGGCAATGATCCGGTAAAGAAGTATGGCGAAGGATCGGGACTCTATCGAACAACGAACGGCGGAAAAACTTTTAAGAAGATCACCAAGGGAATGCCTGGCTGCAAATTGGGTCGTATCGGCCTGGATTGGTACGCCAAAGATCCGAACATTGTTTATGCAATTGTCGAGTCAGAAAAAATTGCCACAGGTTTGATCACGTATGCGGGTTTGACCGGTGAAGACGCCGAGGTTGGTGCTCGTTTGACGGACGTTGTGGAAGATAGCCCTGCTGAGGAAGCTGGCCTGAAGGTTGGCGACATTGTGCTTACGGTCGACGGCGAAACGGTCCAGTCATATCAAGAATTTCTTGGTATGTTGCGTGAGCACAAGCCAGGTGAAGAGATCAAATTGGAAATTTCGCGTGACCGCGAGAAATCAGAAGTTACGCTCGTCCCGATTGAAAGTCCTCAACGACAAACGGGCAATCGCCGGGGACGCGGAGGTGGCGGTCCTAGCGATGGCCGAACACGTCCGCCACACTTGCGAGGGACACTGGGTGGTCAGGGTGCGAACCAGCAAGGCCGACAGTTCAATAAGGAAGATGACCCGGAAGAAGAATTTGGCGGAATCTACATGTCGGAAGATGGTGGCAAGAGCTGGAAGCGAATCAACACGCTCAATCCTCGACCGATGTACTACAGTCAGATTCGCGTCGATCCAGCTGACAACAAAAACATCTATGTGCTGGGTACATCGTTGTATCGATCCAGTGACGGCGGCGAGACATTCACAGGTGACGGCGGTCGCGGAATTCATCCCGACAATCACGCCATGTGGATCAACCCGAAACAGGGCGAGCACATGATTCTGGGCTGCGATGGTGGCATCTATGTCACTTACGATCGCATGGACAACTGGGATCATCACAGCCATATCGCCATCGGCCAGTTCTATCACGTCGGAATCGATCACAATCGTGATTACAAAGTCTACGGCGGCTTGCAAGATAACGGCAGTTGGGGCGGTCCCGCAAATTCGCGAAACGGTGGCGCAGTGAATTCTGATTGGTTTCGTGTCGGCGGTGGCGACGGGTTTATCACACTCGTTGATCCAACCGACGCAGATCAAATCTATTACGAAAGCCAGAACGGCGCGATGCGTCGAATTAACTTGCGTACTGGAGAGCAAGGTTTCATTCGTCCTACCGACCGTCGCGTGCGATATCGTTTCAACTGGAAGACGCCGTTCATTCTGTCACCTCACAATCCAAAGATTCACTACAGCGCTGGGAATTACGTATTCCGTTCGTATTCAAAAGGAGATTCGATTCAAAGGATCTCGCCAGAGATTACCAACACGAATCGTGGTGCCGGAAGTGCGATCTCGGAATCTCCAGTTACTGCCGGAGTGGTCTACGTAGGCACAACAGACGGTGCCGTTTGGATGACTCGAGATGGTGGACAAAACTGGGAAGAGATCTTCGTCAAACGTGAAGAGGAATCGCAGGGCCAGGGAACTCGGTCAGGCGGTGGAAATTCTGGTGCATCCGGAGCTGCCGGTGGTGGCGAGCGAGGTGGTCGAGCAGGTGGAGGCGGAGGTGGAGCAGAACGTCGACGCGGCGGCGGTCGAGGTCAAAGACCTCGTGGAAATCGTCGCGGCAATCGGGAGCGACCGGATTCGGATGATTCGAGCAAAAAGAAAGCCGATGATCCCGATGCTGCCGAATTGAAAGCTCCTTCGTCAGGTGATGATGCTGCAGCCAAAAAAGCAGAAGCCGAAAAGAAAGCGGAAGCAGAGGCGAAAAAGAAAGCTGATGCGGACGCCAAAAAGAAAGCGGATGCAGAGGCTCGAAAAGAAGCTCGTGAATCACGCGCTGAAGCTCGTCGCAAGCGAATGGCGGAAGAACGTGCCAAAGAGCGCGAAGAAAAAGAGAAGGCCGAAGCTGCGGAACGTGAAGCCGAAGCTGCCAAGAAGGCCATGGAAGAACGAAAGAAAGCGGAAGCTGAAAAGAAGGAGTCCGAAGAGGCTGAAGCATCTGGCGACGAGCGTGTTGCCAGACTACTTGGCAAGTGGAAAGGCCAAATGGACTTTGATGATCTGGAAGAAGATCAACGATGGGTCGAGTTGACTTTCAAGGAGAGCGATGACGGTACCGTGACCGGTAGTTTCACAACACCGCGTAGCGTCTCTGAACTGAAAGAATTCGAATTTACATCGAAGCGAAAGTTTAAGTTCCGCGGAGTAAATAATGGCATCCAGGATGTGAACTTCGATTGCAAGGTAAATGCCGCCGGTTCAAAACTGGATGGTGAAATCGAGATGGGTGAATTCAATATCGAATTCTCTTGTGAAAAAGTCGATCAAGATGTTTCTGCGGTTGATTCATCCAGTGATTTTCGGAATGTCGCGTTCCGCGAAGAATCGATTCAGGAAGAAGGTGACGCAGTTACCGGAGTCTGGACCTCGAAAGTGGAAATGGAAGAGGCACCTGGTGGAAGCATGGAATTCACAATCGAATTGAAATTGGATGATGACGGTAAAACGGTAACTGGCTTGTTCAATACGATGATGGGTGACATGGAGATCTACGATGGAACCTATAGCACCAAAACTGGCAAGCTGCGAATGCAGGTTTCCAACGAAGAAGCCGGCATGAATGCGGATGTGGTTGCCACGATCAAAGGCGAAAAACTCAGTGGTAAACTGACAGCCGGCGGAGGCCAGTTTGAAGTTGAGTTCGATGCGGATCGTAAATCGAAGACTCTTCCGAGTCAGGAAGGCCAGACGAGCGAAAGCGAATCGGACTCGGCTCAAGAAGCAACTCCTCGTTCGCGAAATCGTAACAACGCACGTCGAGGTAATCGACGTGGCGGAGCCCGTCGTGCCAACCAGGAAGAGGCCAGCCAGGAAGAGGCCAGCGAAGAGGAAGAAGCCGCCAAGGACGACGGAATCACTGGTAGCTGGGAAGGGAAATTGGAATCCGATTCTCCAAGGATGCAGGGAGACAATGCGAA
>CAZPOL010000029.1:0-3593 GCA_964588195.1 uncultured Pirellulaceae bacterium | reverse complement strand
GCCAAGCGAACCAGCAAGACTGCACCATCAGGAGATGCGGTTGCTCAATCAGATGATGAAGCGAGCGAATCAGCCCAGGGGGTTCGGTTAAGTAATCTGGTTCCAGGTCCTCGTTGGGTTAGTTCGATCGAAGCTTCCAGGCACGAAGCCAGTCGGGTCTACATGACTTTGGATGGACATCGCAGCAATGATGATGAACCTTATCCGTTTGTTAGCGAAGACTATGGCAAGACCTGGCGAAGTTTGCGAGCCAACCTGCCAACGTCGGCCGGTTCAACTCGCGTACTGCGTGAAGATATCGAAAACGAAAACCTGTTGTTTCTCGGTTGTGAATTCTCAGCATGGGTTTCTGTCGACCGAGGTAATTCATGGACTCGCTTCCAGGGTGGATTGCCAACCGTGGCGGTTCACGAGTTTGCGATTCATCCAACGGCTGGCGAAATCGTTGCCGGAACGCATGGACGCAGTTTGTGGGTTGCCGATATTACCGGACTGCGAAAACTGACCCAGGAAGCGATGGACAGTTCCGTGGCGTTGATGGAGCCAAACCCGGTGGTGCGTTGGCGTCGTGGTACCCAACGCGGTAGTTCGGGCACACGTCGTTTTGTCGGGTCCAATGCTGACAGTAATGCCGAAATTTTCTATTACATCGGTGAGGAGACCGACAGTGTGACTTTGAAAATTCACGACTTGAAAGGTGATTTGATCAGGGAGCTGGAGGCTGGCGCGGAGGTTGGTCTGAATAAAGTCGATTGGGACTTGCGTCGCCAGGCTCGCCAACAGACACGGCGTCAGGGTCGAGGGCAACGTGGTGGCCGCCGAGGTGGTGGAGTTGCAACCGGAAAGTATCTGGTGACTCTCGAGACCGCCAATGGAACCGTCCGGAAACAAATTCTGGAAATTCAACAGGACCCAACGGTCCCTCCTTCGGCTACGACGGAAGAGGAGTTGGAACTGATGAAGGCTCTGGAAGGTGTTGAAGATGAAGAAGAGGTCGATGATTCCAGCGATGTGGATTTTCAATAATCCAGGGCAAGCGGCCTAAATGCTGATTATGTTCAATATGGCCCCCTTCCTCGGTAGGAAGGGGGTTTTCTGTGTTTTCGTTTGGGAAACCTGTGGCTGTGTGAATGGTCGTCCGGCTTGGTTTGGTGATGCCACGGGCTCAGAAAGGACTTGGGCCTATTGTGTCGATGGCGCGAACAGAAAACTTACCGGTTACGTAAAATGCAGGTTCTTTCCAGGAAATAGACTGTAATCCGCTTGTTGACAGGGTAGTTTACGTAGGTAGACTATTGTCTGCAGAACGAGCAAATGGGACATTTTGAACCATACCTACCGCTCAACCTGTGTTTTGCACGCGTCGTCTATTCGCTCATTTGCTCAGCCACCACGCAGTTGCTGGATATTTTAGTTAGGCAATTGGCGCAATTTTTTCGGAAGAATCCTTTCCCCGTCCTTGATTACGGATGTGGGGAGATTACCTTTTAGTTTATCGCATGGTCCGGCATAGCCTCGTGGCTAATACTGCAGGTCCAGAAGAGTACTTTTTTTTCTCGTTTCGAGGGAGGACATTTTAATGTCGCAACGTTTGTTTGGTTTTTTGGCGGTCGCAATTTTTGCGTTGACGCCTTCCTTGACCAACGCGGACACATGCGGCTGTGGACAAGTAGTTAGTCCGTGCGGGAGCCCGTGCGGGTCCGCAGCAGCCGATCCGTGTGGTGGAGGTTATTACGGTGGTGGAATGGCCATGGGTGGTCAAGTTTACGGCGGTGGTGTCGTAGGCGGTGGATTTGTTGACGGTGGTGCTGCCATTGGTGGTGGTTGCTGCGGTACAACAATTCAGTACCAGACCCAGACGGTCTACACCAATGAAATGGCTACAGAGATGCGCACTGTAACCAAAACTCAGTATCGCACAGAAACACGTACGAGAAGCTACACAGTTTATCGTCAAGTTCCTGTGACTGAGCAGAAGACACGTACCTACACGGTTAACGTGCCTACGACTCAGACTCGCACTGAGAACTACACTGTCAATGTTCCTTACACTGAGCAAGTTGCACAGCCTTACCAGGTTACCGTGCCAGTTGTTACTCAGTCGACTCAGAACTACACAGTTAGCGTTCCTTACACTGAGCCTCAAACACAGAACTACACTGTCAACGTTCCAGTTACTGAAAACGTAACTCAGAACTACACAGTTAACGTTCCTGTGACTGAGCAAGTTCAGCAGAATTACACAGTTAGCGTTCCTTACACTGAGCCAGTTACAAACACCTACATGGTGAATGTTCCTGTTACTACTCAGCGCGAGCAAAGCTACCAGGTTTCAGTGCCTTACACTGAGCAAGTTCCACAGAACTACACAGTAATGGTTCCTGTTACTTCGCAAGTTCAAGAAAACTACACAGTTATGGTTCCTTCGACTGAGCAACGCACTGCAACACGCATGCGATGCGAGTCATACCAGGAAACTCAATACCGCACAGTTTGCCGTGACGCAGGTCGCTGGGAAACTCGCTACGAAACAGTTAACACCGGTTGCGGTGCTGGCGTTGTTTACGGTGGCGGCGGAATGGTCAGTGGCGGAAGCTACGGTGGCGGCGTCGTATACGGCGGTGGCTGCGGTGGTGGAATGGTCAGTGGTTGTGGTGGCTGCGGCGGCGTTGTGATGAACAGCGGTTGCGGTGGCTGTGGCGGTGGTTGCGGTGGCTGCGGTGCTGTTGTCAGCAATGGCTGCGGTGGCGGTTGTGGCGGCGGAATCGTTTACGGCGACGCTGGCATGAACGGCGGAATTGTAAGTGGTGGAATCGTTAACGGCGGTGTCGTAATGGGTTCTGCTGGTGGCTGCGGTTGTGGCACACAGCAAGTTGCTCGTCAGGTTTGGGTTCCAAACCAGGTTCAAGAGCAAGTTCCTTACACTGTTACTCGTCAACGTCAGGTTCCTGAGCAGTACACATACAACGTGACTGTTAACCGAGCCGAGACTCGCACACGAACTCGCAACGTAACTACGATGCAAGCTCAGCAGCAGACTCGTAACGTTACTGTTACCAAGTACCGTAACGAAACTCGTACTCGCACTGTTCCTGTGACAACAATGACACAGCAGCAGCGTACAAACACTGTTAACGTTACCAAGTACCGCAACGAGACTCGTACTCGTACGGTTCCTGTAACTCGTATGACTCAGCAGACTCGCACTCGTACAGTTCCTGTAACTCGTATGACTCAGCAGACTCGCACTCGTACGTTCAACGTTACCAAGTACCGCAACGAGACTCGTACTCGTACGGTTCCTGTGACTTCTTACAGAACTGAGACGCGTCAGCGTACAGTTACTGTTAACAAGACTCGTCAAGAGCAGCGTTCACGTCAGGTTAACTTCACTGTAATGACTCAGCAGCAAAAGTCTGAGACTTACAATGTTACAACCATGCGATGCGAGCCTTCTCAGCAAACACAGAACTACACTGTTCAGGTTCCTTTCCAGGTTCAAGAGCAAGTGCCAGTAACTGTTTGCCGACGTGTTGCCAAAACTATCCAGGTACCAGTAAGCGTGCCTAACAACTGTGGTGGCGGTGTCATCA
>CAZPOL010000028.1:35815-50506 GCA_964588195.1 uncultured Pirellulaceae bacterium | reverse complement strand
GATGGAAGCCAGGGCAGATCGGTCGGGTTTCATAATGCATCAAGCGGGATAACGTTTGAGGTAACCGGGCGATGAGTTGACGTGAATGAGCGAAGCGAACGCCCGACGATTTATCGCTCCGGTTCACCGTTTTGTTATACCGCGATTTCAGCAGGTTGGATTCACCAATTGAATGCGGATGACGTATCAAGGTTTTCGGGAGCCGGCAAATCCCAAATAACCGACTCGTTCTCGTCCCAATCTGACGGCCGTAAATCCAATAGTCGGCGTTGCCGCGTGGCAAGGATATGGGAAATCGCATTTGACCATCTGACGGCTGGGTCTTTTTCGACATCACAGAAAAGTTGCATTCCGTCGAAATTGTCGACATGGTAGGCGCATGCTTCGTGGGAATTCGATCCATCATCAAGTTTCACCCAATGGGTCATGCCGTGGCTAACTTGCGGAACCATATTAGGCAGGCCAAACGCATCGTTGAAATTGAGACTCCCCCAAAGTTCTTCGAGTTCTGGATTGGTCAGGTTGGATTCCATGCACCACATTTTTCCCGATCGAGTCAGCCACCACGCACGCATGCATCAACAGGATTTGGCAGACGGTTTGGTGTCGGTCTGGTTGCCGGATGCGTTGACCAGGAAGTTTCCCAATGCGACTTATGAATTGAGGTGGCAGTTCCTCGCGGGACGTTAGCACATCGGCGTCAGGCTGGACCATTCGACGTCGTTTCGAGTGTGTAGTCGCTCGATCAGTTCGGCACAGTCGGGTTGCATTTGTAGAATGGTCATTGCCACGTGTTCGGCGGGCATCTGGTCCATCTCCATGCAGACGATGAAATCACCGAAGGTTGAGGGCACAATATTCGCTTCGATGTCCATCAGGTTTTGAATGTAGTTGGCCATGGTGGCGACCGGTGCGTCTTTGGGAACGGCGATCAGCAGCCGAGCGGTTCCACCACACTTATAGAGCAACGGTGTTACGGGTTTGACCAACACGTTGATCCATGCCGCAAATGTGTCGGCGGGCAATTTGGATTCAACGATCATGGAGTCCAGTCGCAGCTTTTGCAGTTTCTCGTTGACCAGGACTTGTGATTCTCTCTTGAACTGGTTCGGCAGCCTTCGAGCGCGATTACCGGACTCGTCCAGAATCGATAACAGACCATCGTTTGGTTTCAGCACACGTTCTTCCAGTCGCTGACTCAATTCTGCGACGTGTTGGACGGCGCCTTGCGAGGCGAAGTCGACGAACAGGCTGTACAGTGATTCATCCTTTTCTTCGGGATCAACTTCATACATATCGTCGACGTCGATGGGCAACCCAAGCTGGTCATGCAGAATGCCCATGGTCCGATGATGCTCGCCAATTCGAGTGATCGTTTGAGAGAATTCGGATCGCGTGTGGTAGATCAGTTTTCGCTGGTACCATTCCAGAATGTTGGTCATTCGATCCTTGATCATCTGGTGCACGTAGGCCATCGACAGGATTTGAGGATCGGTCGGCGGCGCGTTCTTGCCGTTGCTGGCTTCCAGTTCTTGCAGCAACCTTTGTTCGGTCGAGTTGTAAGAATTCAGAGCATCTTCGGCCACCTTTTGATGTCCGACTTCTCGCGTTTGCATGTGTTCGAACAAGGCATCTGCAACGGCCCGGGCACCGTACAAGCGAGATTTGGGGTCGTCGATCAGACGCGTAACGGCCTCGCTCATTTCGGCTTCAATTTTCCGCGCGACCGCGGGAAGTCTGGAATCCAGCATCTCGCACAGTTTGGGTCTCACTTTTCTGGGCGCCGGCCCTTCGCGGTTGATATCTGGTCCGGGTTCACCCAGCAATTCCGTCAGCAGGGAATCGACGTACGGTATCAGGTTTGGATTTGATTCTTTGGGATCCTGCAGTGCTTCCTGAACCTGTTGCAGCAGTTGACGGATCGGGTCGTCTCCGAATCTCTCCTGAATCATGCTGAGAATATGGGCGTGCAGTGGTTCCGGCAACAGGATCGTTTGGTTGAAGATAGATTCGCTGGCGGTGGCAATCCATCCATCGTCTTCCGGATTTGCAGGTGCCTTTAGCCAGGTGGCCAACATTTTTTGAGTCAGTTTATCTGAGGCGACGTCCGAAATGTCCAGTTCGCCCTGCCCCACGAAACTGATTCCCATGGTTTTCAGCATGCCGGCTTCGAACTCATCAGTAGTCCGGGTTTGATCAAAGAAGGATTTGCTGCGGGTTACCGTTCCGGTGAACAGATACTCGGCGATTCCGTCGATGGATGTTTCGTATTCGCGAGCGCTAAGGTCGTCGCCCAGGTGCATGAAGTACGTACCATCGAAAACCGGAACCTCATCATCGAAGGCCGGAACGTCGCAGGCATCGTTGCCGGGGTAACCATTCAGGTTGTAATGGTACATCTCATTCAGGAATGAAAAGCTGTTGGCGATTGCCAGTCGGTGGTCGCCACCACTTCGCGAGGTACTGTGAGCGAACAATCCGAACAGGTGATCATCACCGAATCCGAGTTCACCCATGCAAACCCGGACGGAATAGGCCATGTCCAACAACATTCCGCTGCCGATTCCACCAGCAACCGAGCCCACAAAGATGACTTGAGGTGTCATCGTTGAAGGTAGCAATCGTGTATTTTCGGCGGTGGCGGCAATGTTTTCTGGCGCCGCCGCCTTGGACAATTCGTCGGACAATTTTCGATAGATCTCTTCGTGATGATCGACGTAAGCCAGTCGTCCCAGTGGGCGTAGTGATTCAGTTAGCAAGCTTTTCGGGATGTTGTAAATCCAGCGTCGACCAATCCAGGAGACGTCCAGTTTCTGGTCGTTGCGATATTCTTCCGGTTTTCGCAACGGGATGTTCAGTATTTCCGAGTTCCGCAATGCGCCGCGGTCGTCACCCATGGTGGATTCGAATAGCGTCCGACGATCCACGTCCATCGCCAACAGGCGAATCGAGGGTGTATTGCGTCGGGAGCCGAAACAGGCGGTCAGTCTGCGGCGATACGCGTTCAAAATCCTGGTGCCGGTTTGCCCGACGCCAATGACAATCGTGGGGCGAACTTCCGTCTTGGATTCGTCCAGGTTGAATGCCTTTAGTTTGTCGACTTCGCCTTCGTATTTGATGGCCGGAATGAATGACTCCGACACGGTCATTGTCACGTCCGGCTTGATTGGCTGGACGTCCAGGCCGGCTTCGGTGACATTTTGCGTGTCAACTTTGTTGAGTCGTGATCCGGCACTGGATGATTTGCGGCGAACCCGGTTTTTCCGTTTGGCAAGTTCCTCGACAAATGTGCGACAGTCCGGAAAGCGCTTTTCCGCTTGTTTGGAGAGTGCCTTGGCGATCACGGCCTGGTCTGCTCGGGGCAGATCATTCAAATTGGGACGGCTGTGCAAGTGCTGGTTGGCCAATTGAGCCGCGGTGGAGCCCGAAAAAGGTCGGGTGCCGGTCAACATTTCCTGGTAGACGATGGCCAGGCTGTATTGGTCACTGGCATGCCCCGGACGACCGTCGAACAGTTCTGGCGCGGCATAGGCCGGTGTCAATCCGTCCATCAACGATTGATTGGTGGCTTGCAGATCCTTAACCAGACCAAAGTCAGCCACCTTGGCATGACCGCCAACCAACAGAATGTTTTCCGGTTTGATGTCCAGGTGAGCCAGAGAATGTGATTCAGCGATGTAGTCCAGCGCGTCGGCTGATTCCTGAATATGCGACATCAACTCATCGCGTTCGATGCCAATCAGTCCTTCGGCGATACATTGGTTGAAACGGACCTTCATACACATGTCGGCCAGTTCGCTGATGACGACCATGCGACCGTCAACGATATCGATTCGTTCCAGAGAAAGCAGGAACGGGTGTCGAATGTGCTTGATACGATCCAGGGCTTTCAGCTCTCGTTGAGCTCGCTTCTCGTCATGAAAACCAAAGATGAATTTGGCGGCCTTCATCATGCCACCAGGAGCCTCGCAGGACCAAACTTCACCATAGCCACCGACACCGACTCGTTCTTTCAAAACGTAGCCGAGTACCGTTTGCTCAGCTTGCAGACTTTGGTGATTATCTGACATTTATTATTGATAGCCGTTACGAAATCAGAGCTGCGACCATCGTGTCGCAAGGAAGGAGCGCAAAAAAACAAAAGTAGCGCATATCCTAGGTAACGACATTAACAGGTCGGAATATTAGTGTTCCTGTATGCAGAATGCTGGCTTACGAAAATACTGTCGCTACCAGCTATTGAAATCGTCATCTCTTGCCTAATCGATACTGTTGCGTCGCCGTCCACAGCCGCTAAGACAGCCGCCAGATTCAGGATCGAATAGGGCAAACGCGACCATTCCCGAATTACACAGGAAGGAAGTTGGAATCGAAAAAAGCTGGAATGAGCCAGGTTCTAGCTCGAGGCTGCCGCCGCCGGGGTAGCCTGGGTTTCTGTGCCTTCGCTGCCGATCACGATCGTGAAGTAGCTATTTACGACACGGTCGAAATACTCGGCGCGGATCTCCATCGGGATGTCCTTATACGCACAGAAGTTGCGAATCTGGCCCAGCAAATCGCGTGGGTGGCAACGTCGCATCGCACGTCCCTTTGCCTCGTAGTGATTCTTGATCAAGTAATCGATGATGCCTTGTTCGTATTGACACTTGAATAACGGGCAATAGATCTGGAACAGACGATGGAACTCTTCCGGAGTCGGATCGCCAATTTCGATCTTGTAGGGAATCCGTCGCAGGAAGGCTTCGTCGACCAGGTCGGCAGGTTCCAGGTTGGTCGAGAAGATGATCAGTTGCTCAAACGGCACCTGAATCTTCTTGCCGGATGAGAGCGTCAGAAAATCGACTCGACTTTCCAGAGGTACAATCCAGCGATTCAACAGTTCGGTCGGTTCGATACGCTGACGACCGAAGTCATCGATCAGCAGGCATCCACAATTGCTTTTCATTTGCAGGGAGGCTTCGCTGACGTTACTGCGGCTGTCGTGACGAATCTCCAAAGCGTCCAGAGTCAGTTCGCCACCGACGACGACGGTGGGTCGTTTGATTTTCAACCAGCGGCGGTCGAATCCGGCGTCTTTCAGGATGCTGTTTGTCTCTTCGCCAGCTACTTCGTGGAAGGCGGCATCATACAGCTTGATAATCTGGCCGTCTTCGTAGATCGAGTGTGGAATCCAGATTTGTTGTCCGAAGCACTGTGTGATCTTGCGGGCGAGTGTTGATTTACCGTTACCGGGCTCGCCGTACAGGAACAGGCCGGCACCCGAGTTGATCGCGGGTCCAAGGTTTTCGAACAGCTCGCGATCGATCGAGATATCACGGAAGGCCGCGATCAGCTGGTTCTCTTTCGGGCATTCGGCGCGAATCGTTTGGGCCTCGGCCGACAACACGTAGTCCATTAGTGGAACGGGTGCGGGACCGACATAGGCACATGCCGCCATATCCTGGTTGGCCCGGTCGCGTCCGTTTTCGGTCAGGGCGTAGATATAATCGTTGAGGGGTGCGGACCCTTGATGAACAATGATTTGTCGAGAACGAAGTGTTTGATACAGCCCTTCCAACAAATTGAAAGGCAAGCACAAGTCGGCGGCCAGTTGGCGGCCACTTCGACGGCCGGCCAATAACAGCTGTTTGGTCAGCAAGGCTTCAATCAATGAACTTGGCAGACCCGTGTCGGACATCGACATTGGTTCGCTGGGACGAAATGACTCGTCCGACAAAATGGTTGCCAGTAGGTCGAGTGACTGTCCGCTTGTTTCCGTAATACTCACTGCCGGAATCTCCGTTGTAACTGTTAATTCAGGAACAGCTCGTTGATGAGTCGTCCTGGTTCTTCGCCTTGATGCGAAAATTCACCAATCGTCAATTGGCGTTTGCCACGGTATTGACCGGACTTTCGCCAAGACGACTCGCAATTTCGCAATGCAAGCCTTACTACGTATAGGTCACGCTAATCACGTGCGGCGGATCGTTTACCGGAATTCGTTAGAACGTTGGTTTCCTGACTTACCGAGTCAGGATTCTTGTTTGGGGAAAAAGAGAAAATTGATAGAAATTCGGCGTTCTCCGTTTTGCTTGTGCTAGATGGTAGTAGCGGTTGTCGCAGGACGACCATCAAAATCATCAAGAATTAGGGCTGTCGAAGAGACAGTGGCCGGCAATGGAAGCAAAAGAAAAACAAGACGAAGCAGCAGCAAAGATTGGCAGCTCATGGTTTCTGTCGGGTCAAATCAATGAATCTGAGGGCATTCGCAAGCTGATGATTCCATCGGTACCCTGCGAAGCAGGCCGTCGTTCCGACGCGCCAGTTTCCATTCCTTGCAGCAGTGTCTCGAAATCACATGCCGAGTTCTTCGAGGTCGATGGTCGATTGTGCCTGCGTGATCTGGGAAGTACCAACGGTACGTACGTCAACGGTCAAAGACTGGAAGATTACACTCCATTGGATGAAGGTGATCTGATTCAGTTTGCAACGGTTGTGTTTCGTCTTTCCAGCGGTCGTCAAAATACCGAAGCGCGAACGATTCACGAGGACTCGTGTGATCGAGCTCTGGCGATGATGCAATTCGACCGACTAATGAACGATGGCGGATTGGTGCCTTTCTTCCAACCGATCGTAGAAGTTTCCAACAAGAAGACGATTGGCTACGAAATCCTTGGACGTAGCCGGTTGTTTGGTCTGAAAACTCCGGCCGAAATGTTCTCTGCCGCATCCAAATTGAATCTGGAAGCAGAATTGAGTCGAGTCATGCGAGTCCAGGGCATCCAGCTCTGCGAAAAACTGACTGACCCGAACCTGGACATTTACCTGAACACGCATCCTTCGGAATTGACACGCAGTGGGTTGATCGATTCGCTGCAAGCATTGCGAGAACTGTCTCCAAAGCTGAATATCATTCTGGAGATTCACGAAGCAGCCATCACCAATCCAAAATTGATCATTGAGCTACGAGATCAATTGACGGACCTGGACATCAAGCTGGCCTTCGATGATTTCGGCGTTGGCCGTGCTCGACTGGTGGAATTAAGCGAAGTCCGCCCGGACGTCGTCAAGTTCGATATGAAACTGACTCGCGATATTCACCGTGCCACAGACAAACGAAAGGAAGTCGTTTCGCTGATCGCCAAGATGGTCAACGACCTTGGAATCGTTTCGTTGGCTGAGGGAGTGGAGACCGAAGAATCTCACGAAGTTCTGAAAGACATGAACTTTGCGTTGGCTCAAGGATTCCACTACGGAAAACCGTCTCCGATCGGAGTCTGGCTGAATGCAGATGCCAGGTTGCCAGCGGTGCCAATTCAGCCCGCCAACGGCTTGCCAAATGTGAAGACGGATTCAACCACCGAACGAGGCTAGTATTTAACGCGTCGGTCGCTCGCCCGTTCAGGGCTGTTGCGCGACTGGCGGGCGATAAATATAAATGCGGCTGAAAAAAATCGGCTCGCAGGTTCTATCTTTTTGATAACTCGATGACGGGAACGATCAGTCGCGGAGCGTTGGTTGGAAACTCGTTCAACAAGCTGCTGGTACCCTGCAAGGTCTTCTCAACCCGGTTCTTGTAATCTGGAATATCAAGCGCTTTTGCCAGGTATAACAGATTGGTCATGGAAACGGAGTTCCCGGCTGGTAGCGCGCCGTCTGCGAGATTTCGGGATCGAACCAACAGTGCTTCGTGGTCTGACGAAGTAAAGAAGAAACCGCCAGCCTTGGCGTCCCAGTAAAGCTCATTCTGCTTCTTCTGCAGTTCATCGGCCCGAGTTAGCCACTTTTCGTTTCCAGTGGCTTCGTGTAAACCGAGGTAACCGTCGATCAAGAACGCGTAGTCGTCCAGGTACCCGTTCAGTCGAGCCTTGCCATCGGTGAACGTCCGCATCAATCTTCCGTCGACTCTGGAATTGTCCCACAAAAAGTCGGCGGCTTTTTCGGCCACTTTAATGTATTCCGGTCGCTCGAGAATTCGCCCGGCATCTGCCAGGCCGCGAATCATCAAGCCGTTCCAGCCGGTCAGGATCTTGTTGTCCAACAACGGGCGTACACGCTTGCCGCGTTCCGCCAGCAGTTTGTCATTGATCGATCGTAATCGGGTTTTCAGGTCGGCAACGGAAACGCTATTTTTTTTGGCCAGCTTATCCAGCGACTCCTCCAATTGTGGAGCGTAGTATTTTTCTTCAAAGTTGGGCTCTTCGTTGATACCGTAGATCGCGGAATAGAATTCGAATTCTTCCGTCGACAACACTTTTTCCAACTCACTCTTTTCCCAGCGATAGAATTTGCCTTCCTCGCCTTCACTTTCCGCATCCAGAGCGGAATAAAAACCGCCCTGCTCGGCCGTCATCTCCCGGGTCAAGAATGTGAAAATTTCATCGCACACCTGAGCATACTCGGGTTTGTCGGTAATGAATTCTGTGGCACCGGCGTAAACGGACATTAACTGACCATTGTCGTACAACATCTTTTCAAAGTGAGGGATGTGCCAGAACCGGTCGACGCTGTAGCGATGAAAGCCGCCGCCGATGTGATCGTAAATTCCGCCCTGGAACATTTCGTCGAGTGTTTTTTCCAGCATCGTGCGAGCTGATTCGCTGGTGGCTTGATTGGCCGCATCGTCACGACAAATTTCCAGCATCAGTACCAGATTGGATGGCTCGGGAAATTTGGGGCGATTCGGGTTTTGTGAACTGAACCCGAATCCGCCATGGCCCGGGTCGAAGCGGCGTGACAATGCGTTGAGACAATTTTGCACCCATTCCGGCTGGATCTCACCCGGTGGACTATCACGACGTCCATTCAGTTCGGCTCGTGTAAATTCCGCCAGCCGCTCGGCATCCTTTTTGACCGCGTCGCGATTTTCGGCCCACGCCTTGTTGACTCGTTGTGCGATGGTCAAGAAACCTGGTGCGCCACGCCGGTCACCATCACGGGCGGGAAAGTAGGAGCCACCAAAAAATGGCTCGCCTTCCGGTGTCATAAACATCGTCAATGGCCACCCGCCAGTGCGACCACTGCGGGTCAGTTGATTAAAGATGTTCAATGACATCATGTAGATCGAATCGATGTCTGGTCGCTCTTCCCGGTCGACCTTGATACAAACGAAATTCTCATTCAGAAAGTTGGCGATCTCTTCGTCCAGAAAAGACTCTCGCTCCATCACATGACACCAGTGGCAACTGCTGTAACCGATCGAAAGAAAGATCGGTTTGTTTTCCTCACTTGCCTTGGCCAGTGCCTCTGGCCCCCACGGGTACCAATCCACCGGATTGTGAGCATGCAACAACAGGTAAGGACTGGTTTCATCGACCAGACGATTGGTGTGCTCTTGATCGCCGTGACCGTCGTCCGCGGCTGATTCTTTTGGTGTCTGTTCCTTTGGCTCCTGCTCCGTTGCCGGCTTTTTCTCTTGCGCTTGAACCACAGAGCCAGACAACGCGACCACCAGCAAACAGCAAACCAACAACAGGCGAAATGCGAAGCGATGTGTGAAGTTACAAATACAGATCGAGCGGATCATGAGAGCCTTCCGGGGGAAAATCGTTAACCGGAAAACATCTTATCCGAATCCAGACACCTGTTAATGCCTGAATGTATCAAGTCTCACTTGTGAAATGCGATCAGTCGCCTGATGGAGCACTTGCCGTGGACGAATCGAGTACTACTCAAACACTAACCGAGCACACTGGCAACGACCAGGAATGCGACTGAAAATCCCATGAAAACAAGGGATGGAACCTTCAGGTGTCGGAATCTGTGGGTGCAGGTGTGGCAACGTAAATAGGCAAAGAAGACTCGCTTGTAGAGAGGTCGTCGCAATTGAGCGCTGCTGAAGTACAGGTGACGGTCGGTGTGACAATGAGGGCAAACAGCTCCAGCCGGTGCGCGCTGGGATCGGATACTCTCATTTCGACTTCTTTGGGATACAATACTCATCTGAATCGGTCCTCTGCCTATCGAACTTCCACTGGGGAAGCCACTACAAACTAACGAAAACGTCGCAATCAGATTCGTGTCCAGTCGTGACAATCGATCTCCTCGCAACAGTTTTGACATCGGTATTGGTTGTTCAGAAGGAAAGGCATTCACCAGAATTAAGCATGAGGTCGTTGACGGTGACCCAAACAAAAAGGCAGGCTTTGACGACTGGGGTGAGCTTGGCTGGTGGTTTTGGCAAACTTTAACGCCGGGGTTCCGGTTCGCAGAGGGTTAATATCACTCCAAATTTACATCGAGCGTTAAAGAAAAAGAGCAACAACGATCCAAGGCATGTTGCAAAACGGTGACTCCGTTCGTATTACAATCGCTATCAAATTTTTACTATCAATGTTGGGACACAGAGACAAATGAAAATTGCGTTGATTCAACAAGCTGCTTCCAATGATCGCCAGGCGAATTTTGCAAAAGGCGTCGAGGCTGCCCGATCGGCCGCCGAGAATGGAGCGGATTTGATCTGTTTCGCCGAACTGGCTTTCGATCGTTTCTATCCTCAAAAAGTGGCAACGGCCGAAGAGATCAAATTGGCGGTTGAAATCCCGGGTCCCAATTCGACCGACCCGTTTTGCCAGATCGCCAAAGAACACGACTGTGTGATCGTGCTGAATGTCTTTGAATCCAGTGACGGCAAGACGTATGACAGTTCGCCCGTGATCGACGCCGACGGCACGATTCTGGGGACCACGCGAATGATTCATATCACCGACTATCCGCAATTTCACGAACAGGGCTACTACGAACCAGGCAACAACAATGTCGAAGTTTTCGACACCAAACATGGCAAGATCGGCGTCGCGATTTGTTATGACCGCCACTTCCCGGAATACATGCGGGCATTGGGCGTCGCTGGGGCGGAGATTGTGATCATTCCTCAGGCGGGCTCGGTCGACGAATGGCCCGAAGGACTCTACGAAGCAGAAATGAAAGTCGCCGCTTTTCAAAACGGCTACTTCACGGCGTTGTGCAATCGAGTCGGCGAGGAAGAGTGCCTGACATTTGCCGGTGAGTCGTTCGTTTGCGGACCAGACGGCCGCACTCTCGCCCGTGCTGGTCAGGGAGTCGACGAAATTCTGTATTGCGATTTGAAATTGGCAGAGATTGCCGAAAGTCATGCCAAGCAGTTGTTCCTGAAACATCGTCGACCGGAACTGTATGCCGACTGGATCAAAGGTTAACCGCCAGACAAGAATACAAGCACGAAGCGAATACCAGCACGAAACGAATACCAGCACGAAGCGCAAGAGCGCAAGCGAGTGGTTTCAGACCACAATGGTTTCGAACCAGATTCCAGACGAACCAGAGAACCGTGATGCAAATAATTGCCAGAGATCAATTGCCCGACTTTAATCCCTTTCCAGGTTATCGCGGCAAACTAATACACGCCGAATCGATGACTGTTGTTCACTGGACGATCGATGCCGAGTGCCCGATCCCGGAACACTCGCACCCTCACGAACAGATCATGAACGTGATGAAGGGTGAATTTGAGTTGGTGTTGGACGGGAAGCCGTTGCGGATGAAGGCCGGGGATGTGTTGGTGATCCCGGGCGATGTTCCGCACTCCGGGCACGGCATTACGGATTGCGAGGTCATCGATATCTGGCATCCGGTACGTGAAGAATATCAACTGGATTCCTGAATCATGACGCTGCCTTCCACGATGACCGACCGCTTGCGAGATTGGTATGAATTCGAAAAGGATTGCAACCAGCACGTGCTGCGAATGTTGAAGAGCGTCCCGCAGGATCGGCGTTCGGAACCTCTGTTCCAAAAGGCAATCGACAAATTCGCTCACGCGGTAGTTTGTCGCGAGCTTTGGAATTATCGCTTTGGCTTGCGCTCCGAATCTCCCGCCACGGTCTTTCCAGAAGACATGAAGATCGATCAGCTACCAGGCTTGTTGGACCACGTCTACGGTCTGTTCGATCAGTTTATGTCATCGTTGAACGACGAAACGGTTGCCTCGAATATCGAGTACACATCATTGGAAGGTGACCGACACAATGATCGCATTGAGGACATCCTTGTGCATTTGCGCGGTCATATGATGTATCACCGGGGTCAAGTGGCCACACTGGTTTCACTTTGTGGCGGCCAAGCCGTTGACACCGACTACTTCAACTGGATCCATCGGTTCGAAGCCCGGAAGTAAATAGTTGATCGGCCGTCCCGGCCGATTTGCATCCGGCACCGCAGGGCAGATGACGTTCAACTGCATTGTTGCCTGCATCGGCAACGGCTTTGAATTTGATCAGACAGATACCTGTGTTGGACTGCATTGGATTGGAACGAAGTACAGGATGCTGCTACGGCCGGGACGGTCGTGCTACTATTTAAACTGATTGACACTAAATCACGACTGAATCAAAATCCTCTGCTCGCAGATTTCTCCATCCTGAGCACACTTGATGCCCGCCTTCTTAATCCAAGACCTGGCCGCTGAGCCGTTTGTGTTTCTCCACAACCCAAAAACGGGTGGGCAAGCGCTACGCAAAATATTGCTGGAGTCCCGGTTCGAAGGGCCGGCCATTGGGCCGTTGCCGGATGCTTGGCAGCAGCACTTTTGTTTCTCGTTCGTGCGGAATCCTTTCGACCGGTTGATCTCTGCCTGGAAGATGTTTTCCGACGGGATCGAAGACACAGGCTGGAAAGTTCCGCTGGATCTAAAGCCAGGTATGTCGCTGAACGAGTTCCTGGAAATTGTGACTGACGACGATATTGAATTCGGCGTCTCGCGTAATGGCAGAACCCGAATCAGAAACCATACGTTGCCTCAAAGCCATGCCTTCTACAATATCGACCAGGCTGATTTCGTGGGTCGGTTCGAGAGTTACTCGCAGGATGTCGTTAAAGTTTTTGACAAACTGAAGATCTCGCGGCAACCGCCACAGCCTCGTCACGTGACCAAGCGAGGCCCCTACCGCGATTACTACGACGATGACACACGGCAGATTGCTACCGATTTCTATGCCGCCGATTTGCAAAAGTTTGGCTACGAGTTCTAAACGAATACCGGCGTGTTTTAGGGCTGTTTCCCGCCTCTTTTTGCGGGCTTCGCGGGAAAATTTCTGGTTTTCAAATTATCCTGTCCGATTCCTTTGCTGCTCGGTGACTATTGAGTAGTTGTTCACACGTGAATCCATGACAGTAATTCAAACGATCGTAGCACACCCTTCGATGAGCGTACCCGCAATCGACTGGCCAACTCAACTGAACCAGAATCGCCGCTGGTTGATGAGCGTGCTGCGCAGTCGAATCAACAACCAGCACGTCGTCGAAGATTTGTATCAAGAGGTATCGTTGGCCGTGTTGCGTCAAGCGTCGCGGCCAACCGATCCCGCCAAAGTAGCGCCTTGGCTGTATCGATTGGCCATCAGGCATGCGATCAATTTTCATCGCAAGACCGGAAGGCAAAAGCGTCTGCAACAATCGATCCAGCAAAAGGTTGAGACTGAAAGACCTGTGGACCATGACGCACTGGATTGGTTAGTGCAAACCGAACAACGATCATTGGTCGGGCAGGCGATAGACAAGCTGTCGCCCAAAGACCGTGAAATCCTGACGTTGAAGTACTCGGAAAACTGGACGTACAAACAGCTTGCCGAGCACCTGGGTGCCTCGACCAATACGATCGAGTACCGATTGATAAGGGCGCGGAAACAACTTCGAAAATTGCTTTGTGAACTAAACGTGATCGAGCAATCCTGAACTGGAAAAAGAAATCGGTGAATGAAACCGGACGAACGAAAATGAATGAGACACATGAATTGATGATCCAACGACTTATCGATAACGAATTGGATGAGCAGGGTCGCAGGGAATTTCTGAACCAGGCGGAACTTAATCCAGAGCTCTGGCGCTTGACGACTCTGGCGTTCGTCGAGGATCGAATCTGGTCGTCCGTCGTTCAGGAAAGAACCGATCCCAGGTCAATTATTGAGACAGACAATAAGGCAGCAGTCGTCGGCGGGGCCGGAACAGAACGGGTCTCGACCGTTTCGACCATCGCAGTTCAAAAACCATGGTGGTTGCGATACGGACCCCAACTCCTGATGACGGCTGCTTCCTTTTTGTTTGTCCTGACGCTGGCCTTGCGGTTTAACCCGGTTGAAGAACCGTCGGCAGGATCCACGAGTGACGACGTGGTTTCCGGAACGCCGGACTCAAACGATGAAGCTGCTCCTTTGCCGCCATTACCGCCTTTGGGACCAGACGGCAGCCAGTTGGTCAGCCAGCCGTATAGTTTGCGATTGAACGAAACAGATTTTCCGGTGTTCGACGATCCTGAACAATTTCAGGCCGAGATCAAACGGGTTGGTCAATTGGATCCGGTCGTGGTCGAACGGTTCCAATCCGCCGGCTATCAAATCTATCCGGACGTGCGTTATATCGCTGGTCGACTTACAGACGGTCGCCGCGTTGTGTTGCCGGTCCAGAGTTTTCGGATTGGGCGCATGGGTCAGTGATCGACCTGGAAACGAATCAATAGTTGTCGAACAACAATGAAACTTGAACAACGAAAAGTGAACAACGAGTAGTGAAATGAAAAAGCTGAAAATGGGTTCGAATTCATGGGTGTCATTCGTGACGGTGGTCGCCGTGGTGCTGGGCCTGCAGACATACCTGCTTGAATTTCGCGCGGACGCTCAGCAGGAGCAAACCCAACAGGAAGTGCAAGCCAAACAGGAAGAACAACAGCCGCAAGAATCG
>CAZPOL010000028.1:19200-35715 GCA_964588195.1 uncultured Pirellulaceae bacterium | reverse complement strand
GCAAACCCAACAGGAAGTGCAAGCCAAACAGGAAGAACAACAGCCGCAAGAATCGAAGCCGACCGAGGCTGTCGATATAAAGTTCGTTGACGGCAAAGCCATCATCACAACCTCCGATGGGCAAGTGCGGACGTTGAACATTGGCGAGTTGGAAAATGGTGCGGGTTTGATATTCAAGTCCCTGTCCGAATCGAAAAATGGCAATGCGACTCGCTCGCGAGCCATCCTGGTCGGCCCGGATGGAGATCATCGAGTCATTTTTGATCAGGGATTTGGCGAGGTCGCTCGTATGCAATTCTTTCCCGAACTTACGATGCTCAATGAACTGCCAACGCAAATTGAAATGCACACCCGTGTGTCGGGCTCCGGTACTTTGTCACTCAGCGATTACGCGATCGGAGTTCAATGTCGGCCAATCGACGATGCGATGATGTCTCAACTGGATTTGCACAACGGATTGGTCGTCGAGGTCGTACACCAGGATTCAGCGGCTCTGGAATCCGGCATCAAGCAATTTGATGTGCTCGTTCGTGCCGAGCAGGAACCATTAATCAAAATCGAGGACCTGACTCGGTTGATTCAAACCGCCGGTGATGAACAAGCCTCGATCAAAATGGTGGTCGTACGCAAGGGTCAGCAACAGGAGTTGACGGTGAAGCCTCGCAAACGAGTCGGCGGCGCGTCTATTGATCTGGAGGCGGATGCCACGTACCAGTTTCAGATCGAAGGTTTTCCGGAAGGCACTCGGTTTCATCGAGTCTTGCCGGGACTGATCGCCAATGACAATTCCGATGACATGGCGCGATTTAAAAGCTTGAGGAACGGCCAACCGTCTTCGCTCGGCGTAGAAGGGATTCGCATCACCTTGAATGACCTGGTGAAACAAGTCGAAATGCAACGACGTATCATCGAAGAGATTCAAAATGATATTCGGGATAAGTAGAGTTTAAATAGTAGCACGGCCGTCCCGGCCGTCGCAGCATGCTGTACTTCGGTCCAATTAGTACAAATGCAGTCCGACCCGAAAATTCTGATCCAATCTGTTGCTGCTACAGGCAACAATGCAATTGCACGTCACCTGAAGCCCGGGTGCCGGATGCAAAACGGCCGGGGACGGCCGTTCAACTATTTAAATCCATGATGCCAAAAAGCAACTTGCGGTTCCCATTGCGCGGATCGTTCGGTGAGAAATACCGCAAGAAATCTCTTGGGCGAAACAACAATGGATATTAATGGACAAGGCATCAGTCTCTGCCCAGAATATTCTGGACCGAATTCCCGGCTCCATCCACACAGACGATCAGGATACATCGATGAACCGCATTCTTACATTGACGTTATTGTGTTTCCTAGTACTAGCGCCTTGCGACGATTCGTTGTTGGCGCAGGAAGCAGATTCAACAACCGCAGAAACCAGCCAGGAGACTCAGGCGAAAGTCGAGTCTGACGAGAAATCAACGTTTACCGTCAATGCGGGAAAAATTGGTGCTTTGAAATTCCGCAGCATTGGACCGGCCTTGATGTCCGGACGGATCGGCGACCTGGCCATCAACCCGGACAAGCCAAATACCTGGTACGTCGCGGTCGCCAGCGGTGGCTTGTGGAAGACAGTCAATGCGGGCACGACCTGGAAACCGATCTTCGATAACTACGATTCCTACTCGATGGGATGCGTCGCACTGGACCCGAACAATTCCAGTACGGTTTGGGTCGGCACGGGCGAGAACGTTGGCGGACGTCACATCGGTTTCGGTGACGGAGTTTACGTCAGTCACGACGCCGGTGGCTCATTCAAAAACATGGGCTTGAAAGAGACTGAACACATTTCAAAAATCATCGTCCACCCCGATGACTCCAACGTGATCTTCGTCGCCTCGCAAGGTCCGTTGTGGAGCGAAGGTGGGCAACGCGGAGTTTTCAAATCGACGGATGGTGGAAAGACCTGGGAACAGAAACTCGCCAAGGGTCCATGGACTGGCACAACGGACCTGGTCATGGATCCCAACAACCCGGATGTGTTGTATGCAGCGATGCACCAGCGTCATCGTACCGTGGCCGCATTGATGAATGGCGGACCGGAATCAGGAATTCACAAGTCGTCGGATGGCGGCGAAACCTGGTCGGAACTGAAAAGCGGATTGCCGGGCGGCGATATGGGAAAGATCGGTCTTGCGATCTCGCCACAGAAATCAAACGTAATTTACGCGGCGATTGAAACTTCCGGACGCGTCGGCGGTTTCTATCGCTCTTCCAATTCAGGAGCCAGTTGGTCAAAGCAGAGTGACTACGTGGCGGGCGGAACAGGACCACACTATTACCAGGAGATTTACGCTGACCCGCATCGCTTCGATGTCGTCTATCACGCGAATGTGGTACTCGGTCGAACCGAAGATGGTGGCAAGACGTTTAACGGAATCGGCAATCGCAACAAGCACGTCGACAACCATGCTGTAGCTTTTCATCCGATGGACCCGGATTTCTTGTTGGTCGGTTGCGACGGTGGCTTGTACAAGTCCAACGACTACGGCGCGACTTACGACTTCACTGAGAATCTGCCTTTGACACAGTTCTACAAAGTCGACGTCGATTATGATTGGCCCGTCTATCACGTGGTGGGTGGTACCCAGGATAACAACTCGCAATACGGACCCTCGCGAACACTCAGCCGCAACGGAATTAGTAACGCCGATTGGCGAATCACGATTGGGGGCGACGGTCACGATTGTGCGATCGATCCAGAGAACCCGGACATTATCTATTGCGAATCACAGCAAGGTTTCTTGCGTCGGTTTGATCGCAAGACAGGCGAGTCGGTTGACATTCGCCCACAACCGGAAAAGGGAGAGATGAATTTGCGTTTCAATTGGGACGCACCGATTCACATCAGTCCGCATAACAACGAGCGACTCTATTTTGGATCACGAAAACTTCATCGCAGTGACGATCGTGGTGACAACTGGACCGCAGTAAGCGGCGACTTGTCACGCAACCGCGATCGATTCAAGTTGCCAATCATGGGCCGAGTCTGGAGTATCGACGCGACGTGGGATTTGCTGGCGATGAGTCAACACTCCAACATCACGTCGATCTCCGAGTCACCTGTTCAGGAAGGATTGATCTATGTTGGCACCGACGATGGCCTGATTCAGGTCACCGAGGATGGTGGCGAGAATTGGCGGAAGATCGAACAAGTGTTTGGTGTCCCTGAGTTCTTTTTCGTCAACGATATCAAGGCTGATCGCTTTGATGCCGACACGGTTTACGCTTGCGTCGACGACCACAAAACGGGTGACTACGCGCCTTACCTGATCAAGAGTACCGACCGCGGTCGTACCTGGAAGTCGCTGAACGGTGACTTGCCAGACCGCCACATCGTTTGGCGGATCAATCAGGATCACGAGGAACCAAACTTGTTGTTCCTGGGAACCGAGTACGGTTTGTTCACATCGATCAACGGTGGTGAAAACTGGGTCAAGATGGCCGGTCTGCCATGCATTCCGGTTCGCGATGTCGAGATCCAGCGACGTGAAAACGACGTGGTTGTGGCGACTTTCGGTCGTGGCTTCTACGTGCTGGACGACTACACACCGTTGCGAGAAATGACCAAAGAGAATCTTGACTCCGACTTCCACATGTTCCCGATCAAGAACGCATGGTTGTACAACCCCGAAGACAAACTGGGTGGTGCCCGTGGATCACAAGGCGATAGTTATTTTGTCGCTGAGAATCCTCCTTACGGAGCAGTGTTCACTTACCACCTGAAAGAGTCTTCGAAGACAGCCAAGCAGGAACGGAAGGCGAAAGAAGCAAAGAACAAGAAGGCCAACAAAGACAATCCTTATCCGGGTTGGGACGTGCTGCGTGAGGAGTCGTTGGAAGACGAGCCGGCATTGATCTTCCAAATCGAGGACGCCAATGGCAACGTTGTTGACCGAATGAAGGCGTCAGCCAATGCTGGACTGAATCGAGTCAGCTGGAATCTGCGTTACGCACCGGTGATGGGTGGTGGCGGGCGTCGCGGTGGCGCCGGACCGTCGGTCGTGCCGGGTGAGTATTCCGTTTCGACATGGCTACGAACGAAAGACGAAACGCAACAGATTGGCGATGCCGTAACATTCCAGGTCGAGGCCATTTTGGAACCGACTCTGGATGCGACCGATCGACAGGAAGTTCTGGATTACCAGATGGAAGTTGCCAGGTTGCAACAAGCCGTCACGGCCATCTCGACCACGATTGGCGAAGCCAACGAATCGATCAGCGGCATCAAGCAAATGATCATCGACGGTCGGGCTCCACTGGAGTTGCTCGATCAGGCAAGAGAGCTTGAATTGAAACTGGTCGATGCACAGCAAAAGATCAATGGCGATCCGACGCGAGGTGAACGCTTCGAAAACGGATACCCATCGATCTCCAGCCGCATCGGCAACGCACTCTTCGGCACATTCCGACACTCGCACGGCCCGACGGGTACTAACCGTCAGCAATACGAAATTGCCAAAGAAGAATTTGAAGAAGTGGCAGATGAGATCAAGTCTGTGCTGGAAGACGACTTTGAATCACTAAAAGAGGCACTCGATGACGCCGGTGTCCCATGGACCTCGGGTCGCAAGCTTCCGGATCTGAATGATATTCCGCGTGGCCGATAGGTCTTATGCGGTAAACAGGATCGAACGGGGTGGCAGAATTCATGTCGCCCCGTTTTTTTATGCGCTGAAGTTGATGCGCTAATTTGTTATGCGCTGACTCTTCGTTTGACTGTGCGATTTGGCTGTGTGCGGGATGAATCGCCGGTCTGCACGACAAACCTGATAACTTGCGCAAGGGATTCAACGGTTTCATGGTCTTTATTGAAAAACCGCGATTGCCCCTACAATCGTTGCAGGCAAACAGATCAGGCTATCGACGGGTGATCGATTTTTTTGCGAACAGGCAATCAACCGGTTATACTGGAAAGTACTCCACATCACCAACTTGCATTTCCCACCAACTTGCATTTCTGGACTGCCCGATGCCAAAGAAGCCATCCAAGGCCTCCCAAACGCCGAAGCGACCGAGGTCTGGTAAAAAACGATCGAACCGATCGAACTCGCCCGCCAATTCAGCATCCAATGCGAATAGCGCGGGAACTGAACAGAAACACGTCAGCCCTTTGGTTGCGGCGTTAGTCTTGTTGCCGGCGATTGGCGGACTTTTGTATCTGGGTACGATTTTAATCGGTGAAGTTAACAAGCCGATAAATGATGATCCGATAGATCAACTTGCCGGCGAGAACGACGTGGGTGGTGATCGAGAGACAAACGTTTCGGCGGATTATGGCAGTATCGAAGTTGCCAACGATACCGTTTGGAAGACGGAAGAAAGCTACATGGAGGACTGGAACTCCGTCGACGATGCCAGTGAAGATGGCTGGAGCACCGAACACTTTACCAATCAAGCAACCAGTCAATTCAAGCTGGTTAAGAAACTTCTAAAACACCCCGAAGATATCAGCGTCGCAGCGGTAGGCAAGTTTGCTGACGAGTCGATCACGGTGGGACGCCTTCGCCCTGCCGAATTCGCGCCTGCGTTCGCGGACGATTTGGTGACGGTAAACCGGGCTGCCGATTCGGATGACCAGTCAGCGAATTCTTCGAGTGGTCATCAGGCGTTGGCCGAGGCACTCGCCGAATTTGCAAGTCATTACTCGGAGTCTGAAAACCTGCGAATCAAGATCAAGGTCTTTCGAGTTGAAAATGGTGATCAGGGAACCAAAAGTCACCAAACAGTGGAAGTGTTTGGTCAGTCGGAAACAGGATTGATCGAAGAGAATCTAACCTGGGTGGCGAGCTGGAAAGACGGCGACGATCAAAACAATCCGAAGCTTACCAGCCTTGTCTTCGACGAATACGAACGAGTTGAAAAAGCTGGCCAGACGATCTTTTCAGATTGCACAGGATCGGTTGTTGGTCATTCGGAACAGTTCCAGCAACAAATGATGCGTGGCTTTAACTATTGGCTCGAACGGGGTCAGTTCCGGGAATACTATGTGCTGCCGTCCAATTCTGGTGTCACGATTGCTGATGTCAACAACGATGGATTGGAAGATGTTTTCGTTTGCCAGGAAATGGGCCTGCCTTGTTTGTTGTACTTGCAACAAAAGGACGGCTCGTTGTTGGACTTCAGCAAGGAATCGAATCTCGACGTTTTACAAAACTGTCGCATGTCGTTGATTGTGGATTGGAATAACGACGGTAACAACGATGTGGCTTTGGCTGTAACTGGCGGAGTTGTGATGGCCAGTGGCGATGGTACCGGTCGCTTCACAATCGAAACGGTCCTTAAATCGAGTGTCGACACGCTGGTACTGAGCGCTGCTGACTACGATCTGGACGGACGCCTCGATTTGTTTACAGGAGCCTACCGCGCGGATCTCGCTGACTGGCAAACCAACGAAGTACCCGGTGCTGGCGTTGGCGGTGCCGTGAATGCGACCGACGGTGGAAAAAACATGTTGTTCCACAATCGGGGTGACTGGAATTTTGTGGAATCCAACGATGCCGTTGGAATGAACAAGGACAATTTTCGTTACACGCAGGCCGCCTCGTGGGAAGATTTTGACAACGATGGCGATCCCGATTTGTATATCGCCAATGACTTCGGCTTCAACATGCTGTTTCGCAACGATCTGCAGGACGACGGTTCGCGAACTTTCGTCGATATTACCAGCCAGGCTCAGGTTCAGGATCAAGCCGCCGGCATGTCCGCGGCGTGGGGTGATCACGACCGTGATGGCTGGATGGATTTGTACGTAAGCAATATGTACTCCTACGCCGGCAATCGGATCGCGTTTCAGGACAAATTCAAGTCCAACCGATCGGACGATGTTAAAGGCAGCTACCAACGATTCGCCCGTGGCAACACATTTTTCCGGAATCCTGGCAAAGCCGCGACGGAGACAGGCGAATCGCCAGCCTTCCAGGACCTCAGTTTGGAGGCCGCCGTCAATCGAGCTCGTTGGGCGTGGGGAGCCAGATTTTTTGATGTTAACAACGATGGTTGGGATGACCTGATCGTCGGCAATGGATACATCACTTCGGAAGGCACAGGCGACTTGTGAAGTTTTTATTGGCGGCACGTGTTGCAGCACTCAAGAGTTGACAAGTACGACGAACACGACGACACAGAAATCACTCCGCTGGCCGAAGATTTTCAGAAGATGCTGCGGCAAGGCCGATCGTGGAGCGGTCTGGAAAGAAACTGCGTCTTCCTGAACACCAATGGTCAGGAACGAGCGGAAGGCAAATACGCCAACGTCTCAGCAGTTTCCGGAGTCGACTATCCGGACGACACTCGGGCGATTGCACACATCGATTGGGACCACGATGGCGATCTTGATTACTGGATGTCCAATCGCAATGCACCTCGTCTGCGTCTTATTCGAAACGACGCCAATACGAATAACCGTTTTGTGCAGATCGCGGTGACCGGCAACGGGAAGGATACGAATCGAAATGCCGTCGGGGCTCGCGTGACGGTCACTCTTAAGACCAATCAGGATAGTGATTCCGGAAATCAATCCACACGAACGCCGTCTTCGATCAGCCAAACCGTATATGCAGGCGATGCCTTTCTGTCGCAAGGTACTCGGTGGTTGCAATTTGGCTTAGGCAAGGATGCGGAAGTCGAGAATGTTTCGATTCGTTGGCCAAACGAGGCCGGTGACGTGGAAACGTTTGAAGGAGTAACTCGCAACGGTCGTTTCGAACTGATACAAGGAACCGGAATCGCCAAGGACGCAAAGATCGATCGTGGTGAACTGGTCGTGAAGCCATCGGCAATGAAGCCCGCTCCGCGATCTGACCAGCATCGAATCCCACTGGTATTTAAGTTGCCAGTTCCCGAAGTGCAATACAAAGCCTTTGATGGTAAACAGAAAACGATCCAGTCAGGGGAAGGTGAAGCGATCCTTGTAAATCTCTGGTCGTCTTCCTGTGACAAGTGCCAGAAAGAACTAAAGGAATTTTCAGAGAGAAACGACGAATTGAAACGAGCTGGTGTGCGAGTCGTCGCCACTTCAATCGATCAATTTGATTGCGATCCAAATGAAGATCCGGTGGCAAGTTCCAAAGCAACTGCGGAACGAATGGGCATGCCTTTCGACGTTGGGATGGCGGATGCCCAGTTGCTTGGCAAGCTTCAAAAACTTCACAACCAGTTGATTGTGCTGGAAACACCACTCCCATTGCCGACCAGTTTCTTGATCGACAAGCAGGGAAACCTGGATGTGATTTACAAAGGATCAGTGGAAATCGAAACGGTGATATCGGATCTGAAACCGGCTCCCGAGGATATGGTGGCAAGATTCGAACGTGCTGGTTCCTTTGCGGGAACGGTCGTCAAGGATCCGGCTTTGTTGGCACCTATGGCACTGGAAGGTTCGATTATTCATCTCGGACTTGGTCGCGACTTGATGAGTTCCAACCGTTTTGAGGAAGCCGTTGTCGAGTACAAAAAAGCGATCGAAAGTGCGCCTCATTTTCCTTTTGCTCACAACGCTTGCGGTGTTGCATTGAGTTCGCTGGGAAAAATCGAGGAAGCGATTGGCTGTTTTCAGAAGGCTGTCGATCTGGATCCCAGTCGCGTGCAATTCCAGGTAAACCTTGGGCAAGTGATGGTCTTGTCGGGTCAGCATAAACAGGCGGAAGAATTGCTGACCAAAGTCGTCCAGGAATATCAGGGTCACTCGGATGCCTGGTTCCAATTAGGATTGGCAAAGTTACGGCAACAAAAAGCAGACGAAGCAAAACAGGATCTACAACGAGCCATCGAGTGTAACCCGAAACATGGTCAGGCTCACTTTACTTTGGGCGGGTTGTTGCTTGGTCAACGAAATCTGGACGAAGCACGCCATCATTTTGAAACGACTTTGAGTATCGACCCGACGCAGCCAGTTGTTTTGGTGAATCTGGCAGCGGTTTCCCTCCAGCAACGAGAAATGCAAGATGCGGAAGATTTTTGCCAGAAGGCGATCGCTTTGGAACCAGGATACGCGGATGCTCACTTCTTTATGGGGCTTGTCTATCAGGCAACAGGTCGAAAAACAGAAGCACGTAAATCGATTGAAACAACGTTGCGGTACGACCCGAAACATCAACGAGCTATTCAAGCTCTGCAACGTATGTAAACTACAGGTTGGCGGCGGGCTCAGCCCGTTTCGGAATTCGAACAACCATCCGTAGCAATGCTCGAAGAACCTGAAGAAGAAAAATCGCAAGTCAAGGTTCGAGCGCCCGGCAACCGTACGCTCTGTCTGGACGCGGCCGATCGTTTGCGATTGAAATCGGAATTGTTGAGCCCCGATCATTTGTCCAATGCACCATTGCCCAGTGGTATCGTAAACGGTGACAGTCTGCAGCTCGCTGCTCGTTTGCCTTCCGCATCTGTCGATCTACTGTTCCTGGACCCGCCATACAATTTAAATCGCAAGTTCGGGAAGTCGTCATTCAAAAAGTTGCCGGTGGAAGAATACACCGCGTGGTTGGATGAAGTTCTGTTGGCGTTCTTGCCAGGTCTGAAGCCGTCGGCGACGGTTTACATTTGTGGCGACTGGCTGACGAGTACTTCGATTTTCGAAATTGCTTCACGACATTTAATCGTCAGAAACCGAATTACCTGGGAACGCGAGAAAGGCCGTGGCTCGAATTCAAACTGGAAGAACAACTCGGAAGACATTTGGTTCTGCACGCTCGGCACGCAATACACGTTCAATGTGCAGGATGTCAAACATCGACGTCCGGTGATCGCGCCCTATCGCAACCGGGATCGTACACCGAAGGATTGGCAAGAATCCGACGCAGGGAATTTTCGCGATACGTTTCCCTCCAATCTATGGACAGATATTTCGATCCCGTTTTGGTCGATGCCCGAGAACACCGACCATCCGACGCAGAAGAGCGAGAAATTGTTGGCCAAGTTGATTCTAGCCAGTAGCAACCCGGGTGATTTGATATTCGATCCGTTCCTGGGCAGCGGGACCAGTTGCGTGGTGGCCGACAAACTGAATCGAAATTATCTGGGCATTGAAAAGGATCCAGAGTATTCACTGTTGGCTCTGCGGCGGCTGGAACTGGCTCGGGACACAAAGGCGATCCAGGGATATCAACACGGTGTGTTTTGGCCACGAAATCAACGACCTCGCTAGTACCAATCGCGACGTGTTGCGTCGACATGGCCTTGTTTTCAAATGAAACTGGCGAATAGATCGTTCAGGTGGTTACCGCACATCCGAAAAGCCGGTTATCATCAAAACACTCGAGTATCACTCCTTAAACGAAGACGACCATTGAACCGAAAAGAAATCGATAACGCAGAGTTGGAAAAACTCGTCGACATCCCCGCCATCAAAGAAGCCGTGAAGACCATCTTGCAAGCGGTTGGCGAGGATCCAGATCGTCCGGGACTGAAAGAAACACCGCGCCGGGTGGCGCACATGTACATGGAAATGTTTGCCGGACTGCATAGCGAACCGGAAAGACATTTGAAAGTTACGTTCCCGGAAACGTATGACGAGATGGTTTTGGTGAAGGACATCCCGTTTACCAGCATGTGCGAACATCACCTGTTGCCGTTTAGTGGAGTCGCTCACGTGGCGTACATTCCAGACGGCAAGGTCACCGGTCTTAGTAAACTGGCACGAGTTGTCGAGGAAGTCGCTCGCCGTCCGCAGGTTCAGGAACGGATGACTCAACAGATCGCCGAGTTAATTGAAGGCCACTTGAATACGACCGGTGTCGCGGTGGTGATCAGTGCCGAACATTCGTGTATGGCGATTCGAGGTATCAAGAAACCTGGCAGCAAGACCGTGACCAGCGCCTTGCGTGGAATCTTCAAGGAAAATCAATCGACTCGCGCCGAATTCATGTCGTTGATTTGTGACTCCTGATTTGTCCGCAGCTCGCGCAAATTTATTTGTAGTCGACTTGGTCCGGCTTAAATCCCAGGCGTCGTCATCCCACCAGTAACTGGACAGCGGCTTGGCGACCACGGGCGTTTCGCAGTCGCGAAATTCTTCTCGGCGTTCGTTCAGCTTGCGAAAGCCTGACAAGAAAAACGAACATGATGTTCGGCGTCTGGTGTTCACGGAGGAGGGCTTTAACGCTTATCGGGAATCTAACAGGCTTTGAAGGGAAGCAACGGCGTTGGTCGGAACCGCGTCGCTCAAAATCCTGTTGAAGTGGATGTATTCATAAGGGCAATGCCTCGCTTGTTACCGAGTGAAATCTATCTAACCCGTGATTGGCAACTTCAAGTTACAACCCGTTTAGATTAGGCTATGGGTTGCTGGATTTTGATTCTCTCCCTGATTAAATGCCTCGAAAAATGCATATTAAAAAGTCTCTGAAGCCACTGACGAATTTTCTGATCAACACGGGGTTGGCGGCTTGCCTGATCGCCCTGTTCTCGGTCACTGCGAAGGCACAGGACCCGACGTTCGAAATGAATGACGGCGACTCGATTTGTATCATTGGAAATACGCTGGCCGAGCGGATGCAGCACGACGGGTGGCTGGAGACGTTGCTACAAAACGGACAGCAGAAGAACGTGGTGGTCAGGAATCTGGGATTCTCGGCGGACGAGCTGGACTTGCGTTTGCGAAGTGCCGGTTTCGGATCGCCTGACGAATGGTTGACGAAACTTCAAGCCGATACCGTGTTCGCTTTTTTTGGATTCAATGAATCGTTTGCGGGTGAGGCGGGGCTGGAGAAATTCGAACAGCAGCTGGCGAAGTTCATCGATGAAACACTGGCTCAAAAGTACAATGGCGAATCCGCACCTCAGCTGGTTTTGTTTTCACCAATCACTTGCGAAGACTTGCGTGAAAAAATGCCACGGGATTCAGGTGATGGTCTGGCGGTTGCCAATCCAAATCTGCCAGATTTTTCTGAAGTGAACCAGCGGCTGGCGATATACAGCCAGGCAATGGCCAAGGTCGCGTCTGAAAAGAACGTGAAGTTCGTCGACCTGCACAGTTTGACAGAACAGTCCTGGAATGGTGGCGATCAGTTTTCGATCAACGGGATTCACTTGAACGAGAAGGGGAATGCGGTTCTGGCCGAGGTCATTTACAAGGACCTGTTTGGTGCCGACGCTTCGCTGGGCAGTCCTCAAAAGATGCTGGCCGTCAACGAAGCAGTCAAAGACAAGAATTGGCACTGGTTTCACCGATACCGAACGACCGATGGCTACTCAACCTATGGTCGCCGCGCCGATTTGAAGTTCACCGATGGCCAAACCAACCGTGAAGTTGTTCAGCGAGAATTGGAAGTGCTGGATTTCATGACGGCCGAACGTGACAAGAAGATCCACGCGATCGTCGCCGGTCGACAATACACCGTTGACGACGCGAGTGCCCCGCCCTTCATCCCGGTTGTTTCCAACAAGCCAGGTGAAGGTGCCAATGGAGAGCACTTGTTCCTGTCGGGTGAAGAAGCGATTGAGACGATGACGATGCACGAAGGATTGCAAGTCAATCTGTTTGCATCGGAAGAGCAGTTTCCGGAATTGGCAAGTCCAGTGCAAATGTCGTTCGATACGAAAGGTCGCTTGTGGGTCGCTGCCTGGCCGACTTATCCGCACTGGCAGCCGATTGTCGAAGAGATGAATGACAAGCTGTTGATTCTGACCGATACCGACAACGACGGCAAAGCCGATGAGTGCAAGGTCTTCGCGGACAAGTTGCATAACCCAACCGGATTTGAATTCTGGGGTGGTGGCGTGATCGTTGGTCAGGTTCCTGATTTGCTGTTCCTGAAGGATACCGATGGCGACGATGTTGCCGATGTGCGAATTCGCCTGTTGCATGGCCTCGATTCGGCGGACACACATCACTCAGTCAACAGTTTCGTGGTTGGCCCCGGCGGAGCGCTCTATTTTCAAGAGGGAACGTTCCATCACACGCAAGTCGAATCTCCGTGGCGAAAACCTGTGCGAGTAGTCAATGGTGGTGCTTATCGATTCGATCCGCGAACTTTCAAACTGGATGCCTATACCAGTTACCGTTTTGCCAATCCGCATGGTCATGTGTTCGATGACTGGGGGCAGGATTTCATCACGGATGGCACCGGCAATATTAACTACTATGCGACTCCCTTTACCGGGCATGTCGAGTATCCGCAAAAACACAGTCGCTATTTTCCGTTTTTCAAACAGTGGGTGCGTCCGGCTGGTGGAACCGAGATTCTATCCAGTGAGCATTTCCCGGATGAGCTGCAAGGCAATTACCTGATCGTCAACGTCATCGGGTTCCAGGGGATTCTGCACTACACGGTCAAGGATGATGGATCAGGATTCTTGGGAGAAGAAGCGCCTCATATTTTGACTTCGACCGATCCGAATTTTCGACCAGTCGATATCGAAATGGGTCCCGATGGTGGCATGTACATGCTGGATTGGCAAAACCCGATCATCGGCCATATGCAGCACAATCTTCGTGATCCCAATCGCGATAAAATTCACGGCCGCGTCTACCGAATCACTCACAAAGATCGTCCGTTGATGAAAAACGTTGACTTGACGCAACTGACGATTACTCAGTTGTTGGACGAATTGAAATCGAAGGTCAGTCGCAAACGATACCGAGCCCGCATCGAATTGAGCGGACGTGACTCGGCGGAAGTCCTGGCAGCCGCCCAGCAATGGGTCGCCGAACTTGATTCAGCCGATCCGAATCATACGCACGATCTGCTGGAGGGCCTTTGGGTCAGCCAACAGCACAACCAGGTCAATGAACCGTTGCTAAAGAAGTTGTTGGTGTGCGACGACCACCGTGCCCGGGCGGCTGCGACCCGAGTGGTGTGTTATTGCCGAGACCAGTTAGCGGATCCGTTGAAGTTGTTGCAGGTTCAGGTCAATGATGAGAGCTCGCGAGTGCGTCTGGAAGCCGTGCGAGCACTCAGTTTTCTTCCTTCGGTACAGTCGGCCGAGATCGCATTACAAGCGCTTCGCCATCCGTCGGACAAGTTCATCGATTACTGCCTGAAGGAGACGATGCAAAGTATGGATTCGATCGTCAAGCAATTTGTTGCTTCGGGACGACCGTTTGCCGAAGGGAACCCGGCTGGTTTGCAATTCATCATGTCCGGTCTGGGACCGTCAGAGTTGGCAAAGATGCGACGCAACCAAACGGTTTACGAGGAACTGTTGTCGCGTGATGGTATCTTGCACGAGTTTCGATTCGAGGCGGCCGAAGGACTCGCCAAGGCCAATGGTACCGATGCCAATATCGAATTGTTGGCAGCCATTGAACGGCTGGACAAAAGCAATGCCGGCAACGCTCAAAATGTACTCGCCGATTTGACTCACGTCTTCCTGCACGGAGACGGCAAGGGCGCTCATGGCGGCGCGCCGTCGATCGATTTTTCAAAGTACCGCGATCAACTGAACGCGCTGGCCTCCAACGCCAAGCGTCAGGTGACTCGTCAGGTCGCGTTCGCCACTTTGATTGCGGCTGAAAAGTCGGCCGATCGCTTGTGGCAGGATTCCGTTCAGTCGCCAAGTCGTTTTAGCGATTTTGTCAGCGCATTGGCTCTGGTCGACGATCCTGAGATCAAGTCACAATTGGCACCACGGGTTACCGAACTGTTGAATCGTATGCCGATTGAGATTGAACGAAATATTGATTCTGCCAAAACCACAAACGGTCGCTACGTGCGTATCGAATTGCCCGGCCAGCGGCGCACGTTGACATTGGCGGAAGTCGAAGTGATGTCCGGTGGACGCAATATTGCGCCACGTGGAAAGGCGTCTCAGTCGACGACGGGTCACAGGTCGCCCGCCGGCAAAGCGACGGACGGTAACAAGAGTGCCGTGTTCGCAGACGGTGGCCAAACCCATACTCGAGAGAATCAAGCCAACCCTTGGTGGGAAATCGATCTTGGAAGCACACTCGCTCTGGACGGCGTCGTGATATGGAATCGCGCTGAAGGCGAGATGGGAAAGCGGTTGGATGGATTTACGCTCAAAGTTCTGGATGCGGATCGAAACATCGTGTTTTCCAGGAAGGCCCAGCCGGCTCCGAAAACCAGCAGCCAGATTGATTTGCAAGGTGATCCGCGAAGTGTGATACGTCAGGCTTCGATTAGCGCAGCCGTGCATCTGGTTCCAGGCGAATCATCTACGTTCGAAGCATTGGCCGACTTTATCCTGAGAAACGAATCGCGGAGAGAAGCGGTACGCGGGATGGCTCGTTTGCCGAAGCGAAGTTGGGTCGATTCGAAAATCCAACCGCTGGTCGGCGATATTATTTCGCAGGTTAGTGCCTTGCCGGCAGCCCAGCGTACCGACCCGGATGTCATTGATGAAATTTCTCTCGGCAAAAAATTGGCAACTGCCTTGCCGGCTGATGCCGCCAATGCTGCTCGCAAACAGCTAAATGATCTCGGCATCAATGTCGTTGTGTTGCGTCCGATTCCTCATCGAATGCAGTACGACCAGGCCAGCTTCTTCGTCGAAAAAGGAAAACCATTCCAGCTGATTCTGGACAACACCGATATCATGCCGCACAACGTCGTGATTACTCGACCAGGTGCATATGCCAAGGTCGGCATTGCGGCGGAGATGATGGCGACCGAACCGAATGCAGCCAGAAAAGGTTTCGTGCCCAACATGCCGGACGTGATTCACGCTTCCAAAATGTTGCAGCCGTCTCAATTGCAACGAATGGATTTGACCGCTCCGACAGAGGCCGGCGAGTATCCCTATGTGTGCACTTATCCAGGCCACTGGCGACGGATGTACGGTGTGATGCATGTCGTCGACAGTCTGGACGATGTGCCTGTCGAAACGATGGTACCGACGGTTGACTCGGAAATTGCGATGCGGCCGTTTGTGCGTGACTGGAAATTCGAAGACGTGAGCGTCAGTTTGGACGAGGCCAGCACCGGTCGTTCATTCGAACAAGGGCGGGCTCTGTTTACAGAGTTGTCTTGTGCTCAATGCCACAAGGTTGCGGCCAGCGAGGGTGGAGACATCGGTCCGAATCTGGTTGAGCTGCAAGCTCGGTTCGAAGCCGGGACGATGGACCGGTCCGCTCTGTTGCGTAGCCTCGTCGAACCTTCCGAGACGATCGACGATAAATATCGCTCCTGGATCATTCTGGATATCAACGGTCGAACCTTTACCGGTGTTGTGGCCGAGCGGACGGATTCCGAGATCCGATTGTTGGCCAACCCGCTTGATAATGGCGAGCCTGTGACGATCGCTCTGGATGATATCGAAGAAGAGATTAAATCCAAAATTTCGATGATGCCGCAAGGCTTGTTGAATACATGCAGCAAAGAGGAAATCCTCGACCTGTTGATGTATGTAGAATCGGCTGGAAACAAGGATCACCCGGCTTTCAAAAAAGAATAGAGTAATTTCAAACGCCGCGATTCATACATTGAGCGTGCAGCACGACGCATCGTGATGTTTCTGATTGCTCGATTGAAAACGGTATTCGCTGACTGCTTTGCCAATTTACAACAGGAGTCGTTCGAT
>CAZPOL010000028.1:0-19100 GCA_964588195.1 uncultured Pirellulaceae bacterium | reverse complement strand
ATTGAAAACGGTATTCGCTGACTGCTTTGCCAATTTACAACAGGAGTCGTTCGATGTTTGGCCACTGGACATTCGTCGCAGCTAACCGGTTCGTTTGGTTTGGATTGCTGTTTGTTGCATTGGTCCCAGTGCGGCCAGCACTCGCACAAAAGGATCTGGTCAGTGGTGTGATCGATGTTCTTCAAGTGGGTGACCAGCGGTTTGGCCTGCGGCGCTCAGCAGGTATTTTTCAGACCCACGACGACGAACTGGGTTCTTTTCGATCCGGACGCCTGTCTCACGGACGTTTTTTTCCGGGGCATCCGTCATCGTTCGAGCGAATCTTTCCCGACAAATCGAATCCGGACAATGTGTTTCTGGTCGCCCGCGAGCGCTCGACCGGCCCTGAGAGTCGGATGATTTACACGTTGAACAAAAAGCGTCAGTTTCAATCGGGTGTCATCACGCAAGAGCTCGATGATGCCAGCTATTATCAGACCAAATCGGGTGCTTTGTTCATCTATTCGCGTGACGGAAGGATTGTAAGGTTCGCAGATGGACTGCTGGAACATTTTGATTTGCCGATGGACGCAGAATTGGCCAGCAAGAGAGGAAAGCTTCGCGAGATCAAATGCGTTGAATCGCCAGAAGGGATCGTGGCGTTCTATTCCATCGTCGACCCGGCGTTGGCTCGCAAGGCGTTGACCGATCTGGTTTGGTACGACGAAGGCTGGCAAACGATTTCGCTGAAAGGCCGTCGCACTGGTCCCGGTTTCTTTGCTGGTCCAAAATCGTTTCGAATCATTGGTCCGGGCAAAGTAATGACCATCGACCTGCAATCAAAATCGATCAGCGAATCGGACACACCGCCTATCGAACTGAATGGCAAAATGGTCCAGTTACGTCCGGTTGATGTATTGATCGATCCCGATAACAAGCCGTTGGTATTGTTGAGACACTACTATCGCAGTCGCCTGCGTTATGACGTGGATGCGTTTGCTGGTGGCAAGTTTTTGCTCGGGGCAACGCTCAATACGCAAGGCGAACAATTCGTCTGGGACTCGGCGGATGTGACGTTTGATTACGAACTCTATCGATCCCGTTTCTCCAATGTGGATGGCCATGGCAATTGGTGGATTACCGGTGGTGGCGGGATTTGGCGGCGGACCCCCGAGGGAGTTTGGAGTGAATTCGGGTTTCGCTACGGATTGAACCCACCCACCAAAATCACTCACACCAAAATCGATCAACAGAATCGACTCTGGATGATGAACTTCAACAGAACGAGTTCACGAGCCTCCGTGATCGATCTGGACCTGATCGGCACGGACGCGGCGGATGCCCTTTCGCCCAGGTGGAATCTGGTCTCGCAACAGGTTCCGCTGCAACGCAATCAAAACGGCGCTCTGTTTTCGGTTGATCGCCAAAACAATATTTGCTTCTGGGGGCCACAAGGTTTGCGGCGAGTTGCCTTGCCGGTAGATGCTGAGAACGAGATCCATTTCAATTTCCGAAAAGACAAAGTAACGATCGACGAGACACAGGCATGGTGGCTACGCGAATCATCGGATAAAGCCTGGCGTTTTCAGGATGGCCAATGGTCGGAGGTCGCAAGATCGGATGCTCCCGCGAATTTAACGAATCCAGAAGAAGAGGAAAGCGAAGCCGAACCTCAGGTCGCTCCAGCGGCCGGTTCCAAGCCAAGTCAACGTTGTCCGATTGTGGAAAGCGAAGCTCGTTACACGATAGGAAGACCAATTCGCCTGGTACGTGGAACGGATCGGGTCACCGTTGCCTCGCCCGATGGAAACTGGCACACCCACGTGATCGACAACGAAATTAAAAGAACGTGGCTGCTGGGGCGTTATGTTAAGGCTGACAATCATGGTCGTTTGTTCGTAGAAAAAGATGCTTACTACAAGCCACTTGCCAGCACGATTTGGTTTGAACCACAACGAGTCGATGCCTCTGCCGACCAGGAAGATCTCGGTTCAGTTGACGCGCCGAATCGGGAACTGAATCCGAAATGGAAAGTTTCCCAGGAATCTGGCCAAGAGATTAAGGAGTTCAGTGAGCACGCCTTGTACCAATGGTGTGTCGACGATGGGCCCTGGTCTCGTTGGTTAACATTGGATACGCGGCCGGTGATTTACGCTCTGCCAGAAAAAGGTCAGCACGAATTGCAGGTGAGGCTAAACGTTCCGGGCGTCTTTGTTCGAAACGGGACGATTAAATATCGGTTCGCGACGGAATACGATTTTAGTGAAACGGTTAACCCGTTATTGAAACAGCTGGATTCGGATTCGTTTGACGAACGGAAGCGGGCGGCTGAAGAATTGTTGAGTTTCGGAATCGGAGTTCTTCCGTCACTAAACGAGATTGTTGAAACCGGATCGCCAGAAGCCCGGGTAAGTGCCAAGAAGCTGGTGGAATTGATTGAGACGTCTCAAACCGACGATAACCAACATAGCTTTCCCAAGTAGTCGGTTTAAATAGTAGCACGGCCGTCCCGGCCGTCGCAGCATGCCTGGCTTTTGTGGACTTGCAAAATATTCCAGGAATCTGGCCAGGAAATTAGAGAGTTCAGCGAACACACTCTGTGCCAGTGGCGTATCGACGATAGGCCCCTGGTCTTGTTGGTTAACGTTGTTAAACGTCGCATTCACGGCTGGTGATCAATATGTTTCACCTGCAAATGGTCAGCACGATTTGTAGGCGCGGTTAAACTTTCCTGGAGTCTTCGTTTGAAACGAGACGATAAAGTATCGGTTCGCGACGGATTAAGATTTTGGTGAAGTCGTTGACCCGTTGTTGAACCAACAGGATTCGTCATTCGCTCACTTGTCATTCGAAATGGAATCAATTCGAGATGAATCTGGAACAGAAAACATCCAAGACAATCGAATCATTCCAGCAAACCACTCGTAGCGGTGGTGGATGCGGGTGTGTTGGGATCGGTTGCGGTGTGGTGACAGTGCTTTTTCTGACGATGTGCATCGGCGGCTATTTCCTGGGCATGCATAGTTCGGTTCCACTGTCGATGATCGAATCGGCATTGGAATCGGAAGGCGAGGTTCAAGTCGAGGGACTCAAGGGATCAATTTCAAGCGGTTTTGAGATCGAGTCTTTGAAATTCGAATCGGATGAGGGAGACGAATGGAACGAGCTTCGCCAGGTTCGGTTTTCCTACAACGGCTTCCTTAGTGTCATGCTGACCAAACGGTTGGTCATTGACGAGGCGTCGATCGGTGGCGCGACGATTTATACCCGGATCGATGGCGATGGCCAGATTTCGATCGGCGATCAATTGGATGGCGAGGAATTCGCAAACGAGTTGGCAGAATGGCAGGACTTTCAGGACGAAGACAAACTGGATGAGTCAAATCAGCTGAAAGAATTTCGGATCGATAAACTAAGCGCCAGAGACATCTTGATCATCGATCCTTCGACCGGGACGAAACTGGAATTCAACAAAATCGAATTCAGAGACTACCAAATGCTGGATGGCGAAGTTTCCCAAATTGGTGATCTCGTCGTCGTTAGTGACCAGCTCGACCTGGAAACGAAAGAGTCAACACTTTTTGCTGACGAAGCGGTGGCCTGGAATTTGACCGGAAACGTCAAACCGATTGTGCACCAGAGTATCGTCAGCGAGATTCCGTTTGACGTTGACTTTGCGATTCGCGGTGCCAACGAATTTCGCTTGCACCTTAGCCTGTTCGATGGACTCGTCGAAATCGACGAGCCTTACAGTCCGCATAGCAAAATCAAATTGAAAAACTTTAGTCCTGCCGAGTACTTCGATATGGGCACGCCACTGGGCCCGACTCAGTGGAATGTGAATCTGCAAGTCGTTCGGTCGCAGATCGAAGTCGAAGAGCCGATTGTAAATCGCTCACCGCAGCAGACGGATCAAGCGGATGATACCGATCTGGTAGAATCAAACGGAGCGAGTGATGATGACCTGGAGGGCGCTGCGTCTACGAGCGAAAAGGACTCGGAAGCGGACGACGACCAGCCGAAAACGATGCTGGTTAAGAAGAATGTACATACTCTAAAAATCGAGCCCAATGGAACTTTCATGCTCGGGACCACTCGGTTCGATATTAGTGCCGGGGAAGTTGTTTTTGGACCAGGTAGTCGCGTCGATGAGAATTTCGTGACCGCGACAGGGGATGTTGATGGCCAAACGGTGACGGCTCGTATCACGATTCAGGACCAGGCTCCCTGGGGTGGCGTGGAATTGAGTGCTGCCGGAAAAGATGCCAGGGATCTTTGGGCGAATCTATTTTTCGACAAGCCGTATGTCGCGTTGGATGCGGATGATCAACGAAAGGTCGATGCGGTTGCTGACAGGTCGTCCAATTCAAATCCGGCACTCGATCAAATCGAGCCCGCCGAACAATAATTCCTCGGTCACAGGGACAGCCACGGTCGCTACAGCGAACCATTCAGACCCGCGTTTTACAGGGTTTTTGTATGGTTACAGAGGCGTTACAACCCTCGCTTTCGATGCAGGGTAGGATTCATTAGGTGAATCGGCTTTGAAATGGGCGGTGCTTTTGCATTTGCCGTCAGCCGGATTCGATCAACGATATAATGAACATGTTCTTTTCGTCGTGGCCTTCCTATGATCAAGCTAATGACTAACGCACCAGCCATCCTTGCCATTGAAGACGATGATGCGATTCGACAGGGAATCGTTGACGCGTTGCAATTTAACGGTTACCGAGTCAGTGAATCGGCAGACGGAGACGCGGGCCTGCGAAAAGCGATTGGCAGCGAATACGATTTGTTGCTGTTGGATCTGGCTTTGCCCGGCACACCAGGCATGGAAATTTTGCGTGCGGTTCGCAAAGCTCGTCCGACTCAACCTGTAATTATTTTGACCGCCAAGGGTGATGAAGCGGATCGGATTGCCGGATTGAAGAGTGGTGCTGACGATTACGTCGTCAAGCCATTTAGCATCAAGGAATTGATGGCTCGAGTTCAGGCGGTGCTGCGTCGCAGTCCGGGTCGACCGAGTGATCTGGATCAGGTTACTTTCCCGGGTGGGATTGCCGATTTCGAAAGACGCGAATTGCGGTTTGAAGATAACCAGCGTTGTGAATTGAGTGAACGGGAAGCCGAGTTGTTACGCTACCTGGTCAACAATCGGGGCCGTGCCGTCTCGCGAGACGAGCTGCTTTCAAATGTTTGGAGGATCAGTCCGCAAGGAATCTCGACTCGAACGATCGATATGCATGTCGCTCGTCTGCGCGAAAAAATTCGAGATGGTTCTGGCGAAAATAAAATATTGCAGACGGTCCGTGGCAAGGGCTATATGTTCGCCGTCCAGGAAGATGATCAATCAACGGAAAAATGAAGTCGACAGAATGAAGAAACCCTGGCAAATCTGGACACTTTACGCATTGACGTTGTTGGTCGTTGTGCCGGCGATGGTGTGGCTGAGTCTACAGAGTTTGCAGCTGGAAAATGCGCGAGAACAGGATCGCGTGGAAACGGAACTGGCCAGACGCGAAGCGGAATTGCAGGAACGCGTCAGCAGCGCGCTGTGGCGAATGGATGGCTTCCTGACTCATTTGATCGCTCGTGAAACGACCAGACCCTGGTATCTATACAAGCCGTTTTACAAAGTCGCCACCTTCGAAAGTAATGTGCCTTTTGCCGAAGGGCCACAATCGGCGGGCTCGGGCTATCACATGCCGTCACCGTTGCTGTTTCAATCTTCTGACTTCGTCAAATTGCACTTCGAAATTGATCATAACAATGTGGTCACATCTCCGCAGATTCCATATGGAGACGACCGCGACCGGGCTTTTGCACACGGCATGACGGATCAATTGCTGAAGCAAAATCGCAGCCAGTTGCGCGAAATCAAAATCATGAGTGACTTCCACAGCATGATCGCAGACTGTTCACAGAGCTTGTTGCCGGAACCTCTTTTCAACGACTTGACGACTGCGCCAACGGCGACTTACGATCCGTCGCGTCGAGAGCGTGATCAACAATTCGCCATTGACGCTCCGATCGTATTGCCACCCGCTGGTGAAGGCGATCCTTCGTTGCTGGACAGAATTCAAAGATCATTGAAGCCCGAGGTCTACCGGTTTCGCAAATATCTGGAAGAAACCAAGCCACGAGTGAATGGTTTGGGCGGCAAGGACCAAAAGTTGACTAACCAATCGAAGCCTCAGTCCAAACAACAGACCACCAAGAAACAACAGGCCCAACAGACAAGGAACAGCTTACGAGGCGCAACAGAATATTCGCAACGACAACAGAACGTGGATAACTTTGCCAAGTCGCAATGGGCTTTCAATCAAATTCAACCGATGGCCGGCCCCGACGCCATGGCCACGCGGCCGATTCGCGAAGGGATTATGCAGCCTATCTGGATTCAGGACCCCTTCGGAATTCAGAGCCCGCAACTGATTCTGGTACGACGAGTTGTGAAAGCGAATGAACAAGTGATTCAGGGATGTTGGCTGGACTGGAACGAGATTCAGGCAAAGTTGGCTGACCTGGTCAGTGATCTGATTCCGGAGTTAAATTTTCGAGCGGTCAAAGACGAGGACCAGGTTCGGCTAGGTCAGGTGTTGGCCACTCTGCCCGTTCAGTTGGTGATCGATCGACCAAGGCTGATTGAGAAGCTGGAATTGTCGGTCAATTCCGCCGATCGAAGCCTGGAGAAGAAGCTCAGTCGAACCGGCATCAGCACCACGTTGTGGATCGCCTGGAGCGGTTTGATTTTTGCCGCGATCGCCGGAGCGTTTCTGTTAAATGGAGTCATTCGATTGAATGAGCGACGTGGCGCTTTCGTTTCGGCAGTCAGCCACGAACTGCGAACTCCGCTGACGACCTTCCGGATGTACGCCGAGATGCTGGCCGAGAAGATGGTGCCTGCGGAGAAACAGCAAAAGTATGCCGAGACGTTGAAGGTCGAATCAGAACGACTCTGGCATTTGGTCGAGAACGTGTTGCAGTTCGCGAGACTGGAACGAAACAATCAAAAGAGCCGGCTGGAGGAAGCAACGCTTTCCGACATCCTTGAGCGTTTCGAAGATCGATTGCATCGACGGGCCGTGCACGCTGGTATGAAACTCGTGATCGATCTTCCGGAAGAGGTGTTGAGTCAGCCGATGAAGACTGACCCCGGCGCCATTGAACAAATCCTGTTCAACCTGGTCGACAACGCCTGCAAGTATGCGCGGGATGCGGAGGACCGGCGTATCGAAGTCGCTGGTTGTTTGTTGCCGACCGGGAAGATGAAACTGTCGGTGCGGGACTACGGTCCGGGCGTCGACAAGAAAGACCGACAACGCATGTTCCTGGCGTTCCGCAAGTCAGACATGTTGGCCGCCAATACCGCTCAAGGCGTTGGGCTGGGGTTGGCGCTGTGCCGTCGCATGGCGAAATCACTAGGCGGCAAGCTGGATCTGGTGGACCTGGACGATGATCAAACGGGTGCCAAACTGGTCTTGGAAATTCCGGTTCGAAGTTAGGCTTTGATCGCTCGTCATTAACCTCTCGTTATTTCTTAGGCAGCTCTCTTGAGTTCATGCCCGCTCGCGACGTGTTGCCAAGCCAATGGAGTGCCACGCTTTATTTCGCTTGTGGCAACCTGACCAAGTACCGCCGACAGATATTTGGGAGGCAGGCCATGGCCGGGTCGAATCGATCGTACGTTATGCTGAGTAAAAACTTCGCCCTGGGCAACATCTTGAACAACAAACAGCGATCGGCGGAACACAATGCTTGATTGTTCCTTCTCCGTTCGCTCGTAGTTCACTTGACCCAAAGCTGCTTCGACTGTTCGCACTGAGTCGATCATCGATTTGAATTCAGCAGGCTCCATCGAAAAGGAACTATCCGGCCCGACCGTATTCCGTGTCAACGTAAAGTGTTTTTCGATAATGCGAGCTCCAACGGCAACCGCAGCGATGGCGACGTCCGTCCCAAGTGTGTGATCCGACAGCCCAGCGACGACATCGAAGCGCGACTGCAAATCGCTGATCGTTCGCAAGTTCATTGAATCTGGCGGCGACGGATAGGCGCTCGTGCATTTCAGAAGCGAAAGTGGCACTCCAGCATCTTTGACAACCTGCACCGCTTCACCAATCTCGGTTTGACTACCCATGCCCGTCGACATAATGATCGGACGACCCTTCGATGCGACATACTCAATTAGCGGAAGGTCGACCAACTCGAACGAAGCGATCTTGTAGCAAGGCGGATTAAATTGCTCCAGGAAATCGACCGAGCTGGAATCAAAAGGCGACGAAAAACAATCCAAGCCCAAAGAGGTTGCCAATTCAAACAGTTCGGCGTGCCAATCCCAGGGCGTGCAGGCTTCGGCGTACAACTCGTAAAGATTGCGTCCTTCCCAGATCGTACCCGCACCGACCTGAAAATATTCGTTGCTGCAATCGATCGTCAACGTGTCCGCAGTATAAGTCTGCAGCTTGACCGCATCAGCACCTGATTCGTGAATCGCATGCACCAGTTCACGAGCCGTCTGCAAACTGTGATGATGATTGGCAGACATTTCACCGATGATGTAAGTCGGCTGGTCGGGCCCGATTTTTCGACCATTGATTTTGAACTCACTCATCGATCTCAAATCGCTTTTGCTATGTGTTACAGGATTACTTGCGGCGTCTACCGAGTGCTGCTTGAACGCGCTCTACCAGGGCTTCGACGACTCGTTGCCCGCCTTGGCCATCAATCAGTTTTTGATTGGCTTCACGCATGCCTTGTGGTTCGGATTCGATCAGTTGCTGCAGGTGTGATGCCACATCCTCTGCCTGGTTTTCCGTATGCCATCCCAACGAAATACAACAACCAAGTTCGTGCAGCGACGCCGCAATCTCTGTCTGGTTTTCGGCAAGCGTGATCACCAGCCGAGGAACTCCGAAATACGACAGCTCCCAATTGGTGCTGCCACCGGCGCAAATCGCCAAGCCAGCCTCGGAGTACAATTTTGCCACGTTGTCGGTAAATGGAACAAGGTCGATCCGCGAATCGTTGACTCGAAGATCGCGCTTGCAGGAAAGTACTGTGAATTCGAGTGAATCGTTTGATAGCATTTCAATTCCATCGATCACTTTTTGAGTGATCCCGACCGGATCGCTGCCGCCAAGTGACACGAGAACGCGATTCGTGTGGGCGATGACATCACTGGATGGGACTCGCAAGAATTCATCGCGCAACAACGCAAATCTGGACCCGAGCAACAACTGGCAACGCTCATCGCTTTTCGATTCGCCGAGCTTTCCCTTGTACAACGTTTGGCTCGCGCCGCAATTCTGATTCAACAAAATGTCAGTATGGTAATGCCGCAAATGACTATGATCGTCGACTACCAGGAGCGTTCGGTCCGAGGCCGTCGTAAATTGTTGCATCGACGCTTGATAGGCTTCGTCAAAAACGTAGCCGTCCAGCACAACATTGACAGCGGAAAGCCGTTCTGCGATCTGACAGGTCTGACTGGCGTCGTCCAGTGATCCCGGTTCGGCGTCGATGAGGGCCAGTTCGAATCCTTCGCTCTCGATCCGATTTACAATTTCTTCTGCCGGTTGCCGACTCGCAAAATAGACCTGACCGCCGGCAATCCGACACCACTGTTGGGCCAATGCCAGGCAACGCATCACATGTCCAAAGCCGATCTCATGATTGGCATCGGCACGAATCAACATTCGAGGGCCTCTCATGCGACCGCCTGCGATTCCATTTGATCCTGTGCTTTGATCTGCGCTTGAATTACGGGGAACATCATCTCGGCACGTTTCCAATCCGTTGGCGTGTCGATGTCCTGAACTCGCCATCCCGGGATGACGATCGGCGCTGACCTGGCGGAATAGATCCCCGTGTGACGACGGTAGGCAGAGGCGGTGCCCCAATAGAATTGGCCTACGTCATGAAAGGCGGGTTGCAGATCTTGAGTGCGAGTCAGTTCGTGTTTGGGCCAGAACATTTGCACTCGTTCGTTTTCGATTTTGAGTCCACGAAAGATCGACGAAGCAAACTCGGTGACTGGAAAAGCAAAGTCCAGATCTTTGTCAGCGTCCAGCAATTCCAGGCCTCGTCGCAAGTCGGAACATTGCACGAAGGGAGCGGTCGCATAGATGCAACAAACGTTCTTCGGAGCCATTCCGTTTTGACTGAGCCACTCGATTGCCTGACGCACGACGGGAATGGTAGGCGTATAGTCATCGGCCAGTTCTGCCGGCCGCAGGAAGGGAGCCGTCGCGCCGTGGTCCCGCGCCGTGTCGGCGATTTTTTGACAGTCCGTTGAGACGACGACATGGTCAAACAGTTTGCTTTGCAGCGCGGTCTCGATCGACCAGGCGATCATCGGCTTGCCAAAGAACGGCAGACAATTTTTGCCGGGGATCCGTTTGCTGCCGCTTCGTGCTGGAATGATCGCGATATTCATGGACGCAGTTTATCGACTTGCAGCCAATCTACAGAATACCAATCCAGCACGAAAACCGGACGGATGGCCGAATTATCTCATCCGTGCACGAAGGCGGCCAAGCCCGCCCAGCAACGCTGCGACAGCGAATTGAACCATTGCCAGGACGAATGTGACAGCTGTTAAAACCAGCAACAACAATGAAATGTTCTGGCTCGCCACAACGGATTCGTACAGCCCGGAAACCGCGATTACGTTTGCCACCATGATCAGACTGGTGCAAAACAATTGGCGGAGTCTCAGGTGACGCTTCAACGCCATTAGCGAAACAGCACAAGCCGACAGTGCGACACAGGTGAACAGCAGGCAGGCGATGATGTTGATGGCGGCGAACATGTTTGAGTCTCTTGTTTAGCTTGAACTGGATTGGCCAGGATTGGCGTTTTGGCTGCCAACTGGCAACAATATTCAAAGCGTAAAAGAGAATGTTCGTGTTACAGAAGTTTTTTAAATGTCGTGTTTTGCCGAGTGAAATGCCTCTCGGCTACCGCCCGAGCGCGGAAATTTGCCTGTTCAGCTGCGAGATATCCAGAAAACCCAGGAATGCGAAATCGCAGGGAATTTAGCCGCCGACCTTGCGCCACTGTTTTTCAAGCCGTTTGTCAGAGATCGTTTCGCTGGTGCCCAGTTTCTGAGCGAACAGCGAAACCCGGTATTCCTGCAGCATCCATCCGTAGTACTCCAGTTCCGAATCGATGATTCCCTGGTGCCGTGATTCTTGTTGTCGGGACTCGAACTGGTCGTAGAGAGCGGCAAGCTCCTGAGTGAATTCCTGGTCCTTCTGCAGTGAGCCGGCCTGCAATCGATCCAGTCGGGCAAGGATTCCGTTCAGGTACCGCGGATAGTGCTCCAGCCATTTCCATGGCAACGTCAACAGAAAGTTCTCGGCGAACAGATGCGCGAACTGTCTGTCGACATCAACTTTGGCGTGTGAAAAACGATTGGCCAAAGAATCGAGCTGGACCTGGCACGTTTGATAACTCTGCAACGTCTTGGTCAACCAGGGAGCCAGCTTTTGAGTAGCTACACCGATCCGTTCGGCGGAGTTCTTCATCCTCAGTTCAAACTCATCGCGCGTTCGCACGACCGGGCGACCATCGACAAACGCCATGGCCGAGACCAGTTGCGACAGAGCCGGTTTCAATTCGCTGGAAGAAGAGAGCAATTGCGCGGCGATCATCGACAATTTGTCCAGATCGGGTAACCAGTTCACCTGGGACCGGATCGCTTTGCGATTACAGATTCGATACAAAGTCGCCACGCCTTGTCGTGTCAATTGATTTGACAACTCACGGTTATCGAAAAGTCGCAAATTGACTTTGTCGCTGTCGGCAACCACGGTTGGGTACAATGGAACATCGGCGACACCACGTTTGACAACAATCTTTTTTGGAAGCTCGCCCCACGTCCAATCGGTCAAGCCATCCTGGTGCCAGGTGTCGTCGGTGGGGATCTCGACGGCGGTCCCGTGAGTCTCGGCTGGCAACAGGGCTCGCAACTCGGACAGGCTTCGCGCTTGAGCGATCACTTTGCCTTCGTCATCGCAGACCTGGACGTTCAGTTTCTGCGCGTCGGCCAACTTGTCCTGATTGAACATGCTGGCGGTAATCGGTTCTTCTGCCACTTTGGAAAACTCGGCAGCCATCACGTCCCAGAAAGAGCCGACTCCGAATTCGACTCGGTCAGCGACCTCCTTCGCCGTTTCCGGAGCAGGAACCAGGTTGCGGCGAATCGATTTTGGCAAGCTGCGAATCAACGCGATGATACGAGACTGCAACAATCCGGGCACCGACCAACCCAGATGGTTGTCGTGGATCTGAGCGACACCTTCCAGAGGCACGCGAACATTTACTCCGTCGTTTTCGGTGCCAGGGGTAAAGTTGTACTCGATTGGCAACTGCATATCGCCAATCTGGATCTGGTCCGGGAAGTCGTCGGCCGAGACAGAATCGGAATCGTCCATGACGTCCTGCACCGTAAACCGCAGACGCTGGTCCAGTGAAGAGTCACGTTTCAACGCCCCGGCCAACTCGCCGCCATCAAAGACCGAATCGGGCAAGCGTTGTTCGTAGAGATTCCGAATCTGGAAATCGTCGACGACCCATTCTCGCTGGCGAGTTTTCGCGGCCAGTGTCTGAATCTCTTCCAGCACCCCGAGGTTGTGAATCAGAAAGGGAGGGCTGACCTTCATTTGGTTGGCGACCAATCCCTCTTCGATCAGCATGCGTCGCGAAAGTTCAGGATCGATGTTGCCATAGCGAACAGGGCGGCGGGCCACGATCGGTAAACCGAACAAGGATACTTTCTCGTAAGCCATTGCCGATTGGCGTTTCTTGCTCCAGTGTGGTTCCGAGTAACTCCGTTTCACAAGATGTTCGGCCAGCGGTTCGATCCAATCGGTATCTATTCGCGCGGCCGTGCGACCATATCGGTTGGCCGTTTCGACGATTTCGGAAACGAGTACCCACTTGGGCAGCGATGATTTGTTTTGTTTGTCCTGGGGCTCGCCGCGATTCTGCTTTGGCCGGGATTGTTGCGCTTTGACGATTCCGGAACCGGGCCATAAAAAGAACTTGATACCGCCCTGCCCTGTGTACTCGCGCTTTTCGGTTTGCATGGCGACGCCTGATAACAATCCGGTTAGCAGGGACTGATGAATCGAGGCGTAGTTATCGGGGTCGCTGGCGTAACTTAACTTATTGTCGCGAGCCAACGACTTCAGTTGCCGGTGCACGTCCATCCATTGCTGGACCAGCATGTAAGAGAGGAAATTCTGAGCACACGCTTTGCGAAATTTACCACGAGATAAATCCTCGCGTCGTTGGTGCAGCCATCGCCAAAGATTCAGCTTCGCTGAAAAATCGGAATCGGGGTCGTGAAACTTGCTGTGAGCTTCATCGGCCGCTTGCTGAAATTCGACCGGTCGCACACGAGGGTCCTGAACTTCCAGTGCCGCAGCAATTACCAGGACCTCTGCCAGACAACCGTTGTCGCTGGCCGCAAATAACATGCGTCCAATTCTGGGGTCGACTGGCAAACGGCTTAACTTCTTACCCAAGGGGGTCAGGTCGCGAGCGTGATCGACGGCTCCGATTTCGTGGAGTGTCTTGTACCCGTCGCGAATCGATTCCGAGTTCGGTGCTTCAATAAAAGGGAAGTCTTCGATGGCACCCAATTTGAGCGCCTTGGTTTGCAAAATGACCGAGGCCAGGTTGGTGCGACGAATTTCAGGAGTCGTAAACCGGGCGCGTTGATTGAAATCATCTTCCGCAAACAAGCGGACGCAAATACCAGGACCTAATCGACCACAACGTCCTGCACGCTGATCGGCGGACGCTTGCGAGATCGATTCGATAGGCAGTCTCTGGACCTTGCTTCTTGGCGCGTAGCGACTGATTCGGGCCAGACCTTGATCAACGACGTAACGAATCCGCGGCACCGTGATCGACGATTCAGCGACGTTGGTGGCCAACACGACTCGTCGCGCAGCACCCGGTTTGAAAATCGAGTTCTGTTGTTCAGTCGATAGCCGGGCGTACAGTGGAAGAATCTCTGTGCGGTTGGAACCATCGCCTGGCAAGGGACGTGAACGTAGTTTTTTGGCGACGGCACGAATCGACTGCTCGGTTGGCAGAAAGACCAGCATGTCGCCCCGGTCGTTACGTGCCAGGTCGGTGATGGCGGCGACGGTCGCGGATTCCATGTCCTGGTCGATCTCGTTTCCTTGCGAGTCGAAACCGACAGGCCGATACTGAATGTCGACCGGATAGGTGCGGCCTTCGACGTCGATAATGGGCACCGGGTTTTCCGGATCCGTCGTGAAGTGGTCAGCGAACTTTTGAGTATCAATCGTCGCGGATGTGATGATCAGTTTCAGGTCGCGGCGTTTGGGAAGCAGCCGCTTGATGTAGCCCATCAGGAAATCGATGTTCAACGATCGTTCGTGGGCCTCGTCGATAATGATGACTTCATACCCGTTCAGAAACCGGTCCGATCCGGTCTCGGCCAACAGGATTCCATCAGTCATTACCTTGACCATCGTTTCGGGTCCGGTTTGATCGCCAAAACGAATCTTGTAACCAACCAAACCGCCAACCCTGGTCCCCAGCTGTTCAGCGACACGAGCCGAAACGCCGCGTGCCGCAATTCGTCTGGGCTGCGTATGCCCAATGTGACCGCCGACACCGAGTCCCAGTTGCAAACAGATCAAAGGCAGCTGAGTTGATTTACCCGAACCGGTTGCACCACTGACGACGACGACCTGGTGGTCACGAATGGCGTCGGCAATCTCCTGCTGTCGAGCGGCGATCGGAAGTTCGGCGTCCAGTTTGGGCGAGGGCAAGGATCGCAAACGAGTGGCTCGCAAGTCGACTGACTTTTGCAAGGTCTCGTTCCAGCGAGTCAGTTTGTCAGAGATGTCTTTGCCGCGCTTTTCGTCGTCCGCAATTCGTTTTCGTTGTTGGCGCAAACGAAACTGGTCTCGCAGCATGGCGCTGGAGATGTCAGGGGCGGCGGATGGCGAAGGGTTGTCCAACAGAGTCCTTCAAGTGTTTGAATATTGGCGACGACGAAAGGGCTGCGATCAGAGAACGCAAGCAGACAAGCCGATTGGGTCTCTGATGATAACCAAAACAGTGGGCATGTCGTAACGCGTATTTTGGAGGTTGCTTACAAAGTCGAATGGCGCACAAAAAACGCCAGCCGACGAGAGAATTCGCGACAGCTGGCGTTGGTAAGTCAATTTCTGGATGAAGGAACGAGCGTGGTTACTTCTCGAAATTCGGGTCCAGACCCAGGTGTTTGGCCAGGAAGGCCCACTGATCGGCGGCCTCTTCGATTCGCATCGAAGTTGGCTTACCACTGCCGTGTCCGGCACGGGTCTCAATTCGGATCAGAACCGGATCGTCGCCCTGGTGTGCCTGTTGCAAACGTGCGGCAAACTTGAAACTGTGACCCGGCACGACACGATCATCGGTATCGGCAGTAGTCACCATGGTGGCTGGGTACGAAGTGCCACTCTTCAAATTGTGATAGGGCGAGTATTCGTACAACGCGTCGAACTCTTCCTTGCTGTTTGCGGACGAACCGTAATCGTCGACCCAGTAGCGACCGGCGGTCCAGTTCTGGAACTTCAGCATGTCCATCACGCCCACGGCTGGCAGACAGGCTGCGTACAGGTCGGGTCGTTGAGTCATACAGGCGCCAACCAACAGGCCACCGTTACTGCCACCCTGAATCGCCAGGTTGTCGGAAGAGGTGTAGCCATTGCTGACGAGCCATTCTGCGGCGGCAATGAAATCGTCGAAGACGTTCTGCTTGTTGGTCTTGGTTCCGGCTTTATGCCATTTCTGACCGTATTCGCCACCACCACGCAAGTTCGGCATCGCGAACACGCCGCCCATTTCCATCCATTGCAAACGTGTGACACTGAAACCTGGCGTCAACGAAATGTTGAAACCGCCGTAGGCATACAACAGCGTCGGGTTGGTGCCGTCCAGTTCCAGTCCCGTTTTATGCGCGATGAACATCGGAACCTTGGTACCGTCCTTGCTCTTGTAGAAGATCTGCGAGACTTCGTAGTCTTCCGGATCGAAATCGACTTTGGCTTGCAACAGTTTCGTACTGTCGCCGGTGTTCATGTCGTATCGATAGACGGTTGGCGGAGTGGCAAAGCTGCTGAATGAGTAGAAGGTTTCGGAATGAGTCTTCTTTCCGCCAAATCCACCAGCGGTGCCGATGCCGGGCAGTTCGACATCGCGAACGTGCTTGCCTTCGCGATCGAACATGCGAATGTAAGTCACGGCATCTTTCAGGTAGTCGGCGACCAACATGTGGTTGACCAGCCCGACACCGGAAAGAGCTTGTTCGGCTTCCGGGACAATCGTGTTGATGACATCGGGTTTGGTCACGTCGATCGAAATGACTTTCCCGTTTGGTGCGTCCATATCTGACTTGAAGTAGAAGACGCTGCCGTAGTTGCCGATGTAGGTGTATTCGTTGCTGAAGTCGTCGACCAGTTTGACGATCTCTGCACCCTCGTCTTTCAGCGACTTGTAATAGAACTGGTTGCGATCATCGGTTCCTTTCCAAACGCTGATGATCAAATAGTCACCGTCTTCTGTGACGGCGGGTGCAAAGCCCCAGGTGTCGTTGGCCGGGTCTTCGTGAATCAGCACGTCATCGGCTTGCGAAGTGCCAAGTTTATGAAAGTAGACTTTGCTGTTCAGGTTCGTACTCTGGAATTCTTCGCCGTCTTTGGGCTCAGGAAATCGGCTGTAGTAAAATCCGGAATTGTCCGGCAGCCATGAGATCCCGCCAAATTTCAACCAGTCCAGCTCGTCCTTTAATGTCTCTCCCGATTCGGTATCGACGACTCGCCAGCTGCGCCAATCGGATCCGCCGTCCTGAATTCCGTAGGCCATGTATCGGCCATCGTCACTAAACGCCAATCCGCCGAGTGCCTTCGTGCCGTCCTCGGACCAACTGTTGGGGTCCAGCACCATCACTGGTTCTGCATCCAGTTTGTCGAGTCGATATAACACGTTTTGGTTCTGCAGCCCGTCATTGCGAGACTGGTAATACACGTCGCCGACACGGAAGGGCGCGCCGATCTTTTCGTAGTTCCAAAGCGTGGTAATACGATCTTCGATCTCTTTACGATGCGGCAGGTTTTCCAGGTAGCTAAAGGTCACCTTGTTTTGGTCGGCGACCCAGGCGGCCACCTCCTCGTCCTCGCGGACATCGTTTTCCAGCCATTGGAACGGATCGGGGACGACGACGCCGAAGTACTCATCGGTTTTGTCGATCGTACGGGTTTGCGGATATTTGATTTCCTGGGCCTCCATGCATTGCGGCATCAAAACGCTGATGCAGAACGCGACAGCCAACAAACGGGTTTTCATTTCATGCCTCATAAATTGAGCGATTGATTCATTACGAAATTAGTAAATCGGAAACGCATCATTGCCAGTCCGATTTGCGGACCCTCATCATATCTCAGTGAATTACGAATTCGAAGCACTCGAAATTTTCGGCGACGCTGCATCGAATGCCGTGACGATTCCAGTCTCGATCAGGCCGAATGTGAGGATAAACATAGAAAACCACATGAAAAACTGCTGTTTTTGACGATGTAATGAGGCCAGAGTCATAGAGGTTCAGCAGATTTGACTAAAATACACTTTGGCCTATTGGATCGGATCGGACCGATTCGAACGCCGCAACGACAGGCATCCGCCCGCTGCTTGCCAACCGCTTGTTCCGCCTTGCATCATTATCTCTCTCACTCGATCAAATGAAATCGCCTCTCCGTCAACTGATTCTGATTGTTCTACTCGTTGTTTGGCTGCCGACCGCCGATCTCGCTGCACAAACATCAAATGTCGATCAAGCGTCCGATGAAGTGTTGGTGGATGGCCTGGTGCTGGAACGACAAAAGTATTCGTTCACTCTCCAGGCGAACGATCAAATCTTTAAGGTGTCGATTCCCAATGGCACGCCGATGTTGATGAAGCTGACGAATCCGGAATTCGACTTCACCAACAACCGCGTTAGCTATTCGTTGATTTGCTCAGCCAAAGACGGCAAAACGGAAAACGATGTTAAGCTCTCGTGGCCCTTGCCGACCCCGACAATCGTTTCATCCATGTTCCGCAGCGAACAGGAGATGCAAGCCACGCTGAGTTCCGGGCTCAGAAAACTGGACCGATACGTGATTTCCGAACAACCGATGGATGTTGGCCCGTTTTCGATTTCAGGTGAATTGTCGGCTGGTACGACTGAGGGTCAGTTTTATGTTGATAGTGCCGGCAGTGTGCGCCTCGCGACATTAGGTCCGCGAAAAGGTTTGCTACACGGTTTCACCATCAGTGATCTGAAACCAATGCAAACTTCCGTTTGGGTCCAGGGTCAGATGGAAGGCGACACGTTGGTCGCTCGCCGAATTCGATTTGAATACCTCGGTGATCCGAATGAAGATTTCGATACGTCGTTGCCAACTCTTTTGTCACTGGGCGACATTACCAGTCAGGATTACCAGCGAAGTCTGATCGAATCCTTGTCCGGGAAAGTGAATGTTCATCATCCGCCAAGGTGGCTGGGTCCCAGCAAGAACTGGAATCGCCTGCATCATTACGTTGGAAAACTGGATGCCGTCAGTCCGCAATGGGATGCGATCGCATTCAATTTCGGAATCCGCGACCACAATACGCCTCGTGAAACCTACCAACAGAATCTGCGGCAAGCCATTCAGGTGTTGCAGAGAACCGGTTCCAAACTGATCTGGGTCAACTCAACGCCGTTGCCGAACGGATTACCCGAAGTGGCGGAAGGTGTTTCGCCAGAGGGCATGGTTCAGGGGCGAATGAAGCTTCAGAATCTTTGGGCCAACGAGGTGTTGTCCGAGTTTTCCGATATCGCGGTGTGCGATCTCTGGAAAGTCGCTGAGAGTGAGGCCGACGGCGTATTAAAGGGATGGTGGAGTCGCCAGAATTTCTATTTTGATTACCAACGCAGCATTCCATTGGGTCGAGCGCTGGCCGAAAAGACGATTCAGGTATTGAATGTTCCTGGTCAGATCAACCCACCAGCGGTTCACCAGCCGAGCGATACGGTTAACGCCTCGCGATAGTCATGAATCGACGTG
>CAZPOL010000027.1:47262-51042 GCA_964588195.1 uncultured Pirellulaceae bacterium | reverse complement strand
GAAATCCGAGGACATCAGAACGCGGAAAGAGGCCGAGTCCGCTGCCTGGTTCGATTGAGCGTCAACGGCTGTTCACCAGGCCAACCAACAGACGAAGCTTCGGCAACTCGCGAAAAGCACGCGTTCCTTGATGGTTCAGAACGCTGTCGCTCCAATAAACGATGCTTGATACAATCAGTCTATTAACCATGCCTGAACCAAAACTCAATCCGCAAGAAGTCCTGGATTTGATCCGCTCCGTCTTGAGCAGCGAATCAAATTCGATCGCCGCGTTGGCTGCCAACCTGCCTGATTCCTGCCAACAAGTCGCCGAGACTCTTTTCAATTGCCAGGGACGCGTCATTGTTACCGGCATGGGCAAGATGAGTTCGATCGCTCGAAAAACTGCGGCAACACTTTCCAGCATCGGGACCCCCGCCGTCTTCCTGCATCCGACGGAGGCGTTACACGGCGACCTGGGAATCGTGACCGCTCAAGATGTTTTACTGGCTTTGTCCAACAGCGGCGAAACAAAGGACGTGTTGGAAATCGTTCCATTCATGAAGCGGCAGAACGTACCGGTCATTTCAATCACCGCGACCTCCGGCAATTCGTTGGCCGAGTCCAGCGAATACAACATTCCAACCGGCGTCACAGCGGAAGCCGACGACATCACCGACGCGCCGACCAACAGCACAACCACGACACTGGCGATTTGCGACAGCCTGGCGATCGCCCTGGTTCACTTGAAGGGTTTTACGGCTGAGCAATTCGCGGTCAATCATCCGGGAGGAAAGATCGGGCGGAAGTTGCTGTTGAGAGTTGAAGACTTGATGGCTTCCGGCGATTCACTCCCTTTTGTTGAGCAAGCTGCCGCACTCCGTGATGCCATTGTGTCGATCAGCAAGGGACAACTCGGCGCCGGCTTTGTCGTCGATAACAATCGAACATTACTTGGAATTGTTACCGACGGTGACTTGCGACGCGTCCTGGAACACGACCCGAACCCGCTGAACCAAAAGGTGGCCGCCCTGATGACAACCGAGCCAAAAACACTTTCACCCGGTTTGCTGGCCGTCGAAGCGATGACTCGCATGAACGAACACTCGATAACCGTGATGCCCGTCGTCGATGCCAACAATCAGGTCATCGGCGCCCTGCACCTGCACGAATTGTTAAAGGCCGGACTCGGTTAACCGGACATGATTCAGAATTACCATTTCGTGATCTCTTCGCCGCGTAGCGGATCCACCTGGCTGGCTCGCGCCTTGAACCAACACCCGGAAATTCTGGCCACGGAGAACCGGCTGTTCGGAATGTTCTGCGAAGTGTGGAAGAACAATAACGGCAAGTCGGCACCACGAATCACGGCCGACCAATTCGTACGTGGGCTGGCCAATCATTCGTTCTTCGGTGAACTCGGTTTCGAGTCGGCCAAGCAGATGGACAACGAGCTGTTTCCGGCACTCACAAAGACGTTAGCCGAATTCCTGCGGCAAAGATCTGGCAAGCCAGTCATCGTCGACAAAGTGACGCCATACCTTGGCACCTCACGCCAGGTGCTCGAGAAAGCCGCTTGCCAATTCACCGATGCAAAGTTCGTTCATTTGATCCGGGACGGTCGCGACGTCGCCGTCAGTGGAGTGTTCGATTGGGTCGCTCGCGAAAAAGAAGATTCGGATCGTTACAAGTTCTTCGTTCAGCAAGACAGAACGATTGAACTGAATCGTTTTTTCGATGATGAGTTACTGGAACGCTGGGCGACGTATTGGAAGGAACCGCACGCGGCGTTCAGTGAGCTTCACAATCAATTTCCACCGGAACGGGTCGTCGAAGTACGATACGAATCGATGTTACAAGACCAGGGCCTTGAACTCCAACGAATCTTCACTCACCTGCAAGTCGCTGGCGATGCCAAAGTCGCCGAATCCTGCGCCGCAGCTGTCACATTCGAAAAGACAACGCAACGATCAGCCGGCCAAGCCGACAACCTGGCCAAAGCAAGGAAGGGAATCGCCGGTGACTGGAAACGTTTTTTCACTCGAACCGACGCTCGTCAGTTCCAACAGTTAACCGGCGACCTGCTGCAACGACTCGGGTACGAAAAAGATGATTCCTGGATTGATGCTTGCCCGGAAACCCTGGTGGCAACCGACGCGGACTAAACTACGATCAATGTCAGTTCGCCAAACTCAAATTGAATCGAGATCCCACAATGAAATTCCCGCAAATACTGACACTCGCATTCCTGACGTTCACAGCCGCGATCTTGTTTGGCAGCGACTACGGTTTCGCTCAATCCACGCAAAGCACTCAAGCCGAATCAACCAACGAGCGAGTCGCCCGGATCGACCAGTATCTAACCCAGGTACTCGCCGATTGGCCAGTCCCGGGATTTGCAGTGGCGATCGTCAAAGATGACAAGGTTATCTTTTCGAAGGGTTATGGAGTCCGGGAACTTGGCGGCAGCGACCCCGTCGACGAAAACACTCTGTTTGCCATTGCCTCTAACACCAAAGCCTTCACCGCTGCGGCTTTGGCGATTCTGGTGGAAGACGGCGTGCTGAACTGGGACGATCCGGTTCGCAAACACTTGCCATGGTTCAAGCTTTACAACGATTACGTTTCCGAGGACATGAAAGTCCGCGACCTGCTGTGCCACCGCAGCGGCCTTGGCACATACAGCGGCGACCTGTTGTGGTACGGCACCGGCTATTCAACGCAACAAGTCCTGCAGCGTGCAAAACACTTGCCGCAAGCTGGTTCGTTCGGTCGTTCGTATGGTTACTCCAACCTGATGTTCCTGGCGGCGGGCGAAGTCATCACTAGCGTGACGGGTGTCGATTGGCATTACTTCGTGCGAACCCGCATCATCGATCCACTGGAAATGAAGCGGACAGTCACGTCGACCAACGACTTGAAGGGAATCGACAACGTTGCCACGCCACACAAAACCACGATCGATGGAAACACCAAACTGGATTGGTACAACTGGGACACCATGGCCGCCGCGGGCGGGATCATTTCGTCGACCAGCGAGATGACTAACTGGATTCGCCTGCAATTGCGAAATGGTGAGACGGAAACAGAGGGACAACGGATCTTCTCAGCGGCTTCGAGCGCCGAAATGTGGAAGCCTCACACATTGATCAACATCAGCGATGCCTATCGGGCGAAGTTCCCGACGACGCACTTTCGCGCTTATGGGTTGGGCTGGTCGATGCGTGATTTCAAGGGTCGCAAGATCGTCGCGCACGGTGGCGGATACGACGGAATGTACTCGCGAGTCGTTTTGGTGCCGGAAGAAAACCTCGGCGTCGTGGTGCTGACCAACGCGATGACATCTGTTCAGACGGTCGCCTGCAACCGAATACTCGACGAGTTCCTTGGCGGTGACAATCCGGACTGGAGCAAGTCTTTGATGGTCGAGTTCAAAAAAGACCGCGCGAAATTCAAACAGAATATCGTCGATTCAATGACGCCCAAAGTAACAGGCACCAAGCCGTCGCTCGGGTTGGAAAATTACGCTGGTACGTATGTCGACGAAATGTACGGAGAGGCGACGATCGAGTTCGCCGACGACAAACTGACACTCGCGTTTTCGATTGGACCCGACTTCGTGGCCGAGTTAACGCACATGCACCTGGATACGTTTGCCGTGCGCTGGAAGAAGGACCTGGCATGGTTCGCCGGCGGCAACGTGCAATTCAATTTCGATAACCAAGCCCGCATCACAGGAATGAAGATGGATATTCCGAACGACGATCTGTGGTGGCACGAGTTCAATTTCAAACGCAAGTA
>CAZPOL010000027.1:42584-47162 GCA_964588195.1 uncultured Pirellulaceae bacterium | reverse complement strand
TGGATATTCCGAACGACGATCTGTGGTGGCACGAGTTCAATTTCAAACGCAAGTAGAATACGAAGCAATACGACCACGAAGCGCAAGCGAGTGGTTTTGCGGTTTGAACCACTCGCTTGCGCTTCGTGCTTGTATTTGTGCGGTGAAAGGAACCACTCGCTTGCGCGTCGTGCTCGTATCGCCAGCGTCTGCTTCAACTCGGCAAGTCGATCGTTTCCAGAAACTGTTCCTGCAATTGCCAGTAACATTCGAACAGATCGGTCGGCGACAGTGGCGTAGGCCCCTTGACCGACAACTGATCGCCCTCGATTCGCATCGTCGCATTGGAACCTTGGGTATTGATCTCACACCACGTTGCGTCCCGATCGTACTCGACCGTGCACTCACCGTCAGAATCTTCGACATGATCGATGATGGCTTCGATATCCAACGGGGTTGTCAGATCGACTTGCAAGAAGCCCAACGATTCACGAAACACTTTCTGGAATTCGTCCGAGAACACAATCTCGGGATTATGAATGCGACCTACCGAGCGTTGCCAGATGACGTGGTTATCTCGTTCTGCGTCCAGCATCAAATCGATTCGATATTCGAATGCCGGTGTCGTGATCGATCCGGAACCTTCGACGGGACCGTCCACCACTAACTCGCGCCGTTTGAAACCGAAAGCAGACTTCAACTTCTCATAGATCTTGTCCAAGTCCTGTTCGACATCGGCGGTTGCCATTTTGCCGAACGATGCCAGAAGCGCGTCGGGATCGTCTGGTGTCCGCAGGCGTTTGTCAAATCCTGTTAACGACTTGGCCGGCATCGTCAAACGACCGCAGAACCTGACGGCATTCAACAAGCTAGATTTGGCGACTGAGTTAAGTTCCATAACGATCCATCAGAGAGGTCGATCCTTCTTGCAAAGAGTGCATTCCATCAATTGATAACCTACCAACCTGCGAGATTTTGACAATGGAATCAACGCCCTGCTCCGCCCCACTGCAACAGACAAAACCGGAAATGGCAAGCCCGCCGCCGCATAGGGAATACTTGTAGCCGCGAATTCGAACCTGCCGCACCGTTTCAAACACAGCCAACTTTTTTTCGACTCAACGGAGTCATAGTATGTGAAGCCATGGGCCTTGGAGTTTCGACGCGCGAATGGATTTAACGCAGAGTGCACGAAGTCCAAAGACGGCTGCGCGATTTTCTCTGCGAACCGACCCGGAACAACCAAACGGCTCGAACAGGCCTCGCCCTGCCCTCAGCCCTTCAAAATAGGAAAGCTGACGTCGGCAAAGTGCTATCGCTTTCGCATCCCAATCCGGATGGAACCGGAAAACGCGGCAGATCGCAGTGCAATATGGTTTGACATTGATATAGGTCGCATTTTTCTGATGGGTTAGAATTCGCAGTGATGCCAGCGAACACCCACTCATTATTTTTCGCTGGTCAACGAACATTTGCAGGACGCAATTAGCAGAGTCAGCGCATGGAGGTGCTTTCGATGTCAACCGCTTTGAAATTTTTACACGCGGCAGACCTTCACCTTGACCAACCGATCACCGGGTTGGCCGAGATCCCCGCTCATATCAAAGAGACGCTGGCCAATGCGCCGTACGCAGCCGCTGAACGCTTGTTCGATCTGGCCGTGAACGAACGAGTCGACTTTGTGTTACTGGCCGGTGACGTCGTTGATCTGGATCGAGGTGGTCCACGTTGTGCGGCGTTCTTGTTGGGACAATTCGAACGCCTGGCCGATAAGGACATACACGTCTACTGGTGCGGTGGCGAAGTCGACCAGCCCGATCGCTGGCCCAACGCCATCAAACTGCCAGAAAACGTAACCGTGTTTCCATCATCGTTGGTCGAGCACGCTACGCATCTACGCGACGGTAAAGCGATCGCCACGATTTGCGGATCGGGAATCGATAACCGCCGCCGCAACCCTTCCGATTTCCGGGTCGCTGACGAACACCCGTTTCCAATCGCCTTGACGCATGGCGAAATGGAAACGACCAGCATGGCCGCACAGAACATTAACTACTGGGCACTTGGTGGCCAGCACAAACGAAAGGTCATCGACAAGACCAACACGGTTGCCGTCTACCCGGGAACGACGCAGAGTCGGAATCCGCAAGAGGCCGGTGGATATGGTTGCACGATGGTAACTGTCGACATCAAAGGCAAAATGCGAATTCAGGAATTCGAACTCGATTCGATTCGCTGGTGTCTGCAACGGATCACGGTTGCCGAAAACGCCAAGTTGGGTGACTTGAAAGACAACCTTGGCGATCGTTGCTTGAAGATTCGGTCCGAGTATCCGGATCAGCTGGTCCTTTGCAAGTGGAAGATCTCGACGACTGGTGATTTCAATGCCAAGCTGCGGAACGAAGAGACTCGAAAGGAGTTGATGACGTGGTTGCGGAACGAGTTCGGTCAGTCATCGGGTGGGCTCTGGACCGTCTCGCTGAAAATTGATCCGCCTCGTTCATTGCCGGCCGACTGGTACGAAGAAGAAACCATTCTCGGCGACTACCTGCGTGCCGTTGGAAGATTCCAGGGCGACTCGTCGATGTCCCTGACACTGATGGACTATCTACCGAGCAACGGAACCGAAGACGATTGGCTGGCCGAACTGGGCAGGATCCCGGGCGAGCAACGAGAGTCGATCCTGAGAAAGGCGTCTTTGATTGGCGTCGAGTACCTGGCACGTCACGACAAGGACCAGCAAGAACTGGTTTAACACAAAACCAAAACAAAAATGGGGCCGCAAGGAATGCCGTCCCGAAACCATCGCATTCAATTGAGGCCCAAACGGAGTTGGCACAGTGAGAATTAACGATATCCAGGTAGACGGATTTGGCGTTTGGAAAGGCCTGACCGTCGATTCCCTCGATCCCGGGATGACACTCTTCTACGGACACAACGAAGCAGGGAAAACGACCCTGATGCAATTCGTTCGTTCGTCGATGTTCGGTTTTTCGCCCGAGCGAATGGAAAAGTACTCGCCGCCGGTTTACGGTGGTCTGGCCGGTGGTGAAGTCCACGCCATCACGCCGCACGGTAACTTTGTCATTCAACGTCACGTCGATCCGAACCGACTTGCCGACAGCACCGGCGACCTGGTCGTCACCGATGACGGAGACGGAACGCAATACGGCAAGGCCCAGCTGGCGACCTTGCTGTCGGGAATCGATGAGTCGATTTTCAACAACGTCTTTGCGATTGGCCTGCGCGAAATCCAGGAGCTGAACACACTCAACAGCACCGACGCCGCCGAACACCTCTACAAACTGACCACCGGTCTGGATCGCGTATCGCTAGTCGACGTGATGAAGAACCTGAATTCGCGTCGCGAAAACATTTGGTCGACCAATCCGGAACTCCGCAGCCAACTGTCCGAACTGCAAAGCAAGCGCCGCACGCTGCAACGGGAAATCGATGACCTGATGGCGCGCTCCCGTCGCTGGACGAAGATCGCTGGCCAAACCAACGACGCTTCACGACGACTGGATGAACTGGAAGAGGAACTGAAACAACTGGAGCGCGAATCCAAGGTCATTGAAATCGCCACCCAGGTTGGACCTCGCTGGCGAAGCCGCGAACTGGTTCAGGACCAGATCGCAAAAATGGGCAAGCTGCCGGACGAGAGTTCCGTCTCGTTGAAGGAACTGGATCGACTGAACAAGAAGATCACGCAACAAAAAGAAAAGATGTCGGCGATCAAAAAGAATCGTCGCAACGTCAAGAAAGAGGCGATGGACCTGCCGATCAATCGCCAACTGTGGGCTCAGGCGTCACGAGTCGATGCGATGGTTGAACACCTGCCATGGATCGAGGCCCTGGAACGTCAGGCCGGTCGCTTGCGTGGCGAAATGGACTCGATCAAGTCAACGATCGGTGGCGAAGTCTCTGGATTGGGCACTTCGTTGAACCTGAAGTCAAAAGATGTTCGGGAACTGACTAACCGCGGCTTCCAGTCACTTCACACGACCGCCAAGAAGCTGATCGAGAAGCGGGAAGAAGTCGAGTTGTCGAAAGAAAACATCGAGCGTGCCAAGCACGAAATGGGTCAATACGAAAGTCGGGTTCAATCGGCGTTTGTCGAGACCGGTGACGGTATGACTCGCGAAGAAACGACTCGGGTCGTCAATCGTTTGCGACGACGTGTTGAACTGGAAGAAAAGATTGAAAAGCTGAATGGCGCTCGACACGACCTGGAACGAGACATTGATGACGTCGTCAACGAACAAGTCTTGCCGGTCGGAAAGCTGGCAATTCTGGGCGCCGTCTTCGTACTGGGAATCGTCTTTGCCGGCTTTGGCTTGCTTAGCCTGTGGTGGACCAATGGAGCAAATGGGTCAACGGCTACAGAAGTCGGGTTCCTGTTCATGGTTTTGGGGACTGTGTTCGGGCTGTTCTCATTGGCGCTGAAGCATCACTGGGAACGAGTCGCACGAGACGAACTGGAAGATTTCCGGCACCAGTTCGACCTGGTACGCCAGCAACTAAAACGAGCCAAAACAGAACGCGACGATATTGAGCGGCATCTGCCAAACGGCGTCGGCGAATGGGAATTGCAATTGC
>CAZPOL010000027.1:30864-42484 GCA_964588195.1 uncultured Pirellulaceae bacterium | reverse complement strand
GACGATATTGAGCGGCATCTGCCAAACGGCGTCGGCGAATGGGAATTGCAATTGCAGGATGCCGAAGGCGAACTGGCTCGATTGGAAGACCTGGTTCCATTGGAGTCCCGTTACAAGTCATCCGTCGCTCATGTCGAAGAGTCGATTCGTCGCCATGAGAAACTGGAGCGAGAATCAGAAGAACTCGATCGTAAATGGCGTGACAACTTGCGATTGGTCGGCATGCCTGATGATCTGGCTCCCGATCAATTGAAGGAAGTCACTAAACGAAGCGAACGAATCAGCGGTTTCCATTCACGTCTGGAACAACTTGAAACAGAAGCCTTCGATCGCGAAAAGGAAATTGGTCAACTGACGAAACGGATCGACACATTGATCAGCGAAGTTGGTATGCGTTTCGCGTCCGATGTTGATCCGGCCACTCGAATCCAAAAATTGCGGTTGGCAATTGGCGAGCAACGCCATCTGGTCGGCCAACGTAAGGAACTGGCTACCAAGTTCCGTAGTATGCGATCAACCTACAATCGATCGCAACGAGAACTTGATCGACTGCTGGGCCAAAAACGCCGCATGCTGTCAGCCGTCGGCGCCGACACGGAACAACAGTTTCGCCAGTACGCTGTGAAGCACCGTCAGCTGCAAAAGTTCAAGAAGGAACGCAACAGCCTGACCGAGCAAATAGCAGCGGCCATCGGCAAGACCGCCTCGGAAAAACAAGTTCGCCATCACATCGAAAGTTTCGGTCAATCGGGACTGGAAAAGCGCTGGGAGTCCGTGCAGGGCGAGATCGATACGCTTCGCCAGGAACAATCCCGTTTGCATCAGCAACGTGGCGAATTCCTGCAAGAAGTCAAAATGTTGGGCGAAGATTCTCGTCTGGATGAGGCTCGCCTGGAACTTGGCGCCGTGAAGCAGGAAATGGAAGATTTCAAAAAGCACTGGCAGACATTGGCCGTCAGCGGGCAGTTGCTGGATTCGATTCGCGAAAACTACGAAGCGAAGCGACAGCCGGAAACTTTGCTGGAAGCCTCTCACTTCCTGGAGCGTTTGACGGAAGGACAATACACTCGCATCTGGACTCGATTGACCGGCGAAGAATTGCTCGTCGACAATGCCAAGGGAGAAACCTTGTCCGTCGAACACCTCAGTCGCGGAACTCGTGAGGCGGTTTACCTGGGATTACGGCTAGCTTTGGTCGACGCCTACGCTCGACGAGGCGCCGTCCTGCCAATGGTCCTGGACGATGTGCTGGTAAACTTCGATACGAATCGAGCCCGCGCCGCCGCAGAAGTCCTGCGTGACTTCGCCTCTGCCGGGTACCAGGTCATGATGTTCACCTGCCACGACCACATCCGCGATCTGTTCCATAATCTGGACGTCGACGTGCGAATCTTGCCACACCACCGCGATGTGGTGGACAGTAACGCCATGCCGATCAGTCTGGCACGTGCCGATATCGCGATCGCTCCGCAGCCCGAGGTCCTTGAACCTCAACCGGCTGCGGTACTGGAAATCGAACCGGCCACGCCGATCTTCCTGGAGACCGACGAGTACGATCCTGAACTGGCCTTTGAATTGTCGGCCGTGCGGGAGGACCAACAACGCGAACGGTCCCTGGATGACAGACTGCTGAGATACGAGACTCATGATCGTTTGGCTGACCCTGACACGACGAGCCACGACATCTGGGATTCCGGCGTCGATGTCCCGACGCAGCGGTCGGCGTAGATTGTTGGTGGGTGGAAGGAACCACTCGCTTGCGCTCTTGCGCATCGTGCTTGTATTGTTTTCATGATTTTTGACGCATCGGATTCGTCCCTTTGCCTGGATGGAACCACTCGCTTGCGCTTCGTGCTTGTATCTGTGTAAGCCGAATGACAGGATTCTTTGCTATCAGTGCTAATTTTTTGAATCGCGTAAATCGAATCCGTAATCGTCATTGCAAGATCGTTAGCGACACTTGACCTAAAGGATCGATGTTGAAAACCCTGCCTCACCCGATTCTGTTTCCTGAACCGAACGATTCAATCCTGACAGACGTTACGGATTAACATCAATCGTCGGCATCTCTTTTCCAGATCGCAGAGTGACCGGGAACCTGGCTGATTGGCAACACCACGACCACTGTTGCTTGTCGCAGGCTTGCCCTGAGTATCTCTACTGCCACGACTAAACGATCTGGACCCGGTTTTGCAAATCTTCCGTTCATGTCGTAACGGATTCAATTGAGACGATCCGAAATCGTCCGATAGCTCATACAGAACATCCTACGTGTCGTTGCGGCGAGTGATCGCCCTGGTTTCAAACACCGACATCGAAAGGACTTGTCTGCAAAGAAAGAACAGGAGATTACTTATGAACTTCAAGAAAACAATTTGTTTTGTGGCCGTCGCCTTGATGACGACCGCAACCAGCTACGCTCAACATTGTGATGGCGGCTGCGGCGGTGGTGGATACGACATGGGTGGCGGCGGATACGTCACCGGCAACATGGGCGGTGGCTGTGGTGGAGGATGCGGCGACGCTGGTGCATTTGGTGCAGCTGGCGCAACTGGTGGAAACACCAACTTCTCAAACGATTCAGTATGTGCTCGTCCCTGGACATATGGACAAGCAAGCGATCTGTGGGCCGGCTACTGCAGCCAAAGCCTGCGAAGTAAAGACGGCTGTGGCGCAGGTTGCGGCATCTTCGGCTGCAAAGGCGGTTGCGGTGCAGGCAAAGGCGGTTGCGGTGGCGGTGCAGGCGGTGGCGGCTGTGGATTTGGTTGGCCATCAGCAAATGGTGGCGGTTGCGGTGGCGGAGCAGGATTCGGTGGCGGCGGCGGTGGCTGCGGACACGGTGGTGGCTGTGGACACGGCGGCGGACGTGGCATCTTTGGTGGCGGCGGTGGCTGCGGTCACGGTGGCGGATGCGGACACGGCGGTGGCGGCGGCATCTTTGGTAGCGGCGGTGGCTGCGGTCACGGTGGCGGATGCGGACACGGTGGCGGATGCGGACACGGCGGTGGCGGTCTGTTTGGTGGAATTAACTTGCCAAGTGCTGGATTCGGAAACAGTGGCGGCTGCGGACACGGTGGTGGCTGCGGTGGCGGAGCCCGACACGGACTGGACTTGTTTGCCGGCCTGAAATCACGTGGTTGCGGATGTGGCTTGTCAAATGGCTTCGGCGGCTGCGGACATGGTGGCGGATGCGGACACGGTGGTGGCTGCGGTGGCGGAGCTTCCTTTGGTGGAGCTTCCTTTGGCGGCGGTTCGTATGGCGGCGGTGGCTACGGAAACGGTGGAAGCGTCGGCGGTGGCTGCGGCTGCAACTAACAACAAAAAAAACGGGATGATATTCCTAACAGAAAATCCTTGTTCTTCTTGCGAAGGGGGTCTCTTCGCTGGATGAATCCTTTCTCGAAGACGCTTTGGCAGCAATTGGCTTCCAAAGCGTCTTTTTTTATGCCCGTTCCATTGACACTGACCAAGCCAGTATCTGAACATTCGTTCGACATGATTTCGAGGCTATTCCATCGCCTGTAAAGTCCGTTTGCTCGCTAACACTTCTACCGAAATCGGCGCTATCAATCCAGGTGTAGCCTGATTTGGCAAATTTGCTCTGAACATTCTCTGAACAATCTTCGAACAATAACAGGCAATAGATGCGATATGTACGGGCCAATCGCACTAGCGGTCGTAATGAGGCCGCTCGGAAAACTTGACTGCGAGCTCTATTTTGTGAGATAATGATTAGACAGGGCATAACACAGAGCAAAGGCAATTCTTATGTTGGCAACGACTTGGTGGCGTTACGCCACGCTTTTCTGCTGCGGCTTGATCTCCTTATTGGGCACTCACGGCTTGGTAGCGCAGGAATCCGCCAGTAAAGATCTTCAACAAATGCTTCGCGCCGGCGAATTTACGACGGCTTTGGATTTAGCCAGCGAGCAAACCGATCCACAGCTTCGCGATCGGATGTACTCCGAAATTGCGGGCGCGCAACACTCGGGCGATACCGGCCTGAACGCGTTCGATACGCTGGCCCGAATTCAGGACGACAACTTGCGATTCGGCAGCTTCGACCGCATCACCGATTACGGTGGCAATGGCTTTGGGAACGATGGGTTCGGCGGTGGTCAAAACAACCAAGGCAATCAGGGCGGTGTTACCGCTCAGGACTTCACAGAACTGATGAACCTGATTCAGGAAACGATCGATCCTGATTCCTGGGAGCAAAACGGTGGCAACGGTCGAATGATGCCGTTTCCTTCTGGTGTGTGGGTCGACAGCACCGGCACGATGAAACGAATCGAGCGAGACAAATCCGGTCGGTTGGATCGCGTGCGTGATCAAGTCACGCTGGAAGACGAATCACTGGCCACGACGGTCGAGCTAAGAAAAGTCTCACTGGCACGACTGGAACGCGAACTACAAATGCGAGCGGCTGCCGGAAAACCTGTTCCTGAAGAGATGAAACATTTGGCAGGAATCTACCAGCTTAAATTCATCATTCTGTATCCCGAAACACGCGACGTGGTAATCGCTGGCCCAGCCGGACCATGGCACTACGACAAACTGGGCCGCGCCGTCAACACAAGCACGGGCCAACCGGTTTTGAACCTGGACGACCTGGTCGTCTGCTTGAAGAACGCTCGACAGAACTCGGGCCAATTCACTTGCTCGATCGATCCTCGGCAACAAAACCTTGCTGACGCAAAACAGTTTGTCGACACGACCAGCATGAAAGGCAGCGCTTTTCGCAAGGAGCTGCAGGCGCGACTCGGCAAAATGGACGTAACCGTTGGCGGGATTGATGCATCGACGCACGCCTCACGCGTTATCGTGGAAGCCGATTACCGAATGAAGCTGATCGGTCTGGGCGTCGAGCCGACCGTCTCCGGGCTGGACAATTACTTCGAGCGGATTCAGTTGACTGAGTCCGGCGATTTGCCCGAAATGGACCAGTTGGTTCGTTGGTGGTTCACGATGGATTACGACAGCGTGCAAACCAATTCAGATCGAACGGTGTTCGAGCTAAACGGGCAAGGCGTCAAACTGCTTAGCGAAAGCGAGTTCTGGGATCAGACCGGTGAACGTCAACACACGGGAACATCTTCTGCTCCAGCCAAAGGATTCGCCGACGACTTCACGAAACGCTTCCCGGAAATTGCCTCGACAGACCCGGTCTTCGGGCAATTGAAAAACCTGTTTGATTGTGCAATTGCATCCAGCATCATTCACAAAGAGGGACTCGACAAAAAGGTGAACTGGAACCTTGCCTTCCTGGCCGGCTCCGCAAAGCCTGGTCTCCTCTCTTATCAAGTCGATGTTGCTCAAGTCCCGGTTCAGGTCGATTCGATTCTTGGTCAACGCGTGATCACTCATCGCGAAGGACGGAGTACTCGCCGACATACGATCTCCGGATTCGGTGGCGGCGTCGAATTTGATGCTTCCAAGCAAGTAAGCGGCGACAAGATCAAGGTCACGAAGACCAGTGAATTGAGCGACAGTCGTACCGCCGCTGCCCCGAAAAAATCAGCTCCTGAAACCTGGTCCTCCAGCTGGTCTTGGGACTAGTACTCAGACTGAAATTCAGAGTTGAAAACCCCCAGCCTGCCATCGAATTTGTTTCATGGCAGGCTGTTTTCGTTTGCAAGTAATGAAACCGGGATTGCAAGTGAAACCTTACCGCCAGATACAATCTCTCTGATTCCACGCGCAAAGTCGGGCAAAGTCGGGCAAAGCCAGAAATCATGTTTTTTTAACAATGCCACGTTTCAAATCGCGAACAAGGTTTCATGGATATTGCCCATAACATTGGCTGGGTCATTCTGGGCCTTGCGGGACTCTACTATGGAGCGGAGTGGCTTGTTCGCGGTTCGGCAGGTCTGGCACTTTCGGCTGGGCTCTCGTCACTGGTCGTCGGGCTTACGGTGGTCGCGTTCGGAACCAGTTTGCCCGAACTCATTGTCAGCATGCAGGCAAATCTGCAAGGCGGCAAGGACTCCGGGGATTTCGCGCTCGGAAATGTCATTGGATCCAATATCTGCAATATCGGGTTGGTGCTGGCGGTAGCGGCGATAATGACCTCGATTCACGTTCAGCCGCAAATCATCAAACGCGAACTGGTACTGTTGATTTTTGCTTCGGTTCTGTTTGTGGTCATGTTGCTTGCCGATGGAAAGATCGGGCACATCGAAGGCTTGATTCTTGCGACTGGAATAGTCGCCTACACATATTTCTCTATTAGCATCGCAAAACGCAACCCGCACGACCCGTTGGCGGCGGCAGCCGAAGAAGAGCTGGAAGATATTGGCGAAGAAGAGAATGGAAGCAACAGCCAACTGGCGAAGAATCTTCTGCTCACCGTCGCAGGTTTAATCTTCCTTGGAATCGGGAGTGATCGCCTTGTCGCCGGAGGCCAGTTTTTGGCTGAAGAATTTGGTGTCTCGACCGCGCTAATTACGTTGACATTGATCGCGTTCGGAACCAGCCTTCCAGAGCTTGCCACGACCGTAATCGCCTGTCTCAAAAATGAAGCTGAATTGGCAGCGGGTAACGCAATCGGTTCCTGTATTTTTAACTTGCTTTGCGTTGCTGGAATAACGTCATTGGTCAAGCCAATCGAACGGAATTTAATCGCGATTGAAGACATGATGGTGATGACCGGATTCGCTGTCGCTCTGTTTCTGCTTATGAAACGCAAGCCAATCCTGGAACGGAAGACGGGATTCGTATTGCTGTCCGCCTACATGGTCTACATGGCCTTTCTGTTCATCAGAGGATAGTAAGCAAGCGAAGACCCCGTTGATGCTTGGCTTCGTCCACACCCGTCTACTCCATGGACCGGGTCTTTCTCCACCAAATCGGCGGTCGGGGGCATGTTCCGATTTTTCACCATTGAATTGAGGAGGAATCACTTGGTGAACGATCGAAAAAAAAGTCGCTTTATCCGGGCCATTCTTCCAAAAATCATCGCCACGCCCTCCGTTTATGGTCCAGGGTTTAATGTACCCCGAGACATTCGTGGGTCGATCTTGCGGAATAAATCCCATCCCAACACCCACAGCCGGATTTGTTTTCGTAAATAACCCGCTCGGTCCTCGTCGACCGAGCGGGATTTTTTTGTTCAATCAGGCTTTGGAAAGAGCGTCCAGACTGGCCTGAATGCTCTCCAATTGGCTATTGATTTTCTCCAGCGTATCTCGTTCTCGCTGGACGATATCGGCAGGTGCGTTATCGACGAACTTGCTGTTCTTCAGCTTGCCCTCAATCGCCGACTTTTTCTTCTGGTTCTTTTCCTGCTCTTTCTCCAGACGTAGGCGTTCGGCATCACGATCGATCAACCCGTCCAGGTCTACGATCACATCCATGTCGCCGAGGGTTACCGTGGCGTTCATTGGCGGTACTTGCACTTCATCGGCAATCGATGTGCATGTAGCGCGGGCCATCGATGGGAAATACTGCATCAGCGGAGCAAGCGTCGTCTCGATCGCCGAACCAGCCCGAATCGCGAAGTTGATTTCGGTCTTGGGCGGTATGTTCTGCCGGCTGCGAATTTCGCGAACCGCTCCCAATGCCTTTTGGAAAGTCGAAAACTGCTGCTCGATATCGGCATCCTGTGAATCCTTGATCACCGTTGGCCAGGCCGCAGAGATTAAGCAGCCTTCTGGCTGGTTGGCTGCGGGATAGCCGCGTTGTGGAGCGAACTCGGAGAACTTTTGCCAGATCTCTTCTGTGATAAATGGCAGGATCGGATGCAGGATTCGCAACAGCTGGTCCAGTGTATGAGCCAACATGCGTTGAGCCAAAGGACGTTGTGACGCGTCCGCAAAACGACTCTTCAAAATCTCCAGGTAGAAACTGCAGAAGTCCTCCCAGGCAAACGAATACAATTCCCGGGCCGCCTCGGAGTACTTGTAGTGCTCCAGCGAATCGGTGACCGATGCTACGACGGTTGACAATCGACTGAGGATCCAGCGATCTTCAATGCCGAGCTGTTCCGTTTCAATCGTGCCGGGTGTGTACCCTTCCAGATTCAACATGGCAAAGCGGGAGGCGTTCCAGAGCTTGTTGGTAAAGTTCCGCGCGACCTCGAAGCGTTCGCTAAGTACCGGCCCGCGTTTATGAGCCTTGTCCTCAGCGGATTCAGCCCATTGAGTGGAAAACTGCTTCTTGCAATCCGTACATTCAACAACTGCCAACGTACGATTCTTGCGATTCTGTTCGATCGATGCCTGGCAATGCGGGCACTCGTACTGAACAGGCATCCGCACGTCTTGAGTCTCGGTCGTCAGATGGGTCATCCCGAACCGCAACGCGTCCGCCCCGAACTTCTCGATCACGTCCAGTGGATCGATGCCATTGCCCTTCGACTTCGACATCGTTTCGCCGTCGCCATCCAGAATCTTGGGATGGATATAGACTTCCTTGAACGGGATATCGTTTTGATTGTTCAGGCCCATCAAGACCATCCGCGCGACCCACAAAGTGATAATGTCGCGACTGGTAATCAGTACACTGGTTGGATAGAAGTAACCCAACTCGTCCGTTTTTTGCGGCCACCCCAGTGTCGAATGTGGCCACAACGCGGAACTGAACCAGGTATCAAGCACGTCCTGTTCGCGAACGAACCCCTGCCCTTCCAGGATCTTCTCCAAAGCGTCCCCTTCTTTTTTGACGCAGACGTGGAAGGTCGCCAGTGGCAATTTCAGTTTCAGCCGCTTGTCTTCGTCTGTTTCCGGGCACGGTTCAATTTGAAACGCAGCCGACGTGCCGTTAATGTTCAAACCATCTTCTAACTCGCGCTGCAAGGCGTCGATTTCATCCTGGTCTTCCGCCGCTTTCGACCAAACAGGAATCTGGTGCCCCCACCAAAGTTGGCGAGAAACAGGCCAGTCACGTTTTTCGGAAAGCCAATCCAGATAGCCCTTCGTGTAACGCTCGGGGAAGATGTTGATCTGTTCGGAAGAGACCGCGTCCATTGCCGACTGAGCCAATTGATCCATGCGGACAAACCACTGGTCTGCCAAAAGCGGCTGGATCGGCGTCTTGCTACGATCGGAAAACGGCATCTCGGTGTCGCGTTGTTCGACCTCTTCCAAAAAGCCCAGTGCGTCCATGTCGGCGACGACTTGCTTTCGAGCAGGCTTCAGTTCCAGCCCCTCGTACTTGCCGGTCTCGGCATTCATCGTTCCGTCGCCGTTCATGATATTGATCATCGGCAACTTGGCACGCTTGCCAACTTCGTAGTCGTTTGGATCGTGTGCCGGTGTGATTTTCACGCACCCCGAACCCAACTCGGGCTTCGCCCAAGCATCGGTAATCAACGGGATGTCGCGATCCATTAAGGGTAATCGCAGCATTCGCCCGTCGGCGGCCATCTGAGCCAACTTCTGCAATTGCGGCAAGTATTCCTTGCGACGTTCAGCCAACGCATCGATTTGTGCCTGAATGCCTTTCTGTTCGGCGGCCTTGGCAGATTCCAGTTTCGTTTTTAGCTCGGCTTCGTATTTATCAAGCGCCGACGCCGGGTCGGGATGCACGGCAACCGCCGTATCACCCAACATCGTTTCCGGTCGCGTCGTTGCAACGGAAACAAATTCGGGCTCGCCCGCCTGCGGATCAATCACTGGATATTTCAGATGCCAGAAATTGCCACGAACGGTCTGGTTCTTGACTTCGTCGTCACTGACCGCCGTCCCCAGATACGTATCCCAGTTGACCAACCGTTTGCCACGATAAATCTTCTCGTCGCCAAACAGGTCGAAGAATGTGTGTCGAACGGCGGTGGCGCAAGTATCATCCAGTGTGAACCGGGTCCGCTGCCAATCGCAACTACAGCCCATCTGTTTCAGCTGTGACAGGATTCGCTCTTCGTATTGATCTTTCCATTGCCAAATCCTTTTGACCAATTCTTCGCGGCCCAGATCGTGACGCGACTTGCCATCCTCTTCTTTCAGTCGTTTCTCGACGCGAGCCTGAGTGGCAATCCCGGCGTGATCGGTGCCCGGCATCCATAACGTCTCAAAGCCTTGCATTCGTTTCATACGAATCAGGACATCCTGAAGCGTATTGTTCAGGGCATGCCCAAGGTGCAACGCGCCGGTGACGTTTGGCGGAGGGATCACAATCGTGTAAGGCTGTTTGTTCGCGTCGGGCTCGGCATGAAAATACCCGCCCTCTTCCCACATCTTGTAGATTCGTGGCTGGGCGGTCAGAAAGTCGAATCGATTGGGGATTTCTTCTGCAGTCATGGTATTCCGTAGTTAATGGCAAAAATGGCAAACGAAAACTGGTTGCCAAAGTGGAGAGGCCAGGCAGTTCAGCGACCAACTTGCCGGGATCGATTTCCGGAGCTGAAAAACTGGCTGAACGAGGCGGGCGATTAATTCCTCCACACCCCTATTTATAAAAGAACAGAGCCGATTAACCAATTGCGGTTCACGGTCCAGGAAGACACAGGAATGACCAACAGAGCGACTCACCAAGCGAATAATCGACTGAAAGTGACGTGAAATCCAAGGCGTTACTCGGTCTAACACCACAGCAGCCACCGCATTCAGCGCAAAGCAAAAGCCCGAGTCACATCCAGATTGGCGTGACGCCGGGCTTTCGTTATTCGCTTAATTAAATTCGCCAGGCGAAATTAGCGTCCCATCGCTGGCGGGTTCGCACGTGGAGAGAAGTTTCGCATTTCACCCTTCTTTCGCCCTTCAAACACCTTATGAAGTTCGTCCATTGTGGAAGCAAAATTCAGGTTCTGTCCCAGCGAGTGCGTCCAGGTGTTAACGCCAATGCATTGACCCTTGTAATTCACCAGCGGGCCACCACTGTTGCCTCCAGAGATTGCGGCCGAGTGCTGAATCCAGGACATGTCCTGCGCGAAACCTCGTGAAAAGTTTCCTTGAGCCATGATATCACTGATCTCGTCAGTGGTTCGAATCGACGATAACTTGCCGTTCGAGTTCGAAAAACTGAAACCTTGTGGCGATCCGAATGCTGCGATCTCAGATCCCTTGGCTGGCAACTCCTTGGCAATCGCAATTGGCACACACTCAAAGTCATCCGGGTCGACCTGAATGATCGCCAAGTCGCGTTTACTGTTGGCTGCCAGGTACCCGACGGCGTCAGCCTTTTTTCCATCCACTGTTTCGACGGTCACCTTAACGGCACCTTCGATCACGTGATAGTTGGTAAATATCTTGCCCTCTTTGTCAACAAAAAACCCACTGCCGATTTTCTTTTCGCCAGTGAAGTCTTCAACGAATATTCGTACGATCGATGGATCAACCAACTTGACCAAATCTTCGTAATCCAGGTCCTCTTCGATCAGGTTTTCGGAATTGCCAGACATGTCTGCGACGCCCGAGTCAAATGAATTGGGAATCCATGGCTCGGGAGCCGGCGGGGTCTTGGCTGCTTCGGCCATCTGGTCCAATTCGGCTTTCGTCAATGTTTGGCCATCTACACCAGCAACCTGGACTTTATCCTTTTCCGGCAACGCCTTCTTATATTCGTAGACCAGGTAGGCACCGGCACCGGCGATGGCGAGTGCTCCAACGCCCAGCAAGTACGGTAACAAGGAACTTTTCTTCTTCACCTTTTTTGGCTTGGCAGCGACAGCGGCTGGCGCGGC
>CAZPOL010000027.1:19773-30764 GCA_964588195.1 uncultured Pirellulaceae bacterium | reverse complement strand
AGGAACTTTTCTTCTTCACCTTTTTTGGCTTGGCAGCGACAGCGGCTGGCGCGGCACCTACGGGCATCGCCGTGACAGGCTGAGCGACGACTGGCTGTACCGGTGCGGCAGCGGCAGGCATCTCCAGTGGCTCCAACACTTCCAACTCTGCGGGCTGGCTGGTTGAAGCGACGGGAGGCTCCGGCACGACCAACATCGCTGCGCACTTCGGGCACTTCAGCTCGCGGCCGACATATTTAACGGGAGCTTTCAGGCTGGCTCCACACGGGCATCGTAAAGCAACGTGCACGGATTATCTCCAGATGAGTAGTAAAGGATGAATTGCACTTTTTATTTTAACAAGAATGCGGCTTTGTCAAACTTACCCTGCGGCTTAAAAGTGGGCTCATTCGAACAAAATTTTGCAGCAAGATTCCCGATCCAAGGGAATAAAGCGGTTATTTCGGACTTCGGCACCCTGGATTGAACACCGAACACAGACAATCTTACCGGATTAAAATCAGGTTTTGGACACAGTTTGCAATGAATATTGAAGCGGGATGTTCAGTTTCTCACGGGCCGACATGGATTGAAACAACGTTGAGACAACGGAATTAAAAGTGGGGCGATTAGAGAAGGGGAAAGGAACCACGTGCGATCCTTACTCTTCATCGACCTCTTCGTCGAGCTCTTCATAGACATACTCGTACTCATCGTCTTCGTCTGAATCCTCTTCGTCGACTTCTTCGTACTCCCATTCGTCGTCAGCTTCCGCCGAGGCTTCTGCTGACTCGTCTTCATCCTCTTCGTCGTCTTCATATTCGTATTCGTCGTCGCCTTCTTCGTCTTCGTCTTCGTCCTCTTCGTATTCCCAGTCCTCGGCTTCGTCGACGATCTCATCATCTTCGTATTCTTCTTCATCTTCCAGTTCGTCCTCTTCGACGACGACTGGTTTCTTCAGCAGAGGCGCAACGATTGATTGAGCTACCTCGATGGGCGCGGAGGCGTTATTGGTTATTTTTACCGTTTTACTTTTCGGCTTGATCGGCTTGGGGGCGGGCTTGGGCGCGGCGCTGCTTGCCTTGGGCGGCGAGCCTGCTCCGTCCTTTTGATTTTCGTTCTGGAAGTTCTGCCACTGCTGCATCGTCATCACGACCTCGCGGTGCTTGCTTCCGTTGTACGGCCCGACGACGCCATCTTCTTCCATATGATCGATGACACGAGCCGCACGACCGTAGCCAATTCGCAGTGCACGCTGCAGCAACGAACAACTGCCCCGCTGCTCGTTGATCACAATCTCCACGGCACGATGGTACAAATCGTCCCGCTTTGCCAGCTTGGCATTCAATTCATCGTCGTCGACGCCGGCTCCTTCCTCGCCCTCTTCCTTGATCTTCAGGTTGACCAATTCATTGACGAAGTTCTGTTCACCGGTGCTAACCGATTCGACGATCGAGTCAATTTCTTCATCGCTGACAAACGTTCCTTGACCACGCATCAACTTGCTGGTCCCAGGAGCCAGGTACAACATATCCCCGTTGCCCAACAACTTCTCCGCTCCGTTCTCATCCAAAACGACACGACTGTCGTTCTGGCTGGAAACCTGAAACGAAATCCGGGCTGGCAAGTTCGACTTGATCAAACTGGTAACCACGGTTGCCAACGGTTTTTGCGTCGCCAGAATCAAGTGAATCCCAACGGCACGACTCTTTTGTGCCAGTCGAATGATGTGCGATTCAACTTCCTTGCCCACCGACATCATCAAGTCAGCGATCTCGTCGGCAATGATGACGATGAATGGCATGTTGACTGGAATCTCGTCACGTTCTTCGTCATCCGGATCCAACCGCTCCATCAACTCCTCTTCACCCAGTTGGTTGTAGCTGTTGATATGTCGAACACCGGCCCGCGCCATCAAGCGGTAACGATCTTCCATCTTCTGGACGGCCCATGCCAGGATCGCTTCCGCCTTTCGCATGTCGGTGACCACCGGATGCATCAGGTGTGGAATACGGCTGTAACCACTCATCTCGACCATCTTCGGGTCGATCATCAACAACCGCACTTCATCCGGACGCCGTGTCATCAGAATCGAGTTGATAATGGCATTCAAACAAACCGATTTACCCGTTCCAGTTCGCCCCGCAATCAACAAGTGAGGCAACTGAGAAAGGTCGGCAACCATATGGTTACCGGCCACGTCCTGACCAAGGAACAGAGGCACCTTCATCTTGCGTGCCTTTGCCGAGGACGTTTCCATGACGTCTCGCAGCCGCACGAACTGACGCTTTTCGTTCGGCACCTCGATGCCCACGGTATTCTTGCCGGGAATACTTGGGACGACTCGAACACTAGGCACCCGCAAACGCACAGCGATGTCGTCGGCCAATGAAATCAGCTTGTTGACACGCAGACCTTTTTCCAGATCCAGTTCATATTGAGTAATCACGGGGCCGGTCTCGACATCGACGACTCGGATATTCTGTCCGAACTCGGCAAATTTCTGTTCCAGTAAGCGGCCGGTTTTGCCAACCAGTTTCATGACGTCTTCCTTGGGTACCGTTTTGCTTTTTTCCAGCAAGCCGATATCTGGCAAGTCGTAGTCCTGGCTGTCTTCGGTCAGCGAAGCCGCGTTCAACCGCGTGATCACTTCCTGACGTGCTTCTTCCTCGGCGGATTTTTTCTTGCGACCGATTCCGAACAAGCTACCCCGTTTGGACTTGGTCGGCTCGACGGGTTCCTCGACCACCTCTTCTTCGTCTTCCGCTTCTTCCGGTTCGACCAATGCGGTCGTCTTGGCAGCTGTCTTTACAGCGAATGGAATGGTTTCGGGTTGGTCGTCCAATTCCTCTTCGTACCAAGCTTCCTCGTCCTCCTCTTCTTCTTCCTGCTCCTCTTCGTACTCGCCGTCGTCTTCTTCCTCTGCATCTGCGAACATCGACTTGCGACGACCGACCTCTTCCTCCTCGTCGTCGTCTTCTTCCTCTTCTTCATATTCGTATTCGTATTCTTCGTCGTCTTCCAACTGGAATCGATCACGCACCCAGGCGATGGCACCGGTGGGCAAAATAAACTGGAAGACCGTAAGCACGCTAACCAACGCGAACCCGATGACTTTGATAAAGATGTAGTCGGTCCATAGAAACAGCCCGATCGCCAACACGCTGGTGGCCAGGATCATTCCTCCGACACCCGCAAATGACATTTTCAACAGCCCGGCCCCAAGGACCCCGATGTAACCGCCCGGTCCGATCACTGGACCCAACGTGGCATGCGGTAACAGCATGGTGGCCAACGTCGTCATGCCGACCAGCGTCAGTAACCACCCGAGTGTTCGAGACCAGAGTGACTCGATCGATTGCCGCTGCAACAAGGCGATGGCGACCGCGCCGATTCCGATGATCAGGAAAAACGCACCGATGCCCATCGTGGTAAACAGCAAGTCGGCCGTGATCGCTCCCCAATGGCCGCAAGCGTTCTTAATCTCGTTATTTTGAGGCCAGACCAAAACGTCAGCCTGATAGATCTTGTCCAGCGGGCTAACCAATTTGCCGACCGGATCCGCAGCGTTGTACGTCAACAACGAAACCGTCAAGAACAAGGCCAGGATGGCGAGAATAACGGCGAAAAGATCGCAACGGGGATTGCGGTTTTCGATCATGGTGACGCGCTCACTCAGGGTTTTCGTCGACCGGTGTCGACATTGGTTGGTTGGGCGCGTCCTTGCCCTCAATCGGAAATCCTGGTATTCCGTATTCAGTTATCGACAAGATAAGTGCCCTGAAATTAACGAGCACGAATCCAGCAACAAGGTTTGCCGGAATGATAAAAGAGGAACGGATTAATCGACGTTCAGTTGACGCAATCCAACCAACCCGTGCTATCGGCAAGGACAGTGGGTGTCTGAGCTGAGCCACGTTGCGACTCCGCCATTCGTTGCGTTTGTGTTTAGGAATCGTTTGTGTTTAGGAATTAAACCACTGAGGCACCCAGTTGATCTCGGCGCGATATCGGCCGTGATCGTCGGCACTTCGTCGCAAGATGGCTGCGAAGTCATCTTCGGATGTCACAGCGACCAACCGTGTGGCCTCATTCGCTGGCAAAACCAGCGGATGCCCGTTTCTCAGCTGCTGAATCTCGGCGTCGCTTAGACAATGGCGGGCCCACGTTGGCTCGCCGGCGCGGTCGCAAGCAAAAATTGACATCGCCGGCTTCAATGAATCGGCCCGAACCGTGTCAGCATCGATTGCATCTTCCAACGAATAGGGGCCGATTACGGTGCGCTGCAGCTCGTGCATTAACCCGCCAATGCCAAGCCGCAGCCCCACGTCGCGAGCGATCGAGCGTATGTAGGTCCCGCTGCCACAGCGAATCCGCAACTTGAGCGTCGGAAACTGGTATTCCAGAATTTCGATCTCATGGACCTGTACCTGGCGGGGCTTGATTTCAACCTGTTGGCCTTTTCTGGCTACGGCATAGGCCCGTTTCCCCTGAACTTTAACAGCAGAAAAAGCTGGCGGCGTTTGCATGATTGCACCGATCTGCAATTGCAACGCGTCTTCAACCGCTTGCCTTTCCACAGGCTGCGTCACCTGAACCGTACTAACGTTGCCGGTTGAATCGTCAGTGTCACTGGTTTGGCCAAACGTGAACCCGGCAACGTAGGTCTTCGAGTACTCGTGAATGACCGGAATCAACTTGGTCGCTCGCCCAACCGCCACCAACAAGACACCAGTCGCCATCGGATCGAGTGTCCCGGCGTGACCGACGCGAACCTTGCGGCCAAAGAACCTCTGCACTTGATTGACAACATCGCGAGACGTGCAGCCGGGCGGCTTGTGAATATTCAATATGCCACAGGCCGCGACTTTTTTGGATTCACTGTGGGAATTCATTGTCGGAGTTCACTCGTCGTTTCAATCAAACGCTACGAGTTCTTCAATTTCTCGATCTGCTCTTTGGTGTCGTTGATCTCCTTTTCGATCGCTTCGACCTCGGAAGGATCATCCATCTGACTCTTGGCTCCAGCAAGTTGTTGTCGCAGTTTCTCCTGGCGTTTTCGCAGAACTTCCAGCTTCTTTTTTGCCTTCTTATCCATTGATGCTCTCACAGTAAATTGGTGGCTTGAATCGTTGCAAACATTATCAACATTTACAAAGGCGGCTCGCTCGCCGTGTCCGCGTCCGCGCGTTCGAACCAATGGTTATAGCGATTTCGGAAACCACAGCCAACGCCTGCAGAATCGAGCATGTGTCGTTGCCAGGGAAACGATTGAAAAACCGGGTTGATACAAAAGAAAAGGCGGCGTGGAATCCCACACCGCCTGTTCGATTTTTTGTCAACTATCCAGAAGCCATCCTGTGGCGACTGACATTTCCTGCTGGCTCTTAGTTGCCAACCGAAGCGTTGATCGTTTGACCTGTTTGGATTTCAATACGTGGGTCAGGCAGACCTTCGACGTAAGAAGCACCGATTTGAGCCTGGAATGTGGACGGAATCTGGTGTGGCTTCAGGTGCGACTTGGCGATAGCAGCTTGGCCAAGGTGCGAGTAGAAGCGGTTCGTCAGATTGCGGACACTGGCAATACGTTGATCGACGACAGGACCCTGGGTGTCTTCGAAGACGTAGATTTGCTTGCTGTCACGTGGTGAGTGAGTCATGATCCAGCTGACACGCAATTCGCCGGAACGATTCAATTCGTTGGTTTCTGGATCAAAGTGCTCAGCCAACAAAGTGTGTGCGATCTGGTTACCAGTTGCATATTGTTGGTTGAAGATGGCGTGGTAGTGCTCGCGATCCCAGCAAGAAAATGGCATTGGCCATGCTGAGTTTCGTGCGCGGTTGCGAGCCCAATCGGCTTTGTATGTATCCATTCCCTGTTGCATGTTGCGGTAAGCTTGACCGATGCCGCCACCAAAGGCGCCACCGATACCGCCTCCACCGCCGCCACAAGATGAACAACCCTGCGAAGGGAATCCAAACTGGCCGCCGGAAGAAGCACAGGAATTACATTGAGCCATCAGGCTGGATGAGGCCATCGCAATCAAGGCGATCGCCATGGCAGGTACTGCCAAAAAACGTGTTTTGCTGGACATGGTCGAGTCTCCGAGAATCCATTCTTAGTCGGAATATCAATTACATTGAACTTCAACGGTCCAGATTTCAGACCGAGTGTCTTTGGAGTTATCGGCGCAATTGGCCGAATGACCACGACTGTTCGCTGTCGAAAATTCAGGAAAAATGTTACCAGCGACCTATTTCTGGAAAGCCGGGAGCATTTCGTTGACCATGGTGATTGCGGCAGGTCCAACGAGTACGACGAATATGCCGGGGAAGATGAACAGAACCAGCGGGAAAATCAATTTCACCGCAGTCTTGGCTGCTTTCTCTTCCGCGATTTGCTGGCGTTGCGTCCGCATCGCCTCACTCTGCACTCGCAAAGCCTTCGAAATACTCGAACCAAACTTGTCGGTCTGCACGACTACCGCCGCAAGGGTTTTCAAATCGGGAACACCGTTACGGCTTCCCAATTCGGTAAAGACTTCCTCTCTTGGCTTACCCATCTGAACCTGCATGTTACTGATAGCAAATTCATGAGAGATAACCGGCTGCGTCTTTTCCATTTCATCCGAGACCTTCCGCATCGCCTGATCAAGGCCGAGACCGGCTTCGACACATACGGTCAAAAGGTCAAGTGCGTCGGGCAAGCCCAGGAAAATCTTCTCTTGTCGCTTTTTGGCTTTCAAGGAAAGTATGACTTCCGGAGCGAAGAAGAACACACCGGTACACATAAAGGTACGCAGTAGTGAGGTGGTGGTAAAACCGCTAAGGAATATGCTCAAACCGCCACCGATGACCAGACCGATGGCACCGCAAACGAATTTCGTTGCCAGGAATGCGACGACTGATTCTTCGCTACGGTAACCGGCGAAGTTCAGGCGCTCACGAATCTTGCCTTCTTCTTTTTCCGTTTTCGGCTGCAAAGGCTTTGCCAACGACGTTCCATGCTTTTCCAGCATGTCGGCCAGACCGCCTTTGGAGCGTCCGCCACCTTCGGCGCTTCCGCCACTACGAGCCTGCTGCATCTCCTCCAAACGTTCTTCGGAACGAGTCTTCTTGAAGAAGAATGTATCGGCTACAAACCACATCATGGCTGCCACTGCCGCAAAGATCGCGAACGGCAGGATGATTGTGAAATCCAGACTGGCAATGATAAATGTATTCACGTTTATACCTTGATTGTAATAATCTTCTTGATGAAGGCAGCACCCAATATCTGCATGATGATTCCGAAGGCCAACATCTTCTGGCCCAGCGGATCATTGAACAGCATCATGACGTAGTCGTAATTCAGCCGAAGCATGGTAATGAACAATACCGGTGGCAAAGCCAACAGCACGATTCCGGACAATCGACCTTCACCGGTCAACGCCTGAATCTGTCCCCAAATCTTGAATCGCTCACGAATCAGATGGCTGATCTTGTCGAGAATTTCGGCAAGGTCACCACCCGTCTGTCGTTGCAGGATGACGGCGGTTGCAAAGAACCGCAAATCGACGTTGCCGACACGCTCTGTCATATCTCGAATTGACTCTTCGACCGACATACCCAGGTTCTGCTGTTCAAAACACTTGGCAAATTCTGGACCGAGTGGTTCGTCCATCTGGTTTCCGACCAATTGCAAACCGGCAGGCATGCTGTAACCCGATCGCAAGGCTCGTGAAAGAACGTCCATCGCATCAGCCAATTGGGAAGAGAACAACTTCATTCGCCGGTTCTTCTTCATGATGATGACCAGGAATGGCATAAAGAACACGCACAAGAAGACCAGGATCGCCATCGACTTAAATGGAATCGGCGAAACCAGGTAAGCCAATGTCGCCGCGGTTGCCAGTCCACCACAGATGGCCAGAAACTTCGCGGCCGTCAGGTTCTTGATACCTGCCTGGTAGATCATGCGACCCAGGTTCAACTTCTCACCAAGGAATTCCTCGATCTTGCCGGGTGCATCCTCAAGCGGTGTAACCAGTACTGAAGTCGAAGCTTCTTTCTTGCCGCCACGACCGCGATTGGCAGTCATGCTTGCCAAGCGATCTTCGAACTGGCCGGACTCCTGTTTGGATCTCAGCACCAGTGCGATGCCACCAGCCAAACTGGCGAAGCACACGAAGAGCGAAACGAATACGAGTATTTGGAACATGATTCCGGATCTCTAACTAACAAGTAACGGAAGTAACATCAAAATCGACGTCAAAAACAACAGGGAACTAGTCGGCCAACATAACGCGTTCCTGGAAGATACTGGCAGGCAGCTTGATACCGGCTGCGGACAGCAAATCCAGACACTTCGGACGAACACCGGTACAAACGAATCGGCCTTTTGCTCGGCCTTCCTCATCGATGCCATCCTGGATGTAACGGAAGATGTCCTGCATCACGATCACGTCGTTTTCCATACCAACAACTTCGGTGATGTGTGTGACCTTTCTGGGACCACCTTGCAGACGGTTAGCCTGAATGATCAAGTGAACCGCACTGGCGATCTGGGTTCTCATCGCCTTCATAGGCAACTCGAATCCGGACATCAAAATCATGGTCTCGAGACGGCCGATGCAGTCACGAGGTGAGTTCGCGTGAGTCGTCGTCAACGACCCATCGTGGCCCGTGTTCATCGCCTGCAACATATCCAGTGCTTCCGGTCCACGACACTCACCAATGATGATTCGTTCAGGACGCATACGCAGACAGTTTTTCACCAGGTCGGTTGGCGTCACCTGGCCCTTACCCTCAATGTTGGGCGGGCGAGTTTCCAGACGAACCACGTGATCCTGTTGCAGTTGAAGTTCCGCCGCATCTTCAATCGTTACGATACGGTCATGAGCACCGATAAAGCTGGAGAGCGTGTTCAGCAGCGTCGTCTTACCAGAACCAGTACCTCCGGAAATAATGATGTTCAAGCGGGCCTTCATGGCACCCTCCATCAACATCACCATCTCGGGCGTGAACGCTTTGAAGTTCAACAAGTCTTCCAGCTTCAGCGGGTTGGAACCAAAACGACGAATCGACATCGCCGCACCGTCCAGAGCCAACGGTGGAATAATCGCGTTCACACGAGAACCGTCTTCCAATCGAGCATCCACCATTGGACATGTTTCATCAACACGTCGACCGACTTTCGAAACAATTCGGTCAATGATTTGTAGCAGGTGAGCGTTGTCGCGGAATTCGACGTTTGTCTTTTCCATCTTTCCGCCACGCTCGACGTAGATGTTCTTGGGACCGTTGATCAGAATATCACTGACCGCCGGATCCTTCAAAAGCATCTCGAGTGGTCCCAGTCCAAACGTCTCGTCCAGGACTTCGTCGACCAACCGGTCTCGCTCGGACCGATTCAAGAGTGTGTTTTCGTTGTCGCACAAGTGCTCGACGACGTTACGAATCTCTCGTTTGAGGACGTCGCCTTCCAATTCGCTGATCTTGTTAAGATCCAGCTTTCCAATCAGACGCTGGTGGATTCGCTGCTTTAGTAGATCAAATTCTGTTTGCGAGTTTCCGCTGGAGGCAAGTTGACTCATTGATACTCATTCCGTTCTGGTTCGATGCTCTACTTGGGGTGCGGAACGAAAAATCCGCGCCTGTCTAAACAATGGACTCGAAAATATAGCCCCTGTTTACCGAACGGGTCGGCGTGGACCGACACGGGGCCAATTCCAGGCCTTTCCGGTATCCAACAACCGCTACGACCGATACCGTTGGCACTTAAGACGTTTTTTCAAAAATTCGTTTCGACGAAATGAATGGAATTAGCTATGGGTAGTAACGACAAACCTGTCGATTGAGTCACGTGCAATGGATGCGCAGCCCCGAATCCGCCATTCTGTAAATCTTTTTCCACAAACCGCTTGCCGGACCTAAAAGGGAATCGTGACAGATCCAGCGGTTCAACAGATTCGAGCTTGCCGAAGGTCAAACAGGAAAGCAGAATAGAGTGGTACTTGCCAGCACCCCGGAGAAACCTGTGAGCATTATCGCCTGCCCAAAATGTCAACGCCAATACAAGGTCAAAGGCGACCCAACCGGGAAAAGCGTCAAGTGCGCCAGTTGCCAACACACCTTTAAGGCCGCCGTCCAAAAGGTTGCGCAAAGTTCTGGTGCCGGAGCGCAACAAGCCGCAGCAGGTGTCGGTGGGCCAATGACTTCGCAACCCGGCCTGTTCCCAGACGTCGTACCAGGTGGTCCCGATCCTCTGGGCAATCATGTCGTCCAGGATCCCGGGTTCGCCGATGTGGATGTCGAAGAAATCAAACGCGCACGTCTGGCCGCTGCCAAAAAGAACAACAAACTGGCTGATGCCTATTCCAGTAGCAGCTCCATCGCCAAGATGGACGAAGAGGCGGAACGCAAGAAGGCGACGAAGCCCCAAAACGTCGGCTACCTTTCTTTCGATACTCTGTTCGGCTTTGACGGCCGGATCAATCGGCAAAAATACTGGTTCAGCTCGATCCTTTGGTCACTCATCTCTTCCGCTGTGGCCGGGGTGCTTACGGGGGTTTATAGCCTGATCCTTGGCATGATGGACATCGATCCAGATCCAGAAAACCTGGTCGCGATAGGGCCCTTCTTTTTTATTGCACTGGTCCACACGATCCTTGCAATTTGGGTGAATTTCGCATTGATGATCAAACGATATCATGACCTCGGGCGCGAAGGAGATCGTCTGGTCCTGTTGTTCATTCCCATCATTGGTCCACTATGGGTTATGTTTGAAGTCGGGTTCTTACCCGGCCAACCCAATCGCAACGAATTTGGACCAAATCCATTGGCGAAAATGAAAAAGTCTTCCGGCCCCAAGAACCCTTACGACGTTTAGGCAGTCTTGAGGTCTGAATCAACCGTTGCATTCACGTAAACATGATAACCGGTTTGCGCTACCCGTGACTTCGGTTTGAACGGGGTTCCAGGAAAAAGTGGGTGCCATGTTCACGCCTGTTTCGGGAAACAGTAACCAACGA
>CAZPOL010000027.1:11265-19673 GCA_964588195.1 uncultured Pirellulaceae bacterium | reverse complement strand
CCAGGAAAAAGTGGGTGCCATGTTCACGCCTGTTTCGGGAAACAGTAACCAACGAAGAAAGGCATGCTTACGCGAACGATAGCGCTGGATAAGTTTTGCGTGAGCATGCTCGGTCCTGAGGTTTGAACCACCCGTTGCACTCGCGTAAACATGGCACCCAACTTAGTTCCTACGACCAAGAATCTGAAGTAGTGGGTGCCATGTTCACGCCTGTTTCGGGAAACAGTAACCAACGAGAAAAGGCATGCTTACGCGAACGATAGAGTTGGGTAAGTTTTGCGTGAGCATGCTCGGTCCTGAGGTTTGAACCACCCGTTGCACTCGCGTAAACATGGCACCCAACTTAGTTCCTACGACCAAGAATCTGAAGTAGTGGGTGCCATGTTCACGCCTGTTTCGGGAAACAGTAACCAACGAAGAAAGGCATGCTTACGCGAACGATAGCGCTGGATAAGTTTTGCGTGAGCATGCCCCGGTTCTGAGGTTTGAACCACCGTTGCACTCGCGTAAGCATGGATGGCACCCCATTCGGGGTTAACGTGTCATTAAGAGTTGACCACGCCTGTGCATGCGGAAACCGTGGCTATCGCCAAAACGGCTGAATTCCCCAGCTCGTAAACGCATGCAGTCCAGAGACTGATACTAATTCTGTAAAACTCAAGGTTTGCCAAATAATTGCTGCAGGCCTATTCGTGACAAGTCCGACGATACAAACAACCGGAAAAGTCGCTGCGCCGTTGGGTGCTGGCACCGGTCTGTCTGGTCTTATCAAAGTTGTCCGTCATGCAAATGTTATCCGAACCCATCATCTTGATGCTGTTGCCTGCCTGCCTGGTCTTTGTTGGCATGTTTATCGGTTTTGTACTTTGGTCGTGGGCTCGCGGCATCGACAACCAGGCACTCGAAGACCTGCACGACGACATTCGCCGGCTGGGCAATCGTATCAAAGAACAACCCGCTGGGACGGAGTTAGCCGACCTGCAATTTGAAAACGACGAACTGCGTGCTCAAGGCGATACGTTTGCAGAACAGCAATTGCAGCTGGAACAAGAACTGACTGAGCTGAAGTCTCAGTTGAACGAACTTGAACATGGAAACAAAATGGCAAAGCAAACCATTGATCGCATGAAGGAGCGAGAGTCATTATCCGTCCCTTATGACGCCATTCAGGATCAAGCCAACGAAAAAGACACACAATTCGATTCGATGAAAGTCGCGTCTGAAAACTCGATGGGTTATCAATTCGTTCCCAAGCCAATCTTCAAGCCTCAACTCCTGGCAAATGAATCGGCCAGCAATGAGACGCCCGAGCCAACCATCCTGCGGCCCGTGTTCGGTCAATCAACATCGCAATTTGAAGAAGCGGCCAGCGAAGCAAACACCCCTGACCTGGACCTGGAATACGGTGGCGAAGTTCGCCGCGACACGGAACTTGGGCTGGTCTATTCACGACCACCGATCATCAACGACAACTTGCAATTGATCTCCGGAATCGCTTCCAAACTGGAAACGCAATTGAATGAGTACGGCGTGTACACGTTCCAACAGATCATGCTGTGGGACCGACACAACATCGATCAGTTCTCGAACTTGCTGGACACATTCCAGGATCGGATCCAGCGCGACGACTGGGTGGGCCAAGCCAAAACGCTGTACAACAAAGCAAAGTCGATGCGTAAATCAGCTTGATTCAAGGCAACTGATACGCAATCGTTATCGACTCCGTTTTCATCGATTCGGTTTTCTTCGATTCGGTTTGGCAGGAATTTGTGGAGCGTCCAAACGCTTGGAATACTTATCCAGGAACTGGAAGAAGTTCCCTAAACCATCCTGCATAGCACTTTGAGTCGCCACGCCATGTCGCAGGGCTTTCGTGAGCTGGTCGCCTGCGCCGACTCCCAGTCCTTCAGCGACCTGCACGATCTGCTTGACTTGCGGATCATCCATCAGCGCTTCCACGTCGTCGTCCGACTGTTCGTCGGCATTGGCTGAGCCCTTGAACTCCGCCACCAATTGCCATTCGTCATTTTCGTCTTTACCGATGAAGGCAACATCGACCTTGACGATCGGCGAAGCCAGATTCTGATTCAGACGAGTGATCGAAAAACTTCGAAAGCCTTCCTTGTCGGCAATCTCAGCCTGCTTCTTCCACCAACCGGTTTTCGCATTACCACCCCTGCCCGTTCCGTCTCGACCCTTCCGATTCCGCGTGAATTCGGGAATCCCCAACTCCTCGCCAATCTGCTGAATACTGCCACCTGCTCCCAGCCCGCCCTGCATCATCTGCGACAACAAGCCGGCCATCGCAGGTCGCTCGCCCTTTTTGAAAAAGGTATCTCCGGTGCCCTGAAACTCGAGCGATTCCCGCATTAAGAACTCCACAATGTTCTTTCGCATTGCCCAGTCTCGTTTAGATTGCGGCGTGCCGGGAACCTGATCCGAAAAGTCGACGACATTGTTGCCGATCTCGATATTTTGCTTAATCAGTTCCGCGCGAAGTTCTTCCGCCGGCCGCACCTCGGCGTCCGTCAGATTGTGTTTCCAGGCCAATAAACCGACCTGTCGTTCAGCGGCATCTTGCAGAACGACTCGGCGTGCCTGGTCGCTTGCAATTTTCACAAACGTGAAACGTAGTGAATCCAGATCGAGGTCCGCTTTTCTCTTTTCGGCGGCGGCTTGTTCCCCGGACAAGAAGTCCAGCAGATCCAGATCGTCAGGGCGTTCCGCTTTCCATTGCTCAATTCGCTCGATCAACGAATCTTCAGCTTGTTCAGCCGCTTTCAACTCCGCTTCGGCCAAACTGTCATAGTAGGCCTGGTGATTGTCGCGAAACCATTCTCGCCGCAACACCAAGACTAAACCATCAGCGGTGACGTCGTGCAGCACTCCGTACAAAGTCTTGCCGTCTTTTTGAAAAACGACGTCCATTGCCAGTGAGTCTGGAGAGCCAGTATGTTTTTGCTGGGCCTGCAGGGTTTTGGGGCAAGTCAACAACGACGAAATGAGCACACAGGTGGCGAGCCCGACGATCGATCGCCGAAAATTCGAATGTATCAAGTTCATTGCGTCCCCCAAGTCGATCCGACCTCAATCAAACAGCCGAATGAAAATCAGCTTTTTTGCTCTTCCATTCCTCTTCCGGCACGACCATCCAGGATTCAGGGTCGACCCCGAGTCCGTCCGCGATCCGGTTGATGTAATTGAAATAGCTGATGACTTGTGTGCCTAACGAAATCTGTTCGTCGGTGTAGCCATTGTCTCGTAATGCCTGTGTGTCGCCAGCGTTCATCTTACCAGGCGTCAAAGTCAACTTGACCGCATAGTCACAAAAGGCGCGTTGCTGTGTTGTCAGGTTCGCTTCACGGTAATCGTAGAGCAATTGTTCGGCAGCCTCTGCATCCCCGGACTCCGTACCGAAGTCCCTCGCGTGAGAAAGCGTTCAGTAATAACAATCGTTGATATTACTGACGACGGTCGCCAACAACTCACGAGTTGCTCGATCCAACACGTTGTCGGAACGAACGGATGCGACGTACAGGCCCATCGAAGACTGGCACACGTTGGCGTCCAGGCTCATGATGCAAATGATGTTGGCCACGGAACCGGCTCGCTGTTCCGCCATGTCATAAATCTTTTTCAGCGAACCTTCAGCTTCCCCGGGCTTAATCTGTTTGATATAGCTCATCGATCAAGCACCAGCTTTCGTCGCAAAAGCACCCTGAATCATTCCTGAATCGAAATGCTCCGGCGACTGGCCTTCTGACGCGTAAATGTAGAGTGCCGCCAGCGCGATGGAACTCAGCGCCGAAGAAACCAGCGAAACAAATATAATCCAGAGGACCCCGATACCAATCAGCACGCCGCCGCCAACTGGCGAGGCGTTTACCATGACAACGCCGCCCACGATCGGCAACATTCCCAGCAGAGCAGCCAACGTTGTGAACAGTCCGATCCCAAAATTGGCACCCAACGATTCGCCCCACGTGTCACGCATGACAGAAACGGAACGCTTGAAGGCATCGATCGGACCAAGTTTCTCGACCACCAGAATCGGCACCACGAAAAACGTAGTGATCGACCAAGCCATTCCCAACAGGCCAGCGACGATTTCACCAACTCGTTCCGAACGTGACTCGATAGCCTTCAGGATCATGCCCACCGTCGCCGACACAAACGCCCAACCGGCGATCTGCGGCAAGCGAGCCATCGACGCACCGATGCCGTCACGCACCGTCGGGTCCCCGCCCTTCAACCGAATAATGGCACAGGCAACCAGAGCCGAGTTGAAGAAGATGATTATGAAGTAGGAAACGAAATAAAAGGCGAAACCGAGCACGCCATAAGTGATTTGCTGAGCCGTCGTTAAATTGCCCTCAGGCAAATCGATCATGCCTGTCAGGAACGGCGTCGCAAACGAGGCCAATGCCAGAACGCAAGCCAGTCCGCTAAGCACCGGGAAAAGCAAGAGCTCCTTGTCCAGCTTCAGCACCTGAAACGACTGCTTGGCCATCGCCCAACCGGTAGATAGTCTTTCAAACATTGATGGTTTCAATCCGTAGCAAAAAAGTAAGTGTCACGATGGAAAACTTCATCCAGAAACGATCCTGAATGGTTGATTATACGAAAACCGCTCGCCAATCGGCAAAGAATCCGCCCCGAGTTCCAGAACTTGGCACACTTTCTTGATGCAAACCTGGCCGATCTTCGTATTCTATGTCGCCTTGCCGAATCGCACCTCCGAACTCGCCTCGCCTCATCCAACAGAAATTTATTCGGCGGGGTTCTGGCAACCATAGGTGCCCAAATATTTTTCGCCACCCGCTTGCAAAGCATCATCGATCGACATTCGATTCAACCACACCGCAATCTCCGGTCCCTCGACCGTGCCCGCCTGCAGTGGCAAACCGAGGATCGAACGAATCTCGTTGGCAGGCGACTCTTTGGCTTCGATCTCGGATTCCAGTGCATTCCGGTCGATCAGAATTCTACTGCCATATCGCTCGACCCACTGCTCGCTAATCGGCAACGTGATTGCCTCGGCAAGATTCCCTTCACTGTCCTCGTGCAGGTACTCCGCTTCGTCTTCAATATCATCCAGGTCAATCCTGGTGTCGAATTCCAGATAGTCACCAATCCAATTGGCCAGGATCAGATTGTCATTTAGTTGAATCGGTGCCTTAGCCTCGTTGTTTATTCCGTAACGATCAGCGAAACCAAAAACGTTGTTGGCTGCTGTGACGACCACATTGTCTAACGCACAGAACGAGCAGCCCGAGAAGCTTTGAGCCATCGGATCGTGCTTCCACGTAAACAACACCGTATTGTTTCGGATATCGAACACTGGTCGCGAATCTTCATCCGATCCCATGTAGTTGCTGCCCACGACGATCCCCGTTCCCGTGTTGTTGATCACCAGATTGTTTTCAATCAGCACTTGAGATTTGGCATGAGCGGACACCGACATCGCTCCCTGGGTCGGTGCCGTGTTCATGACGACGCAGTTGCGAACCGCAATGTTCCAGTGCGAATCGCCCAGCACCTTGCTGGCGCGAATCACCAGGCCGCCAGATTCTGGCGACGGATTCTCACCAGAACGAGGATTGGCCATCCGCAAGATCTTGGCCTGGTCGTCATCTGCGTAGCGATTACGTCCGGCATGATCAAAAATGATCCCATCGACCTCGATATCGAAAGTCTCCCGCTCTCGATACTTCATCAGATCGATCATCAACGCAGGATCCATCTGCCAGTTGTCGCTGGAGTTGACTCCTGAAAAAATAGTCCGGTTCGCGCCCCAAGGATCGCGATTGTCAAAACTCTCGTCGTAGCCGCCAATAATTTTCACGGGCACCTTGATCACACAGCTGCCGCTTTCGCCACGACCGAAATAGGTTCCGCCGGCAATGTGGACCGTGTCACCTGGCTTCAGTTTGGATACTATATTCCCTAGATCCTTGGCAGGCTTCTCCCTGGTCGCCTTTTTCCCTTTGCCATTGGCGGCTGAAACGTAGTAATCCTCTGCCTCACCCCGTTCACAGACGCCAAATGTAAAAGCAAATGTCAAAACGACCAGAAGAGTCACAGCAATTCTCGACGGAACCACGGTGGCGATCTGATTTTCGGGAAAGTTCATAGCACGTTATCCTTTGTCAGCGGCATTTTGAGTTGTCCGTCAACAAAGAACCTTTGCGGTCATTCAATTGGCCATCGATTCGTGAAAAAGCTTCCAATTCGAAAAAACGCGAATAAAAACTGCGCAAAAAAACACCCGGACGTCGGATTAGGACGCCGGGTGCCACTTCCTGCTAACCGATGAGGTTAGCCACCACCTACACTTACTATTTCAAATGTTGATCGGTCTAATATTTGTTCTGATGTTGTCGATTTTTGTTTTAGGGTTCGATACCGACCGACATCGAACCCTAAAGACCTGCCTCGGCCATCCGAACCTCTCCAAATCCGAATCTCCCCTGGCCAAATTCTCTCCTATCCGCCGTTTGTTTGCCGTCTGGGCAATAACTTCGTGGCTTCAATGAGTAAATACCCATTGGAGAAGACGTGACTGTCAAGAACCTGGAATTTCAGGAAGTTTTTTGACGCTGATTTCTCATGGTCCACAAACCACTGATAATCACGACTCCGCCGATCACTTGTGCCGGGAACGGAACCTCGCCAATCAGTAGCCAACTGGCGGCCAGAGCAACCAGCGGGACCAGGTTCTGAAAACCGGCCGCGTGCGAGGCGCCCAGTTGCTGGACCCCGAAATTCCACATTGCGTAGGCCAAACCGGTCGAGAACACACCGGAATAGACAATCGCCAACATCAACCAGGGGTCGTCGAACAGTTGTCCGATTTCCGCTACAGCCGGACCGGCGATCAGAAAATGAAATGGCACCGTCAATGCGACGCTGTAAAAAGCCAGCTCCAAAGGCGAGACGGTTTTCATCAACGGGCGACTTAAAACGGACGCAAAAGCCCAAGAGAATGCGGCCAGCGACACGATCAGGTTTCCCACCAATGATCCCTGGATCACTATATTTGAAGAGGACTTTGAGAAAGTCACGATCAGAACGCCCGCCAAAGCGATCCATAATCCCGCCCATGCTCTTCTTTTTAGTCGTTCGCCGATCATCAGAAATGCCAGGATCGCCGTCCACATTGGAATCGCGGACATGATCAAGGCGGTGTTGCCGGCAGTCGTTCCGTCAATTCCCAACAGGAAACAGACCTGATAGGCGAAACCTGCGAGAAAGGAAAAGCTGAGAATGCTAACCCACTGTCGGCGACTGTAACGCCGCCAAATTGGAATCCGCAAACGCCTCGGCGGTCCAGCGTCTTCGCCTGTTGGCCGAGTTCCGTCGGCGGCGTCGGCCTCAGCGCCGTTAATAGAGGTCGTTTTTTTGCGATATTTCCATGCCAACAACGCTCCCAATGTAATGGCCGAAAAGGTCAGCCGAACGGCGTTGAATAGATACTCGTTCATCCGCCCCAAGGCGAACTTCATGATTGGCATATTGATGCCCCAAATCAGGGCGACGCTGGCCAGATTCAGATCAGCTAATAACCTTCGCGACCTATCGTACGCTGAGTTTGATTGTGGGGCAGTCAACAAATGACTCGATCGAAGTTACAAGGCGACGAATACCGACGTGAATTTACCGCCGGAAGATGGGAATTTAGCGACAACGGGAACGAATCCGGAAGACAAATTTGCCTCAAATTTCGCTGTGAAGCAGCCATTGAACTGTTGTTTCAAATGACAGCTTACTGCACAATAGCGGACGAGGAAGCAGCATGGCTTCGAGACAATAGAAAATACAAGAATAAGGTTACTTAGAATGAAAACTCTGAAATTGATGGTGAGTGCTACTTTCGCTGCATTGCTCGTCCTGACATTGGCCGCAGACGCTCAAGCACAAAGCGGAGCCAAAGTCCAGGAAGGCAGCGCAGCCAAGGTTCAAGAAGGCAGCGCCGCCAAAACACAAGAAGGTCCCAAAACAATTGCACAGTCGATTGACCCCAACACATTTTCAACTCTTTACCACGCCGTCAACAGCGCCGGCCTGACCGAGACACTCAACGGCGCGGGTCCATTTACCGTGTTTGCACCAAACGACACAGCCTTCGGCACGCTACCACTTGGTGACGTTCAAGGCCTGTTCCAGCCAGCAAACAAGGAACTGTTGGCAGCCGTTCTGAAGCACCACGTTGTGCAAGGCAAAGTCATGGCCGCTGATGTTGTTGGTTTGTCAGAAGCCAAGTCGGTTTTGGGCGAGACCCTGAAAATCGAAGCCAAAGACGGCAAAGTCATGATCAACGGCGTTAACGTGGTCACGACTGACATCGTTTGCAGCAATGGCGTTATCCACGTGATTGACGGCGTATTCATGCCTTCAGCCGAAGCGAT
>CAZPOL010000027.1:7399-11165 GCA_964588195.1 uncultured Pirellulaceae bacterium | reverse complement strand
ATCGGGTAACTCGCGAAACCAAGCCAACGGGCACTGTTTATTCAGTGTCCGTTTTTTTTGTTGGACCAGCCGTTTCCATTTCGTTTCGAAAACAAATGAACGGTACGCGGTCGGTATTGCACAACAACAATAGCGCACAAAAAAAGCGAACCCACCAGGGCTCGCTTTTGTGTTGGTTTCGGAGACGTCGCGTCTCCTTGGTATTCGCGAACGAATACTTACTTGTCGCCTGAACCACCACCGGAATCGGCACCGGTTGTTTCGCTGGTCTTGGTTTCGTCATTGGCTTTGCCGTCTCCGTCTTTCTTGTCGCCGCAGCCAACGAAGCCAACCATTGCACAGATGGTCAGGACGCAGAAAATGTTTTGGAATGCTTTCTTCATGTGTTCTCCCTCAATTTTTATTTTGATTTTGAGTTTTAAGGATTTACCAACTAACAGAGCTGGTTTGATAACGCCGAAATTTTACAAACGACATTCTTATTTGCACAGCGCTCGAAGCCCAAAATTCAAATTTATCCAGGATTTTGAGTTAGGCCTGGGCAATTCCTCAGGATTGCCCAGCAAATTAACATGCCCACGCTTCTGCAATTTATTACCGGACACTTTCTCGACCCAAGCCGCGGTTAATGACGACTTGAATCTGGTCGAAATTATTCTCTGAAAAATGGACCTGATTTTCAATTTTCCTGGCAATATTCAGTTTCTAACAATTGAGAAAAACTTCTTGCTCCATCTTTATTGTATGGCGGGCTATACTGACCGCTATGTGACACTCCGCTCCGTGAATTCCAGCAAGCAACACCGCGGCCGTTTTCGGCGGAACGAATTTCAATCCAAGAGCCAAACATGCTTCAACAAACCACATTTACCGCAGCCTTTGTCAGCCTGATTGTTTCCGTCTCAACAGCGTTATTCGGTTACACCGCGGAAAATGGCAACGCAAATGGCGTTCAGGAAACGAACGAGTCCAGCCCTTTGATTTCGGCGGCACAGTTGCACGAACTTTTAGGCAGCGAAGGCAGCGAGAACATTGTCGTTATCGATCTTGGACCTGAACGAGAGACGTTTGATAAAGCTCACATCAAAGGCGCCCAGTTTGTCGATTGGGTCAAAGACATCACGGACATGGACCAGCCCAATTTGTACAAGTTGGTCGACCAAGCGGGTATGCAAAAGCTGCTGCGTCGCCTGGGAATAACTGAGCAATCGAAAATCGTGGTCTACGACGACATGAATACCCGGATTGCGGTCCGCATGTACTGGTCGCTGAAGTACTACGGCATTCACGATGTACAAGTCCTTGATGGTGGTCGCCCGGCGTGGATCGCCGCAGACCTGCCAGTAACCAAAGACGTAGTCCAGGTCACTGCCTCGCAATTCGAAATCAAGACAACGAACGAAAAGATCGCCGCAAACCTGGACTTCATTGCCGATCGCCTGCAAAACCCTGACGTCAGTCTGGTTGATGGTCGTCCCAAATCACAGTTTGATGGTGACGAGCCTGGCAAAGTCTTTCACACGGGTGCCCTGCACAATAAGAAAGGTCACATTCCCGGCGCCATCAACATTCTGTGGAAGGACAACTTCAACCGGGACGGCACGTTCAAGTCACGCGACGAACTGGAAAAGCTCTACGAATCCGTTACCGGCTCCGACATGGTTGTCACGTATTGCAATGAAGGATTGCACGCCGCACCGCCATGGTTTGTGCTCAGCGAAATGCTGGGCCACGGGGATGTTCGTGTCTACGACAATTCATTGTCTGAGTGGGCCAATACGGATCAACCAGTCGAACTCACCGAAAAGCAAGACGATAAATAACGACAGGTCGTTTGTTATAAGTGCACACCGGGCTTGCTAACCAGCCACTCTTCAAAATCGTGCCACTTCCCGTGCGCGAATAGCAATGTCTGATCGTCGTAACGGTTGTACAAAATCGGGAAGTTCAGCGTGGTCTGATTGCGTTCCAGAACAAACGTCCCCATGAAGACTCGCTCGGGCACCGTCTGAATCGGTGAGAATCGAGTGCTCGGATTGTACAAGTCGCGACGGGGCCTTACGTCGGCGCTAGATCCGCGAGAGAACTTTCGACCTTTCGCCCTGGACTCACGCCACTGCGTAGTCAACCGCTTGTCGAGATTTTCCAAACCAATCAACACATCACCATCGCGTTGTGTATCGGGAATGTAGCTTGCCAAAGATACTGGAATCCCCGGCTCGCTCGTCCCATTCTTTTTTGCCGACTGATTTTCGGTCGCCCAGAGCGTCGCTACCAGCGAAGCCAACAACAGTCCTGCTACAAAAATTTCCGTCTTCATCATGCACCTCAAATCATTTGTATGTATTACGTACATTTGCCAGTTGTTCTATTCATCACCTGTGTGCCAGGTCGTTTTCAGCCAACTCACTTCGCACCCAATCGTCAAACGTCGACCAGCGTCCGTTGTCGAAAACAGTCGCAATTCCGATCGCTTGATTGAATATCAGCGGGTACTTGCGCTCCTCCGCTTCTCGGGACAACACAAACGAACCGACCAGAAGCCCGTCCATGGCTTGACTCTTTTCAAAGGCTACCGAGGGCTGAAACGCCAGACGCCCATGCCTCTTCACCTCGTCGGGTATAAAAGCTCGTGAAAAATATTTCGTCTCTCTATCCACACCGGTACTGACACCCGCGTGCCATGTCGCAATCAGCGAATCAGAAATCCGTTCTGCGTCGAAACCAATCAGGTTGCTGACATCCTGGCGGTCGCCGGTAACATCGGTCGATTGAATCGACGCGTCACCCGAGTATTCAGGGGTTGGCCCCCACACAAACCAACCAGTGAAAAGTGCAGTGAGCCCAATGCAGGGAAAAATCAGGTAGCGGTTCATCTCTCTTCCTCTTAAAAACTGGAAACAAGTTGGCTATCGACTTCGATTTCTTTTGTGGCCTGCCGTTTCGTCGAGTGCGGAATGTTGCGAGCAATGAAAACTTCCGCAAACCAGGCATTCAAAATCAAACTGAACCAGATGGCCATGACGTAGTTGGTCAGCGGTGCGAAGCCCACGGCAAAGAACGCAATGTGCAGCACACGGAAAGTAACGGCCGACAATGAAAGACACCACGAACGAACCATCCAGGCGATATGATCATTGACCCGGCGCTGTCGGATCGCCCGGTACCCGGCCCATGTGGCATACCACCAAGCGAGTCCGGTCACGGCAAAACCGAGTGCACCCGGCCAACCTCCTTTGGCAACCGGCGACAAAATCAATCCTGTCGGGGCTGCGATCCACAAGACGATGTTGATGTAGATGTACCCAAGCACCAAATGCATACGCCGATATTTCAGCAGGCTACTGAAAAACAAAATCGCACCAGTCAGCAACACTACACAACTGCTAAAGACGTGAAAGTAAAATGCCGTCAACCAGAGTCGGTTTTTGACCAGTGGGCCTTTTTCGGTCAGAAATTCAGCTCGCACGCCCAACTGGAAATAAACCAGCGTGTTGTAGACCAGCAAGACAATCAAAGCGATCGTCGTAACAGTCCACACAAAAGCAAAGCGGCTATTCTTAAACAAGTACACTGTGCATCGCTCCGAAATTCCTGATTCGATCGTGATACAGGAATACTACACGAATTGTTGCAGCCAGTGCGCAACGCGATGGTAACAAGCTCGTTCCGGCAATGCACATTGACGCGTCTGCGTTACCATCAAATAAAAAACGCGAAGCCACTGATTGTTTTCGTGGCTTCGCGTTCGGTAATGAGTCGTCGG
>CAZPOL010000027.1:3447-7299 GCA_964588195.1 uncultured Pirellulaceae bacterium | reverse complement strand
AATGAGTCGTCGGCAATGGGCAATCGTCGTTCGACTCTGTTGCGCCAAAACTTATGCCAAGTCTTGAATCAGCGGAGTCAACCGGCGTCGTTACCTGGCGGACAGCTTGGCAGAGTCTTCCGGCACATCCTTGTCCGAGAGCATGCCTTTAGTCAACTCCCTGGGCAGCCTGATATTGTCAGCCCGGAAACCGTAGGTAAACGCTCCCAGCAATTCGCCATGGTCGACGCTATGGCATTCCATACATTGCTTGCGAGCTCGTAGCGCCCCCAACATTACCAACCGGTCACCGTCCACATGCAAAACCGTTTCTTCTCCCTTCAGCAGTCTTTTCAAGGACTTCGATTCGAAGTCGTTGAGATCCCGAACCGGCACTGTCATGGAGCTGATTTCGTCCATGCGTGGCAGGTGCTCCGTCTCGTAAACCTGGGGTTCGTCGAACTGCAACAAACTCATCAACTTCAACTCCGACAACGACCACACTCGTTGCTCGTGCTCCATTTTGGGAGGAGCGTTGTGAAATGCGTGCTCGATGAACCCAGCGACTTCGCGAGTCTCTTCATTTACATAGCCAAAAGTTTCCGGATTCAGGAAGTCCTTGCTGGCAGCAAAGTGATAGTCAAAACCGGCTACTTCTTGTTTCAATGGCAATTGGTGGGATCGCCAGGGATTGGGCAATTCGCCACGAAATGTCATTCGGCTATTCCCTTGGTCCATTCCATCTGGCCATACCGAGGAATCCGTGAAATGCTCTGGGCGAATCGTCTGGATATCAATCTCGGGCAACGGCACTGGTTGCCGAACCGGCATGCGGCCAACCCCGAATCCGGGCGTATTGGCAAATCGATTGACGTACGAGCTATGAATTTGACTTAGCTTGTCGGTTCGACTATTTCCGTAGTAATGCGGATCCCATTCCTCGTCCATTTCGTCCAACCAATTCGCTGCCCGACGATTCTTTTCCTGGTCGCCGCCAAAAAGCGCTTCATTGATCAGTGGTCTTGCTGATTTCTCGTAGGACAAACGACTGTCAATTTTAGTGAACGGATTCTGATCACGTGCTACTTCGACCTCGTTCAAGAACTCATGTCTGGTCGCCGAGACGTAAGCCATGATTCCGATCAACGTGGCAAACATCAAGGGGTTGATCCTGCTAGGCGAATGTCGGAACACGACCAAAGCAGAAACGATCCCTGCCAAATGCCCAAAGAAGCTGGCGACCAGCGGTAAGGCTGGAACCATCATCGACATAGCGAGCACAAAGTGAATCGGAAAAACCAGAATGAGTGCCGTCACATGGTATCCCTTCGAAAGTAACCATGCGGTGAAGCGAATCGATGCGCCGATTAGCAACAGCACAATCCAGAATACGAGGTCATTGATAGGAACGCGCATCGACACAAGCACCGCGCCGAAAAATGCTAACAATACTCCCCACACCAGGCGTTGATGAACGGGACTTAACGGGTTTTTCCAAAACCCTTTCGGTGGCTCCGTTTCAGGGCCAATGAAAAAGACGGAATCTTGCCCCTCGCCAGACAGTTTTTGAAAATCTGACATGCCACTTCCTCCTGATACGCCACAGTAACACTTGGCCGAGCGATTTGATCTGTGCCAATCGCTGACATTCATTCTCCAACCTTTAGTATACGCAGTTCCCCGCCCCCTGTTCATCTTGCAAGTGTCACGAGTTCGTCACAACCAAATTGGTTGCTGGCACGCAAACACACCACCAGTTCCAGATGCACCACGAAAAAACGGTCTACGGTGGGTTTTTCTGGCAATTCCAGTTGTAGCGATGATTTAGTCGACGGAGTTCTGCCGCCCGATCCGATTCTGCGAATCCTCGCGATTGATGCCAGACAATTGGGGTGAGCCAGCCCGGTTTTGGATAAAAACAACGTATAGTTCATACAGACTCACCCGCCACAATTGAAATTCTTCTCCGGTGCCAAGCACCCGATCAAACCAGATGGAATTTGGCCTGAAATCCGACTTGGAACGCCCCCTGCTCGCTACGAAAGCGACCCAGAAAGCAGCGACCGAACGTATTGCACGACTATGGCGTTTCCTGGCGATCACGACTTTCGCCTGGGTGTTCTTTTTCGCCTTCTATTGCATTCGCGGATACCCAACAGCCGCATTGGTCTGTTTCGCAGAAACGTTGTGCGGATTTATTTTGATTCGGCAGTTCCGTTTGTTACGCCGTAGCCTGTTGATGCACACTGCATTGATATCTTCCACCGCCGGTCTATTTGCAATATCGATCTGCCAGGATGCACATCTCAATGAAACGATCTATTTCGTACTCTGCACGATCATCGTGTCCGCTCACTTGATTGGCGGCCGGGCTGCATTGACATGGTGCATTGTCACGATGAGCGTGATGACGCTGCATTTTATTATCGTTGGCCGGGACGCTGCGGTTATATTTGATCAGACTGTCACTGGTGTCGGTTTGACTGCGACCATCTTCTTTATCTGCCAACAAGTCGAACTGTTGTTCGAAAAGCGAACGCGGCACTTGATTGAACTGAGCCAGCAACTGAAAGTTCAGTCGAACGACATGAAGAAACTGGCCACGACCGATCACTTGACTGGATTGGACAACCGCTACAGCCTGCTGCACTCATTGAAAAAGGAAGTTCGTCGAGCGGTAAGAGATGACACTCTGTTGGCCGTCATGGTTCTGGACATGGATGGATTCAAAGGCATCAATGACGCGATGGGCCACGCGATGGGCGATGAAGTTCTGAAAAAGGTGGCCGCCAGGCTCTGGGATTACTTGCCTTCCAAAGCAACCGCTGCCCGTTTGGGCGGGGACGAGTTTTGCGTGCTGATTCCGGATGTGGGAAGTGCGTCTGAAAGCGAAGAGCACGCCAAAAACATTGTTGAGGCACTACGCAAATCATATCGAATCAACAACTACGAACCTGTGTTGGAGGCCAGTATCGGTATCTGCCTTTGTCCCGAAATGTCAGAGGCTCCCAATGAATTAGTCGCGTATGCCGATACGGCCATGTACCACGCCAAACCATCCAGCCAACGATTCCGATTGTACGAAAAGCAAATGACAGATCGGATCGTACACCGAATTACCATGCAGGAGAAACTAAAACGAGCCATCGAGCGCGACGAGTTCCGCGTGGTCTTTCAGCCTCAGTTCGATATCTCGACACAGTCGGTGCCCAGTGTCGAGGCGTTGTTGCGATGGGAACTCAATGGTCAGAGTATTTCTCCCGTTGAATTTATTCCGCTATTGGAAAGCTCTGGCGAAATTGTGGATGTAAGCCGCTGGGTTGTGCGGCAATGCTGTCGGCAAATCCAGGCATGGAGAGATTCAGGCTTTCACATTCGAGTTTCTATTAACTTGAGCGCCGTCGAATTTGCAGCTCCAGGATTCATCGCCTCAGTGAAGGCTTGTCAGGAAGAATTCCAGATTGATCCGAGCTTGCTGGAATTTGAAATCACCGAGAGCCTGCTGATCGAGAATGTCGAAGAAACAATCCAGCGATTGAACGAGCTGAAACAAATGGGCGCCAGCATCAGCGTGGATGACTTTGGCACCGGCTATTCATCGTTGTCTTACCTGCGACAATTCCCGATTGATCGACTGAAGATCGACCGATCTTTCGTGAAGGACTTCCCGGATCTGGACGACGGCCTGCTGGCCAGCAGCATCATCCTGTTAGGACAAGCGCTCGATATGAAAGTGATCGCGGAAGGCGTAGAGACACAGCAGCAACTGGAATTCCTGGCCAACAAGGGTTGCGACGAGTACCAGGGTTACCTGCTAAGCCCGCCCGTTTCAGCCAAGGAGTGCGAAAAATTCTTTGGTGCGCCGATCTTTGG
>CAZPOL010000027.1:0-3347 GCA_964588195.1 uncultured Pirellulaceae bacterium | reverse complement strand
ACGCACGTCGATCAAACGAATCGCGCCTTCAGCCTGACCCTGCAAGGAAGAATCTTCGACTCGCTTGGCAAGCTTCCTCAACTTCCCAATTGACTTGCTGGTTCCATTTCCCATCAGCCAACTCACCGCCTTTGCCAAGGCTTCCTCGTCTTCCGAGTTGTCCAACAAATCGTGAAACAGCAATTCAATCTCCTCGTCGAAATGCGACATCAGATTGTGGAATGCCCAGGTTCGTATTTCTTCGACTTCCAAACACGTGATCAATGTTTCCGGTAACCCCTCGGTTTCAAACTCGTTCAACAGGCGAAAACACGCCATAAATTCGGAAGTGTCATGGATTTCGGGAAGCGCCGTCAACAATTCACTGCCCAATTCCTTGGTAATCCATTTCTTGTATACGGTTGACGAAACGCGGACGTCCATGGTTTTATCAACCAACAAGGCGATCAAAGCACGTCCGATGTCGGTGTTCGGCGGCTCAAGCTCGTCGCCACGGCGCAGGTCCCTCAACGTTGCTTCGACCACTGCCTTATCATTCGACGTCAATCGAGCAACAACATTTTCAGGTTTCCATTTTTCAGCATCTTCTAACTCAGCGGCCTCTTCGTCCTGCTCTCGTTGTTTAATGCGCGTCTGCCGCTCGTCCTTCCGTCGCTGTTCATCCGCTTCGGTACTTTGTCGCAACGTCAGTTTGAACGGAGCCTCAAGAACTAAATCATCGTTCTGATGTTTGACGTCTCCATCCAGCTCCATACTGACGACCATCCCCACACCCCGATCAAATACGACCTGACCTTCGAATTTGATCTCGTGCTTCGAAGCCTCTCCATCTTCGTTGGTCAAATCGTAGTTGTATTGAAGTACTACCTCGTCACCTCGTTCACGTAGAATGGTAAACCGACGCGATTCAACTCCATCGCTGGAATGTAGCAACTGCACCGGACCACCAATGCCCGCACCGCCGATCACCTCTGGTGGTGGGGCGCCAAAACCGGGATCGCCGAATCCTCGCCCTCCAAATCCGGGAGGAGGACCGCCGAACCCACCGGCACGACCGGCACGTCTGGGCGAAGTGTGCGTCGGGTATCGAATCTCAGTTCTGACTCGAGGGCCCATCCCGACAATGTCACCTTGAACGACCGTTCTGATTTCAACTGGATTTTCGATCGTCCATTCTTTTTCGTCACCCTCTGGAAATTCGATAAATGGAAGCAAGTTGACCGGCAGAGAGATCAATGGCAGATGAACTTGCGCCTGATACTCCTCAACCTTTCCTTTGCTCGATACCGTCTGGGCGGATTGGAAAGTCTGCACATCAGGCGGGCCGGGCATTCCCTGACGATCCATTAGCAACGCGGAGTACGACCCGTTTGTTTCAAGCGTATCAAAGTCCCCGGGTCGCACGAAAATGTCAAAGTCACAATCCAGCTTGCCTCGGGCGGTCTCGGACTTTATCTCGCCACGATATACAATCTTTTCCCCACGCCTAAACTTGTAGGGCCCGTCGCTCCTCGCCTGCGATCTGGCACGACCTCCCTGGTTTGGTCGGCCTATCCGGTTGTCATCTCGTTCTTCTCTAATTCGATCGCGAAGCATCGGCGGATTGTTGGGCCGGGCCGCAATGGCCGAGTCACCTGTTGTACCAAATCCTTCAAGAATTTTTTTACGTCTATCCTTGTAACGCATCGCAGTGGCAATTTCACCGGATTGACCCGCGCGTTTGAAGTACTCTGCCAGCGGTGCCCCATCGGTTCCCTTGTAATCGGCTGGTTCGAATTCACCAACGGTCAGAGCATCGTTACGCTGTTTCAATTGCATCACGTCACCATGTTGCACTGATCCGTATTCACCACCATCACGAATGCCGACGGCTAATTCCGTGTAGCCCCATGCCATTGCCTCCAGATAGGCAACCTGCCAGGCCAGCGTCGACAATTCCTGTTGCTGCGTCGCATCAATTTCTGAATACCCCGGGACGCTGCAGATTATCGCAACCTTTTTTCCTTGTTCTTCACAGTACGCCTCAGTCCGCTCAATTCCGATCGAATCATCAATCTTGTCCGCATCAACCAATGTCAACTGCTGACTGTTGTATTCGCGGGAAAACGTACCGGCGATGCCCATCGATCTGTTGGTATTGCCAAAAAACAATTGTTCGCCGGCACCCACCAATTTTTCAGCGGCTTTCAAACGCTCATTCGCTGCACCTGTTCCTTGCAAGGTCGCAACCAACTGCTCGCCGTTAACCTCGCCTCCGCCCATCAATCCCGATACAGCCCAAGCCAAGCCGCCTAACACCAACAGCCCAATCAAACTGGCCGCCACGATCAAGGGCCACTTTTTGTTGCCGGTTTGCTTACTGGCCATTCCGAAATCAGCCATCGCTGATTTTTTTGGCGCTCCGAATGGTGATGGCTCCGCATCACGGATTGGCGAACTGAAACGAGAATCGATCGATGGATTGATTGGCGATTGCAAAGGCGCACTCTCCGACACTCTTTCCGCGACGATCGGTTGAGGTTGCGCTTGCAATTGCGGAACGGCCTGGTTCGCTGAGTAATCGAGATTCATGACGGGCCCGGCATTGCCAAACGACGATTGGTTGGCGTACACGACGGTGATTTTTTCTGCCGACGTCTGCCCAAAGGTCTCTCCATCCTTCACGATCGGACCGTTTTGCAAAAGGTAATCCGCCAAACCCATCAATCGCCCATACAACTCCTCAACGGATTCGGTGGCATTTTGAGTTTCCAATTCCCGCTGCCCAAACGCCGCCATGCCTCGAGTGCAGCCCGCCGAGCCCTGCGCGTTTGCCTGGCAAGCCATCGAAATCCAGATCGAGGTCCAATCGTTCGGGTCCGATGCCGCCGCCCGAAAACCGGTCGCCGGTATGAACTGACTAGCCGCGTTCCAATGAACGCCGATTGCGCCTGGGCATTGCTGCATTGCTGCGGAAACAGCGGTCGTTAACCATTTCGCCTGTTGCAACCGATCGTCACTGCCAGAGATTCCCAACATCAACTGAGCGCCGTGTGCCTGGGCCTGCCCGGCATCAGGCGCCCAGTGTGCACTGAACCGCATAACCTGCTGGAAATCCCAATTCACTGGCTTGGAGGAAATGCCTAACTGGATCGCCGAATTGCCGATCGAAACAAGAATTTTCCCGTCGACCTTTTTGGCTTCTACGACAGTGCCTTGAGCGACAAGGCCTCGCAATTGTTGAACAAAATTCGGAACAGAAAAGTCGTTTCGATTCGGAAGTAGAATTCTGGCAATCATCGAATGGCTTCTTGAAATTTCAGGTGTGGTGGGTGGTCCAACAATCAACAACGACAAGCGATTCGACG
>CAZPOL010000026.1:40796-52161 GCA_964588195.1 uncultured Pirellulaceae bacterium | reverse complement strand
TCTCCGAAGAGATCGCTGAACTGCGAGGCGTTCCTCGTGACCGGGACGTCGTTTCGCCCCCTGGTCACCTTGAATGTACAGACGCTGCGGCCACTGTGCGGTTCATCGGACATGTTCAACAAGTTGGCGGACTGCCGACAGGTATCAAGCTTTGCGTTGGTAACGTGACCGAGTTCGAAAACCTGGTCGCGGAAATGAAGAAACAAAACATCTGCCCCGATTGGATCACGGTCGACGGAGCGGAAGGCGGTACGGGAGCGGCCCCGAAATCCTTCATGGACAGTGTCGGTATGCCGCTGTGGCCGGGCTTGCACACCGTTAACCAAACATTGTTAAAGGCCGGTATTCGAGACCGCCTGAAACTGCTGGCCTCCGGAAAGCTGATCAACGCCGGTCGCATCATCACGGCGATGGCCTTGGGTGCTGACGCGTGTTACTCGGCACGTGGATTTATGATGTCGCTGGGCTGCATTCAAGCTTTGCAGTGTGGAAAAAACACGTGTCCCATCGGGATCACTACTCACAACCCGGAACTTCAAAGAGGACTCGACATTGCCTCGAAGTCCGTCCGCGTGCAACATTTCGTTCACAACCTTACTCATGATGTCGAGCAGCTTCAGGCCGCCACCGGCAAACGATCGCATCAGGATTTGACTGTCGACGATCTGTACATTCCTGAAGGATCAATCCTGCACCATATGGTTCACGTTCATGTCTAATTCGAAACTCGCCGCCATGCCTTCAACTCCAAGCCAATCGACAATTTCGAAGACTCCTGACAGTCCGATGAATTCGGTCATCAACTGGGTTCTGCGAATCATCCCGGCGTTCATCGTCGGCCGCGCCGCGTTCATGAAGTTCGCTGGCGACGAAAATGTGACAACGATGTTCGAGTCGCTTGATATGGAACCCGGAGGCCGGATCCTGATCGGCATCATCGAAGCGATTTGTGTTGTCATCCTGCTAAGCCCCCGCATCTCGGGCTGGGGAGCCCTACTGTGCCTCGGCGTAATGGCGGGCGCCGTCATCGCGCATCTGAGCGTGCTTGGTTTCAGCGGACCCTTAGGCCAGCTGTTTTTGATGGCATTAGTTTCTACCGTTGCATCAATTGTGCTGATCTACCGACTACGCCACCAAGTCCCATTCGTTAGCGACATGTTTGACACGTAAACGTTCCAAACCAGCCAATATGATTCCTGGCACTTTCGTTATTCAAAAAAGATAAACACGGAGGCACAGAGGACACAGAGAAAGTTTCCGAGCAGTCCTCTCCTACACTCTGTGATCTCCGTGCCTCTGTGTTTTAGAAAAGAGCGGCGGCGTTCGGTGTTCGAACTATTAGTGCTCTGGATTTATTTCAAAGTACGCAAGAACCGCGAGCAGACTTTTTTGACGATTTCTGTATAAGTCGGGTACGCGAAAATGGTGTCTGCGACGTCCTCTGCCTTGAGACCATGCTTCACTGCCAACGTCAGACATTGAACCCACTCGCCCGCGTGGGCGCCGACGCCGGTGGCGCCGAGGATTCGATTCTCTGAATCAAACACGATTTTCAACAGGCCGCCCTGTTTGCTGTCGGTGATGAAACGGTCAGTCGCAGCGTCTACTGAATAGGCTTGTACACCCTCGTGCTGCTTTCGGGCCTCCGCTTCGGTCATACCCACGTGACCAACTTCCGGATCAGTGAAGATGCCCCAAGGTAGAGGAGTCAATTCGACGTTTCTGTCGGCGTCGGTAAGCATGTTGCGTACGACCAGCTCGCCTTGATAGTTGGCAACATGGCTGAACTTCGCTCGAGACGCAACGTCGCCGAGCGCACAGATGTGCGGGACGCTGGTTTGCATTTTTTCATTAACGGTAATGCCGTGAGGAGTGTACTCGATACCGGCAGCTTCCAGGTTGAGTCCGCCCAGATTGGGAACTCTGCCGATGGCGACAAACAGCTGATCGACCATTAACTCGCGTTCGGTTTTATCGCCGTCTTTGCCTTGTTCGACATGCAGGCAAATTTTTCCGTCGCTGTGCCTTGAGCAAATATTCGCTTGTGCTTCGGTGATCATCTCAATGCCCATCTCTTCGAACACGTTGATGAGGTACTGCCTGATGTCTGGGTCGATCGCACTAAGAATCTGCGGATTGCGATCAATGATTTTGACTTTCGTACCGAAGCGAGCCAATGACTGGCCCAACTCGGCAGAGATCACGCCGCCACCCAGGAAAGCGATGCTTTCTGGCTGCTCTCGCAGCTCCCAGAAATTTTCGTTGTTGAGCATCTCGACGGGATTGTCCGGATCGGTTGGCAGCATTCTTGGGCCAGAGCCCGTTGCAATGATGATGTGCTTGCCACTGATGGTTTGGCCGCCAATTTCGACGGTATGATCGTCGATGAACTTTCCGCCAGACTCATGAACGAACGTGTCGATACCCAGGTCATTGAAAACCTTGGGTTGCTCATGTGCATAGATGCCATCAATGATACTTTTGACGTGTTCCATGGCTCGCTTGAATTCGAAACCACTCTCCACATCGATCGAGTGCAACCCGTGACGCGTGGCTGTCTTGATGCTGTGGTAATGCTTGGCAACATCGATCAAGGCTTTGGATGGAACGCAGCCCGAGTGCGTACACTCGCCGCCAATTTTGCGTTTTTCCAGGAGCGCTACTTTGGCACCGTGCCGGTATGCTTCGAAGGCCGCGGTAATGCCACCGCCACCGGCTCCAATAATTACAATGTCATATTCAGTGGTCATTAAAGTGACTCCGTATAGATTACTGTCGCGTCACCATCGACGCCTTCGACTTGAAAATAGTTCATGTCACCACGGGCACCATCAATCGATAACATGCAAAACGCGTGATGGTAGTGATCGCCGTCATGACCGAGTTGGCAGTCAGGGATCATTTGTGGTGCTGAATCAAATTGCTCTGGTAACGCCAGGTTGTGCAGTTGTTTGTAAGGTTGCCAAAGCAACGCGACAGGAATCGCGCCGGAACCGATGCACCGGCCTTTGCTAAGCCCTGCATACGGTTCAAAAGCGACCATGTTGTGCTCGTGCCCCCAGAGCCACAGATCAATGCCGGACATGTGGGACTTGAATGCTTCGTAAAGCACCGGGTTGAGTGCCAGCGGGCGGTTGTCTTCTGTTCGGCCAATGTTTCCCGACGCGGTGAACAACTGGTAGTGAGACAGCATGACTGACTTGCGGCCATCGGCACCGCTGAGCTTATGCTGATGCCACTGGACTTCTTTGGCTTCGACCGACGGGATGGCTGCGATCGCATCGGTCGGTTTTCCAATTTGTGGCGGGGCACCGACACCCAATACTTGCCAGTGTTCGTTACGCAAGCAAAAGTAACTCGCTGGTTGGCCAAGTTCATCCAGTAGCCAATAGTACCCGGCGCCTCCTGCGTACAAATCGTGGTTGCCTGCCAGGTTGAATACCCGGGTGTCTGCCGGAAGATAGTGGCGAACGATATCGAGAAAGTGCTTGCGCATCTCGGATTTGGTGCCGGAATAGTAAACGTCGCCCAGGTGGATGAGTATGTCCGGCTGTTGCTCGGCGATACATCGCATGACGTTTTTGGCCAGCGGTGTTCCGGTTCCCCAATCGGAAACGAAAGCAATTTTTACTCTGCCGGTGTCGCCATCACGCGCCGTGAGCGGCAAGACGAAATCATCCAGCGATTCATAGTGACGATAGGGGATTTGTTCATTGTTGCGGTCGAATTGCAACAGCGTTTTTGCCCAAAGTGGATCGCAGACCGAAAACCGGATTTCTGATTCCAGTTCGCGAACACGCTTCGTGTTTCCCATGACTCGTGCGGCCACGAGCCCAACATACATGTGGGCACACTTGGATACGAGTGATCCGGTGGTAACGGCTTCGGCGACATCGTTGCTCTCGCCGGATACGAGTGCCGCTTTCAGTTTCTCGCATGCCTCGCAGCTGGCGATCATGGCCGGGTGGTCTGACGAGAGGCCATCAGCGACGTTATCGTCTTGCTGACTCAATACGGAATGGAGTGCCGATTGCCAACGCGACATGAACGCCATGCCGTAAGTTTTGATCCCCATGTTCTATTTCTTAACTCTGATTTCCAACACTCTGCCAGGACACTGTTTCAAGAATTGTATGGCATCATGCTGGAATTCACACCAAGCCGTGCGAAGAATTCATTCGTGCTTGCTGATACCGATTTGGTTTTCCAGTGGAATAAAGCCGCTTCACATAAACAACGACCTGATGTTTGCAACGAATAGTTCAGCAATACGCATATGAAGCTCCCGAAGCTCAAACGAGCAAGCGAATAGTTTTCAAGCATTCCTTTTCAAGCAGCCACTAGCGAATGTGCTGCCCCCGAAACGTTTGGTCAGAAATACTTGCTCGCGCTTCGCGCATTCTATCGCTGTTCGAATGCGCCGGACCGAGTCCTAATCTCCGCTTCTGCGGTGCCTTTAGCCACTTAACCGGTTTCAAAATGTGGGTTTTTCCATCGAAATCGCAAGTTAACGGAAAACCGACATTGACCGATTCAAGACTCTGTTTATAGTCAATCCACTCTTGCGAGGTGTGGCGGATTGGCCCGATTCGCCCGACACCCAGCTACGCAAAATGCTCGCCATTCTGGCTGGCGTTCACGGTCTGACTCTGTCGGTGAACCGCGTTTTATCTTTGCCCTGCCCTGCCTGAGATTTGATTTGAGGCAACACCTACATCTGGATTCTGCATGCTGAACTTTTTTCGTCATCAATCGGGCTCATTAAGAAACGACATACTCTCCGGCCTGACTGTCGCTTTGGCATTAGTACCAGAAGCGATTGCCTTTGCCTTCGTGGCAGGTGTTTCTCCATTAATCGGACTCTATTCTGCATTCTTCATCGGTTTGATCTCTGCGGTTTTCGGTGGTCGTCCTGGCATGATCTCTGGAGCGACCGGTGCGATGGCGGTTGTCATCATCGTGTTGGTGAGAGAACACGGAGTCGAATTTTTGTTTCCAACCGTGATCCTTTGTGGTTTGTTGCAAATGGCGATCGGGTTTGGCCGGTTGGGGAAATTGATACGCATCGTTCCGCATTCCGTCATGCTCGGGTTCGTCAACGGATTGGCAATTGTCATATGCCTGGCTCAAATTGGAAGTTTCAAAACACTCAACAGCGACGGCGCGCTCGTGTTCCTTTCCGGTCCACGAATGGGGTTGATGATAACTCTGGTCGCACTGACCATGGGTGTCATTTGGTTGCTGCCCAAACTGACTCGTGTTGTTCCTGCATCACTGGCCGCCATCGTGATGGTCACCGTCATCTCGATTTGCGTCAACGGAGCCTCAAAGCCCGGCGTTGAAGGAATGGCCAATTACGTGAATCCAGTTCCCACGGTCGGAGATATGTTGGCAACCAACTCCGGGGCCACGCACGGACATTCGCCTCATTCCGATGGCACGACACAGGAAAAACCAGCCACAACACCCGCAACCGAAGTCGCAGGAATCAGCGGTGGTCTGCCTCAGTTGTTCTTTTTGCAATACGACATGGTCCCGTGGAATTGGGCGACTCTCACGTTGATATTTCCTTACGCAATTATTCTGTGCGGTGTCGGATTGATCGAGTCCTTGATGACCTTGACGTTGATCGACGAAATCACAGAGACACGTGGCAATGGAAATCGCGAGTGCATCGGGCAAGGCACGGCGAATATCGTTTGTGGATTGTTCGGAGGTATGGGTGGCTGTGCCATGATTGGCCAGTCCCTGATCAACGTCAATTCAGGTGGACGAGGTCGAGCGTCCGGCATCACAGCCGCCGTTTGCTTGCTGCTGTTCGTCCTGTTTCTGGCTCCGATCATTGAGCGTATTCCAATGGCTGCGTTGGTCGGAGTCATGTTTATGGTCGTGATCGGTACGTTCGAGTGGGCTTCGCTAAAGATGTTTCGGCGGATGCCGCGAAGCGACATGTTCGTTATGACGCTGGTTGCCGGGTATACGGTCTTGATGCATGACCTGGCATCGGCAGTCATTTTGGGCGTGGTCGTTTCGGCATTGGTGTTTGCCTGGCAACATGCCACACATTTGGGAGCCGACGTTAAATACAACGAGTTCGGCAGCAAGATTTATCAACTGCATGGCCCGCTGTTTTTTGCTTCCGTGGCCTCGTTCAAAGAGATGTTTGACCCAGCCGAAGACCCATCGGATGTCGTCATCGATTTCTATTACTCAAGGGTCTACGATCAATCCGGCCTGGAGGCGATCAATGGCCTGGCAGAAAAATATCAGGGTCTTGGAAAACGCCTGCATCTGACTCACCTCAGTCCGGAATGCAAGCGACTGCTTACCAAAGCTGGTGATCTTGTAGACGTCAACGTTTCCGATGACCCCCAGTTTCATGTCGCCACCGATCGTCTTGTCTGGCGTGCCGCGGCCAGCAAGGACGACAAACATGATTCGTATCCGAAGTTAGGTGCGTAGTTTGGGACCGAATTCAATCTGAGGGCGCCTCGGACTATCTGTTCCTAGACCTTCGCGGGTTCGCCAAGGGCCTTTTGAACGGCCTCTACCAATTCCAGGCTCTCCAGTGGTTTTGGCAAGATGGCTGACACGCCGTTTGCCAACAGCTTCTGACGGGTCTCTTTCGTTTGATCAGCGGAGACAACGATCACTGGCACTTTCTTCGCTGCGCCGGTCAAGCGACGCATCCACTTGGTTATCGCAAAGCCGTTAAGACCTGGCATGTAGATGTCAGTGATCACCAATCTGGCGTTGCCGTCTTTGATCGCTTCGACCGCCGTACGTGGGTCGGTAAACAGCTCAACAGCTTCATAGCCAGCCATCTGCAAACTGGTGCAAATGTATTCGCCGACTACTTCGTTGTCTTCAACAACGTAGATCGTCTCGTCTTTTGATTGTGCGTTTCTCGATTTGCCTCGAAACATAACCATCGTCTCCTGGGTCTCTCTGCGCGATTTGCGATTCGGACGCGCTTCGTCCGAACATTGAAACCTGCTATCCGCAGCACGAAAGTCAAAGTAGTGATATTCAAAATTAGCCGGAGTTCGGGAATCCCCTGGATGTCATCGAGCGATGCAGTCGCAGACCGAACCCGTGCAAGGGTTTTCCGGTAGTCGAAATCGACCATCAACGGCAAATCTCAAAAATCGATCGCATCATGCCTCGGTCAGGTGTTCCGATCCATCTGGTTTGGACCTCGTTGGGAAGAGCGATGAAAAAGCTGAATTTGCACTGGTAGAAGCCGAACTCGCTCCCTCCACACCCCCCGATCAAACTAGCCCGAATGGTCCGAATATCACCAATGTCCTGCGGCGCAAAATCAATTACATCAACAACTTAAGACAAAACGTGAGCTTTTCATTGCTGTTTGGACTAGAATATAGGTAGACCAAATTCTTTGTCTGTAGCCACTACCCCTCTTTGCTACAGCTAACGGTGTCGCAGGACGAATCAGGAGACGTGCTGCGCGGATTGCTCGAAGCGACACCAACAGCCAATGGAGGAGTAGTCCTATGTTCACGCCGCGCAATCGAAGATCGATATCCCGTAATCGTCAGATGAAGAACGTCAATTCTTCGCGACGGAACAGAGTGCGTGAATATGCCAAGGCCAGACGATTAATTGCCAGCCAAAACCAGGATAATCTGTTCGACGCACCCGAAATTTGGCACGAGCCAAGCGGCGAAGAGGGGTACGAAGTCCTGGTTTTGGATCCGGGCAAAGAATATCGTCATGTGGTGACTCGGAATCAGGTACATGATCGGCTGCAACAATTACCAGATCGTTTTCTGAACGGTCTGGAGGTGGTGCAGTTAAGCACGATGACTGCAAAGAAGCGACGCCTGCCTTGTTACGGGTTGCAATGGGGTTGCGCGATTTACTTGTATCCATTCCACGAATCGATGGAAGAGCATTTTTACAGTCCGCCGCCGCAACAGTTGGTGATCGAGACTCAAATGTACGGTGCCCGTTGGGATCGCCCTTCGCCCGGTTTGTGGCGATTGCAATGGACAGAATCAACCGCCCGCGACTTTCAATTGAACAACATCCTGATTCACGAGTTGGGACATCTGGTTGATACCTGGAACGGGGGTTCGGTTGCGCAGGAACGTTACGCCGAGTGGTTTGCAATTCAGTATGGATACCTGAATACCGGTGGATCAGAAAGTCGAAAACCCAAACAGAAAATTCGTCGGCGTCACCACAAGTAGCGCAGAACTCTTACAGAAATACATCCTGCGACTGATCGATCAGGCTCTGTAATTGTTCAAGGTGGGCGGTGATCGACCCAACGTCGCCAAACCTGGCTTGCTCTTCAATCGAAGCGGCTGTTGTACTGATCAAAACGGCTCCCATGACAGCCGATGCGCCTTTGAGCGAATGTGCGGTGTTGCCTACTGTATCCAGGTCGTTTTTGGCAAAAGCCGTACGGATCTCCGCCACCTGAGTTGGTGCCAGGGTTTTGAATTTATCCAACAATCTGCGGGCAAAATCCTTATTTCCACCGCAAATTCGCACAAGGGTTTCCGGGCAAACAGCCGGAGTGGGTTGGTTGGTCATCTTTTCTTTACGCACCAGGATTCAACGCCGACACGCACCTTACATCAGAGGTTTGGTTGAAGTCTCATAAACGACCGCCACTTGCACCAACGTCGTCTTCAAGACTCTGCTTTAAAAAAATGGCCCGCCAAACGCTCAGATTTTGGAGGGCCATTGTCCCGTCGGTGAAGCAAAAGTGACTTCCGCTAATTAAGCATGGGCTATCGCAGATTGCGCTGTGGTGAATTTACGACGGACAAGGGGAAACCCCGTTTTAGATTCTGCCAAGGCGATTATTCGCAGTCACCTTCTTTTCGTGAACGTTGTTGACACCGTTGGCACGAATCAGTTCGGGTCCTCCCTTTTCTTTCCTGAAAGCTTCACCTCGTTGCGTTAAGGGTTTTAGGTTTGGTCGAGAGAGACTTTTCACCCGCCCCTCATTCGGGTGTTCGTCGTCGTAGCGAATGCGAAACAAACCAAACCGCACGAGCCAAGAGTTTTCACGTATGTCTGTCAGTCGAATGGGTGACTCACCCGTTTGTTTGATTTCAGGCATTGTATTGATCCGAGAATTTTACAGATCACAAGGAAAAACCATGAGCCTCATTTATCAAACACTTGTCACCGGCGCGGTGACGATTGGCTTGGTGGCCACATTGGCGACCAGCAACTTTGCAGACGTCGTTGAATACGACGATGTGCTCACCGACCTGGTGGCATACACATCGATCGTTGAGTCATCGGAAAGCATCGGCGAATTGCATGGCCAGCCATTTGCCGGCGGCGACAGTATTGTTTCTGGCGCGGTCGGGTTCGCCAGTGAGTCATCCAGTGGCGAAGACGACCTGACTGCCGGCCTGCTAACTTTAACAATCACCGCAGAAGCGGGAATGGTCTTCAACGAGTTGACGATCTTCTCATCTGGCAACTTTTCCGGGACTGGCACTGAAGGAGTATTGGGTGCACATTCGGCTGCCACCGTCACCGCAGGGAGCGAATCATTCGCAAACTCGATGATATTTCACTCAATTGGTGGTGCCGCGGATACATGGCAAGGTGAATATACCGTCACATTTGACCCTACGAATCAGGTTTCGCTCTCACTGCTGACGCAACTAAGGACCGATGCCGACATAGGGTCATCAGCCTTTGTTGACCTCTCGCAAGTCCAACTCTCAGTCAACTTCACCGCCATACCGGAACCGATAACCGCCGGCTGGTTGGTGCTGGGCTTGTCATTGTTTGGCAGGCGTCGGTGGCGCGGGTAAGTTGATACGGATGTTTGTCCGTCGCTTTCACTAATTTGGACTAACGATTAATCCGAAGATGATTAATCCGAAATTAGGCAAGCGATTAGGCAAACGGTTGGAATAGCGATGGGCCGACGTCATTCACACTAAACCAATTCGAAACCTGAACGGTAATCGCGAGTCATCTTTTGATTGGCCTCTGCTGCGGCAGCGCCGGTAAACTGACGATTCGAATTGTCGAACTGCAAACGTGGACCCAGCAACCAGGGCTCGTTTCGATTGACGCCTTCGTTAGCCATACCAAACAACATGACCGACTCTCGCAAGCGAGCCAACATATCGCGTTGCTGCACATCTTGTCCGAACGCAGCTTCCAATTGCTCCGCTTGCGCCGACTCGGCCAACTGGAAAGAGATATTGGCCATGTGTGCCATCGCGGATGAATTGGCGGCAACTGCGGCTTCGCTGCGCAAGATTGTGTGATCGTTGTCGTGAACGGCTTTGACAAAATTTGCCATGTGTGATTGCAACCCGTCCTGACGCTTGGTCGCTTCATCGCGTTGGAACACTTCCTGTTTTCCGTCATTGGAAACGTATTGTCCTCCACCGCGTCCGCCGACAAACCGGCCTTTGTCAGTTTGAATGATAACGCCGACACCGCGTCCATCCGGTGCCTTCCGTCCACCTTTCAAGTCCATAACCTCGAAGCAGAATGGGATTCCGTTGGTCACACCGGCACACGCCATCACATTGGGCGTATTCCCGGCATCATTCCATCCAAACCGATTTCCGGCAGCCACCATTTCGGTCGGCAACTGATCCGGATTACCGAGTGCCCAATTCATCATGTCCCATTCATGCGGTCCCTGGTTTCCGACATCTCCGTTTCCGGTATTGAAATCCCAATGCCAGTCATAATGCAATTTCGGACGCATCACATCTTGCTTGGCAGCGGGTCCGGCCCACAGGTCGTAATTGATATGCGCGGGAATCGTCAGTGGCGAATCGAGTTTTCCGATGCTCGCGCGTTGCCGGTGGCAAGTTCCATGAACCGACAACACTTGTCCGTATTTACCCGAGAGCAGATTGTCAAAGAAAGTCAGTAGCCCCGAATCTGACCGGTTTTGAAATCCGCACTGAACGATCGTTTTGTTTTTCCGGACGACGTCGACAATCATTTTACTCTCGTACATGTTGTGCGAGATCGGTTTTTCGATGTAAACATGCTTACCGGCTTCACTGGCCCAACAAGTCAGCAACGCGTGCCAATGGTTGGGAGTCGCTGATGCGATTGCGTCCACGTCGTCGCGTTGCAGGACTTCACGCAGATCGGTCGTGCGAAACAGTTGCTTGTTGTCAGCGTCGTAGTCGCGCAGGATGTGTTCGTCGACATCGCACAACCCTACCAGTTTCGCACCCTCGGCCCGTTTGATCGCGCCCAGCAATGCCTTGCCTCGTCCTTTGAATCCGATGACCGCTACACGCAACTCGTCATTCGAACCGATGATCCGACCATAGGACCTGGCAGAAGTTGTCAGGGCCACAACACCGGCGGCCGCTGACGCTTTGACAAA
>CAZPOL010000026.1:34683-40696 GCA_964588195.1 uncultured Pirellulaceae bacterium | reverse complement strand
TGAATCGGGCGTTCCGGTTTGGTGGTATCGTTGCTCAACTCGTGTCTCATGGGATCTCCGGTCTCATCGGTCTCTTTGGGTTTGGCGTTGCAATTTCGCCACTTACCAGGTGGTGCAGGCCTTGCGGGGTGTCCCCCAAAATGAGGATCGTGCCGCTTGTGCCCAGTAATCAGTATACAAAGTGCGATGCCAGCAAGGCGATTGGGCTGAAACATTGCCGGATTTGGCAGGTTGAGCTAGAATTTGTGTATGAATCGCCCCGTACACATTCTGTTGGCCGTCCTGGTTTTCGCCTGCCCATTGTGGTGCGCGTTTGCCACTTGCTCTGACAGTCCGGTGGTTACCGAGGCCGCACCAACATGTTGTTGCCAGGTACCCGCACCTGCAGAAGACAAGGACGATAGTCCGTCGACGCCTGAACCGACGAAGAATTCTCAGTGCATTTGCGGTGGCGCGGTACTGGTCGATATCGTCCAGCTTGAACAGGCCGACGTGTGGACGACTCTTTTCGCGGTAAGCGAATTCCGTTGCGAACAATTGAGTTTCCCAACGGTGTCATTATTCGCTGGAAACAATGCGACTTGGCGATCCTCTGCGCGACCGTTGCGCCAACTGAATAGCGTCTGGACTCTCTAATCAAACGTCTGCGTTTGATTTACGATTGTCCTTCTTTACTTGTGCCCAAAATCATGTGGTTCAAACTGCTTCCGTGGGAATACGGAATCCGAAACTTGTTCCGCCGTCCGCTGCGCAGCATGCTGACGATGGCCGGATTGACGACCGTCATCTTGATGGTGTTGGTCGTGGTTGGGTTCATCCGTGGACTGGAAGGAATGCTGTCGGTCAGCGGCGACGACCGCACCGCCCTGGTCTTTTCGTTGGGAATGGGCGAGAACCTGGAATATTCCTCGATCCCGATGCGAACCAACGATTTGATTCCGGCGAGTATCCCCGGCATCAAACAACGTGACGGAGTCAAATACGTATCGGCCGAACTTTATCTTGGCACCCAAATTCACTTCACCGATCCGCAAGATCATCCCTCGGGTACTGGCCAGATTGAAGAATCATTTGCGTTGGTTCGCGGCGTCTCTTCCCAGACTCGGTTAGTGCGAGACCAGGTCCAGTTGGAAACTGGCTCGTGGCCTGAAACCGGTGAGGTCATGGTCGGCGCGTTGGCCAGCACAAAAGTCGGCGCGGCAGAAGATCAGTTGGGAATCGGAAATTCGATTTGGATGGAAGGTCGATCGTGGACAATATCCGGAACATTCTCAGCGGGAGGGACTTCCTTCGAATCGGAGATCTGGTGCCGGCTGGATGACTTGCAACAAGCAATGAAGCGGCAAGACCTCAGTCTGGTGGCGGTCAAGCTGAGCCCGACGGCTGAGTTCTTTGACCTGGATCTATTCTGCAAGGAACGACTCGATCTGGAGCTGCAAGCGATCGTGGAACCCGATTATTACGCCTCGTTACAACGCGACTACGGACCAATTCGCTGGCTGGCATGGCTGGTGGTGGTCCTTGTGGCGGGCGCCGGAATCTTCGCTGGCTTGAACACGATGTACGGTGCGGCCATTGGCCGAATCCCGGAGATGTCAATGCTGCGAACGCTTGGATTCATGCGGCGGTCGATCGCGATCAGCTTGATTCAAGAAGCGTTGATCCTGGCATTAACGGCCAGCCTGTTGGCCTCGTTGATCGGGATCTTTTTCGTCAACGGTTCCGCCGTGAAGTTCACAATGGGTGCCTTTACACTTCGCATCGATAACGTTTGCGTATTGATTGGCTGTGCGACCGGGTTGTTGCTCGGGTGCGTGGGCGCAATCCCACCAGCGATAAAAGCCTTGAAGATGCCGGTCGTCGACGGACTGAAAGCGGTTTAAGTAACACGCTTCGTTCAATACGAATAACAAGAATCACTAACCCATAAATCAATTAATTAGCTCCCCAAGCCCCCTCAATTTAAGGATAAAACGAAATGAAATTCGCCCTCAATTTTTCTACGGTACTACTCGCTCTGGTTTCCGGCAGCCTGCTGCTAAGCGGTTGCGCTGATTCGAGAGTGGCTGACAATGATTCCACCGACGCCGCCGAGCAGATCAATGCAGCGGACTTTTTGTTGACCAGCGAACCCGGTGATGCGATTCCAGTGGGCTCGATCAAGGAGTCCGCGAAAGACTCGGACGAGGTCGTCATCGTGGGTCGAATCGGTGGTACCACCCATCCATGGGTCGATGGAGCCGCTGCGTTCACGATCGTCGATGAATCAATGAAAGCCTGTGGTGACGGAGTCGAGTGTAGTTGCCCAACCCCCTGGGATTACTGCTGCGTGTCCCCCGACACACTGGCCGCCAATACGGTCATGATCAAATTCGTCGGCGACGATCAACGTGCTCGCGAATTTAATCCTAAAAAAGTTTTTGAGCTGTCTGAACTTCAGACGATTGTCGTGAAAGGAACCGTCGATCGAGATGATGACACAGGGAAGTTCACTATCCTTGCCAAGCAACTTTATGTGAAAAAATGAGCGCTTCACCAGTCGACCTTTCTGAATTGGCCATCGATCGCGATCAAGCGACCGGGTCCGGGCTGCGCATCAAGCAACATTTGCTGACGCGTTATTTGATTCCCGCCGCATTACTGGCGGGATTCCTTTCGATCGTCGTCTGGGCGGCTCGCGACACTATTTTTCCGCCGTTGGATGTTCAGGTAGTGCCTGTCATCGCGACTCAAGACATGGTCCGTAAATCGGGCACACCATTGTTTAATGCGGCGGGTTGGATCGAACCATGTCCAACTGCGATACGAGTGCCCGGACTGGCGCCGGGCGTCGTCGAGGATCTTTTGGTGGTCGAGGATCAGGAGGTCAAAGCGGGTGATCCGGTTGCCGAGCTGATTAAAGACGATGCTCGGTTGACTTGGGAGATGAATCTGGCCGATCAAAAACTCCGCGAAGCTGAGGTCAAACACGCCTCGGCAGCGTTGGCCGCGGCAAACACGCGACTGGAAAAACCGGTGCATCTGGAAGCCGAGTTGGCAGCAGCGGAAACTTCGTTGGCCACGATTCAGACCGAACTTAGCAACCTGCCATTTGAATTGTCGCGAGCCCAGTCTGCGTTTGAATTCGCCGAAAACGATTATCGCCGACACGTTAACGCTAGTAATTCGGTTTCCCAAAGGGAAGTCGATGACGCCCGGACCAGATCCGAAACGATGAAAGCGATGGTCGACGAATTGCAAATTCGAGACTCATCGTTGAAGCGTCAGCTGAAAGCGAACACCGAACGACGCGATGCTCTGAAAGAACAACTGGAATTATTGATCGACGAAATTCGCACACGCGATCAATCGATAGCGCAAGTCGCTATGGCCGAAGCTCGTTTGGAGCAGTGCATCGTCGCCGTGGCCGAATCAAAATTGCGACTCGACCGCATGACCGTACGGGCTCCGGTCCCTGGTCGAGTCCTGACGTTGGTCGGGCAGCCCGGAACCCGAATCGGCGGCAGACGTGATTCCATGTCGGAAGATGTCGACGGCAGCACGGTGATCACGATGTACGACCCGCGCAAACTGCAAGTCCAGGTCGACGTCCGCTTCGAAGACTTGCCGAGTGTCAGCCTGGGGCAACCGGTTCGCATCGACAACCCGGCGCTGGACGATCCATTGACCGGCAGCGTTCTATTCATCAGTAGCGAAGCAGATATCCAGAAGAACACTCTGGACGTCAAAGTCGCGATCGACAATCCACCCGAAGTATTCAAACCTGAGATGCTGGTCGACGTCACTTTTCTGGCGCCGGAACTAAAACACTCTCACAAGGACAGCGAGCAGACAAAGCAATGGAAAGTTTACGTACCGCAAAATCTAATCTCTGAAATGGATGGCAAACGCGGCGTTTGGGTCGCCGACCGGGCACGGAATGTTGCCAAACATGTGGCGATCGAAACCGGCGACGCGGGCAACAATCAAAATATCGAAGTCACTCGTGGTCTGGATGTCACGAGCCGCTTGATCGTCAGCCCGAGGGATCGATTGAAAGCGGGTCAAAAGATTCGCATCGAAGAGTTAAGAGAATAACCGCACCTGTTGAGCACCTTCACATGCCACTCGTAGAAATCAGAAACGTCACCAAGCAATACCACAAAGGCGGTGAAACGATCACGCCTTTGGACGACGTCTCGCTGGACATTGAGAAAGGCGAATTCGTCTCATTGATGGGAGCCAGCGGGACAGGAAAGTCGACTCTGTTGAACTTGATTGCCAGTATCGACCGACCGGACAATGGATCGATCGTCGTCGCCGGTGTCGATATCACGAAACTCTCACGAAGCCGTTTAGCGAATTGGCGAGCGGCCAACATTGGCTACATCTTTCAGACTCACAATCTAATTCCGGTTCTGACCACCGCTGAAAATGTCGAAATGCCGTTGTTGCTGTTGAAGATGAGCCGGGCCGAACGCCGCAAACGAATCGAAATTGCTTTGGCCGCCGTCGACTTGCTGGATCGAGCCAATCACTACCCCCGCCAAATGTCGGGTGGACAAGAACAACGTGTCGGAATCGCTCGGGCCATCGTCGCAAACCCCACGGTGGTCGTCGCCGATGAACCGACCGGTGACCTGGATCCGGACACCTCGGATCAGATTCTGGACGTCCTGAAGTCGATCAATACAAAACTGGAAACCACCTTGTTGATGGTGACTCATGATCGGGACGCCGCCATGATCGCCGGCCGACAATTGGTACTGGACCGTGGCAAGATGGTCGAGTCCAACAACACGGAATCAATCGCATGAAAATACTGCCTTACATCCTGAAGACGCTTTGGCGGCACCGATCGCGGACCTTTCTAACTGTGTTGGGAACGGCGATCGGGCTGTTTGTATTTTGCTTTGTCGGATCCGTGCAAGAAGGGATGGACGACTTGCAACAACGGCAATCGGATAAACGATCGCTGGTCGCGTTTCAGGCCAACAAATTTTGTCCGGCTACCAGTCACTTGCCGCAGGACTACACTGAAAAAATCATGGATCTGGACGGGATTCGCGACGTCGTTCCAATTCAGGTTTTCACAAACAATTGCCGAGCCAGCCTGGATGTGGTTGTCTTCTACGGGGTACCACCTGAAAAGTTGCAAGTCGCTCGTGGTGATTTCAAATTGATCGATGGCGACTGGGCCGATTTCACCGAGCACCAGGATGCCGCGGTGGTCGGCAGCAGTGTCGCCAAACGTCGACAGATCAAAACGGGCGACAAGTTTTCGATTGGAAGTTTGAGCGTTCAAGTCGCTGGCATTTTCGAAGCCGATGATCCAGCCGAGCAGAATTACATTTACTCCCATCTGGATTTTCTGCAACGCAACGAAGGGATGGACCTGACGGGCACGGTCACACAACTGGAAATTCTGCTGGAAGGTCAAACGGATGCAGAACAAGTATGTCGTGACGTCGACACCATGTTTCGCGCGGGCCCAGTGGAAACTGATACGCGACCCAAGGGCGTATTCCAGGCTCGCAGCCTGGGCGATCTGACGCAGATGATCAGCCTGGCGGGCTACCTGGGGCTGGCATGTGTCGGCTTGGTGTTGGCACTTGTTGCCACCACAACGGTGATGTCCGTTCAGGATCGCATCAAGGAACACGCCGTGCTTCAAACGCTCGGTTACTCGGGCGGCAAAGTTTTCAGTATGGTGTTGATCGAGAGCCTGTTGTTGTCTCTGATCGGAGGAATGGTCGGAATCGGCACGGCGATGTTGGTGCTGAAATTCAGTGGCCTGGCGGTTGGCGCAGAAGCGGTGACCATCGCCTTCACACCGACAATCGGGTTGGCGATGAAAGGCGCAGCAGTCGCCGTCATCACGGGACTCGCCGCCGGTCTGTTCCCTGCCCTGCACGCGGCTCGTACGGATATCGTACCTGCGTTAAGGACTGGTTAGTGGATAGTTAGTTGGACGTATCGCAGGTCGGGTGCCATGTTTACGCGAGTGCAAACAGTGGTTCAAACCTCAGGACCG
>CAZPOL010000026.1:17325-34583 GCA_964588195.1 uncultured Pirellulaceae bacterium | reverse complement strand
CCGGGACGGCCGATCAACTATGGAACCATTCGCTGGCGCTTCGTGCTGGTACAGCCAACGCACCTTGCAGGGACTCACTATCCAATGACAATAACCAAACCGCATTGAACTTTCTCCTTTACCGAATGGAAACGATGGAAACAATGTTTCGATCAATTGGCCTCGCCCTGCTGCTCTTCGTTGTTCTCGTCACGTCAACCTTGGCCCAACAGACCGGGGACAACGCAAACAACAAACCTCATGAAGACCTGGACGCTTTGGTCTGGTTGCAAACATCGGCCGAGTACGAAGCAATCGCCAGGCAGACATTCCGCTTGGCGCGAATGAACATGGGTGACGCTTTAGTTGACCCGACATGGTCGGCCAGCACGGAACAGCTAAGCCTGTTTGCTGAAAAGCCTGCCGAACTGGCCGCCCTGCCTCCGGCGATCATCGTTGATGTTGACGAAACGGTGCTGGACAATTCGTCTTATCAATGCGATTTGATCAGGAACGAAACGGAATACTCTGCGGACAGCTGGAAAACCTTCGTCAACGAAGAAGTTTCCCAGCCGATTCCGGGAGCGGTCGAATTCGTTAACGCTTGCCGTTCTGCGGGAGTCACCGTTTTGTTCGTCACCAATCGGGAACACGAAATCGAAGCCGCGACACGACGCAACTTGATTGCGACGGGGCTAATGAAAGAGACCGATCCGGACGTGGTGTTCACAAAATACGAGCAAGAGGAATGGACGTCTGACAAAGCAACTCGCCGAGCACACCTGGCGAGCAAGTACCGAATTCTGTTGTTGATGGGCGATGATTTCAATGATTTTGTGACCATCAAAAAGAAGCCAACTTCGCAAGAGCGAAAAGATGCGGCCATCGAATATGCCGCCTGGTGGGGTCGCAAATGGATGATGCTGCCCAACCCGAACTACGGTGGCTGGGAACGTTCCGCCTACGACTGGAACGACGCTGCGCCACGCAGCGCCAAGTTAAAATTGAAGCGAGCCCGGATGGAACGCGACGTTTCGGATCAGTAGCCTTCGTCTGCAACTGGTCAAAGCCGCCGTCTCTGCGTTATGATTTTCTCTGATCAACTTTTAGAAAATCGGAACGCATCATGAAGAATATAGAACTTGCCAGTGGCGACCAGATGCCCGTCCTTGGGCTTGGCACCTGGAAAATGTCTGACGGAACCGCGTACTCGGCAGTCAAGACGGCGATCGAGAACGGTTATCGGCATATCGACTGTGCCTGGATCTACGAAAACGAAGCGGACGTGGGTAAGGCGCTCAAAGAGTGCATTGACGCAGGGATCGTAAAGCGGGAAGAGCTGTGGGTCACTTCCAAGTTGTGGAACGATCGTCACCGCGCCGAACATGTGCAAGCCGCACTGAAAGAATCGCTCAACAATCTGCAACTCGATTACCTTGACCTGTATCTCATTCACTGGCCGGTCGCTCAACAGTTTGGCGTCGCTCGCCCTGAATCCGGCGACCAGTTTGAGTCCCTACAAAATGTTCCGCTGGTCGAAACCTGGAACGCGATGCAACAGTGCACTACCGCGGGATTATGTCGTAACGTGGGCGTATCCAATTTCAGCCAGAAAAAAATCGCTCACTTGATCGAGGCGACTGGAAAAGCACCCGCAGCCAACCAGGTCGAATCGCATCCTTTCCTTCAGCAAAAGGGGCTGTTCGATTATTGCCAGGAAAACAAGATCGCCTTTACGGCCTATTCACCGTTGGGTTCCGGCGACCGACCGGACGGCATGAAACAAGAGAACGAGCCCAGTCTTTTCGACAACGAAGTTCTCAAAGAGATTGGCCAGCAACACGAATTGTCGGCGGCACAAGTGATGCTGGCGTGGGCTGTGAACCGGGGCACCATTCCGATCCCGAAGTCAGCCAATGCCCAGCGACAGCAGGAAAATCTGGCAGCCGCCTCGACCAATCTTTCCGGCGAACAGATGCAAGCGATCGCACAAGTTGACAAACAGCATCGGTTTGTAGACGGTACGTTTTGGGAAGTCGAAGGCGGACCCTACACTGTTGCCGAACTTTGGGACGAGTAACATCCGCCTGGCCTTTCCAACCAACACACCCGCAAACATTTTTTAAGGAATACTTCTGTGAAAGTTACTCTGCCCCTATGCGTCTTGTTATGGCTCGGTTTCGTTAGCTTCTCGATCGCTGGATGCCAAACGTCCACCGAAAACGAAGGTAGTGCGACGAAAGACGGCAACTCGAATACGATTGTCTTGAAATCGCTGGACGACTTGTCGGTAACGGCCGACGTATACACCGATGACGATACGGCTCGTCCCTTCATCGTGCTGTGTCACCAGGCAGGTTGGTCGCGTGGCGAGTACCTGGAGATCGCTCCCAAATTGAACGAGCTCGGTTTTAACTGCATGGCGATCGATCAACGTTCCGGAAATGAAACGAATGGCGTCGCGAACCTGACCGTCAAAGCTGCGAAACTGGATGGCAAGCCGACTGAGTTCGTGGATGCGGAACAGGACATTGTGGCGGCCGTCAAACATGTTCGCGATTCCAACATGGCGACAGGTAAAGTCATCCTGTGGGGCAGTAGCTACAGCGCGGCACTTGTGCTGCGTGTCGCAGGCGAAAACCCGGACATGGTCGACGGAGTCCTCTCGTTCGCACCTGGTGAATACTTCACACGACTTAATAAGCCAGCCGATTGGATCGCCACATCGGCAAAGAACATCACGGCACCAGCCTTCATCACGTCCGCCAAGAACGAGTACAAGAACTGGTCAGCGATCTTCGATGCGATTCCGGGTGACAGCAAAACAAAGTTCCTGCCAGAGACTGCCGGCAACCACGGTTCAAGAGCACTGTGGGATGAATTCGCTGACAGCCCGGCCTACTGGGAATCCGTCACTGCGTTCCTGAATCAATTCGTCGAATCCGAATGATCGACAGCGATTCGAGTATGGAAACTTTTTTGGTAACCGGCGCCAATCGTGGCGTCGGTTTCGAATTAACGCGGCAATTGCTCAACAGCGGGCAGCGAGTCGTTGCAGGCTGTCGCTCGCCGGACGACGCGGATCGGTTGACCGCACTCTCCGGCGACAAGGAACATTTACTGGTTGTCCAAATGGACGTCGCCGATGAATCATCGGTTCGAGCAGCCGCGGCGACTGCTGCGAAACATTTCGACCAGATCGACGTGCTGATCAACAACGCCGGAATCTTGTTGGCTGGTGAAACGATCGAATCGATCGACATCGAAAAGATGCAACGGGTGTTGGACGTCAATACAATCGGACCAGTCCGAGTCGTCAAGTATTTTCTACCGCTGATGACCGCAGGATCTGCGGCGACAAATCGCACTGGCCGGATCATCAACATTTCTTCACAGCTCGGTTCACTTGACCTGAACGGCCAACGACGTTGCGGCGAGTTCAGTTACAACGCCAGCAAGGCTGGATTGAATGTTGTTACGCGGATGCTGGCTCACGATTTGAAGGAACAGCAAATCGTGGTGGTCTCAGTCCATCCCGGATGGGTGCGAACGGACATGGGCGGTTCGCAAGCCGACGTTTCGCCGACGGAATCGGCTGCTGGAATCCTTTCGCTTGCCAAACGATTGACTGCCGAAGACACCAACAAATTCTTTACGTACACGGGCCAATCGCACGAATGGTAGACTGTGCTCGTTCTAAACATTCTGAATCAACCACGACCAACCTCAGGTTTCAAAATGCCGAACGCCCGTCACTGGCCTGCTCTACCGTGCATCATTGCCTGGATTATCCTGACCGGCGCCAGCGAATCGCATGCCCAGGAGACAACGGTACGGCAAGTCGCAGAGCTTAACGCCAGCGACCGATTGCCGAGTCGCATCGCTTTCGGATCCTGTTGCAACCAGAACAAGCCGCAACCGATTTTGAGGACGATTGTCGACAAGCAACCGGACTTGTTCATTTATCTCGGCGACAACATTTATGGCGACACGAAACAGATGGAGGTGTTGCAGGCGAAGTACGACACCTTGGGTGCCAAACCGGAGTTTCAGAATTTGCGTTCCAACGTTCCAGTACTCAGTGTTTGGGACGATCACGATTACGGCTGGAACGATGCTGGCAAAGAATATGAATTCAAAGCCGAGTCCAAAGAGATCTTTATGGATTTTTGGCAGGTCCCGGATGACAGTTCGCGACGGACTCGTCCAGGCATTTACGGAGCTCATCGTTTCGAGGCGAACGGCAAAGTGTTGCAAGTCATCTTGTTGGACACTCGAACGTTTCGTGATCCGCTGAAACAAAACAAAAAACCTCTTGCTCAGGATTCAAAATTCAAAAACGCTTATCAGCCCGATTCGGTCGAAAACAAGACGCTTTTGGGTTCCGATCAATGGGAATGGTTGGCAGCTCAATTTCGCGAACCGGCCGATCTGCGAATCGTTTGCTCGTCGATTCAATTCGGTCACGAGTACAATGGCTGGGAGTCATGGACCAATTTGCCCGTCGAGCAAAAACGGATGGTCGACTTGATCAAAGAGTCAAACGCCTCTGGTGTCGTATTCATTTCGGGAGACGTTCACTGGGGCGAAATTTCCAAACGCAAATTCGATGACCTGTATCCCTTGTACGACGTTACTGCCAGCGGCCTAACCGAAGACTGGCACAATGTTGAGCCCAACAAGTATCGAGTCGGCGAGGTGATGCGTGAGAATCATTTCGGAGTCATCGAAATCGATTGGCAGCTGGAAGACCCGCAGCTGACGTTTGCGATTGCGGGAATCGATGGCCAGACCAAGGCAACACATACGGTTCCACTGTCTGAACTGAAGGCAGCGGCGGAGGCACTGGATCGCTGACCTTCCTCCTTCTGGAACGAATTCAGATTCCGTGAGTTGGAAGACCAAACTGAAAATTCTGTCAAGCGGACCATCGTTTGAACTTGCTTGCATTCCTGGGCCAGTTAGTCCGCGCGAAACCTCGGCAAAGCCTGTTCAATCTTGACACCTCAGGGGGCAGGGATAAAATCCATCAACCGGCTTGGGCAAGGCAATGGAGCAGGCATCGCAAAGCGGGAAGTGTCAAGAGTAGGCGGAACTTGATGGAACACGGTCAGTCGACCTTTGAAAATCGCTAACTCTGAAATGGCGATTGGGCCCAGAGTGACAACCGTAATTGCGCAATCGTTTGATGCTGGATTTATTTATTAGCTCGCCACCCCAAATATTCTAACCAGGTTCTGTACGTCGCTATGAAATGTCAAAAGTGTGACAAACTGGCAACACACCACATCACGGACCTTAGTGATGGTCAGGTTATGGCTCTGCATCTGTGCCAGGAATGCGTGCGTGATTATTTGCAACCTGAAAAGCAGCCCGAAGATTCGCCGGGCGTCACGAACCTTGCCTCCAATCAATTGAAGATTGGCCAAACGGCTGAAGAACTGGCAGAACTGGATGACAAGCAGTGCCCAATTTGCGGACTCTCGTTTTTCGAGTTTCGGCAAGGCGGTCGTTTGGGTTGCCCCAACGATTACGGATTCTTCTTTTCCGAATTGGAGCCTCTGTTGAACAACGTGCACGGCAACACGGAACATATTGGTAAACGACCAAAGCGTGGTGAACACGATACTCAATCGCAGACTGAATTGATCAAGCTGCGACGTGAAATGAAAGACGCCGTAGATTTGGAAGATTACGAATTGGCTTCCGAGCTTCGTGATCGTATCAAACATGTCGAAGGAGAAACCCGCCAGTGATCTTCGACGAAATGGCCTGCAAATGTGGCGAGTGGCTAAAAGGCTCGGGACCCGAATCTGACATTGTGATGAGCAGCCGAATACGGCTGGCTCGCAACCTGGCCAATTATCCATTCATCCGCCGTTGCAACGACTTTGATCGTGTCAACATTGAGTCCTCGGTACGCGAACGGCTAAGCGAAAACGGCAAGTTCGACGACTTCACCTTTATCAATGTCGCCGAGTTAGACGGGCTCGATCGTCAGCTACTGGTCGAACGCCAACTTATCAGTCGCGAACTTTCCGAATCCGATGGTGCCCGAGGTGTGGCGATCGACGAGCAGGAAAAGATCAGCCTGATGATCAACGAGGAAGATCATCTTCGTTTGCAGGTCATGAAAAGCGGATTCGATCTGGACGAGGCGTGGCAGCAAATCAACGACGTCGACGACCGGGTCGAGCAACATTTGAACTACGCATTTCATCCACAAATGGGATACCTGACGGCTTGCCCAACCAACGTTGGAACCGGCATGCGAGTCAGCGTCATGGTTCATCTGCCGGCGCTGGTCATCATGGGACAGATTGACAAGGTGTTCAACGCCTTGCAAAAAATCGGTCTGACGGTTCGTGGACTCTACGGCGAAGGGTCCCAGGCGATGGGCGACTTCTATCAAGTCAGTAACCAGATGACGCTCGGCAAGACCGAGGTCGAATTGATCAAGCACGTTGGATCACTGATTCCGACAATCATCAGTTACGAGCGAAAAGCCCGAGAGGCGTTGGTCAAAGACGGCAGCGACGACCTGTTTGATCAAGTCAGCCGCGCTTACGGAACCCTGCAAAATGCTCAACAGATTTCCAGCGAAGAGACCATGCACTTGCTCTCCAAAGTACGCATGGGAATCAATCTTGGATTGATCGGCGATCTCGAAATTCCGGTCGTCAACAAACTGTTCATTCAGACTCAACCAGCGCACCTGCAAAAACTGCGAGGCGGTCAATCTGATTCGGCAGGGCGTAATCGTGAACGAGCCAGTTATTTGCATCGACATCTGAACCGTCCCAAACTGGGCGAAGGCAGCGCCGAGAAGAATTGATCCTGGCCATTTGCCGATTCATTTGCGACTCCCGCTTGAGTTCCGTGTAACCGGAGTCGCCACACTTCAGGTTATGTGAATTAAGGCCTGAACTCTGGCGAATCCAGCTACCGCGGCAACAAAATTCAATAGCTCCTTCACGAAAGGTGTACATGACGAGCACCGGTAAACCCAAGCTGGACTTCACCAAGTACCGCAGGCAAGAACTGGTCGATTCCGTTTCGGATCTGGTTGATGTCAAAGCCGTTTATGCTCGTGGCCTGCTGCTCGTTTTGTTTGTCGCTCTGTTGGCAGCGGCAATCGTGGGAGTGATCTTTCTGAACAAACTGGAAGGCTGGCAACTTTGGACGGTGGTCGCCGTTGGCGCATTCAGCGGCTTATTGATCGGAACATTGATTGCGATTTTCCGTTTCATCAATCGCAGCTTTGGAAACCTGACCAGCATTGTCGATCAACTGCTTGAGTTGACCAAAGTCGTTACGGTCGACATCCGTGAAATCGATTCGGGCGCTGTCGAAGTTCCGAATACTCAGGAATTGGTACGCGGCCTGTACAGCCAGGTCGTGTTGCCGATTGTGGAGGAGTCCGTAGCCGGCCAACTGGGATTCCTGGGTGGGCCAGTGCTGTTCGTCTATCGCCTTACGTTGGGCAATCTGGTCCGCTGGACGATCAAGTTGCTGCCTGCCGACAAGCTCTCCAGTGGCGAAGATATCGAAAAAATGGAACAGTTGGTCGACAAAACAAAACGGAAAATGAGGATGGTCGCCCAGAACGAAGAACGGATTCTGTCGACACTGACGACTACTCAATCTCACCTTCGCACGGTTGGCTTTAGCGTTCGGGGCCTGGTGTTGCTACCGATCCTTTTCACCATCCTGATGCTGCTTCTTACGGTAGTAATAATGTTTACAGTGCTGGCCCGCTTAATCGCCGAGGGAGTGATCTGATCGGCCGGTCGCAACCTGAATAATCGGCCAATCGAAAGCGGACCCAAACAGGCCTGGAAAACCGTCTTTGATAAACCGCCAAGTCGGTGGTTATCGGAAACCTTGCTCGTCGGTTAAACTGACTCGTGAAAGTATCTTGTCCGGGCGGTAACTATCGTTTATCCCCAGGACCGCCCGGTTTCGGTATCGCGTATACTCGTCAATTTGATTCGGAAACAAACGACCTGGACGCTATACGTCCGTGCGACTCGCACTAAAACACAGGAATACCCCATGTCGGTTACCAACGCGGATCTCGATTCGCTTGTTCAACAAGCCAAACAGAAATTGGACGCCCACACCGTGGAAATCGTTCAATGGCACTTTAACGAAGAAACCGGTTGTCCATTTTGGCTACAGAAAAAATCTGAGCTGAATTTTGACCCACTGACCGAAGTCAATTGCTACGAGGACTTGCAGAAATTTCCGCTGTTCGAAGATGACTGGCTACGTGGCGGACCAGTCGAACGTTGGCGACCCAAAGCCTACGCCGACCGACCGACTTACGTCTTCGAAACGGGTGGAACAACCGGTGTCCCCAAAAGCCGGGTCGTCGTGGACGATTTCCGTATCGATTACGAGATGTTCAGCGAAACCTTGCCCGATAAATATTTCCCTCGCAACAGCAACTGGTTGATGTTGGGTCCGTCAGGTCCACGCCGTTTGCGGTTGGCCGTCGAACACCTCTGTCAGTTCCGTGGTGGCATCTGTTTTTGCATCGACCTGGATCCGCGCTGGGTGGTCAAGTTGATCAAGAAAGGCTGGATGGAACACCTGGAAGAATACAAGAAGCATTGCATCGATCAAGCGATCACAGTGCTGACTGCGGGGCACGATATCAAGTGCTTGTTTGCGACTCCTAAATTGCTGGACTCACTTTGCATTGCACTCGAAGACAAAGGGACCAGTCTGAAAGAGATAGGCGTAACGGGAATCTTTTCCGGCGGTACCGAATTCACACCGCAATGGACTCGTTACGCTGTCGAAGAGTTGCTGGATGGTCCGCCTGAAGAGAGTGGGATCTATATGACTCCGACTTACGGCAATACGTTGATGGGTTTGGCATGTAGCAAGCCCGTTTCTGCCGCCGACAAATACAAGATCTCCTACTATGCTCCCCAACCACGGGCCGTCACGGAAGTCGTCAAGTTTGATGACCCAATGCAAACCGTGGGCTTTGGTGAGACCGGACGAGTCAAACTAACAACGCTGACCAAGGAGTTCTTCATTCCAGGATTCCTGGAACGTGACGAAGGAGAACGCGAAGCACCGTTTGAAACCTACCCGTGGGACGGTGTCAGTGGTGTTCGTCCGTATCACGAATTCCAATCCTCAACGACGGTTGGCGTTTACTAGTCGTTCCTGATTTTGATCTGTAATCATTCTTCGCAAGGAATCCGTATTACTGCGGAACCAGATAACCAACATGTTGAACATTCCCGTCATTCGCTGGGGCAAGCCCTACGAGTCGCTCGATACCGAAGATGTCGTCCACTTTTTAAGTGGTGACCCGATCGCCAAAGTCTCGCAAGCCAACGGAGGCCTGGTGACTCGTGATCTGCGGAAAGCCGACAAGGCGCGACAAGCTCTGCGACAATTCAGTTGCCATGAATTGATGGAGAAGGTCGCCAAAGCCGCTGACCTTTTCGAAAACGAATCGCTGCCTTTAGGTGACGGCCAACAAACGCCGGACGACTTTGTTTACCACCAGTCGGCAACCACTGGCCTGCCGCAACACATGTGCCGCAGCAACATGCAGAAAAACTGTTTCGTGTTGCGGAACATGGCGGAAATTCTGGACGCGTTGACTCGCGGATTGGATCCGGAAATCCTGACGCGAGGTTACGGAGTCGAATCGCGTGGCGTTGTTGTCAGCTACCAGGCACAAACTCCGATTCTGGGTGCGGTGCTGCCGTCGAATTCGCCTGGCGTCCACACGTTGTGGCTGCCTGTGGTGGTGTTGCAAATGGGTCTGATGCTGAAACCAGGCTCGCAGGAACCATGGACTGCTTATCGAATCGCTTCGGCATTCCAGGCTGCGGGAATCCCGCCGGAAGTCATCGGACTGTACCCTGGCGGACACGACGTGGGCGGAGCGATCCTGACCGGTTCCAAACGCGCCATGATCTTCGGAGGTCAAAAGACGATTGATCTGTATGCAGGCAACCCTGGTGTCCAGGTTCACGGCCCCGGGTTCTCAAAGCTGATGATTGGTGACGATGTCGTCGATCGTTGGGAAGAGTACCTGGATGAAATGGTCGAGAGTGTGTTTATTAACGGTGGGCGCAGCTGCATCAATGCCAGCAGTATTTTCGCCTCTCGGCACACCAAGGAAATCGCAGAAGCGATTGCTTCCCGCATCGGCAACACCGAAGTTCTGGCACCCGACAACCCCGAAGCGGCCCTGGCGGCGTTCACGGTTCCCGGCGTTGGCAAAGCAGTGCTGGAAATGATCGAACAAGATGTTCGGGAAACGGGTGTTACTGATATGACAGCCGGCTACGGCGATCGACTGGTCCAGGAAGAACGCTGTTCGTATTTGCGACCAATCGTATTACACTGCGATTCACCGGACCGGGCAGTCGCGACGAAAGAGTTCATGTTTCCATTCGTTTCGGTCGTCGAATGTCCTCAAGACCAAATGATTAACAAGATTGGTTACACTCTCGTGGGAACCGCCATCACGGAAGACGAGAACTGGATCGATCAATTGGGACAAGCGACCAATATCGATCGCCTGAACATTGGTCCGATTCCGACAAACCGCTTGAATTGGTTGCAGCCTCACGAAGGCAACCTGATCGATTTTCTGTTCCGTTCGCGGGCTTATCAAACAACTCGTCAACTGGCAGCAACAGAATGAGTGGCGCGCGAGCTCTCGAAACCAATCTGGATATCAATCGTAACTCCAGCCTGATTCCGTTCGATTTGAACGTGCGGACTCGCGTCGTCTTTGGCAACGACTCGATTGACCGACTCGGCGAACTGGCTGCGGGCCTGTCTGCGACTCGAGTCATGGTGGTGACGGACCCGGGAATTCTGGCTGCCGGACATGTGACAAGAGGCCTCGAATCGCTCAAAGCCGCCGGGCTGGAACATGCGATGTTCGATGGCGCTCGCGAAAATCCAACCACCGAAGATGTCAAAAAAGGTGTCGCCTTTGCCAAGGACTTTCGTCCAGACCTGTTAGTCGGTTTGGGTGGCGGCAGTTCGATGGACTGCGCTAAAGGGATCAATTTCATTTACTCCTGCGGAGGAGAGATGAAGGATTATCACGGCGTCGACAAAGCAACGCAGCCGATGCTGCCGATGATTGCCGTTCCTACGACGTCTGGTACTGGTAGCGAAATGCAGTCCTTCGCCTTGATTTCCGATGCGGAGACTCACGTCAAAATGGCTTGCGGAGACAAGAAGGCCAGTTGCGCGATCGCGGTACTGGACCCCCGGCTAACTTTAACTCAACCGTCACTGGTCACGGCGTTGACCGGAATCGATGCGGTCTCGCATGCTCTGGAAACATGGGTCACCCGCCCCAGGAATCCTGCCTCGTTGCTTTACAGCCGCGAGTCCTGGCGTTTAGTGGCTGCGAATTTTCTGCGCGTGCTACAAGAACCCGATAACGTGGAAGCGCGCGGCGGCATGCTGCTGGGCGCTGCCTACGCTGGACTGGCTATCGAGAATTCAATGCTCGGCGCGGCTCACGCACTGGCCAACCCGTTGACCGCCACCTACGACATCGCACATGGCCAAGCCGTTGGAATCATGTTGCCGCATGTGGTCCGTTTCAATGGCGCCGAATTCGATGATTGGTACGAGACCCTGGTGACACTCGCCCAAGGCGTCCCGAACGGCCCCGTTGCTGGCAGTGGCAGCCATGGAATCGCCGAATTTGTTGAACAAATGACGAAAACTGCCGGACTGGAAATAAATTTGCAAGGTTGTGGAGTCCAGCGGGAACAGATTCCTCAGCTGGCCGATGCTGCCGCCCAACAATGGACCGGCAAATTCAATCCCCGTCCCATTGATTCAGAGTCTTTGGTATCGATTTATGAAAACGCTTACTAACCACGCTCGCACGTTGAACCATCAATCTCGACCAAATCAGTCCGTGCTTGTGAAGCTTCTGTCGCCAATGCTGCTGTTGTTGTTTGTTTCCATCACGCTTGGCTGCGCGGAACGAGGACCGGTCGTTGAAAAAAGCGATGTCGCCGATTGGCTACCTCCGGAAGTTCAAGAGGAGATGAAGAAGAAGGTAGCAGAAGAGAAAGTAGCAAAAGAGAAGACAGAAAAAAGTGAACAAGATCTGCAACAAGCGGCAGAATCCGATTCAGCCAAGCAAGAAACAACGGCCGGCAGCTGGCCGGTTTTTCGAGGCAATCGATTGGCCAATGGTTACACTGCCGAAACGTTGCCCGACGAGTTGAATGTTCTTTGGGAACACAAAGTCGACAACGGTTCTTTCGAAAGCACACCGGTCATCGATGACGGGATCGTCTTTATCGGCGACCTGGACAATAAATTGTTCGCACTCGATCTGGCGACGGGCGAAGTCAAATGGGAATTCGAAACTGACATCGGTTTCTATGCGGCACCGGCGATTGAAAACGGTCGCGTTTTTATCGGCAACATCGACGGCTACTTTTTTTGTCTGGATGCCAAGAGCGGAAAAGAGCTGTGGCAATTTGAAACCGGCGCATCAATCGACGGCGGGGCTAATTTCTATAAAGAGAACGTGATCGTCGGATCACAGGATGCCAAACTGTATTGTCTTAACCAGGAAACTGGCGAGTTGGTTTGGCAGCACGAAATCGATGACCAGATTCGTTGCTCGCCCACGATCGTCGAGAACCGCGCGTTCGTGGCTGGGTGTGATGGCGTCTTGCACATCATCGATCTGGATAAAGGCGAGGCCGCCGAAGGAGTTCTGATCGAATCACCAACTGGCGTCACGCCATCGGTCATGGGTGACGTCGTGTACTTTGGCACGGAACAAGCTGGATTCTTCGCCGTCGACTGGAAGAAAGCCGAAGTGATCTGGAATTTCGAAGACCCGAACGGCGCGGCTTCGACTCGCAGCAACCCGGCCACCTTCGAAGACCACATCGTATTTGGAACTCGCAACCGCAAGGTATTCTCGCTGAAGCCCGCAACCGGCGAAATCAACTGGCAATTCGAAGCCAAAGGCCCCATCGATTCGTCTCCTGTTATCGCCGGGACGCGAGTTTACGTCGGATCGGACGACCGCCGCATGTATGTGCTGGATCTGGCGACTGGCGAGAAACTGTCGGAACGCGAGTTGAATGGCAAGATCGTGGGCTCTCCGGCCGTTGTTGCCGGTCGTTTAATCGTTGCCACCAATCGCGGTGTCGTTTATTGTTTAGGTAAGTGATTGTCGATCAGGCGATCGAAACCAACCGAAAGGCCAGCTTGAATCTTCAATGACCGATACCACCAAAACCGAAGTTGGCAGCTATTTCATTTCCAATTACCCTCCCTTCTCGCAGTGGAAGAAGGACGAACTGACGATCGTCAAAGACGCGATGGCGGCGCCACCTGCCGAAGTTCCTCTGGGTCTGTACTTGCACATTCCGTTCTGTCGAAAACGTTGCAAGTTTTGTTACTTCAAAGTCTTCACCGACGTGAACGCCAAAGAGATCGAACACTACGTGTCGGCTCTGTGTCGCGAGATCGAATTGGTCAGCCAACAACCAGTGATGGGCGACCGCCCGTTTCGCTTCGTCTACTTCGGTGGTGGTACGCCGTCTTATCTGAGTGCCAAACAACTGACGTCTCTGGTTGACCGGCTGCGCGCCAACATCAATTGGGATCAGGCCGAAGAAGTCACGTTCGAGTGCGAACCGGGAACCCTGCAGGAACCCAAGGTTCACAAGCTTCGTGAACTCGGCATCACGCGACTGAGCCTCGGCATCGAAAACTTCACTGACAAGATCCTGGAAGAGAATGGTCGAGCCCATCTTTCCAAAGAAGTCTACAAAGCCTGGGACTGGATCAAGGCCGCCGATTTCCCCAACGTTAATGTCGACTTGATCTCTGGCATGGTCGGCGAGTCATGGGACAACTGGAAATACAATATTGAGAAGACTATCGAGTTGTCGCCAGACAGCGTGACGATCTACCAAATGGAATTGCCGTTCAACACGGTCTATTCGAAAGACATCCTTGGCAACAAAATCGAAACGCCGGTTGCTGACTGGAAGACCAAACGCGAGTGGCTGAACTACGCGTACGACACGCTAATCGAAGCCGGCTATCACGTCAGCAGCGGATACACCCTGGTCAAAGACCCGGCCAAAGTGAACTTCAGTTACCGCGACAACCTTTGGCAAGGCTCTGACCTGTTGGCCACCGGCATCGCCAGTTTTGGTCACGTCTCAGGCGTGCACTACCAGAACAAAGCTGACATGAATGAGTACAAGTCAGACCTTTTGGAAAAAGGTGAATTGCCGCTGGGCCGCGCGATGCGTCCTTCCAAACACCAATTGCTGGTCCGCGAGATGATCTTGCTGCTGAAAAAAGGTTATCTGGAACGCGACTATTTCCAGAACAAGTTCGGTGTCGATATCGTCGACCACTGGTCGGAGCAATGGCAACAACACGTCGACGACGGCTACGCCACCATCGATGAACAACAGATCAAGTTGACTCGCGACGGCCTGTTGCGTGTGGACGCTCTGTTGCCTGTCTTTTTCGAAGCAGAACACCAGGGCATTCGCTATACCTAAGCCGGATTCAAAGCCCATCCCAACAAGCCAGCCGACCAACTTTCCAAGACCGTCTCCGCAGTGAACATGCCCGATCATCTGATATTCAACATGGGCGAATTCGAGGCCGAATTTCCTACGGATCGCATGTATGCCGACAACCACATGTGGGCTCAGTCGATTGACGACGGTCTGATTCGGTTTGGGTTTACCGCTTACGCCGTGCGGTTGCTACAGGACGTGTACTTCCTGGACTGGTTGTTGGAATCGCCCGTCAACCTGGATCGGAAGCAGGAGATCGGTTCCATTGAGAGCAAGAAGGCGGAAAGCGCGTTGTACTCTCCCATCGCTGGCGAACTGACTCGATTTAACGACCAGCTAATGGAAGACCCGTCGTCGATCAACGTCGACAAATACGACAAGGGCTGGCTGTTCGAAATTCGGCCCACTCAACAACCAACCATTGATGCCGAACCGGAAAACGAAGACGCCCAGCAAACGGCATTGCTGTCGGCGCAGGCATATGTCGACCTGCTGGATGCCGTCTGGGAAAAGACCCAACGGACGATTAAGGGACAGATGAACCAGTGAATTGGCCGATTGCTGGTTGAACGCGGTGATATTCTGGTGTGATCAGGTAAACAATTCGGGCTCGAACTGCGTATGAAGTGCAAAATGTTGGCAATGGTCGAATAGAAGCCGCATGAAAAACTACTGACAGGCAACCTTTTTGGTAGAATGGACCTTCGCCAAAAGGATGCGAAAAACCACAAGACGGACCTTCCAACACCGCAACACAACCCACGACTCGATTTTCCGCATGGCCAAACGCATCTCAGTCATCTTGTCTCAAGGGCAAAGCAACAATCCGTCCAAACGCCGTTTGGAAGAGGAGATCATTGCCGGGCTGATGTTCCAACCTGGATTCGATGTGACCGTCGTGCCACACCTGTACGACTTGAAGGCCGACAGCACGGGCATGTTGGCACTCAAGGGAATTTCGGGAGACATGATCGTGTGCTCATGGATGTTCGAACGAGCAGCACACTGGATCCTCGACCGAAATCATATCTCTGGGCACGTCGGCACGACCTTGCTGGTCAACGAAGACGAGATGGATGAAGACGAAGAAGAAGAGATCGAAGAAGACGAGAAGACTCGCGTCATCGAACATCGCGAAATTGCTAACCGCAGAATTTACTGCTTCGATTTGAAGATCAGCAACAAAGCGGAGGACTACCTGGAAGAAGCCAATCGGATCCTGTCTGAATTGAGCGTCAAGGTGGTCAACATCGGTTTGGGCGGGACCAATGGAACGGCCAACGGATCGCCCACCGAAGCTCAACTGCAACGTTTCGAAAACCCGACCAACACGACCAGTCTGGCCAAAGACGGTAACGGACTGGATGTCAGTGCGTCCGCCGAAGAGAATTCAAATCCTGGCTCAGAAGCCGCTGGTCAGGTAAATCGAATCGAAGAACGAGCCGCGCGTCGTTGGTATCCCGTCATCGATTACAGCCGCTGTACCAATTGCCTGGAGTGCATCGATTTTTGTTTGTTTGGCGTGTACGGAGTCGACCGCATCGATACGATTTTGGTCGAACAACCAGATAACTGCCGCAAAGGATGCCCGGCTTGCAGTCGCGTCTGTCCCGAAAACGCCATCATCTTCCCGCAACACAAGACCCCTGTGATTGCCGGCTCTGCTGAATTGGGTGCCAATCTGAAAATCGACCTGTCCCAATTATTCGGTGCACCGGACAAGGGCCAGTCTGCCAACCAGGTCGCCGCCGATGAACGTGACAAACAACTGGCAATTGCCGGCCGGCAAACCGTGGGTATGCAAGGGCTCGATAAACGGCAACCCAAACACAAACGCAATCGTGTGCGTGACGACCTGGACGCCCTGGTCGACCAACTGGACGATTTCGACGTCTAAGTTCCAGGGTTTAAATCGGTTGCGTTTGCACAGCCATTTTGGCGATAGCCACGATTTTCGAATGTTTGAGCGTGTTAGTAGCCAAAGAGTTTCCCCACGTATCAAGCTCCCATTCCTTCCCCTTCATCCTCTCCCTCCAGATTAACTGACTGCTTGTCGCCTGATTCCAAAACGCAACAAATCCTTCCCCACCTGATCCAGGCGAAATTGTTGTTTGCGGAACCTGGAAATTTAACGAGATGTCACACCCTCTCGGCGAAGACGAATTCCCGCTATTAACTTTCTTGGCGGTCGATATTGCGATCATGGTGTTCATTTGGGCCGCGCTGACCCTGGCATTTCCAAAGCGACTTCGTATTGGCATGAAAAAGAATTCCATCCGTTTGAATGGGACGCCCAGTCGCAGAAGGCGAAAGATCGAAAAGTTCCAATACCAACGGCTAATGGCTAATGGCTAACAGCCTGGTTTTCGTTGGCATCTACGTTTTTTTCGGCAACCTGGTCGTTTGGTTTTGGTGGTTCCTGGACGCATCAGTCGTTTTTGTATTTTGCCTGTTGATCGCCTGGCTTGTTTGGCTGTCACATGCATTCGTTGCCGCGCTCGTTAACTTCGAGGCTGCACAGCGTCGCCGCCAACGGGAATACCTGATGCTGGATATGAGCAAACGATTCGAACGTGTGGAACGCCGCCAACGCAGTAAGAATTCGGCTGATTCTGCCGTTGGTACTCGACGTTGTTTTGAAGGCCCGTCTATTTCTTGTTCTCTGACTTTTCTTCCTGCTTTTCTTCCTGCTTT
>CAZPOL010000026.1:14660-17225 GCA_964588195.1 uncultured Pirellulaceae bacterium | reverse complement strand
TTCTTCCTGCTTTCTGGCTTCTTCCTGCGCGCGGAGACTTTGCTGCCTTACCCTGTCGACACCCGATATCGTTTGTTGCCTGGCAACTGGAGGCTCTTTTTCCGGCAGCGTCTTACCCATTTTCAGAAGTTCGAACATTTCCCTGGCCTCTTCGATCGGCAGGCTGGAATCGTTGTATCGGACGACGCCCTGCTTATCCATCACGACGAACCAGGGCGTACCTGGGACTTTGTAATTGATATAGGTCTCCGATTTTTTTCGACTGTTACCTTCGTGACCAACCGGGCCTTTCAATCCCTTTTCTTCAAAAAGTGCCTTGGCGGCGGCGAGTGTATTCAAATCATCACTACGAAAGGGCGTCTGCAGTGCGATCAGCTTCACTTGCGGGTCATCACCATAGTCCTCCTGCAGCTCCTTTAGAATGGGCAATCCTTCACTGTTGGAGTAATGACAATCCGTCTGGAAAAACAACAAGCAAACGACTTTGTCTCGATTGTTGGCCAACAGAGCCGATTCGTTGTTTTCGATACCCCACCATTCACTGGGCGTCAATTCCGGTCCCATCTCATCGACAATACCGGGTTTGGATCTGGCATTCACGGCTTTGCCATCTTCGCCAATCACTACATCTCCGGCGACGGCATTGATCAATTTCAATTCGAAGAAATTGAATTCGTTCCCACGTCGAATCTCCAGCACGATCGTGTCGCCCGCTTGCTTGCCTTCCAGACCAAGCACCAAATCATTAGCTTGAACCACGAATCGTTCGCCGATAGAAATGATCTCGTCGCCCACCTTGATGCCAGCTCGATCTGCCGGCCCACCTTTGACCACCACGCTGACCACCGATGAACTGCCGTTGAATCGGACACCAGTCATGACTCGCTTGGGGTCACTTCCCTGAGCCGCAATGGAACTGACTGCGACCAGAAGAATGTACGCCAAAACCAGGATTCCGATCAGCGTCATTCGAGTGAATCGCTGAAGTGAAAAGGCCTCGTTCCTCCAGGTGAGTACCCGGGTGGATGTTTGTGGTCGCACTTGGTTGCCTCCGGTCGAACAAAATTACTTATTGCAACATGCCTGGAAGAGAGTCTGATCGAAGTCGATCAAGACCCTAGCTGATAAACAGTGGGCTCGGAATTCGGGTTCGGTCCCGAATCATCCGAACTGCCGGTCTGCAAACGCGGGTCTTGCCACGCCGCGGGATCAAAGTGTGTTTGGTAAACGCCGTAATCGTGGAAGGCGATCTTCTTGGCGATTCGATAGGCCCAACTTCGTTCCGGCACCGGTTCCAGTTCGGGCGAGTACTGACTGGGATGCTTCCCGGCGGCTTGCAGTTCCGCCAATGCCGATTTCCGTGCTGTCGTGTCTTTGGCCGAATGAGCATCAACCAGTTTATTGATCAGATCGGGCCGTTCCAATGCGATGCAGCCGCGTGTTGAGCCCGCAGCCACCGCGCGAAAATCTGTAAGGAAATCCGACTCATTAAACGTTTTAGCCAGCGGTTTCTCATCGTGAATGGAATCGGTGGCGAACTGAATAATCGGGCACGGTTCGATATCTCCCCACGGATTGATGTGGTGAGTGAAACCGGTGGCTGCCGGACACAATGCATTGCCGTCCGCATCGTAATAGGCATCGATCACGATGATCGGTTTTTTGACTCGCATGTCGACCACAAACTTTCGGGCCGTACGCTGTTGCTCGGGGGTCAGTGCCAGGTCGGGGCACGATTCGGGTCCTACTGGTCGATAGATGTGGTACCAGGTATACATCACACCCATGTCGATCAAACGATCCACCCACTTTTCGGTAAGCAAGTCCTGGTAATTTGTTTGGCAGAGGCTGGTACAAACACCAGTCATCACCTTGTTGTTCAAACAGTTTTGCAGGCCTTCCATCGTTGCGTTCAAAACGCCGGCCTTGCCGCGTCGCTGGTCACTAACAATTTCCGAGCCTTCGACACTGATCAGCGGAGTCACATTGCCGCATTTGCGAAATCGTTTGGCAACTTCGTCAGTGATAAAGTGGCCATTGGTGAACACCTGGAAATAGGCGTCTGGGTGAGCCTCCAGGACATCGAACAATCCTTTGTGCATCAAAGGCTCGCCACCCAGGATGCCGAAGAAGGAGTTGCCAACTTTTTTGGCTTCCGTGATCATTTGATTCAACGCGTCCACTTCGATCTTGTGCTGCTTGTGGGCAACATCAACCCAACATCCCTGGCAACGCAAATTGCAGCTGTTGATAATCGAAATGTATAGATAGGGCGGAAAGAACTCGCCACGCTTCAGACGCTTCTTGTGCAAACGAACACTTCGCAAGCCCTTGATGCCCATATTCCAACAGAGCTTCCACAGCAAACGCTTGTCTGTTTCCAGCATCATGCGTTTGGCCATTCGAAAATACATCGTCTTCTGTCTCCGTTGACTCAGCTCCGAATATTCAGAGCATTCGCTAGTGTTCGATCGCGTTCATCGCGAAAGCCGACATTATATCACAAGCGATGGTTGCTGGCGGAAACCAAGTTGCAGAATCGTCATCGAAACCGGACTCTGGTGT
>CAZPOL010000026.1:7623-14560 GCA_964588195.1 uncultured Pirellulaceae bacterium | reverse complement strand
TGGTTGCTGGCGGAAACCAAGTTGCAGAATCGTCATCGAAACCGGACTCTGGTGTAAAACACAGCACGGAATCGAAACAATGGCCGGCTAAATCAAAACGGGCACCCGGACTTCAAGGGAGTACGGCCAAAAATCAAGAGGCCGTTTTCGGAACCGCAATTGGAAACAGAAACCGTTACAGAAACGGTCTTTCCTGCCGATTTCCACGAGTATGCACCGCCGAACCTTTTAGGCCGCCGAATTTTGCTGCGACATACCATTGGCTTTTGACATGGCCAGGTTCTCCAACTCAGCACGAGCCAAATCCAGCTGGCGACGAAAAGCGCGGTCGGAAGCCTGCTTGCTCTGCGCCGAAAAACGACCAGCGACCTGAGTCCAGCGAGATGGTTTCCAAAAGCCGCGAGCCAGATCGGCGAAGGTGGCCAGGGCAGAACCGATCCGCTGTTCGTTGCGGGGTACGTGCCGTTGCACCATTCGCTGCGCGTCGCGACCCGTCTGTTGACGCACTGGCAATTTCAATCGCTCGGCATCGGCGATCGACAAAACTCGGTCATGAACCACTTCGCACGCCAATCCAAGACCACGGATACTCAGTGCCAAATCCAGGGCCGCAAACTCATCGCTCAAAGTGACATCCAATGGTCCAATCGCTTTCAATACATCGCGGCGATAGAACCCCGCCCAACCACAAGGACCCAATGGCTTCTGACGCCAATCGGTGGCGTGACCAGGAATCATGCTGCTGTTGGAAATCAATCCGCAAGATATGATTTCGTCGCGGTGTTGTGCGGTCGCCAGACTACAGGCAACAGCACCAACCCGCTCGCTCTGCAAATGACGAATCGCTTGAGCAAACCAGTGTTGAGTAACTTCGATTCCCGGGCGAATCAAATTGACTGCCTCGTGCTTGACGGAAGATTCGATCAGGTTGAAGTACTTGGCCCAACCAGGTCGACCTGCCACTTCAACGAAATCAATTTCGTCTTCCAAACCGTAGGTATCTGCTTGTAAATCACTCTGTATGACAACCACTTGATGATGTGGCATTCGGTGTCTCAAGATCGACGCAAGGGTTGCTTCGAAGATTCCGTGAGTGCCAAGACGTGGCACAACAATTGACAATGATGACATGCGCGTTCCTGCTGATATGTCCAGGTGAACCTGAATTCACAAGGTGCATCCCTTGCACCTGATTCAATTATGACGAGGCCTTGTTCGGCTACGTGCAATTTCGGATTTTATCCGAGCCTCATGTTAACACATTCTCATGCGCTCGGGTTGTACTGCTAGCACTGATGCTATCAGTTCCGCCGACCTCACGTTCCGTGTCCGCCGCGACGTTAAAAACACCTGGTATATAAGTTCAACTTGAAATGCAGCAGCCAAAACGAATTCAAGTGCTTCCTGTAATTCAAAAGCGTTCTTAAAAAGATGGTGGCCATTGCTTCAGTGGTCCAGTACTCGGCCTACACGCCGGTCAATTATTTGGCGGGACGACAGGAAACAGCAAGGCAAAACTTAAAAGCCTTCCTGCCGGCCTTCTCGCGGTCGTTTCGACGCAACAAAAAAATAATCGGCGTTGAGCCCATCAATAGGCTGAAGTTTATTCGGAAGTTTCTGGTTTCCAGATTGGCTAGCCGCTGCCAAGCCTTGTCGACTGCTTCAAAAGGGGATAAAAATCCGGCATGCAACAATACCTCGACCTCATTCAACACATCCTCGACAACGGCACTGACCGTTCCGATCGCACCGGTACGGGAACACGCAGCGTTTTCGGATACCAGATGCGATTCGATTTGCAGAATGGATTTCCGTTGGTGACGACCAAGAAACTCCACTTGCGATCGATCATTCACGAGCTGTTGTGGTTTCTCAGTGGCGACACCAACATTCGGTATCTGAAAGAGAACGGCGTTTCGATTTGGGACGAGTGGGCTGACGAAAACGGCGAACTCGGTCCAGTTTATGGTAGCCAGTGGCGATCATGGCTGGCTGCGGATGGTCAGACCGTTGATCAGATCAGCAACCTGATCGAAATGATCAAGACGAATCCGGATTCGCGGCGACTGATCGTCAGTGCCTGGAACGTTCCCGAAATTCCACACATGAAGCTGCCACCCTGTCACACATTGTTTCAGTTCTACGTGGCAAACGGCCGACTCTCTTGCCAACTCTACCAAAGAAGTGCCGACGTTTTTCTGGGAGTCCCATTCAACATTGCTTCTTACGCACTGCTGACAATGATGATCGCCCAGGTAACAGAACTGCAGCCCGGAGACTTCGTGCACTCCTTTGGCGATGCTCATTTGTACCTCAATCATTTCGACCAGGCACGATTGCAACTGAAGCGCGATCCGCGGCCACGACCTGGATTAAAAATCAATCCGCAGATCAAATCAATATTCGACTTCACCTTTGAAGATTTCGAAGTCGTCGACTACGACCCACATCCCGGTATCAAGGCACCCATCGCCGTATGACGATTTCAATCATTGTTGCCATGAGTGAAAACGATGTGATTGGTCGAGACAATCGCATGCCCTGGCATTTGTCGGCTGATCTAAAACGATTCAAGAAGCTGACAATGGGCCACCACATGATCATGGGCCGTAAAACTTTCGAGTCGATTGGCCGCTTGCTGCCCGGACGCACAACGATCATCTTGTCGCGGGATCCTGATTTTTCTTTTGAAGGTGCGCTAACCGCAACCAGCCTGGAAGCGGCTCTCGAGCTGGCGAAAGACGATGACGAAGTTTTCGTTGTAGGCGGTGGCGAGATTTACCGCATGGCGTTGCCTCTCGCCGAAAAACTCTATTTGACTCGTGTGCATTGCACGGTCGACGATGGAGACGTCACATTCCCGACGGTCGATTGGAATGAGTACCAGGAATTGCAGTCCGACGCGAACACCGCCGACGAAAAGAACGACTTCGATTTCACCTTTATCGATTACCAACGCAAACCAGTACCGGCGAACAAATAATATGGACCCCGCAAACGACCAAGCCGACCACTTGATTGATCTGACTCAAAAACTGCTGGACAGTATTGCCACCGGAGACTGGGACACTTACGCCAAACTCTGCGACGACAGCCTCAGTTGTTTTGAGCCAGAGGCCCGTGGCAACCTGGTTCATGGCATGCCCTTTCACAAGTTCTACTTCGACAATCTTTCTCATCGAATGGCCGTCAACACCACAATCGCCGCGCCACACGTTCGCATGCTGGGACCCGATGCTGCGGTAGTCAGCTACGTTCGTTTGCAACAGCGAATGGGCAGTGACGGGACACCCGGTACCGGTCGAAACGAAGAGACCCGGGTCTGGGAAAAGCAAGATGGACAGTGGAAGCATGTGCATTTCCACCGCTCGGAAAGCCAATAGCCACCGAAGATAAACTTCGATTCGTGCGAATTCGCTGAATCACTGCCAAATAACTTTTTTCAGGCGGTTTCCTATGCGACAATAGGATCATGATCAGCCGCATTGTATTTCCGATGTCGATAATTCTTGTCGCTGCGACATATCTTTTCACGCAGCCGGCGATCGCCCAGGAAACAAACACACCTGCCTCACGGATCAGTTTCAACGATCAAATTCGCCCGATCCTTTCGCGACATTGCACCGCGTGCCACGGGCCTGACGAAGCCAGTCGCCAAGCCGGGCTGCGTCTGGATACTTTTGCCGGTGCTACCGAATCGGCGATCGATCCCGGCGACCCTGATTTCAGTGACTTGATCGATCGAGTCACCTCGGTCGACGACCCCATGCCACCGACCGGCCACGGCGAACGACTTACGGGCCCTGAAATCGCCTTGCTTCGGCAATGGATCGAAGAGGGAGCCAACTACGAAACACACTGGGCATTTGTAAAACCGCAAGCGACCAAAATCCCGGACCTTCGGACTGAGGAATATGCTCATCCGATTGACATGTTTGTCTTGCAGAAATCTCTTCAGGACGCGCAAGACGAATTGTCTCCACAGGCCGATCCTGCTCGCTTGATTCGCCGTGTCGCGCTTGATCTAACCGGATTGCCACCCGACCAGCGACTGGTTGATTCATTTGTTGCCGACAGTTCCGATGCGAATTATGAAAGAGTCATCGACCAATTGCTGGCCGACCAATCCTTTGGCGAACATTGGGCCAGCATGTGGCTGGACCTGGCTCGTTACGCCGACACAGTGGGCTACGCCGGCGACGAAAAAAGAACGATCTGGCCGTGGCGCGACTGGTTGATCAAAGCCTTGAATGAAAATAAACCATTCGATCAATTCACGAAGGAAATGCTGGCCGGGGACCTGCTGCCTGATCCGACCGAAGACCAACGTTTGGCCACCGCCTTTCATCGCAACACATTGAACAACAATGAAGGCGGAACAAACGATGAAGAGTTCCGTACGATCGCGGTCAAAGACCGGCTTAGCACCACTCTGAATACATGGATGGGACTGACGGTTCGTTGTGCCGAATGCCATTCGCACAAGTACGACCCGATCAACCACACGGAGTACCATCAGTTACTGGACTTCTTCAATCAAACCGCCGATGCCGATCGAGGCAACGAGCATCCAGTGATTAAAATTAAGCCGAGGTCACTGAAATTCAAAATGGATCAGATCGATGCAAAGATCTCCGATCTGCGAATGAATCAGAAACGTCGCAAACCGGTCTGGCAACAGCTGACGCCTCACGCTTGGGAATCGGCAAGCTCCGAATTGCAACTCCAGGAAGATGGATCGTTGCTGTCCACAGGTCCGAATCCCGCGCACGATGAAGTTGGCGTACGTTTCAATATGAACCCCGGAGTGTACACCGGTCTCAGGCTTAAAATCCTGCCCTCTCCTTACCACGATAACTGTGTCGGGCGAGGCGAAGATGGATCTTTCGTTTTGTCGCAGTTGGTCGTAATGGCCAAACAACCTGGCCAAAATAGTTTTGGCGACGTCGCCTTGCAGACGGCGGCGGCAAGCTCATCCGCAAAAGATTTTGCTCCGGAAAAATTGATTCGCAATGAATTCGCTGACCCAGACGATCCTGCAGGTTGGACTTTTCAACAAACAGAAAACGCAGCAAATAAAGAGCAGTTTGTGATTCTGCAATTCAAGGATCCGTTGATTGTCAAAGACTCTTTTGAGTTGCTCGTTTTGGTTCTGTGTAATCACAAAAAACACTTCAACAATCCGGGACGCCTGAAGTTTTCAATCACATCGGTGGAGAAGCCGGTCGAAAAGTTCAACAAGAAACAACTTGACCCAATTCAACAACAGATTGACAACCTGATTCGGCAAAGAAACCAACCTTTGCAAGTTCCTGTTCTGGCAGAGTTGCCCGCTGACCAGCAACGAACAACTCACATCATGAAACGTGGCAACTTTCAAAATCTTGGCCCGGCCGTCAAAGCCGACACGCCCGGCGAATTGCATCCACTTCCCAAAGACGTCGTCGCGAACCGATTGGGAATCGCCGAATGGCTCGTCGATCCGCAGAACCCATTGACGGCGCGAGTCAGCATCAATCGCCTGTGGGCGCGGCTGTTCGGACAAGGCATCGTTGTCACAGAAGAGGACTTCGGCACTCAGGGCTCGCCACCCTCGCATCCTGAATTACTCGATTGGCTGGCAATCGATTTTGCCAGCGACTGGGATACAAAACGTGCGTTGAAACAAATCGTCATGTCTCGCACTTACCGACAGAGCAGCAAGGCAACCGCGGAACAGATCAAATCGGATCCCGACAATACCTATTTGACGCGGGGGCCTCGTGTTCGTTTGCCTGCAGAAACAATTCGAGACCAGGCGTTGGCCGTATCAGGTTTGCTCAGTCGAAAAATGTATGGCCCGCCCGTCTATCCTCCCAATCCGATCAAACAAGTCGTCAACGCGTTTAAGGGCGCCGAGGTCTGGGCAACCAGTACGGGCGAGGATCGTTACCGGCGGTCGATCTACACGTTTCTGAAACGTAGTCAGCCGCACCCGCTGTTCGAAACTTTCGACACCTCAACACGTGACGTTTGTAGTTTGCGACGGATTAACACGAACACACCGTTGCAATCATTCATGACTTTGAACGACGAGGCTTTTTTCGAAGCTGCCCAGGCACTCGCGGTAAGGATGCTGGAACAAACGACTGCAGAACAAAGGATCAAGCTGGGATTGGAAACCGCCCTGCTCCACCCCGCCAATCCCCAACAAACAGAGGTGTTGGTCGAACTCTATTCGCAATCGGCTGCTACGTTTCGCACTGCGCCCGATCAAACGACCGCGGTATTGGGTAGCTACTCAAGCAAGATCGATACCGGTCAACATGCTGAGTTGGCTGCGTTGACCGTCGTCGCCAACGTCATCCTGAACCTCGACGAATTTCTAACGCACTAAAATCGACGCAAGAATTCATGAGTAACCACCGAACCGAATTGAAGCTTCAGGAAACGCGCTTGCAAACGCGACGGCATTTTCTGCGCAATTGCCAGGTGGGACTCGGTGGATTGGCCATGGCCCAACTGTTTGGCCAAACCGGTTTGCAAGCGGCGCCAGCTACCCGGATCGCGCCCAAAGCGAAGAACGTCATTTACCTGCACATGGCCGGATCGCCTCCGCAACACGAAACCTTCGATTACAAACCGGTCCTCGAAAAAAGGCATATGGAATTGTGCCCGGATGAGTTGATGGCAGATCGTGCCTTTCCGTTTATCAAAGGACGTCCCAAGCTGCTTGGTCCTCAGGCAAAATTTAATCAGCACGGCGAAAGTGGAACATGGATTAGCGATCTGTTTCCGAAAATCGCCACGCATGCAGACAAGCTGTGCGTGATCAAGACGATGTTTACCGATCAATTCAATCATGCACCCGCCCAATTGTTGCTGCACACCGGCACACCACAATTCGGTGGGCCCGGGATGGGATCGTGGGTCACGTACGGACTGGGTAGCGAAAACG
>CAZPOL010000026.1:0-7523 GCA_964588195.1 uncultured Pirellulaceae bacterium | reverse complement strand
TTCGGTGGGCCCGGGATGGGATCGTGGGTCACGTACGGACTGGGTAGCGAAAACGAAAACCTGCCTGGATACATCGTGATGGTTTCCGGTGGCAAACTTCCATCCGGTGGTAAACAACTTTGGGGAAGCGGTTTTCTGCCTGGAGTCTTCCAGGGCGTGCAATGCCGCAGCGGTGGCGATCCGATTCTGTTCGTCAACAACCCACCGGGCATCAGTCGTGATGTGCGGCGGGCAAGTCTGGACGCGTTAAATAAACTGAATCAAATTGAGAATCAGGAATTTGGCGACCCGGAAACTCTGACACGTATCAGCCAGTACGAACTGGCGTTTCGGATGCAGACTGCGGTCCCCGAAGTAATGGATATCGCGAAGGAATCGAAACAAACACTCCAGGACTACGGCGCTGAACCGGGCGCCGCCTCATTCTCCAACAACTGCTTGCTGGCGCGACGACTGGTCGAGCAAGGTGTTCGCTTTGTTCAATTGTTCGATTGGGGTTGGGACGTTCATGGCACCAATCCGGGTGACGATTTAGCAACTCAGTTTCCAAAGAAATGCAAACAGGCGGACCAACCCATATCAGCTCTGTTGAACGACTTGTCCGAGCGTGGCTTGTTGGACGAGACATTGGTTGTTTGGGGAGGCGAATTTGGACGCACGGCCATGAACGAAGCGCGTAATGGATCCAAACTGCTGGGACGCGACCATCATCCGGATTGTTTTTCAATCTGGATGGCAGGTGGCGGCGTGAAAGCGGGAACAAGTTACGGCGAGACAGACGATTTTGCTTACACAATTACCAAGGACCCGGTTGGCGTTCGTGATTTGCAGGCGACCATATTGCACCTGCTTGGATTCGATCCACACGAGTTCAGTTTCCCGTTTCAAGGATTGGATCAGCGGCTGATTGGTCCCGCTAATGACCCTAAAGTCATCCACGGATTGATTGGTTAGACGTGTACTAACTCGGTTGCCAAACATCAGCAGCGGTTTCACGACAGTGCCCTTACCAGGAATCGAACCTGGTCTTCGACCTTCGCAGGGTCGCGTGCGAATCCAGCACACTCCAAGGACAGTAAGCGGAAGGCAAGGGATTTGAACCCTCATGACATCTTTCATTCGCGCGGTTTAGCAGACCGGCCCGGCAAACCGTATCCGGCTACCTTCCATTAAAATTGGCGACTTGTTGTCGCGATCGCGTTCGGTTGAACGAGTGGCGGATCCAGGGGTCGCACCTGGCCGGAAGAGCTTATGAGACTCGACTGGACACTGGTCCATCCGCTATATAGTTTGTGCAAAAGTTGCAGACTTCGGTATCGAACCGAACAGGGCTGCCGTATGAAAGCTGCCTGAGACCCGTGCTCGTCTGCAATCTGTTTCAAACAGGTGACGTCCTGTTTTCCTGGACTTCACAAGTAGCTCGTATGGGAATCGAACCCATCTCTCCAGCTTGAGAAGCTGGTATCCTGAACCGATAGACGAACGAGCCGTGTTGTGGAAAGCGATGCCGACGGGATTCGAACCCGCTCTATCAGATCGACAATCTGACGTGCTGAACCGTTGACACTACGGCACCGAAAAAACGGGCTTCGAACCCGGATCAAAATCCTTGTCTGGAATTGGTTCTCTCAAAGTGGGCCGAGACGGAGTTGAACCGCCACAGTTTCAATAACGTCTGGGTTACAACCAGGTGAGCTCGCCAATGCTCAGTCGACCCTCGTAGCATGCTCAAAAATTTAGTGGCACAGGTGGGAGTCGAACCCACAGAATCACGAAGGTTTGAGCTTCGCCGCTTTACCAGATTGCGTACCATGCCTTGATAACGAGTGGAGCGCCGGGGAATCGAACCCCGGTCTTCTGCGTGCAAAACAGATGTCTTCCCATTGGACCAGCGTCCCGTTATGTCGTCGCGAAAAGATCTGCCAACAACGTGTCACGTTCTTTCGCTTGCTGTATATGACGCCGCATCAATTGGAAAGTTCGCTGGGCTGCAGCAGTTTTTTTCAAAAAGCAAATTTCCATGCCGGCGTAATTGAACCATCATTGGCAACCCGACATGCCCATCTGCAGCCACCTTCTGGTTGACGCATTCCAAATGATGATCCGGGTGCAAAATCTTTGTTATGCCTGGCGGAAATTTGTTGGCTGATTAAGTACAATCGAAATCGGGGCGGAATGTTAAGTTGGTCCTGGAGTGCTTCCGTTTTAATTGCCATCGATCCAGAGAGTGAGAAATGAATTCCGAAGAACAAGTCAGTTTGGATCTTGGCAACATGCAGACTCAATGGAGCATGATTCGCAAAGCCCATCAGGCTTCGATCGTTGGTGAATCCTCCGCAGCCGCCCGTCAATCACTCGTCATGCGCTACGCACCGGCGATTCGCCACTTCGTCCAGGTCGTCGTTCGCGACCCATCTCTGGCAGACGAATTGTCACAGGATGCGATCGTGCGGGTGCTGAAAGGCGACTTCGCAGGAGCTGACCCCAGCCGTGGCCGATTCCGGGATCTGTTGAAAACAGCGATCCGAAACATGGCGCGGAATTATTGGGCCAAGGAGAATCGACGTTCGTCAGCCGACTTCGATTTATCGCTTCTGGACGATGACAATCAGGAAGTCGAAAAACAGGACGAGAAATGGACTGCGCAATGGCGTGAAAATGTGTTGTCAAATGTCTGGGACAAATTGTTGAGCTGGCAAGATTCGCAACCGAACAGTGTGGCACACACGTTGTTGAAGCTGCGGTCGGATTCCCCCAAAGCATCATCGACGGAACTGGCAGCCGAACTTTCCACATCGGTTGGCCGCGAATTCAAACCCGCCAACACTCGCCAACTGCTTCGGCGTGCCCGAGTCAAATTCGTTGAAATCCTGGTCGCGGAAGTTGCCGACGGGTTGGAGTCTCCGACTCCCGAGGACCTCAAAGAGGAACTCGTTGCACTTGGCCTGTTCGCGAGTGTTCAGGATTTATTGCCCGCTGACTGGAAATGAAGTCGATTTTGGAAACCAGGCGATTCTTCAACGTGCCTAAAAATCAGAGCGTCCTTCGGCGTTTTTGGCTTCAATCAACTGATCGATCGTTTCCTCAATCAACTCTCGAACGGCGTCTGTTCTTTCCCGAATGGCAAGTTGATCAGAATTTAATGATCCTGCCTCAGCGATCCGCTTGAAGTAGTCTTCGCATTGATCCAGCTTGCCAATGATGTCCAGGTACGCCTGGCTTTCGCGAGCCGTACTGGCATCAAATTCCTTCTCCATCCAGGCAGACAACATCAACAAGCTGTGTTGGAAGTAGTTCTCGGCCAGTTGAGTAAGCTCTGGAATCGAATCTCGATCAGTTGTGATGAGATCCTGGCAAAACGTATCGTGCTGTTCGTACAACTGCTTTGCTTTGGCAAGGTCGCCCGACATCATCACAAGATTGGCTTTGGACTGCATACAAATAGCCATTTGGCGTTTGTCCCAAAGACCGAGTTGATTTTTGTCGCGCAGAGTTTGCAAAATCTCGATCGCTTCATCGATCGATTCCTCTGCTGCCGGAATATCATTCATGTAAAGCAGCAGGTCGCTGATATTGGCGTGTTTTGTTGCCAAAGCCGACACGGCCTCAACGTTATCTACATCGCCGGCAACAATCTTCTTTGAAATCTCAAGAGCTTCCTGATAACAAACCAGGGCCTCCGCTGTCTTTTCCTGTGAGTACAACGCACTTCCTAAACGTCCCAAAACGGCACTCCAATGGATCTGAAACAGCACGTTGTTCGGGTCTTCCTGGGCGTTTTGTTCGACAATTTCAAGCGCGTCTCGAAACGCCGCTTCGGCTTCCGCATGTTGCCCCAGATTCGATAGACAATCACCGCGGTTCGTTCCAAGCAAGACCTGGCGGTGTTCCACCTCCTGCTGGTTTGCGTCCTCTGATAACCCAACCAGTTGTTCTTCAAATTCTTGCCAAACTTTCAGAGCAGCCTCGAATTCATTTCTGGCCATCAGCCAATCAGCCTCGGTGCTCAAGACCTCCATCGCCAAAAGTTGAGATCGCCAATCGTCTTCGTTCCATTGCTCGATCGCCCGCTTTGCCTGCCGAAAATATAGCTCGCCTTCTTTGGGTTTCTTCAATTCCAGATAAGTGCCTGACAGTCCCAGCAGACTGGAGACACGAAGCTGCCTGGTTGCCAGATCCTGACGGTCTTGCTCAGAGGCCCGGTCGTACAACTGCAACGCTCGCAGGTAATATTCTTCCGCCTGTTCGTGGTCGCCCAGATTGTTTTGGTCAACACCACCGGTAATCGCAGCCAGCTGCGCGTACGACCTGCCCAAGCGACGAGTGTATTTCACGTCTGGAGGAATGTCCGCATAACTGGCGTCCAGAAAAACACGCACTCGCGATGTAACTTCATGACGTGGTTTGGTCGTCCCGACAATCTGACTGAGCGAGTTCAAATGGTCGCTGATCAACCAGTTCGATAATTCGCTACCGTGATCGGCCAGCCGTTTGGTCTTGGCCAATTCCCCGGACAGCACCTGGTTGTGCCATGAAAGACCGAACAACGCAGCGATTCCTAGCGCACCCAGAGTGGTAAGCAACAAGGCTTTGACCCGATTCCTGTTGATCCACTTGGCTGACTTTTCAATCACACCTGCTGGCCGCGCTGAAACAGGTTTCCCATCCAGAAAACACTGCAAGTCCGCACGTAACTCATTCGCCGATTGATATCGTTTGGCGGCTTTCTTGTCCAAACATTTCAAACAGATCGTTTGCAAATCGATCGGTATGTTTCCAACCAGTCGTCTGGGCGGGACTGGGTCTTCGGCCAACACCTGCATGACCGCTTGCCAGGGTTCTGCCGCAACGAAAGGTGGACGCCCGGTCAACAATCGATAGAGAATTGCACCCAACGCATAAATGTCGCAAGCTGCAGTAAATGACCGCACGACACCACTGGCTTGTTCGGGCGCCATAAATCCTGGCGTCCCCAGAATTTCGCCTGTTCGAGTGTTCGAAGAATCAGCATCAATCGCCTTGGCCAATCCGAAATCCGCAATCTTGGGTTGCTGTTTTTCGTCCAGCAAAACGTTGGATGGCTTTAGGTCTCTGTGCAACACACCGTTTTCATGGCAGTAAGCAACTGCCTCGCACAATTTCGAAACCATCGCGGCCGCCTCTTTTGATTTCAGAGGTTGTTTCGCATACGATTCCAGCGTTGCACCGTCGACAAATTCCATCACAAAGTACGGCAGGTCCTGGCAAGATCCGGCCGAATAGAGTTGCGCGATATTCGGATGCTTTAATGCCGCGAGCGTTTGGATCTCTGCCTCAAAGCGATCGAGCTGCCCCGAGTCTTCTCGAAACGACTGAGTCACGATTTTGATCGCGACCTGACGCATCAACGTTTGGTCCGTGGCAAGATAGACTGAGCCCATTCCTCCCTGACCCAACTTTCGATCGATTTCATAGCCCTCGATCACGGGGACCTTACCGCGACCAAACAAACCGGTTCGGCGTTTCTTCGCCGCATTGTCATCCGGTTGCTCGCCACGCAAAGTCTGGATGCGATCTTGCCCGCCTTCCGTGTCGTCATCGATGATCGAATTCAGGTCTGGGGGAAGCCCCATCGGACTTGCCAATTCCTGATCTTGTTCGTTCTTGTTTCCCATCCCGCCTTACTCCGATCGACAATTCTGCCATCAGGTCTATCCACTAATATCGTAACTGAAAATGCAGAGCTTGTTATCGTGTTTTCGAAATTCGATGGTGAAGTTCCGCTGCGAACACGATTTGCCATCATCCGAATTTTTTTAGTCAGAGAAGTCATCTGTAGAGGTCGTGTCGATCGAATAATCAGTCGTCGATGTATCGACTGACGTATCGATGGTCGATGAGGTATCCGCGACATCGATATCGGCGGGTGAGTAACTGTCGACATGGTTCGACTCGACATAAGACGAGGGATCAAAGTCAGCAACCTCCCCACCATGTTCGCCGAGGTCTCCGTAGTGATCCGCGACGGCGTGTTCGTCGGTGGCGACGCCCAGAGCGTTTTCAGCGGCGTCCACGTTTCCATCTTCAAAGTACTCTGTGGCCGAAGCCAAACTATCGTTTGAAATCTCTTGATGAAAGTCGGCCCAATCCATGTTGTCGGCATCCAATTGTGATTGTCCCGAATGGTCGCTTCCACCAGCAAGCTCATCAGCCGCCTGCGTTTCGCTTGCCGCGTCCAGGGAAGACTCTCGAGCCGCAGCGTAGTCGCCGGCCTGTGCCTGTTCGGCCTGCTGAGCTTCCAGTTCCCCTGCCCGCTCTTGATGCTCGACGGCTTGTTCGAGTTCAAACGAAGTTGGGCCTTCCAATTCTGAATCGGAACCAGCGGCCGCGAACTCGTCTTCGGCAACTTCCCGAAGCTGTTGGGCCGATTCGTAGTCACCAACTTCGACCGCCATATCCGATGCGGCCTGAGCGGTCGCGGCATTTTCCAGGTGGTCTACCTGATCTCCATCCATTGCCTCGTCTGCCAGGTCCGGCGGCAATTCCAGACTCCCTTCAACAACGTCCAGCGTCATGTCGGCAAGATCGCCATCGTTTACCAAATCAATTTCCAACTCGTTCGAATTCCAGGTGCCGTCGATCATTATTAAGCTCCAAAATTTGTTTGTTAAAATGTATCTGTCTTTGTTTTGCGATTTCTTCTTTGACCAGGCCTCGTGAATATGAGCGTCCCAATCGTTTGTGGACTCAATCATCTATTCCAGTTAGCCTCCCATCTGCGACAGGGATTCATTGAAATCTTCCGTGGCTTCACCATTCGGAGCGTCACTAACGGGCGGCTTCTTGGGCTGCTGTTTGCCAGCGGCAATCGAGACCCGTGAAATTTTCTGGCAATTCGCAACAGGGCACTTCACGGCGACAGCTGTCTTGTCGGCGAGGCCTTCGGTGGGCAGGAAAATTTGCTTTTGGCATGCCGGGCAACTGAATTGAATCGCACCTGGGGAAGTAGACGCCGGGGCTGCCGCGTTTGTCGCTTCCTTCGTATTGGCGACGTTAGTATTAGCACCGCTCGAATTGGCACCGCTCGACGAATGTTGTCGTTGCTGCGACTCTTGTTCGTTTGCTTTTTGTGCCTCAGCCTTCTGGGCTTTGTAGGCTCGCATGATCTTGTGTCGAAACTGCGAGATTTCTGGCATGGCTTCGTACTCCTGCATTAATTTCAGGCGGCGAGTCAAATACGGTGTCGAAGATGTAACCGCCTCAGCCAATCGCACGTTGTTGTTGCTGGTATCTTCTTCCTGCTGCTCCAGCCATGCCTGGATATTGATCTTTCGATAGAGCATCGGTGAACGCAGCGACCACATCATGAGTGTGCGACGAGCCTGATGCAGCCCGCCGGATGCCAATAACCCAGCACGATCAGCAGTGATTTCTGATTGGCGTGCCCAGGCAACCAACGGCAACTCAACCGCACTCTCCAGCAACTTGAACGGGTCCAGCAAACCAGCGACGCCATTCTTCATCATCGCGGTCGACCCACGCTG
>CAZPOL010000025.1:38188-52187 GCA_964588195.1 uncultured Pirellulaceae bacterium | reverse complement strand
TTCAAAGACATCCGCCTGAAAAAACTTGGCGAATGATCATTGAGCGATGATCGAAAGCGAATTTAGCCTAGTGGTTTGTCAGAGCTGAGTTGACGTGTTCGTAGTACCGGCTTCAGCCGGAATTCCGCCTAAAGGCGGTACTACAAACTATTCACTTCAGGTTTGACGGACCACTAGTTCGCTCAACGAATTCGCCCAACAAAACGAAAACAAATAGACCGCTGCCTGAACGCTGCGGTCTATTTTTGTTGACCAACCTTCAGAAATTCCAGGTATCGATTCCGCCAACTTGACCAGTCCGTTGAATCGTTGACCATTCCGCCCCGAACCTGTACTCGCTGCTGTTGTTGGCAAAAGTCAAACACATCTTTCGACGAAGCCCGAATGTCCCAATTCTCATGCGGATTGAACATGTCGAATCGACCCCATTCAATATAGATTTCCATTGGTTGGTCCAATTGCTCGATCAAGCCTGTAACTCTCGCCGACTCCGCATCGAAAATCAGCGGTGAATAAACTGCAGTCCCGCAAAACTTGTCCGGGTTGCTGGTGGCTTGCGAAATGGCGCCTCCGCCCGCAAACCCAAATCCAACCGTAGTTCTTGATTCGCGGTTTGCCTTCGTCCGATACTTCTTGTCGATGGCTGGAATCAATTCGTCGATCATCGCCTGGTTGGCTGCCGGCGTTGGCGGGAATGTTGCGAAAATCAAAATCGCCGGTTCGACACCGGGATTTTCCGTAGCGAAAATATTGTCGACCGCCTCAACCAACTGGCCTAACTGGCGGCCTCCGGGCGAGGCGAAAACGTAGATCGTGCGGTAGGGATCTTCTGACTCGGCGTAGCCTGCCGGCAAGTAGACTTCGCAATCGAATCCGGATTCGATCACCTCGCTGGCAAAGTTCTCGGTGGAGATCGAACCTCGCAAATCCGCTGGAATCGATTCCAGGTACTCCGGCTGTTTCCATTGCGACATCCCAAACCAGGACATTTCCAGTGGCGGTTCGTCTCGCAATCGCATGGCAAACTCCATTTCACCGGCATACATCGAACTGGTGACCTGGCGATCATTCAGCGGATCGGTTTGCGGTTTGTAATCGACAAGGAACATGTAATTGGTGCGCTGCGTCGGCTGCAATTCCACCTCGTAGAAAAACAAATCGGAGTCTTCGAAACGTTTCATCTTGCGTTCTTGTCTGGCACCAAAAATGTCTGCTGCAACCGCCACATCCTTGCCAGGTCCGCGATAAACAAATGTCGCAATGCCATCTTTTACGATCGGAAAACTCGATTGGTCCTTCAGGAATTTGTCGATCGTGGCCTGCTTTTCATTGTCCTCGGCTTGCGACCAGTTGGCGGCCAATTCGGCAATCGCCGGACCCATTTTCTGACCCTCGGAACCGCCCATGTTGTTCGAAGGCGCAGCGACAATATCGACACGAACGATCTCTTTCAAGTTACGACAGAAAATCGCATTGTCGCTGTACGCCGGCAACGACCAACAAACGTCGTCGAACAGATCCAGCGAGGCGACTTCGTCATATTTCTCGGCGTTCACTTTGGCGACGTGCAAACCGCCCTGTTTGGTATTGATTATTAAATGGTCATCGATTGTGATCAGGAATCCATCGCCGGGTGCCCTGCTCTTCCAACGTGCATTGCCAGTGTCGGGGTCGACGCAGGTCAGAATCCGTGTGGAGTAAGCAAACAAACTTTCGCCCGACAACGCCGGAACGTTGTACGTGTTTTTGATGGAACGGTTCTGCCATTCCTCGGAAACCTCGATCAAATCATCGTTGCCAGGGCGCAACTTTACGGCTTTGCTAAATGCATCGTCCAACGTCATAACAACTCGGTCATTACCGATCGGCACTGGTACTATTGCTCCGCCATTGCCACCCTGGTGCTCGAATTCGAACAGCAATTTGCCATCGGTTGGATTAACGCCGATCAGCTTCTTTCCTCCAGCAGCCAATACGATCGAGCGGCCCTGAAAAGTCATGGCCACGGGCGTCTGTGAACTGATCGAATCATCGCTGACTGACCATTGGATGACACCCGTTTTGGGATCGAGTCCGGAAAGCGATTTTTCCTTGGTACCTGTTTGCAGGATCAACATGTCGCCGACAATGATGGGCGAGGTCGCGAATCCGTACAGCGGCTTCACTGACCCAAAATCACCGACCATATCTTTTGACCAGACCTCAGCGCCATCGGCCAGATTCAGGCATGTGAATCGACCGGCCGGGTCGAGCGCATAAACCAGTTCATCTTGAATCAGCGGCGTCGCAATTGGGCCATTGAATGAACCGTTCTCACCTTTGAAATGAGCCCCCAGTTTGCTGTCCCAAATCGGTTCGCCCGATTGTTTGTTCAGGCAAATCACCTTGTCGCTTTCACCGTCGGTATAGCAAGTGACGACTCGGTCGCCGACTACGACAACGCTGGAATAGCCGCTGCCCAACGTCCGTCTCCAACGAATTTTCAGATCGACCTTTTGGCTGGCTGGCGCCGAGTTGCTCAAAATCCCGCCCGGCTGAGCCGTCCCCAAGCCATCGCCGCCGCGAAACGCAGGCCAATCCTGCGCCTGCAATGGCGCAGCAATTTGTAGCATGGCAAACAAAGAAACGGTGAATAAACTGGCGCGAAGTAAACTCATGGCGACGACTCTTGAATCTGAAATTTGGTAACCAATGTGATTTGAGATGGAGAATTTACCATATCGCGGACGCACTTGTGTATTTGCGATGTTTCAACTGATCCGGTTTATGTCCATTTCGGAATTTGTTGTTGCCAGAGTCTGATTCGCGTCCGATATTGATGGCTATTCTTCAAACTCGATAGCGAATTCCCGAATCCGGAGACATTATGGTCCGCACTAAATTCTCAACGCCAACTTCCTCTGAATACGCCGAGTACTACGAGAATTACATCAGCCGGTTTTCGCCTCCGGAATTCTTGCCTGCCTTTGAAGCCCAGATCGACGAGCTGAACAACATGTTCGGTTCGTTGCCCGCCGGCGAGGACAGCAAGCCACACGATCCCTACACCTGGACTCTGAAACAGTTGATGGGGCACTTGATCGATTGCGAGCGAATTTTCAGCACGCGATTGTTGCGAATCGCCGCGAACGATCCGACGCCGATTCCAGGAATGGAACAAAACATCTATGTCGATAACCTGGATTACGAGACGGTATCGATGTCCGACTTGCTGGCCGAATTCGAACACTTGCGACGATCCAATGTGCTGTTGGCCAAACGTCTAACGCCCGAATCGTTGGAAAACATGGGCACAGCATCGGACGCTGCCGTATCTGCCAAAGCGAACCTGTTCATCCTTGGCGGGCATGTCGTTTATCATGCCGAAATCGCGCGGCGCCGTCTGGGGCTGGATACCTGATCGAATAAGTCACGGTGTGCCGCGTTTGAAAATACAATACGAGCACGATGCAAGTACGATTCGCAAATGCGCAAGCGAGTGGTTTTGCGGTTTGGAACCACTCGCTTGCGCTTCGTGCTTGTATTGCTGGCGATCGGTATTTCGAACGAATCACATCGCCGCCAGATCGTTGACGACGCCCACCAGAAAGTGAATCGCCAAGCCGTACCAGATGCTGCGGCTACGCCATGCGATCCAGCCAAACAAAACGGATGCTGGTAACGAGGCGATCAACTCTGCGTTGGGCTTTCCGATATGAATCAGAAAGCACAAGACCGCCTGAATAGCGATTAACCTCCACATGTACCGCGTTGAGTCGAATTGTTGCAAGCCTCGCAGCATGAAGCCACGGTAAAAGAATTCGAAAGCGACGTAGTACAAAAAGTAAACCGAGAACCAGACAACCATGTCGGCAGCGGAATCTCCAATCGAATCTCCCGGCAGTGGATAGAACGCTTTGATTTGAGCGTCGCCAGAACCTATCCATGTTCCGATCACCATAGCGGGCGCACACCAAAAAATGGCTCGCCAACCGAATTGGAAATCGCCAGGCCCCAATCCCAATTCGAAGAATCCACGTCGGAAGACGACACGAGCGATCAAGAGTGGAATCACCAGCAACACCATGGCGGCGATGAAACACGACATGCAAGCCGTCTTCAGATTCTGCGGTTCCTGAATTTGAGGCCACGGCATCGAGTAGAACCAGAAGCCCGCTTGGGCGAGAACGATGATCCCGACGAACAAAGTCGTCGAATAGGCTGGGTTCACTGGAATAGATGAACCCAATTTTGGTGAGTCGGAATCGGGTGTGCCAGGCGGAATCTGACTTGCATTGTTGCCATCACTATTCAATGTCGGCTCGTTTCTTGATTCGGGCCAGGTAGAAACCATCGAACCACTCGTTGGGCAGTATGCGCCGCGTCTTGTCGACGTCTTCGTGGTATTGGCTGTCACCAAAGCGAGACAAACCGGCTTGCCAGTTGTCGATCGGCATATCGATGGGCAAGACCTCGGCTTGTTGGCCGACCGAATTCAGTAGACCGCTGACAATGGCCTCGTTCTCTTCTGGTGCAAAACTGCAGGTGCAATACAACATCGTGCCACCAGGTTTTAGCGTCGTGAAGGCCGATTGAATCAAGCCAGACTGTTTTCTCGATTGTTCGCGGATCTTTCGATCACTCCAAAACTCAAACGACTTCGGTTCGTCCGCCCGCATCCGCGATTCACTACTGCAAGGAGCGTCCAGCAACACTCGATCGAAACGACCCGGCACCTTTTGCCCGGCTTTACGACCATCCATCAGATAGGTCTTGCTGATTTCCGATCCGAGTCGCTTCAGGTTGTCCGCCAAACGATACATTCGTTTGCGAATCGGTTCCACGACGGATAGCTTTCCCTGATTGTTCATCAATGCCACCATGTGCGATGACTTGCCACCCGGCGCCGCGGCCAGATCAAGATTCCACTCACCCGGTTGTGGATCAAGAATCAATGTCGCCAGGATACTGGATAGCCCTTGCACATAGATCCGGTTTTCAGTCGCTGCAGCGCTGTGAGTCAATGCCGTTCGATGTTCTGGCGACACACAGAACGCATGCTCACACCAATCGACCGGATGCAAAGGCAAATTGGCAGCTGCCAACTGGTTCGCGACGTCCGACGATTCAGCCAGAATTCGATTGACTCGAAAGGCCGTCTGTTTGGGAAGCAAAAAACTCTCGATCACTGACGGAAAATCGCGAGGTGTCACGATTTCCCGCAAGCGATCCACAAACGCATCGGGTAACACTACTTATCCAGTTGGTATTGGCCGTCAGCAAAGACCGTATGACATTGGTTGCAATTGTCGATCATCAGTTCGTAGTTTTCGCGTGCCTTGGCGTAATCACGTGTCGATCGATACACGAGTCGGCCTGTTTCGCGAACATTCCAGGCGTACTTGCGCCACTCCTTGATCTGCTCTTCCGTCGCGTCTTCCGGAACCCGATCGGCGACCAAAGCGCTGGTCTCTGCCAGAGTCAAAGCGTAACTCTTGACCTGCTTCCATTCTCGGCGCGAGGCCGGTTCTTCGGCGATCGCTTCTTTCAGATTCTTGTAAGCCGGTTGCGCGATGTATTCCATGAAGTGATGCATGTTGTCGATCGCAGGAAATTCATCAGGCACCGTCATCGCCTGTTCTTGTTCCTGCTTCTTCTCTTCTTGCTTTCCTTCTTCCTGAGGAGCAGCACTGAAGCCAATCGATACTCCCAAAACCAGCGATACGACCAGCAAACCTGTCAAACGACTCTGCATTACTATTCCTCAATGTTGAAAACATGACAACTCTTTTCGAACGGAGATTGTCGGCAGAGAATGGCCGCGAAACAAGTGTATTAATTTGAAGAGAATGCTACAGGCACTGGAACAAGGAATAACAATACAAGCACGAAGCGCCAGCGAGAGGTTTTTCGGTTTGTAACCACTCGCTGGCGCTTCGTGCTTGTATTTACAGCGCTGAATTGGCGATTCGCGTCAACTGGCGACAGGAACCGTCTTGTCCTGAAAGCCAGGATCGTCCCGAATCGGATCAAAATCGGATTCGGCGACGGCAAGGTCTCGATAGACGGGATCGATTTCAATCGCCTTGGCCAGATGCGCCAGCGCCATTTCGTTTTGCTTTAGCAGTGCCAGATAGCAGGACATATTGTAGTGAGCGATGCCGCTGGTGTTGTTGATCGCCAGAGCCTTTTGCATCGCCTCGACCGCCAAGCCGACTTGTTGTTTTCGTTTGAAACACCAGGCCATCGCCAGACAAGTATGGATATTTGACGAGTCCAGTTCAAACGACTGCTCGAGAGCCTCCAGCGCCTCATCATATTCCTCGGCCAATCGCAACGCTTGCCCCTTCAAATAAAGAACACGCGATTCGCGAGTGCCGGGGTTTACGATCCTGTCGAGTGTCGCGATACAGCCGCGAGCCAAGTCCGTTTTTCGATTCTGGTCAAGAATGAACTGGTCATCAAACAGCGTCGCCAGTTCAAGGTAGCCTTCCGCCTGCTTGAATAATCGTCGGTTGAGTTTTCTTTGTTGCGAGCTCATTGCTATTGAGAGACCCAAACCAGATTGACATTTCCAACGTTCACCTATTCCACACTTCCATTCTAATTATCGAGTGGTCGTTGTGTGTTGATGAATTGCCACGACAAAATGTCGGCTGTTGCGATTTTGCATCGACCGGGCACAAAATCAACAACCCATCACCGTCTCAAACCTGATCATCCGTGCAACCGGAACCGGAACTGGCTAACGGAACGACCTTTGCAATATTGCATCCTGATAACTCAATCCGGTGCAAATGATGCCTTCAATGAACGTGAACATAGCTACAAACCGCTCAACCTTTGCCTTACCAGGCATGATTTGTGTCGGTATTGTTGCCATTCTATTTTGGTGTGACACGACTGCAGATTCAGAACTGATCGGCAATGCTCAGGAAACAACAAACGTTTTCCTTTCCGATACAAACGACCTTGTTCACTTAGCCAGCAGCCCGAGCCGATCCCAGCCAGTGAAAACGTGGCAGGCCTCATTCCGCAGGACGCAGGAATTTCCGCCGATGAAAGACCACGTTTGGCGGAATACACCGGAGGGCTGGACCCAGATTCGGATCGAGCCACTCCCGTTTACTCACAAACTGGAATTGCCGTATCGCCCGCCGTCATTGCATCCGTTTTCCGTTGCCTCGCTGATCCTGCTGATGTGTCTGGCAGCAATGGCATGGGCCAGTAGCGAATGGGATTGGCAGCGCTTCATCGCTGACGACTAATTTCAGCAAATCAAAGCCTCAGTGTGTTTCGCCTTCGCCTTTGTGCTTGCCGTCATCGTCGTAACGGATGCCGGCGTAGTAGAAGAAGGCCACGGTCAGGATTGGAAACATCACCAGAAACACGGGGCTGATTCGAATCGTCATGACGATCGCAATCACGGCGAAGGCGAGCCACAACCACCACGTATCGCGTAGCAGACCTGCTAGTCTCTTTTGCATTCGGGAATCCCGGTTTCTGATGAGGACGTGTGTACGACACGTGGCCGTCATTTTTTTCGCGGCTGCTTAAACGGTAATGGCCGCTGCCGGAACCGGAAACTGCGTACACAGTTCAGATACCTGGCCGCGGATTTCGGATAGCAGCGAACTGTTCTCCGGATCTTTCAAAGCCGAAACGATCCATCCTCCGACGTCCTTCATCTGCGTAACACCCATCCCACGAGTCGTCAAAGCGGGCGTTCCAATTCGAACGCCACTTGGATCCATTGGCTTGCGCTTGTCGTAAGGGATCATGTTCATGTTGACCGTGACACCGCATTCTTCCAGTGCCTTCTCGGCTACCTTGCCCGTCGTGCCGACCGCAGTCACGTCGACCAGCATCAAGTGATTGTCGGTACCGCCGCTCATCAATCGCAGTCCACCGCTCATCAAAACGTCGGCCAAAGCCTTGGCGTTGTCGACGACTTGCTTGGCATAGGTTTTGAATTCCGGCTGCAGGGCCTCGTGGAAACAAACGGCCTTTCCGGCAATGACATGTACCAACGGTCCGCCTTGCATACCCGGGAAGACGCTGCGGTTGATATTCTTGGCAGCCTTTTTCTTGCACAGAATCAATCCGCCACGCGGACCCCGCAAGGTCTTGTGAGTCGTCGTTGTGACGTAATCGGCAACGGTGACCGGGTTGTGGTGTTGGCCACCGGCAACCAGGCCCGCGTAGTGCGACATGTCGACGAACAACTTCGCGCCAACCTCGTCACAAATCTCGCGGAACTTTTCGTGGTCCAGTTCACGCGGATAGGCACTGGCACCGGCCACAATCAGTTTCGGTTTGTGCTCGCGAGCCAAACTGGCGACTTGATCAAAATCGATAACGTGTGTGTCTTCGGTAACGCCGTAATGCTTGAAGTCATAAAGTTTGCCCGACAGATTCAAGTGCATGCCGTGCGTCAGGTGACCGCCGTGAGCCAGATCGAATCCTAACACCGTGTCGCCGGTTTCCAACAGCGTCAAGTAAACCGCCTGGTTGGCTTGCGAACCGCTGTGAGGCTGGACGTTGGCAAATTCGGCGCCAAACAATTGAGTCGCACGATCCCGAGCCAGATCTTCAATCTCGTCCACATGCTCGCAACCGCCGTAGTAACGACGACCCGGGTAGCCCTCGGCGTACTTGTTGGTCAGGATGCTGCCCGCGGCTTCCATCACGGCCGGGCTGGTGTAATTCTCGCTGGCGATCATTTCCAAGCCGTCTTGTTGACGCTGGGACTCGGCGATGATGTGTTCGTTGAGTTGGGGATCGACGGAATTCAAGAAATTCATTCTTACCTCGATGGAGAGTTTTTTGACTCGGCTGGCTATTGGATGCCCTAGATTGTGTCCGATGACTGGCACTTTCGTCAACGAGAGTCAGCGAGAGTCAATCAATCAACACTCGGCCGTCGCAACTTCACCGCCTCTGGTTGACCGAAATCGATATCTCCAGCCGATTCGATCAATTTGGCGAGAAGCTACTACGCTGGCTTTTGAGTAAGTGACGCGACTAGTCGTCATTCCGTTCGAGGAGTCACCTTGATCGTCAACTGACCCTGATTGTCGTTCCAGGCAGCAGGCGATTCGTTGATTCGCAGATACAGCGTGCCAAGCGCCCCACTGCCAGCAAATTCCAACACCCCGTCCGACCCAACGTCCATGCTTTTCAGAGTCAGCGTTTGACCGGGTTGGCCGACCGCGGCGATCAAACGACCCACCGGTCGACCGCGATAGTATTCGATCGACGCGCCGTTGGCCGTGCATGGCCAGGATTCACCATCGTGCTTGATCTGGAAACGACCCGTGGCCGAAATTTGCAGAGCTTGCCCGGCTTGCATCTGGATACCGGTCGATTGCCAACCTCGGTCGACGGCTAACTTGAAAGCCGTCTCGTTTGCCGTCGTCGTACGTTCCGTGACATCGACCAGGTTCGATTGAGCGACGTCGTAACCGTATTCGATTTCGTCGACCATCCAATGCCATTGCCGACCAGCCTCTGGCCATTTGTCGGACAGTAGTTGCCGGAATTGGTGATTGAATTCGTTGGCCGAACGACTGGCGACCGACGGAAGTTTGCGGAAGGCATCCTGGAATTCCGGGTGCGAATCGAAGAACTCGCATGCTGCCCACGCCCATCCGTAGGTTCGCACCTCACGAAACGCAAAGCCATCGATTGCCAGAACGTCGTCCAGCGTCTTGCGGTTGCCGGCATCTCGTTCCTGCCGAACCAGTTTGACTCGCCCCCAATAAGGCACTTCGTCACGGTCCTTGATGTCGTAGTTGATCGTCAGCTTGCCGTCCTCCCATTGATGAACTCCCAACAGCTCAGCCATCCCTTCGGCATACCAGGGAGCACCGTAGCCACCTAAAAACTTTTCCATAAAGGCGTGCGTGCCTTCGTGGATCAACAAGTGGCGTGTGTAGTAGTCACCTTCCTGCAGATAGACCCAGAACCTGGTTCCTTGCTGGTAGCCGGCCGGAAAGGGAGGCAGGTCGTCAGTAAGAATTCCCAGCTCGCGAAATCGTGGCTTGTCGGCTTCCGGGATAATCGAACCGGTGACGTGCCAGTCCTTGACTGTGGCTTTGGGAATCGAGAAGTACTCACACCATTGGTCGACCGCTTGCTCAAACACCTCGTTGAACTCGGCCACGTCCGCTCGATCACGAACGCTGGTGATCAAAGTCAGGTGTTCGCTTTGGGTGACCTGCAGCCCGCTGGCCCGCAACCGTTCGATGTCGTAGCGCTGCGCCGATACGGTACTGACGACACTGATCCAAACCAGCACTGCGGCCAAAAAATATCTTGCGAATTTCAATCCGATCTCCAATCGCGCCAATAAATGCCCAAGGGTGCCAGATGCCATGCCCGAATTCATTGTCACCGATGGGGCTGGGCAAGCAAACGCGGAAATCGTCCCCTGCCCGTAAAGCACCTGCAAATCTCCCGCAAACCACCGAAAAAACCGGCCTGAAAACCGTTTGCGAAATGACCGAACTGTCATTTCTGGCATGCTAAACTGGTGTATCGGTAATAATCCATCAATACATGATCACTTGATTCTTCGGAACTCGAACATGCCGCGTATTCTAACAAACTTGATCGTCGTGACCCTTCTGCTTGGACTCGGCGTCCCTTCGCTCTCATTCGCACAACAATCGACTGAGCAATCAACTGAGCAAGCGGCATCCAGCGACGGCGATTCGAAAGCTGAACCAAAGTCAGCTTCAGGGCCGTCTTACGAAGTCGACCTGTCCGACGCCGACGATCACTATGCCATGATCACGATGACCGCGTCACCCACTGGCGCAAAAACCGATCTGATGATGGCGACCTGGACACCCGGTTCCTACATGGTTCGCGAATATGCCAAACACATCGACAGCATCACCGCTGAGAATGAAGATGGGCCGCTGAAGATCATCAAGACAAAGAAGAATCGTTGGGTTGTCGAGACGCCTGATGAAAAAGAATTCACGATCAAGTACCGTTTGTTCTGCAAGGAGATTTCGGTTCGTACGAACTTCCTGGACAGCACGCACGGTGTTCTGACCGGTGCCGCAACGTTCGTGACGATTCCCGAGCAAATGAATGACAAGCACGAGATCAAAATTTCGTTGCCGGATGCGTGGAACGGATCTGCTTCCAGCATGCGTACCGCAGGCGATGACGAAAATCACTACATCGCAGAAAATTATGACGAAGTCGTCGACAGCCCAATCGTTGCCGGACTGGTCGATGTCTATCCATTCGAAGTCGACGGCGTGCCTCACTTCCTGGTCAACGTGAATGACGAAGGAAACTGGGATGGCGAACAAGCAGCCAAAGACCTGAAGCGACTGGTTAAGGCTCACCAGGAATTATGGGGCAGCGTTCCTTATGATCGCTATTACTTCCTGAATGTCATCAACAATAACGGTGGCGGACTGGAACACGACCACAGCTGTCTGATGATGGCCAGTCAACGCGCGGGTCGAGGTGGAGCCGGGTACGTTCGCTGGCTGGGCCTTTGCAGCCACGAATTCTTCCACACCTGGAATGTTCGCCGCTTGCGCCCCAAGTCACTTGTAAAATATGATTACGAAGCTGAAGTTTACACACCCAGCCTGTGGATTGCCGAAGGCGTTACCAGTTACTACGAGGACGTCCTGCTTTGCCGTTCCGGAATCACCGAACCGCAAGACCTGGTCAATGCCATGTCCCGGATGATTCGCGGCGTGCAAACTCGCGAAGGACGTAAAGTGCAGAGTCTTCGCGACAGCTCGCACGATGCCTGGATTAAATTCTATCGCCCGGAAGAGAACTCGCGTGACACTCAGGTCAGTTACTACAACAAGGGAGCGGTCGCGGCATTCTTGCTGGACGTTGAAATTCGCAACGCCACCGGTGGCAAGAAAAGCCTGGATGATGCGATGCGAATCATGTACGAAAAATACGCTGATGGCGTTGGTTATACGTCCAGCGATTTTCGCAAAGTCTGCAGCGATGTCGCCGGTACAGATCTGAACGAGTGGTTCGAATCCGCCATCGACTCAACCGACGAACTCGATTACCAAAACCTGGCCGATACGCTGGGAATGCGAGTTGGACCGTTGATGCCCTCCAACGCCGACCCCGATGACGCACCGGAACAAAGACAAATCCCCTGGATCGGACTTGGCGAAGACGACTCGCCCGCCGACAAAGCGGGACTACGTGAGAGCGACGAGATTTTGGCCGTCAACGGCCGTCGCACAAAAAGCGATTTACAGGAAATCGTTAACGCGGCAGATATCGACGATGAATTGACACTGCTGGTCGCCCGTCGTAACAGAATCATGGAACTGGAACTCACGATCGGTGGGCAAGACTTGCCGGTCCGCTGGGGGATGGGTCTGTGGGACGAAGCCGACGTGCGGCAACGAGTCGCTCGCTACCGCTGGTTCCGCGAACCACCCGAGGAAGTCGTTGTGGTCGAAAAGGAAGAGCCGGTTGTCTACAAGTGGACCAAGAAGAAACCAGTTGTTGTCGAAGAGAAAAAACTGCCTCTTCAGTAACGACGAACCTTCAATCCTTGTCAGCAACATCGCTTGCAAACATGACGACCGCCTGAACCGGATAGTGATCGGATGGATATTGCCCGGCATGGTTGTGATAGTTGATCAAGGCGTTGACAGTTTGAAATCCAGGCGAGTGAACGATCCAGTCGATCCGGGGCCCGTCTTGTTTGCCGGTCCAGCCACCAAAGGTTCCCTCGTCCGTCTTCCTGGCGGCGTGCGTCTGACGATAGGTGTCTGTGAATGCCGGCGAGTCACCGATCATGGCTTGCCAGGGTTCGGACTGAAAGCCAGCGTTAAAGTCGCCGGTCAAGACGATTGGCGTCTCCGCTCGCTCGTCCATCCAGCTGCGAATTAGTTTGGCACTGTTTAACCGAGCCTGACGACCACGGTGGTCAAAGTGAGTGTTGGCAAAGATGAACTCCTTGTTGGTGGTTCGTTCTTTCAATTGCACCCAGGTCACCATCCGCGGCAGTGCCGCATCCCAACTTTTGCTACCTGCCTGGTTGGGAGTTTCGCTCAACCAAAAATGACCGCCGTCCATTTTTTCGAATCGCTCACTACGAAACAGAATCCCGCAGAACTCGCCCTTGTCCGCTTCCGCTTCGCGACCGCGCCCAAAGAACTCGTAGCCAGGCAACTGCTCTTTCAAATAGTCGCACTGGAACGCCAACGCTTCTTGCAAACCCAGCAAGTCGGGGTCGGCAACCTTGATCGTTTCCAGCACCAAATGGTGTCGACGATCCCAATGGTTGTCACCGTCGTTCGCAGATCCAAATCGGATGTTGAAGCTCATCACTTTCACAGGAGTCGCGACTTGTTGCGCAGATAGCAACGGAACACTGGCATCTGTCACCAGCATCGAAAACGCTAGTATCACCGCGCAGTTAAGAGCCGAATTACCAGCACATGGTTGAAATATGTCAAAGAAAAAGCGTTTCGTTTTCATCGAATGCAACCGTGGAAGTGCGATTGATAACGGACAAGAAATTTCTGCTGTCAGTTCGAACTTTAACACATTTCGCCGCGTATTCCTCCGATAAACCAAGTACCGGCGGACGTTCAGCATTGGTTGCAGAGTTTGCCAAATACTTTAGCTCTCCCTGATAAGGATTATCATGACTATTCGCACATTGAGCCGAGCATTCGGTTTGTTGATGGTTGTCGCCGCATTGGCATTCTCTGGATGCGCGGCGGACGACGGCTACACTCCGATTTCCTCAGGCCAGTCTTTTTCTGGATACGCTCCCAGTGGTGCTCCAGCACAAGGCAGCGGTTCGCGAGGCGGTGGATGAGGCGGTTAAGAATCTTTCGCACCGTGAGTGTGAACACGCCTGACTTCTAAAATATCTTCTGTTGACGAGAAGTACCAAATCATTTGATGCCGGTATTCTCCGCGCTTACCCCATACACAAGCGGCGGAAATTTCGGCATTTTTTCGTGCGCTAGTGGTATGACGCCTGTAACCTCGC
>CAZPOL010000025.1:14763-38088 GCA_964588195.1 uncultured Pirellulaceae bacterium | reverse complement strand
AAGTTCATTTCGGCCGCCATGATCTGTTCAGGATTGTTCCTGTTGCTGTACGTGATCTATCACTTCACAACACCCGAAACCAAGTTCGGAGGCGAGGGTGCCATCAAGGTGGTCTACCTCTGCTTTCTGATCACTCACATTGTCCTGGCAGCCACAAGTTTGCCGTTCATTTTGTTGACCTGGGTTTACGGTCACACGAACCAGTTTCAGAAACATCGAAAAATGGCGCGATGGGTTTTTCCCATCTGGTTTTACGTCGCTGTCTCTGGCCCAGCCTGCTTCCTGATGCTGTTGCCCTACTATGGGGCGTGAACGCCATCGTGTTTCAGATATAGATAACGAATACTCGGACGAGAATACAAGCACGACGAGAATACAAGCACGACGAGCAAGCGAGTGGTTCAACCGTCCTGCAAAATCGCTATGTTGCAACCTCTCGCTTGCGCTTCGTGCTCGTATTGTTTCCACGACTTTGGCTACCGCAGTTCCCCGCACAAGTTTGAGAAATCGCTTATGCTGGTTGCATGACAAATCGGGCGTCGAGATGATTAGTATTGACACGTCGACCCTCCGCGATGCGGAAGTGTCGACACGCATCTGCCCGTTTTAGTCTTTCAGGTTTCAGGCCCTGTCTATTCATCTACAAACGCGGATCGACAGGTTCGCTCTCCATTGCCAGAACTCCAAAAACACATTCATGGACTTTGCGTAGCGGGTTTCGATCGACGAACCGTTCCAACGACTCGATCCCAAGTGCAAATTCCCGAATCGCCAATGATCGTTTGCGGCCCAGGTGCCGATTCCTCAACCGATTCAAATTGCGATCCGTGTCATAGTCGGGACCATAGATGATTCTCAGATATTCTCGTCCGCGACATTTTACCGCAGGTTGGATCAATCCTTTCTTTCCTTTGCTGATGAAATCGATTGGCTTGACGACCATCCCTTCACCGCCGCACTCTGTCATCTGCAACCACCAATCGATTGCGGACTGAACACTATTTGCATCCTGGAGGTCGACTTCCTGACACCGCGTTTGCATCAGAACAGGAGCCGCTTGATTGTCCTTCTCACAAACCGACTTGATTTCATGCATGTGCCAATCATGTCGCTTGTCAACATGTACCTTTCCTTCGGTTGCGAGCAAATGAAATGGCGCCAGTTTCAAATCGTCGATCGATTCGACACTCCAACAGTATTGACGATAAGCGTCGCGAAACCGACTGACGTTCTGCCGGGTCGTGCGCAGCTGATTCAGCAACAATTCTGCACCTTCTTTTGGCACGTCATTCAGCCTGCCATTCGTTTTTTCGAGTGCAAGGATTGTTTTTGACAGCGCAGGCTGGGCCGCCGCACTGACTCCGGCGTATTGCGATCGCAAGAGATCCTGAGCTTTCGCGGACCAGGGCATCAACTCGCAATCGAAACACGCCCATGTGGTTTCAAACTTGTCCCAGAATTGGCTGGCATCCATAGCTGCAGCCAGTCGCCCTAACAATTCCTGCTCTTGCGTTCGGTCATTGAAAAAGCGACGTCCGGTCCGTGTATAGACAATTCCCTGCTCGCCTTCCTGGACGCCAAAACGCTGTTCGGCGGCTAATTGATTTTGGCAAACGACAACGACAGCCCTTGAACCCATATGTTTTTCTTCGCAGATCACATGACGTACTCCATGAGTACGAAAATAGTCCATCGCCGTTGACGGATGCTCAAGGTAGCCTGGTAAATCGCTGGTTTCGCACGGTGACATGGTGGGCGGCAAATAGATCAGCCATTTTGGATTGGCAGCAAAACGACTCATTACTTCGAGCGCTGCAGTGGAATTCTCTTCACGAATCGTGATATTGTTCCTCAGTCTCGTAGAGACAATCCGTTTGCCCAGCACGTCATGCGCATCCAGCAAGTCGTCCGAGATTTGTTGCGAAGTCAGTTTTGACATCGCAGTACCCGAATCGATTGGCTTCACCGGTTCGCAATAGACTTTGGCAGCTGGAACCGAAACCAGTTCCTGTTCGGGAAACCGGAGCGCGGTAAGTTTTCCGCCAAAGACACATCCCGTATCGATGTTGATCGTTTTGTTTAGCCATTGAGCCTCCGGTATTGGCGTATGTCCATAAACGACCATTGCCTGTCCACGGTAATCCAATGCCCAGTTGCAACGAACCGGTAAACCGAACTCGTCAATCTCGCCAGTTGTTTCGCCGTAGAGTGCAAACGATCGGACTTTCCCGGAACCTCGACCTTGCATTTCTTCCTTCAATCCTGCGTGCGCCACCACGATCTTTCCATCATCCAGAACATAGTGACTGATCAAGCCGTCAAGAAACTCGATAAGGCTTTTCTTGAATTCCGATTTCTCACTCTCTGGCAGCGACTCGATATCCGCTAACGTTTCGGCCAAACCGTGACGGACTTTTACGTCCTTGCCACGCAGGCTGCGAAGTAGTTTGACATCATGATTCCCAGGAACGCAAATCGCTGCGTCGGAATCAATCATGTTTTTAACGATACTCAAACAGTCAACGGCCCGCGGCCCGCGGTCAACCAGATCGCCAACAAAAACTGCTTTGCGTGCCTCGGGGTGTTGGAACGACAAGTCAGACCAGCCTGGCAGTTTCTCGACTTTCGTTCTCTCATACCCAAGTTGAGCCAACAACAATTCCAGTTCATCAGCACAACCATGCACATCCCCAATAAAATCGAATGGGCCATGCTCGTCGCTTTTGTCATTCCACAAGGGAACGCGAGTTACGTTCGCTGCATCGACGGATTCGATAGAATCGAGAATGAAAACGTGACGAAAACCTTCTTTGCGCAAACGCCCCACCGACCGCCGTAGCTGGGATCGTTGTTGACGCAATACATGAGAGCCGAAACTCCTGTCCGATCGCTGCTCATTGCGGGCTGCACAAGTTTTCTCGGGCAGGTTTAACACAATCGCCACTGGCAACACATGAAACTCTCTGGCCAACCGGACCCACGTTTCTCTCGAAGATCGCTGCACGTTCGTTGCGTCGATCACTGTCAACTTGCCAGCTGCCAGACGTTTTCCCGCAATGTACTGCAGCACATCAAACGCATCATTAGTCGCGGCCTGGTTATTTTCATCGTCGCTTACCAGGCCTCGGCACACATCGGAAGACAGGACTTCCGTCGGCAGAAAATGCTTCTTTGCAAATGTGCTTTTGCCTGACCCACTGATTCCTGCCAATACCACCAAACTAAGTTTTGGAATCGAAATTTTCGAATGCTCTTTCATCAGGCGACCTCTCCCTGTGCGTTGGACTGGTTCGAATTTCCGATTCGGAATAGCCCCATTTGCGTCGGCGAGCCTGTTTTTTCATCCACCGGTCCTACCGTCAGAAACTCGACACTGTACCCGTATTGAGAAGCAATCGCGTTTGCCCAATCCTGAAACTCGGATCTTGTCCATTCGAATCTGTGATCCGGGTGTCGAAAATCACCGGCCGGCAATGACTCCCACATCACGTTGTACTCAGAGTTTGGTGTTGTGATGATCACGATTCGCGGTCGCGCGTGTTTGAATACAACTTTCTCGAAAACCGACAGCCGAGGAGGGTCAAGGTGTTCGATAACTTCCACGATCGCAGCCGCGTCAAACCCCTCGAATCTTCGATCGCGGTACATCAGCGAACCGTGAAGCAGTTTGATACGTTCCGCCTGGAACGCAGGCATCTCTTCCATCCGCAGACGGCGTTTCGCAATTTCAAGAGACTTCACCGAAACGTCAACGCCAACAATTTCCTTAAACTGCCACTCTGTTTTCAGACTGCGCAACAGTTTACCCTCACCGCAACCCAAATCGATCAGGCGAGTCGCTGCACTATTCAGGAGTTGAGTTTTGACGGCGTCCAATCGTTGCTGGTTGAGGCTGATCTTTTTTTCCAGTTCATCCTCTCGACTTGATTTATCACGGTTTGGCGATGTCGTTTGCTGATCTTCGTCAGCGTCCCACTGTTGCATCGCCTGGTGGAACAGTTGCTTCTGAAATTTAAGGTATCTGCGAGCGATCTCTTCTTTCTCCGGATGAGATCCCAACCAACCCTCGCCTTTGGACATCAACTTTTCCAGTTCGTCCGATCCAACGAAATAGTGTTTTTGATTGTCGAAGACCGGGATCAACACATACAAATGACCAAGCAATTCACTTAACCGCATTCGATTGCGGAGCCGCACTGAAAAGTATGTACTTGCGCCCCATTCTGGAAATTGCGGATCGAGGTCGAATTGTTCAGCATCGACTTCGTAACCGAGCGGCTCGAAAACGCGACGTAGCAAGGATTCACCTCCCCGTACGGGAAGTACATCAATTTCGATTTCAAAATCAAACTCTTTCGCCGGCAATTCAGGCCGTTGCTTGCACTTGCCCGATAGTGCTGAGCCCAGGACCTGGGATATGGCTGTACTCAGGAAAGACGAAGCAACGTATGGCCGATCATTGACATATCCGGCCAGTGCGAATTTGTTTTGGCGTTTCTTCCCCTTTGTCATTTCAACAGGATCGACATCCAGAGCCAGACAAAACGTGCACCGATCTGGATCGGCTTGTGGATAAAAGACGTGACACGTTCCAAAGCTCATTTCGAAACTCTGAAACCTGTCCGGGTGCTTGTGCAACAAATAGCCCAAATCAGAGGCTGCATCGCCACAAGCGGTAATGGAAATCAACATTGATTGTAAAGGGCTCGTGCGTTGAATCGGGGTTGAGAAGTAAAAGAAGTGTTGCCCAAGAGCAAGCGAGAAGTCTGCGCAACATCAACTTAGGCATCAATTTTGGCGGGTAATACCCGGCAAGACAATTCCAGGCCAAATTGGTTCGGCTCGATCAATCGGACCTGGGCCCTTTGGTTCGCCGTGCCTGCTTCGGTTTCCTGTAGCGAGAAAATCGTCGCTGGCCTTTTAGTCTGGAACCGCAGCTTGGGCACTCTTGCCCGAGTACTGCATGACGACGGGCAAGAGTGCCCATCCTACGGGCTTTTCCGGGCAAATTGATGTGCGAATTCCCTACCCTGGCGAAAAAGCCCGAGATCGTGTAACAGCTTGGGGCTTCAATCGTTATTGTGATAGTGAAACGCAAATGTAGTCCGAATGAAAGGCGAACCCATGCTATTTCGAGTGCATACGATCATGACAATCATCTTGCTGGTATCCGTCCATGCTTCGATTTGCAATGGCTTCTACCCAGCCGAGAACGAGAATGCGTCTACCGCACCGAAAATGGGCGAAGAGCAATTCGGAAACAAGCCTTTGAACACCGCCAACTATACGAGTTGGCCCGGCATCGGGAATGTCGTCAATGACAGACATCGAGTCTATCACCAGTGGGTTAATGGGAGTGAGCTACTTTGTTATCGAGGCGACACAGATGCGCTCAACGATTTGCTCGCAAATTTATCTGAGGTTGAAAGCGATACTTTGGAAGTGGTTCTGCTGCCCGGCTCTGCAGAACAGCAGACTTTTGAAACGGATGTGACTGTTTCCTACGATTGGAAACTGAGCCTGGTCGGCGGAATAGCCGCAGCAATGGCCGAAAGAGACAAAGGCGAAAACATTTGGGCAAGACATCCGATCCTGACAATTCGCGTGACTGAAAACGTCGACCTGGAATCCATCAGGATCCCCGACAACATCGAACTTCTACAAACGTCCGATTTGAAAGTCCGTTTTTCGGAATGTTTAAGTAGCGAAGACCAGAACGTGCGTGGTTGGTGTTGTGCCCATCTGGCGAAGTTGGACGCCTACGATACGGAAGTGATGCATGACTTGGCCACACTTCTGGACGATGAGAGCTCATGGGTGCGATTGAATGCCGTGATTTCGATTGCGACCTACGGCCGGGCAGCGAAAGATTTGTTGCCGAGAATCAAATCTTGTGGCGACGGTGTGGATGACGAACAACTGACTAAGCGAATTGCCGATACCGTGGCAACGATTGAGAAGGCGATTGACGCGGACGCCGAGGAGGCTAAAGCCAATGCAGCGGCTGAAAAGGCTCAAGCCGAATACGTGGACGTGATCCAGCGCTTCTGCGAAAGCCGCGACGAATAAAAATCGCTCGTTACGACAACTGGACGACCTGTGGTCTGCTTTCAGATGTCACGACCGTGCCCAGCAAGGTGAAGGCCGTCGCTTCGTAGATGCCGATCGGAATGATCTGGCCGACCAATCGTTTGTTGCCTTGAAAGACAACGATGCGATCGCAATGCGTCCGGCCGGTCAATTGGACGATCTCGCCCTGCTCTTCGTCCTTCACCGATTTTTTACTGGGGCCTTCGACCAACACCTGGACCGGGCCTCCTACGAATTTTTGATTGTCTTCCAGGCTGATTTGATTCTGCACGTCCAGCAGCTCATTGTTGCGGCGTTGCTTGACGGGATAGGGCACATCGTCCGGCATCATGGCGTGCGACTTCGTGCCGGCGCGTTCGGAGTACTTGAAGATGAAGCTGTTCTTGAAGCGACATTCTTTCGTCAACTCGATCGTTTGCTGGAATTCCTCTTCCGTCTCGCCGCAAAAGCCAACGATGAAATCGCTGGAGACCGCCGCGCCGGGCAAGTGTTCCCAAATCCGACCCATCATGTCGCGATAGTCGCCGACCGTGTAGCCGCGTTTCATTCGCTTCAACACCGTATCGCTACCGCTTTGCAGCGGGACATGCAGGTAGGGCGAGACCTTGTGCAGATCGCGAACGGCCTGCAACACGTCGACCGTCATATCTTTCGGATAGTTCGTTACGAACTTGATCCGTTCGATACCATCGATATCGTGAATCAGATTCAACAGCTCGGCGAAAGAAGTTGTCTTGCCGGTGGAACGAAACCGATAGCTGTTCACGGTTTGCCCCAGCAAGGTTATTTCCTTGGCACCCTGATCGGCCAGAATCTTCGCTTCCTCGTAGATTTGTTCAGGCGGCCTGCCCTGTTCAGGTCCACGAGTCATCGGGACGACGCAGTACGTGCAAAATTTGTCGCAACCGATCTGGATTCGCAAAAAGGCCTGGAAGGGAGTCGGTCTCATTTCCGGATCGCGGAGTGGATCGAAAGTCTCGTGGCTACGTTTGATTAGTTCGACCTTGCCATCCTTGCGACCAAGACTGACGGCCGTGTGTTGCCCGCGTTCGCTACGCGCCTTGTTAATCAGTTCGGGAATGCGTTGCAGTTGTCCAGGTCCGACCACGATATCTACGAAGGGTGCTCGCTGGAAAATCAGGCCTTGATCCTTCTGAGCCATACAGCCCATGACTCCGATTACTTTTTCCGGGTGGCGTTCCTTGACGGCTCGCATGCGGCCCAGAGCACTGTAGGTTTTGTTTTCGGCTTGTTCGCGGATGCTGCACGTGTTGAACAGAATCGTATCCGCGTCCTCGGCAGAATCCGTGACCTGGTATCCCTCACCGCGCAAGCTGGCCACGACCATTTCGCTGTCCAGCATATTCATCTGGCAGCCAACGGTTTCGATGTACAACAGTTTGGTTTCGGTGGAATCGATCGTTTCAGTCACGACAAGTTTCTTTCGCAAACAAAATTCTGGAGGGCTCAGTTTAGCACGCCGGTTGCCAGATTTGGGAGAGGAATTGTTGGGCAGCGGCAGACCCGGAATCCGCGACATACAGAACGGCTAATCGGCCAATAGTTCCAGTTGCTCCCAGCGAGCGTAGGCCTCGGCCAAATCCGATTCCAGTGACTTCAGGGCCGCCTGTTTTTCGGCGATGACCGCCCCGTCCTGCTGATAGAACGCCGGGTCAGCCATTTCGGCATGCACCTGGCCGATGTCAGATTCGAGTGTTTCGATGCGACCCGGCAGTTTCTCCAGTTCTTGCTTCTCGGCATATTTCATTTTACGAGGCTTGTTGGAGTCGCCGCTTTTTCCACCGTCTCGCTTCGCCGAATTGGCCTGCGATTTCTTTGCCGTCTCTGATTTTTTGGCTTTGTCTTCGGCGGCCTGTTTTTTTCGCTGACGAATCCAATCGTCATATCCGCCGACGTATTCCTTGACCGTTCCGTTTTCGAACACGATCGAGCTGCTGACGACATTGTTCAGAAACGCGCGATCGTGGCTGACCATCAGGATCGTTCCCTCGAACGACACCAACCGTTCCTCCAGCATCTCAAGCGTTTCCGTATCCAGATCATTGGTCGGTTCGTCCAGCACGATCATGTTGGCTGGTTTGGCAAACAGCTTGGCCAACAGAATCCGATTTCGCTCGCCACCGGAAAGGAACTTGATTTGGGTGCGGGAGCGTTCGGGAGTAAACAAAAAGTCCTGCAGGTAACCGTAGATGTGTTTCTTGACACCGTTGATCATGATCGCGTCGTTGCCTTCGCCAACGTTTTCTTCGATCGTCTGGTTTTCGTTCAGTTGTTCGCGGAGTTGATCGAAGTAGGCGATTTCCAGATTCGTCCCGAGTCGCACACTGCCTTCCTGCGGCTGCAATTTGCCGAGCAAGATTTTCAGCAGCGTCGACTTGCCGACGCCGTTGGGTCCAATGATTCCCAATTTGTCGCCACGCATGATCGTCGTCGTGAATTGGTCGATGATCTTCGACTCGCCCTCGTAGCCGAACGAAATGTCCTCCAGCTCGGCAACCAGTTGGCCACTTTTTTGGCCCATGCTGATTTTCAAATTGGAAGTGCCGACTTTGGATCGCCGATTGCTACGTTCCTCGCGCAACTTTTTCAAAGCGCGCACCCGGCCTTCGTTGCGAGTCCGACGCGCTTTGATACCTTGCCGAATCCAGACCTCCTCTTCCGCCAGTTTCTTGTCGAACAGTGCGTTCTCTTTCTCTTCCGCGGCCAACGCATCTTCTTTGCGTTTCAGGAACGTATCGTAATCGCAGGTCCAGTCAAACAAACGGCCTCGATCAATTTCCAGAATCCGGTTCGCCATACGCCGCAGGAACATTCGGTCGTGAGTCACAAACATCAACGATGAACCGAACTTCAACAAAAACGATTCCAACCACTCGATCGCCTGAATGTCCAGGTGGTTGGTCGGTTCGTCCAGTAATAACAGGTCCGGTTCGGAAACCAGAGCCTGAGCCAACAGGACACGCCGCTTCATCCCGGACGAAAGTGTCCCGAAACGGGTGTCGCCTTGCAGATCCATGATCGACAACATTCGATCAACCGGATCCGCCTGGTTCATGTCGTGGCTTTTCTGCAGATCGGTCAGTCCCTGACTGGTGACTTCGCGGATCGACAAGTCGATGTCTTGCGGTACATCTTGTTGCAGGAAGGCGATTCGTCGCCCCGATTCGATAACAATCCGGCCTCCGTCCGGTTCAACCTTCCCGGCGATCATCTTCAGCAGTGTGGTTTTGCCAGCACCGTTGCGGCCCAGCAAACCGATGCGTTCGCTGGCATTCAATGTGCAGGTGACTTCATCCAGCAGGGGCGGTCCACGGAACCCGATACTCAAGTCGCTGATCGTAACTAGTGGCATGCGTGACGGGTTTTCTGTGAAAGGGTTCTTGAAACAGGTGGCAAACGTGAAACAGGTCGACGGATTTTCGGTTATTCGCCGCGGATACTCGGAATTCCATGGCTGTGGAATCCAAAATTCCTTGAAAAAGCTGAGTTTAGAAGCAAAAATGCTGCCGGCATACGGCTGCGAGTGCGACTAGGACTGAGCCAATTCGAAAATCGATGTGGCATTCGTCCTCTGACTGAGTATTATTCTCACTCGATCGGTCAGAACAATCCCGAACCGGTAAACAGACTCAAAATCCTGAAATCGGAGCAATGGTAATGAACCTCAATAATTACAAATACCTTCGTTTGTGTTTTCTTCCAGCGGTCACCATGTTGGCTGTTGGATTTTCCTTCGCGGCACCTGTGACCGCCCAGATCCGGATTGAGATGCCTGAAATTCAGGATTTGCGAGGCGCAGGTTTCGACATGGGTGTCTTGATGGATGGATCGATGTTTTCATCTGGTTCCAACATGTCCATGTCGACAACCATCGAAAATGGCGTCAAGAAGATCAGAGTGACCGAAAACGGTGTGAAAACCTACATCGAGGAAGATGAAAATGGCATCGTCCTGAAGATCACTCGTCGATACGGTCCCGAGCAGATGGATATTCTGATGGAAGAACACCCGGGGCTGTACATGGCCATGAAGGACTTCCCGACCGAGGTGGAAGATGCCGAAGAGATTGAAGTCTCGGTGGGCGTCACAAAGAAGTACGAAGCCGCAAACGCCGAAGAGCTGGAAGAAAAGCACCCCGAAGTCTTCAAGTCATACCAGAAATACACCTCGGGCAATTCCGGTGGTTTCCGCTCTATACGTGGCATAGGTCGCCGCGGCCTTGTACCAGAAATCCGCATCGCTCCCGAATTAATACGAGGCGGCGACATCGTCATTCCTGATATTCAAATTCAGGAAGAAGAAGAGCCGCAAGAATCGAAAAAATCAGATAAGAAGTCCAAGGACAAAGACACCTAATTCGCAAAGACGTCTGATCCGGATACTGCATCGGTCTTCGATGGCCGGATTAAAAACACAAAAAGCCCGAAAGCGGAATCCGACTTTTGGGCTTTGTTCGTTCATTGCCAGCGATGATTTGATGGCTCGATTGTTCCAGGCTCGATTTGTTCTATTAACCTGCTTCATCGTACATTTCTTCAAACACGGTCCGGTCTTCTTCCGACCACTCATCAATCTTTCCGTCCTGATCGGTATCGACTCCAACCCGGACCAATTCTGGATTGTCCGTAATGAATTGCTCTACGCGATCTGTCTTGCCATCACCGTTTGTATCCTTGTCAACGATCGAGAGTTTTCCGTCGGCATAGTACATCCAACGATCAATTTTGGAGTCCTTGTCTGAGTCAACAAACACTCGCAGCGTTTCCCCGTCGGAATCTTCGGCGACCACACAGGCTTCACCTTTTTGCGTCGTCGCACCGCGAATGACAACCGTTTCCGGATCGATCGCATCGTAGGTAGCGTCGCTTTGAGACGGCTTTTTTGCGGCCATACGTTGCTTGCCGTCCTTGCTGACCTCATACGCTTTCGATTTTTCGGTGATTGCTTTGACGACCTGAAACCCCGGATTCGTTGCATCTTCAGGTTGTGAGTCCCATGCTGGAATGATCAGTTGTGTTTTGGCCATTCTCGTTTGCGGTATCTGAACCGTGTAGTTTTGTTGCACCTCTACTGTTTCTGGTACATTCCGAGTTCCGCCTTTGCCGTCGTCGACTTGTCTCATTCTCGTGACAGGAACCATTTGTGTTCTGGTTTCGAATATGTATTCAATGAGACTAACTTCTTTGCCAGCCACGACTACTGTTTCGCCATCTCGCCACTTTGCCAGGTGATCTTCATTGATGATTTTGATGTCGTACAAGCGACTGGTGTACTCGTCCCAGGTCTCGTCTTTCGTTTTGGCGGCGGGATCGACCTCGTCACCTTCCTGTTCCTGTTTTGGTTCAACGGCTGAACCTTCGATTCTGAAACTTGCCACCACACCGTTGGTGTACTGCGGGAATACAGTCACGATGTCCTGGTTCGGTTCGGGCTGCGAGTTTGGAGTCGCAGCTATTGCTGCGAGACAAAACCCGCCAATCAGAATCGATGTGACCGAGACAAGAAGACTCGTTTTAGTGGTGACAAATGACATCGTTGACAGTTCCTTTTGAATAAATGCATTTACGATTTCAGTGCCGGTTCCTACCGTTTGTAGCGCGCTGAGCCCCTGGCATTTCAGCAGTGTCGCTGCGATCAATGGCTGCAAGGAGTGCATCGAGTGTTCGTTCTTGACGCACTCCACTTCTGCAAATTCTGTAACTGCGTCGGCTGGTTCAACTGCCTCCGCTGGTTTTGAGGCAGCGAGTGCGACAGTCGCAGCGATGCCCTTTTTCAACAGCCTTTGCCGCAGTTGTTTGCGTCCTCGCGCCAAAGCAGCTTTGACCGACGCGGTTGTACAATCGAGTAAAGCAGCCGCCTGAGCGCGACTTTTTCCCTCCAGGTGGCAAAGCACAACTACCTCGCGATAAAGTGTCGGCAGACGCTGGATCTCGCAATGCAGGGTTTCGACATCACTGGCACTGGCAATGGTTCGCCAGGGTTCGCGACTCGATTTGTCTTCAACAGGTTCCGGCCCCATGTTTATCTCCCTGGTTCGCTGAATCTTTCGGCGTAGTTTCAGACACGTCAGCACTGAGGTCTTGTGTAACCATCCGGCCAGTGAGTTGTGCTCGAGCAATTTGGGAGCTTTCTTGCAGAGCAGCAAGAACACAATTTGAAAGGCGTCTTCGGCATCTTCCGCTCGCCACAGCATCTTGCGGCAAACCCCGTAGACCAGGCGAGAGTGTCGATTGACCAGCTGGTTCAACGCATCCACATCCCCGTTACCGAGGTAAAGGCCGATGAGTTCGTTGTCGCCGATGATCATTGACGTCCCAGGATCTGGTGATTCGCTCAAATTTTCGTTTGCATACGTAATCTATTCCCGGTCGCGCAGGATCGGACCTCATATTCTTGATAAATCTTCCGGAAATCAAAATCGTGCGCAAAAAACCGGGCTTTGATCAGGCTTTGATCGCAGGAGCTGGCCCGAACCGATCGCCCGATTTCACTTTTCTGCCGCGTAGAAATTCGGCAACCGCCATTGGCTTCTTACCGGCAGGTTGCAGCTGATGGATCGTCAGAATTCCATCGCCCGTAAAAATCGAAATGCCTTCGTCGTCGACATTCGATACCGTTCCGGGCGCGCCTTGATCGACGGCACCTTCCGGGACGGACTTGCTGTGAGTGACCCGATGCACGATCAAGCGGACCGCTTTGCCGGACTCGGGCAACCAGTGCGTAAATGATCCCGGCCAGGGTTGAAAAGCGCGGACCTGGTTGAACAGTTGAATCGCCGACTGTTGCCAATCAATGTTGCCTTGTTGTTTTTGAAGGCGTGGTGCTTTGGTGACGGCTGCCGGATCTTGCAATGTACCGATGGTTTTTTCACCGTCCCATTCGCGTAACAATTCAATCGCGTCGGCGACTGCCTTGACGCCAATTTCGGCCAAGCGGGGTTCCAGCTGTTCCGTCGTTTCAGTCTGACCAATTTCTAATTGTTGCTGAGTCAGACAGGGACCGCCGTCCAGTTTTGGCGTCATATGAATGACGGTAACTCCGGCGATCGTTTCGCCATGATAGATCGCCCAATTGATCGGCGCGGCACCACGATACTTTGGCAACAAGGAACCGTGCAAATTTATCCCGCCCAAACGAGTCGTCGCCAATGTTTTGCGTTTAAGGATTTGTCCGTAGTCGCAGACGAACATCAAATCTGCGTCGCACGATTCCAGACGTTGAATCGCATCGGGTTCATTGATGTTTTGCGGAGCAAAGATCTCCGCCACCGGATTGGCTTCGGCGAACTCCCTGACCGGGTTGGCCACCGACTTTCGCCGTTTACCGGCATCCGGGATCGGTCGTGTCACGAACAGGCAGACTTCATGATCATTTTCAATCAGCCAACGGATCGTGGGCACAGCAAACGGACCGGTTCCCATCACAATGATCTTCATCGAATTCACTTTCGTCGGGCAAAGCCAGGGTTCTGACTTGCTAACAGTACTCGGCTTCCAGTTCGCTGAGTCGTTTCTTTACGTTTTCGGCCCGCAAGCCGTCATCCTGTTTCAGCATCGCCTCAAATTCGATCTCGAACGCATCCAGTTCACCTTCGATCGAACGCAATGCGGCTTCGGTCATCCGGTCTGGAAAGATCACGCCATGCAAGTGATCGTATTCGTGCTGGATCACACGCGCCAGAGTGCCATCGACGACTTCGTCCATCTGATTTCCGGACAAGTCATATGCGATGACATGAACTTCCGCAGGCCGCACGACTTTGCCGTATACCCCCGGGATACTTAGGCAGCCTTCATCGGCTTCGCTGTTTCCTTTGGGCGATTGCACGACGGGATTGATCAGCACGCGAGCCTGATCAGAACCTTTTTCGCCTGTTGGATCGATCACGAACATTTGAAACGGCAAGTCGACTTGATTGGCAGCCAAACCGATGCCGCGATGCTCGTACATTAGTTCGAACATCTCAGCGACCATCATCTTGAGTTTCTTGTCAACGCGACGCAACGGTTTGGAATGATGTCGCAACGTCGGGTGAGGTACGTTAATAACTTGCAATGAGGTGCTCCGGAATATGGAAAAGGCAGAGTGCAAATCGCGACTTGACACTGATCCTGTGATGGGAATGTTAACGGAAATTATAGTTTCGATTGCGTTGGGAAACAGGAGTGTGAAAACCGCGCATAGCGCGCGTCGGATTTATTTGTCAAGCGTGTTAAAACGCCACTGTCGAAAGGGTTGACAATCAATCCACTCGGGAATTCTCGACTCCTGAATGTGCAAAAAAAAACTGCTGGTTTACCGTGAATAAAACAAAAAAATGATTCCCGAAATTTTGTGTTGAGGTTGCTTGACAATCGTTTTTGCATCCACACAATACCTCGTTACCTGACATGGTTCTTCGTTCACATACAAATCAACATCGTTCGCATTTTCAAATCTGGCGAACATTGTCGAAGCTGATAAAAATTTCCTGCCGCACACGACTGTTCCTTAATTTATGTCGGAACCTGATACCCTTTTTGGGCTTGCTGCTGCACCAATCTTTATCGCGTTCGTTTTCGAAGAAGCTCTCGGGTTCGGAGAGATGCCTGAGTTTGATTAAATATCATTCTCACGGGTGGTGCACAGGCGACGCACCATCGCTTGCATGGATTGCAAGCGTTAATCATACCGAAGAAGAGAGAGTCGCTGATCGTTTGACTGATCATTAATCCCCGTTTACGAGGTTTACTTGGGTGAAGCGACAGATGGACGCGACTGCAACGTTGCGAAAGCGGCGTGGAAGGATTCCCTCACCCATATTTTTGTGTCTGTTGGATTGAATTTTCATTTCCCTTGAGAGTTTTGTCTGCACTGCCAGGAGGGCATGCTTCAGACGCACGCATTTTGTTGGCTTGGGCTCGATCGACTTCAAGCGCTTTTGGCGGAAACACATGAAGTGTTACCGCCTTTTTTGTAGGCCTGACACTCCGATCAATGGGTAAACCCTTCACAAAATCCCAACTTTGGAATTCGGTGCACTAACTGTCTAATTCAATTGCTCACAATTGCCCAATAAGGTTCTTCCTTCCCTCTAAAAAAGCGTGCAGGCAACATGAGTGATGTCACAATCTGTTTGATTGCCATTGGCTGCAATCAAGGTGACTGCGGAGAAAATATCCGATCGGCTGTCGAAAAAATCGACTCGCTCCCAGGGTCGAGCGTGCTGAAAATCAGTTCGATGTGGAAGACCTCACCAGTCGGCGACGTTCAGGGCCAGTTTCTGAATGGAGCACTTCTGCTGGAAACCGAGCTGCAACCAGATGTCCTGATGAACCATCTTCTGCAAATCGAGCAGGCTGGCGGACGTGATCGACAGCGTGACCCGGGCAATCGACCGATCGATCTGGATATCTTGTTGTTCGGTCAACACATTTTGAATACTGACCTGTTGGTCGTTCCGCATCCACGGATGTCGTTTCGCCGATTCGTTTTGGAACCTGCCGCTGAAATCGCACCCGAGATGTCGCACCCGATTTTGAAGACCACGCTGGCGCAATTGCTGGACCGTCTGCGCAAGGAACGCAACATCATCGCCGTCTTGTTAGACGAGAACGACAGCAAGAAGCTGACCGCGGAAAAGGCGCGGTCGGTCGAAGCATCCCAATTGCCCGGCAACCTGAATTGGCTGGCACCGCAGTCTTCCAGCGAACTGTTGTCTGGTATTCGAAAACACTTTGGTGAAAACCGTGACGTCGGTCCAGAATGGTTAGTCGTAGTGGTCGACCAGCCCGAATTGTTGTCCGGCCTTCGCGGCGCGATCAAACTGTTGATGTTTGTTAATCATCAGCCAGCAGACAGGTCGGTTCCTGCAGAATCCGATCACATTCGCGATGCTGGCTTGTTGAACGGATACAGCGGGCCCGCATGGTACGTGGAATCTCAAAGCATTTCTGATCTGCTGACCCATGTCACGACGGCGATCGATTCGATGTCACCACTTCAAAACGACAATTGATTGGCGACTTTTCGCCATAAGAGTGGCAAACATCGGCTTTGTGGCCAAATGGGGACCACGCTACAATTGAAAGCACCCTCCCTTTCACAGGTGCTTTATGAAAGTTCTGCTGGCCAGTAGCGAAGTCGTACCGTTTGCCAAGACTGGCGGGCTGGCGGATGTCTGTGGTGCTCTGCCCGTCGAGCTGGCGAAGCGTGAAGTCGAAGTCGCTGTCTTTTTGCCGGCTTATCGATCGACCCGTGACGTGGGACTCGAATTTCAGGATACCGGAATCGAGTTTCAGATCCCGATCGGCAGCAAAATGGTCGGTGGCAAATTGCTGAAGAGCCAACTTCCCAACAGCGAAGTGACGGTCTACCTGGTGCAACAAGACGATTATTTCGATCGCGATGGTTTGTACCAGGACGGTGATGAAGAATTCAAGGATAACTGCGAGCGATTCGCTTTCTTCTGCCGCTTCATCATCGATTCGTTGGGCCAGCTGGATTGGATTCCGGACCTGGTCCACTGTAATGATTGGCAAACCGGCTTGATCCCGGCGTACCTGAAAACCATTTACGCAGACGATCCACGGCTAAACCAAATCGCTTCGCTGATGACGATCCACAACCTGGCCTACCAGGGAAACTTCTGGCATTGGGATATGTTGTTGACCGGGATCGATTGGCAGTATTTCAATTGGCGACAGATGGAGTTCTATGGCCGATTGAATCTGTTGAAAACCGGAATCATTTTTTCGGACGCAGTTAACACGGTTAGCCCCACGTATGCTCGTGAAATTCAAACCGCCGCACAGGGTTGTGGACTTGAAAACGTTTTGCAAGAACGTGCCGCTGACCTTTCCGGAGTCCTGAATGGAATCGACACCAATGAATGGAATCCAAAAACCGATCCGCACATCGCAGCCAACTACGATGTTGAAAACTGGAAAACAGAAAAGCCGAAGTGTAAAGCTGCTTTACAGAGCTTGTTTGGTTTGGACGTCGACCCGGCGGTTCCATTAATTGGAATCGTTGGCCGCATGGCATCGCAAAAGGGATGGTCTCTGATCATCGAGGTCATGGAACGATGGTTGGAAAGCGACATCAAGGTTCAATGGGCGATCCTGGGAACGGGCGATGCCGCCTATCAAACGGCACTCAGCCAAATCAACGAGCGAGCGCCCAGTACGGTCGGTGTCCGACTGGAGTTCTCCAATGAACTGGCGCACAAAATTGAAGCGGGCGCCGACATCTTCCTGATGCCAAGTCAGTACGAACCCTGCGGTCTGAATCAACAATACAGCATGCAGTACGGCACCGTTCCTGTGGTCCACGAAACGGGTGGTCTGGCCGATACGGTCGTCAACCTGGACCAGGCCTCGCTGGCCGACCAAACGGCTAACGGGTTTTCGTTCGACCAGTATCATTCGCGAGCTCTGGAAGAAGCGCTGACACGTGCCATCCAGATGTACACTCTGCCGAATACCTGGAGTCAATTGGTTGAGAACGGCATGAATCACAATTGGTCATGGTCAGTGAGTGCCGCTGAGTACATCAAGCTGTATCAGTCGACGATCAAGTCTGGCCAGGTACAACGTTCGGATCCATCGCCTTCGGTTGGATAACCAAAAAATATTCATATTTCCCACCGCCCCACCTTTCACTCGTTCCAGGCTAAGATCAAAAACAATGTCCGACCTGCGATACGATCCGATCTTTGGGCAATGGACTTGTATCGCCGAACAACGGCAAACCAGACCCTTTGAATTTCAGCAATTCACGCAGCGACGAGCCGGGATCGATTGCCCCTTTTGTCGCGGCAACGAGGCGGTAACTCCGGGCTCGTTGATGGAGTGGTCTTCGCCTACCGATCCACCCAGTGCGACGCTTCCGGATGACCGCGATTGGCTGGTAAGAGTATTGCCAAACAAGTACCCCGCTTTTGATCATACGTTGATCGTTGATCGAGGCGGTGTTGATTCAGGAGCGCCGAATGGATCGGCCAGGCCGATTGAACTGACGACACACTTGCAGGAGGTCGTCGTCTTGTCGCCCAGGCACGTGGCCAGCCTGAGCGGTTTGGGCGATGAAGAACTGTTCACCAGCTTCCAGGCTTTCCAACATCGAGTCGCGTTTCATTCGCAACGGAGCGAAATCAATCACGTTTGCCTGTTTATGAACTGCCGACCGCTGGCCGGAGCCTCGATTGAACATTCTCATTTCCAGTTGATCGCCTCGCCGGTCTGCACAGATCAAGTAACCGATCGTTTTGCTCGCATGCATCAAATGACGGATGGGCGTTCCGCCTGGCAGACTCTGTTGAATTGGGAACGTGAACAACAGACGCGAATCATTCAAGACAGCGATCTGTTCCAGGTTTTTTGCCCGTACGCCAGTTGCTTCTCAAACCAGATTCGAATCGCGCCGAAACCTGGTACAGACAGTGATCAGGCGTTTCACCATCTGGACTCGGCGACGGTACATGAACTGGCGACGCTCTGTCGATTCTGGGTCGACGGAATGGAACGATGCCTGGACGATCCCGCATACAACCTGATATTTCATCTTCCGCCTACCTCTGCCCTCAAAGCGACTGCAGATGGAAATCCAGAGGTCGCCCCGACATGGTTCGTCGACCTGGTCCCGCGTTTTCCTCAGGCCGCCGGGTTCGAGCTAGCAACCGATTGTTGGGTGAATCCAGTTTCCCCCGAGTCGGCTGCGGATCAATATCGTCGCTTCATGCCTGCCACCGCTTCCGATTAGGCAGACTGCGCAACAAATAAGCCGCATGTTTTCGTTTCAACTTTTCAGTTTCCCAATTCACGTAGCACGAATCGCAAGTGAGTGGTCCCAACTCGTAAAACCATTCAACTTCGCGTCGGTTTTGTGTGTCGGGTTTGTATTACTCGCAATCTTTCCCTCGTTTGTACAATCTGCAAAAATGATTCGCAAATCACCACTGATCCAGTCGATATAAATAATAGTTGCATGTACGCCAGCATCGCCTAGCATTTCAATCATCGAATGATGTTTACGATCATCAACGGGCTCGCCGATTCTGGCGGGGCTTTAAGATGAATCAAAAATTTTCCCAGCACCCGTAGTTCATCCAGCACGAACATGTCTGATACCAATATTCGTCTTTGCCTTGTTCTTCACAATCACCAGCCGGTCGGCAATTTTGATGGTGTTATTGAGCAGGCTTACCAGGACAGCTACCTGCCCTTCCTGAATATGTTCGAGGGCTACGAGGCGTTGAAGATCTGTTTGCATACCAGTGGTCCATTACTGTTGTGGCTGCAGCAAAAGCATCCGGACTATCTGAATCGTATTCGCACATTGGTCAGCGAAGGTCGCATCGAGATCATTGGCGGAGCATTTTACGAGCCCATTTTGACAATGATCCCGTCCTGTGATCGCCGTGGGCAGATTCGTCGTTTCAGCGACTGGTTGAATCAACGATTTGATACGAAAGTTCGCGGGATGTGGATCCCGGAACGAGTCTGGGAAGCTGGCCTGGTCAGCGACCTTGCCGACAGTGGTATCGAGTACACGATTTTGGACGACTACCATTTCCGATGCGCCGGACTTGGTCACGACAGTTTGCACGGCGACTACGTAACCGAAGACCAGGGCAAGACGTTGCGTGTCTATCCGGGCAGCGAACAACTGCGATACACAATTCCTTTCCGCAGTCCTGACGAGACGATTCAGTACTTGCGCGAAATCGCCGAAGCTCGGCCCAACGCGACCGTCGTGTTCGCGGATGATGGCGAGAAATTTGGCACATGGCCCGATACGAAACAGCACGTCTACGACAACGGTTGGCTGCGCTCGTTTTTTGACGCTCTGATCGAAAATCGGGAATGGTTGAATTGCACAACGCTGAACGAAGCCTCCGAGAACACGGTTCCCAAAGGGAAGATCTATTTGCCATCGGCAAGTTACCGTGAGATGACCGAATGGGCATTGCCGGTCGAACGACAACGTGAATTCGAAACGATCTCGCATGAACTGCAGTCGGATTGGCGCTGGCCCAAAATCCGTCGCTTTATTCAAGGCGGCTTCTGGAGAAACTTTAAGGCCAAGTACTCCGAGACATCAGAAATGTATGCCCGGATGATGTACGTCAGTCAACGCCTGCAGTCGTTTGAAGGTTCCAGTAACGCCAATCAAATCGGATTGCTGGATCAAGCGCGTGATCATCTTTACCGTGGCCAGTGCAATTGCGCTTACTGGCATGGCGCTTTCGGTGGCGTCTATTTGCCGCATCTCAGGAACGCCATTTATCATCACTTGATCGTCGCCGACAACCTGATTGACCAGGCGACCGATTCGCCGACTCAATGCCAGATCATTGCGGCCGATTACAATTTTGATTTATCGGCAGAGGTGCTGTTGTCGAATTCCGAGTTGATGGCATGGTTCCAACCGTCCGTTGGCGGACAGATGTATGAACTGGACATCCGCTCGATCGGCCACAACGCTCTGGCCACCATGCAACGTCAGCCCGAGGTGTACCACGAAAAAATTCGCAAGGGCGCCGACACCAATCACGACGAAGCGGCCAGCATCCACGATCAGGTGAAATTCAAACAAGAAGGCCTCGATCAAATGCTGATTTACGATCAAACGCCTTGCAACAGCCTGGTGGATCACTTCTGGCATGTCGACACAACTCACGAGGACTTCACCGGCAGCCACGCCCGCGAACTAGGCGACTTTTCCGTCAATGCCTACGAATCCACTCTGCGACGCAGCCCGGAACGTAATCAAATCCTGATGAGTCGACACGGTTTCGTGGAACAACATCCGGTCAAGATTACCAAAGGCATCACACTGAATGCCGACGATTCCACTTTGTCGATCGCCTACATGCTGGAGAGCCTGCCGAAAGATCGCGATTTCCGGTTTGGTATCGAATTCAATTTCTCTGGAATGCCGGCCGGTCAGGACGACCGCTACTTTTCGGATGCCGATGGAAAGTCGCTGGGGCAGTTGGGACAGTCGCTTTGTCTGGAACGGTGCAATGCAATTTCACTGACCGACGAGTGGCTGGGACTGACCGCTGAGTTGACCTGGGACCAGGCGGGCAGCCTGTGGACTTGCCCGGTCGGTACGGTCAACGGCTCGGAAGGCGGTTTCGAATTGGTTCACCAATCGGTGAAGACTCAGCCCAACTGGATCGTCCGAGGTGACGAAAACGGTCGCTGGGTCGTACGTTTGGAATTGAACATCAAAACCAACAAGCCTAAACCACAAGTCGATCCAACGACTGCGGAAATCGTGCAAGTAGAACGCACCGAGGGCTAAGACACGTGAAATACGTGAGCACAAAACTCCCGTTTATTTCTCGTCCTTCACCTTCATTTCATCCTTCATCTTGTCCTTCATTTCGTCCTTGGGCGGTTGCTCCAGGACCTTCACTTCTACGAACGATGGGTGTTCGGGCGAGTGGTACAGGCGATGCGTCGCTTTGATAAAGTCCTCTTCGTCGGCCTTGAAGATGTTGTCGACGTATTTTTGAGGATTGCGGTCGATCATCGGGAACCAGCTGCTTTGCACGTGGATCATGATTCGATGCCCAGGCTTGAACGTGTGATAGACGTCTTGCAGTGGAACAACCACGTCGGTGACCTGATCTGGCACAAACGGTTTGGGTTCCTTGTCGAATCCCTCACGAAAACGAGCACGAATGACTTCGCTGCGGACCATCTGTTGATAGCCTTTGACATCGATGCCATCGCCGCCTTGCGGGTAACTGGGCCCATCCTCAGGATACACGTCAATCAATTTAACGATCCAGTCGGAATCGGTGCCGCTGACTGAAACCTTCAAGTGAGCATTAATCGGACCGGCCAATGTTACGTTGGAATCCAGAATCTCTGACTGGAACACCAACACGTCATCACGCTCGGAAGCGAACCGCTGGTCATCTGACATGTAAGGACGCGGTGTGAATCGCATTGTCATGTCTTCCTTTTTTCGGTACGGCACCGGATTGGCTGGATCGCTAACGAACTCGGCGTATTCCTTGCCTTCTCCCATCTCACCACCACTGGGAACCTCGGGCAGCAAATTACCATCGGGTTGAAAGTGGACGTTAACCGTTTTGACACTCTCCGGTGGCCAGCTATCGAATTTGCTCCACTTTCCCAGTCCTGTATCAAAGACCAGAGCTTCAAAATCGGGTTGTGAATCTTCGCCTTTCAGGAAGTGACGGAAGAACGGAGCCTCAACTTCCTTTTGATAGGTGTCCGAGATGTTCTGGCCAAACACGATATTGCCGACCTGCGTGGTCGGTCCAATTCGTGCCCAACCGCCATGCGACCAGGGCCCCATCACCAGGACATTGAATGCGTCGGGACTCTTTTCCTCAATCGATTTGTAAATGTTCAAGGGGCCATACAAATCTTCTGCGTCAAACCAGCCACCCACCGTCATCACATTGGTTTTGACATCTTTCAGGTGAGGCAGAATGCTGCGCTTTTGCCAGAACTCGTCGTAATTAGGATGCTCAGTCAGTTGCTTCCAGAAAAAGTTATCCTCGCCCTGATACTGTGCGGAGTTCTTCAATGGACCAAGGTTCAGGTAAAAGTCATAGGCATTGCCGCGATATCGTTTTCGAGGCACCCAATTTTCGGTGGTCGGGCCATTGGTTTGGAATCCAAACGTGCTGGTCGCAGTCCAATACATCAGAACATAGGCGCCCTGGTGGTGAAAGTCGTCAAAGTAGAAATCTGCGATCGGTGCCTGGGGCGACGAGGCGACCAAAGCGGGATGATGCTCGGGTAGTGCCGCGGCCGAGTAAAACCCGGGATAGGAAATTCCGCTGATACCGACCTTGCCATTGTTGCCCTCGACGTTTTCCAACAGCCATTCGATCGTATCCCAGGTGTCTGAACTCTCATCAATCCCCTCATCGCCCTGAACATGAGGTCGCATGTTGTCGAAGCTGCCTCCGCTGTTCCAGCGACCACGCACATCCTGACTCACAAAGATGTATCCGTCCTTTTCCACATACGGCGAGTTTCCGATTCGTGTGGCCATGTCTTCGCCATACGGCTGGGAACTGTACGGTGTTCGTTTCAACATGATCGGCCACTCTTTGGAATCGTCCTTGGGACGATAAATGGCGGTATGCAATTCGACACCATCTCGCATCTTAATTCGGTGTTCGCTCTTGACGTAGTTGTCGCGAATAAACTCTGCACGCTCTTGTTGCGCGACCGTAAC
>CAZPOL010000025.1:0-14663 GCA_964588195.1 uncultured Pirellulaceae bacterium | reverse complement strand
AATGGTAACAAACTGACGCGTCAGCTACACGTCGTCGACCAGGAACAACTTGACGCGCCCCGACACGACTCGGGCCTTGTGTGGTTCGCCAGACGAAATCAAAAACGGGTCGCCGGAAGCGTATTTTTCCGTACGCCCATCTTCGTATTCCATATCCAGTGTGCCATCGATGATATACCCAGTGTGCCCACGCTTGCACCATTCTTGCTCCTGAAATCCGGTCTCCAGCTTCAGCAAGCGGACTCGTTTTTCGCCGTCGTCGATCAGTTTTTGTTGGGCAACTTCGGAGACTTGCTGCCACTCCATGTTGGAAAATCGCTCGATTTGTTCGTTCATGATTTTGTAACTCGCGCCAGATTTGGAAGGGATGTGACGTCGCTAACCAGTTTAAGGCCTTGGAAAACGCGATTCAAATCTGGACGAGCCTCACAAGATTGGCGAATTCGCCCCAGCTGCGCATTTATGGGCGTCAATCACCGTTCAGGATCGATATTGCCTGAATTTTACGACTTGGGTAACAATCACAGAGTCAATCATTGCCCCAACAAAGGACCCGGAACAATGACAAGGAAGTTACCTTTTCTGTTTGTAGTTATGACGGCCGTTTGCGCCGTCTCGTTATTGCAGGCTCAGGACTGTCAGTGTCCGGCCTCGAAGACCATCAGCAAATCGGCAAGTAGTTGCCAGTCTTGCAGCAAAACCGACTGTGCCACAACGACGGCAGCGACCAAACTGATCTCAACGTCAGACGTTGCCGCAATCAAAGCGGCGTTGCAAGAACACACTTCTTGCCAAAAACAAAAGAGAATATGCTCTGATTGCGAGACGAATTGCGCCAGCTGTTCTCAAGATCAGTGCGAAGTGTGCCCGTCTTGTATCAGCGATACCACCAGCGTTGCCCCCCGATCAAGTTCGCTTGTTTCACAAAGTACCTGTGCATCCAGCAACTGCATCACGAACCCGACTCTGCCAGGTTCCACTTCATTCATTCAGGAACAGTCGGCAGAAGCCGCCGCCGAACGTCAACAACTGGCCGCGGAGCTGACCAATTACCTAACCAGCGGGCAACACGATCCGCAACACATTCAGCAAGTGCTGAGCATGGCTCTGGATTCAACGGCCGACTCGGCACATCGCATCGCAATGACCAGCAGTTCCTTAAACACGGGCAATCCATTGCCGCCTTTGACCCTGCCCGCCTCGAATTCACAACCCGCGCCGCCCGTCATTGGCGAAGTCGTAGATCGTTCCATGGACATGCGACAACTGCGTCGTCAACAGGAAACGATGCAGCAGATGATGGAAGTCTTTCAAAAAGACATGCAACGAGTCGCAGAAGACTTGTCGCAGTTGCAGGTCGAGTTGCGAATGAGCAACAGCCGCTCGGCAAACTTCAGTAACAACCAACCGCGACCATTCGCTCAGTCGCAAAACCAGTACACGAATCACTCTCCACGTGCGACCAACCAACGTTGGCAGTCGATTCAAAACCCGCATGCCATCGATCGTTATTCGTCCTCGGCATCCAATCAGAATTCAACAGAAATGTTGAACCGTCAGATCGCCATGTTGAAACAGGAACTTCGGCAGGTACGTATGCAGAACAGCAACGTGGCTCACGCCGGATTCCAGCAACCTGTGCAATTGCAACCGCTGGATCGCGTGACGACTCCGCTGGCTCCCGCAACGACGCCAACCATCACCAAGTCTTACTACGTGGGTGACTTGATGGCTCCGCCATTCGCTGGCGCGACGTTGAAACTGATGCAATACCTGAAAGCCAATGTGGCACCTGAATCCTGGACTGATTCGAAGATGATGGAGATCACTGAACCATCGATCTCGTTGTTGATTACTCAGAGCCCGGAAAATCATCAGCGGATCGCAGAGATCTTGCGTCAGGTACGCGTCGGGGTTCGGTCGTACCAATCTGGTGGCCAACGCCGATAGTCGCTGCGGCATTTCGTGCCAATCAACTAAAACCACAGGGGCAAAGCCGATCACAAGGCTTGCCCCTTTTTTGTTTGGCGCAGCCTTCGTGGTGCCGACCTCAACCGTTGCCGTCGGATGCTTCCAATTCGATTCCCAGGCCGTTGGCCACACGGTTGGCAAAAGCAAAGTAGGCGACGATCGAGCACAAGTCGTGAATCGCCCGATCGTCCAGGCCATTGTCACGCAGCGACTGGACATCGCTCTGCTGAATCGCCGAGGGCTGTCGAGTCAGTTTTTCGCTGTACTCAAGGATCGCCATCTCTAATTTGGAAAGATCGGCTGTTCGAAAATCGGTTCGCACGGCTGCGACCAGAGCATCCGCTTGCTGCGGCGTCTTCCCTTCTTTCACCAACCAGCGCCGCAGACCGCGGCAGTGATGCTCCGTTCAGTAATGGCAGTCGTTGATCGCCGAGACGACCACGGCGGACAATTCGCGTTGCACGAAAGTCAACGGACCGGGCTTTCGCATCAGGTTGACGTACAAGTCAAAGTGGCTCTTCATCACGGCGGGGTTCACTCCATGCACCTGAATGATATTGTCCGAGTCGTTGACTCGTTGCGACTCCGGGATTGCCGCTTCGTTCAGATAATCGATGTAGGCCATGGACGTTATTTTACTGCCGGTTTTCCGTTGCGAAATTTTGCCGGGTTGGCCAGGTCAAACCAGTCGACGGGCGTATCGAAATCCTCGGCACCAAATGGCACCGTCGCCAACATCGGTGCGATGCTGCGTTTGGCAATTTCATCGGCATTCGAATTGATACTGACATCGCCTTCGAATCCTTCCGGGTGAGTCATCACGATTCCGGCAACCGGCATCCCGTCGCCATAGCAGGCGGCGGCGATTAGCGTTTGCATTGTCAGATTGATACAGCCCAGCACATTGGGCACGACCACAATCAACGGGTAGCCCATGTCCATTGCCACGTCGGCAACAAAGTCGCTTTCACCAATCGGCGACATCAAACCACCCGCGCCTTCGATGACCACCACGTCACAATGATCCGACCATGTCTCGATCCCCTGGCGTAACATTTTGGAATCGATTTCACGCCCTTCGGCCTTGGCTGCAAGGTGCGGGGCCAACACGGCCTGAAACCTTTGTGGACAAACGGCCTCCAGAGTGTGCGGTCGTCCAGCGGCTTCCCATAACACGGCCGCGTCCTCGGAAATAATTTCGTTGCCGACTTTGACGCAATCGCTGGCGGCCGGTTTATAGACACCGACTCGATGTCCAGCCTGGCGGAGTGCTCGGGCGATCAGGGCAGCCACAAATGTCTTGCCCGATTCGGTAGAAGTTCCGGTAACAAACAGACCTCTGGGCGGTCGTTTGATCGGCGGTTTGTTAGACATGCTGTGTACGCTACCATTCGGGATTAAATTGTTCGACTCGATCGTGCCAGAATCGAAGACACTATCAGATTAAAGGAAGTCACTTTGGTCAAGGTCGCTGCCATCCAATCCGCCTGTATCGACCCGATCGGCGACTCGGTTCCGAGTCCCGATTCTGCCGATTTCGCTGTGAAGGCTCGAATTAACCACGCCATCCAGCAAATCGAGTCAGCCGCCGCCGGGGGAGCCAGCATCGTCTGCTTACAAGAACTTTTCGCGACACCCTACTTCTGCCAAACCGAAGACCACCAGAATTTTGAGTTAGCCGAAACCATTCCGGGCCCCACGACCGAATTGCTGAGCGAAACCGCCCGCAAACTGAACATCGTGATCGTGGCCGGACTGTTCGAGAAGCGAGCGGCTGGTATTTTCCACAACACTGCCGTAGTGATCGATGCCGATGGGACGCTGGCCGGCCGCTACCGAAAAATGCATATCCCGGACGACCCTTTTTTCTACGAAAAATTCTATTTCACTCCCGGCGACCTGGGATTCCAGGCCACCGAAACTCGCTTCGGAAAAATCGGCGTTTGCATCTGTTGGGATCAGTGGTTTCCTGAGGCCGCTCGGCTGACGGCCATGCAAGGCGCCGAAATCCTGGTCTATCCAACAGCGATCGGTTGGCTGGACGAGGATCGACAGGAATTTGGCGACAACCAATTGAGTGCCTGGCAGACAATGATGCGCTCGCACGCTATCGCCAACGGAGTCTTTGTCGTGGCGCCCAATCGCGCCGGTCGAGAACAAAACATACAGTTCTGGGGCAGTTCATTCATTTGCGATCCTTATGGAAAACGAATCGCTCAGGCAAAACGTGAAGTCCCCGATATGATTATGGCCGAATGCAATTTGCAGCAGATCGAAACCGCGCGGACTCACTGGCCCTTCCTCCGCGATCGTCGCATCGATGCCTATCAGGGTCTTGGCGAGAGGTGGCTGGATGACTAATTCGAACAACCCTGCCGAACCCCCATCCAGCCAAACGATGCCCGCCGAACTTGGCTTTCGAATGCCTCCCGAGTGGTACCCTCACGCGGCGACCTGGATGGCATGGCCTCACAACAAGGACACCTGGCCGGAAAACCTGGCCGATGCCCAGGCTGAATTTGTGCGACTTGTCGAGACGATTGCCAAGGGAGAAACCGTTTGCGTCATCGCTTCGGGCGAACCTCTGGAACAAGCCAAGAGTGCGCTGAAACATATTGAAGGATTGCAACTGTTCGACATTCCCAGCGATGACGCCTGGATCCGTGACTACGGACCCAGCTTTGTGATCAATGCGGAATCTCGAATCGCAGCCATTAACTGGCGATACAACGGCTGGGGCGAAAAATATCCTCCATTCCAAAACGATGTCGTAGCCGCCGAAGCGATCTGTCGGCAAGCGGGCGTCGGCATGTTTTCGACTCGCTATGTGGTCGAGGGTGGCGCTCTGGAAATCAACGACCGAGGCGACTTGCTGACCACCATTTCCTGTTTGTTGAATTTCAATCGAAACCCGATTCCAGGCAAAACCGATGCCTCAGCCCCAATCTCCGAGGCCGAATTCGCTAACCAGCAAGCAGACATCTCGCGCATCCTTGCCGGGATGACCGGGGCCAGCAGTATCAACTGGCTCTCCGGCGCTGAAATTCCTGGCGACGATACCGATGGCCATATCGACCAACAGGTTCGATTCGCGGACTCCGACAGTGTCATCGTGGCCAAAGGTTATGGCCCGGACGATCCCAGCCAACCCGGTTTTGCGACGATCATTCAGGAACTGAAACAAACATTTGGTGCCCAAAACCGCAGCTTGCAGGGAATGGACTTGCCGCTGCCGCCTCCGATCGAATTTCACGGTCGTCGCATTCCGGCCAGTTATCTAAACTTTTACGTTTGCAACTACGGCGTCATCGTTCCCCAGTTCGACGTCCCTTTGGCCGACGCTCGAGCGATTGACCTGTTGAAAGCGGCCTTCCCGGGCCGAAGAATACTTGGACTGCCCTCATTGAATCTGGCCTGTGGACTTGGTTCCTTTCACTGTTTAACCCAGCAACAACCGTTGACTTAGGGAATTTTTTGGCAGCGTGCCGTGATTCACTGGTTTTCGGAAGAATTGAACCGATTTTCTTGCCATCCGATTCTGGAATGTGGCATCTTTAGTCATACTGAACCTTTAACTTATTGATTCGCTTAAAGTCCACCTATGTCTCTCCGCGCCAACTACGACAAAAAATTCTTCAGAAGATTTCTGTATGTCGCAATCGGTTGCCTGGCCTTTACCGGTTGGTGCTTTTACGACGCGCAGATCAAGTACCCCAAGGAATTGGAACGCGCCAAGATCTATTGGACCAAGAGCGATGACCCCGGCGAAAAGTACGAGGGTATGGACGGTTCCAAGTGGCGCGAGGTCGCTGCCGAAAAAAATTGGTCGACCTCTCATCCCAAGATGCCGGACAAAATCGAACACAGCATTCAGTCCCAGTATTTGTACGCCGCGATTTGTACGCTGATCGGTTTGCCTTGTTTGTTCAAGTGGTTCCGGGCACGCGGCACCTGGGTCGAAGCCAACGAAACCGAATTGACGACCAGTTGGGGCAGTGGCTTTCAGTTCAAGGACATCACTTCGATTGACAAAACGAAGTGGGAGAAAAAAGGTCTGGCCAATGTTCACCATCAATCCAACGGCCAGTCAGCGACTTTCGTGCTGGACGATTTCAAATTTGACCGCGCAACGATGAGCAAGATTGTTGAGAGCATCGAGAACGGTTTGTCAGATGAACAGATCACCGGTGCCGATCGCGAAGTCGAAATCAACGCTCGCAAAGCTGAAAAAGAAGCCGCCAAGCAAGCCGCTCGTGAAGCGTAGTTAAAAACAACGAACCGGCGATTTGCACTGCGGTCGGTTTTACTTCGCCTGCCTTATCTTGCCCGTCTGGCTTTGACTCGAACGTACGGTGCCACGAACTGGCTGCGATGTCCAAGCGTACCCGGCACCGCATCCCGTTTGGCGTGCATCGGTTCCAACAAGTCCTCGATCACAAAACCGGCGCGGCACATCCACCCGATCAACTCTTCCCATCGATGAATGAACTCGTGCGCTCCCGACTCTCGCAGCGGTGACTTTCCATCAAACACCGGCAGCGCCGATCGGCGATAGTACTTTTCGTGAACCACGTAGCCCGACTGATCCGGTTTCAAAGTCGTTTGCAAACTGGCTGGCTGTTTGTGTTGGCTGATGTAGAGGCCGCCGATCCGCAACACTCTGGCTACCTCTCGATACACGCCTGCGATTTCCGGGACGTAACAAGTACTGACCGGGTGGATCACCAAATCAAACGCGTCGTTCTTGAACATCGTCAACTGGTCCATCGACGTTTGCACGGTCTCAACATTCAGTTTTCGTTCGACGGCCACCTGCCGATCCATCTGCAACATCGCTCTGCTGATATCTACGACGGTCACGATTCCGCCAGCCGCTGCATACAACGGACCTTGTCGCCCGCCACCGGCTGCCAGGCACAAGACCCTTTGCCCCTTGATCGATTCGCCCAGCCAGCCCGGACCGTCAACGCACTTCAACGGATTCTCGAACAGCCGGTCTTCGGCGGGCCGCGCCAATGGGCTGCCGCTGGATGCCAGTTCATCCCACGCCGCTTGATTGAACTGCAGCCATTCGCGATCGTTTTCTTGATCATCGGCGGGGTCGGCCGGTGATTCGCGGCCGTCTGGATGTTGCTGATTCAATGTTCAACTAACGCAGTAAATTACATTTGAATTCGAAAAAACGCCGGGGTCATTCAAAGAGGCGATCGTTTAATCGCATCGCTTATTCTCTCTATCTCAGTCGCCGTCCCCGGGGGAGACTCCCGTCAGGTTATCATAGCGTGCTTGTTTGGCAGGATCGACTCAGCGAGAATCAGCGAATCAACTTAGCGTGAATCGGCGGATCAATTTACCGAGAATCGGAACAACAAATCGTCAACCAACGGGGACCGACATGAAGATCAACATTGCCATCCTTGCCCTGGCAGGCTTGCCACTCTGTTTGATGACGACGCTTGCCACCGCAGCGCCGATCACTGAAACCCACGACGATCCGCTACCCAATATCGTGGTGATTCTGGCAGACGACATGGGGTTCGGCGATGTGAAGTCGCTCAACGAGCATTCCACCATTCCGACGCCCCACATCGATCGACTCAGCGACGAAGGCTGTACGTTTTTGGATGGGCATTCGGCATCGGCTGTCTGCACGCCGACCCGCTACAGTCTGCTGACCGGTCGCTATAGCTGGCGGACGAACATGAAGAAGGGAGTCCTTGGCGGATACAGCAAGCCGTTGCTCGAAGCGGATCGAGCGACGATGGCGACGATGCTGAAACGCGCGGGATACCAAACCGGTGCCGTTGGCAAGTGGCACCTTGGCATGGAGATGCCGTTTCTAAAAGAAGAAGCCAAAACTTCGCCGTGGCAAGGCGATCCCGGAATCGATTTCGCCGGCGTTATCACCGACAGCCCGATTCACCACGGATTCGACTACTACTTTGGCGTGAGTGCTTCGCTGGACATGGCGCCCTACGTCTACGTAAAAAACGATCGGTTCACCATGATGCCGACGATGCAGCAGGAATCCGTCCGCTTTCCGCACTTCGTTCGCAAAGGACCTCGCGCCGAAGACTTTGTAATCGATCAAGTGCTGGACAAACTGGTCGAGGAATCGGTTGGGTACATCGCCCGCAGCGCCCCGTCGGACGATCCATTTTTCTTGTACGTCCCCTTCACTGCTCCTCACAAACCAGCTCAACCCAAAGCGGAATTCAAAGGTGTGACCGAGTTGGGTGAATACGGTGACTTCATCGCGCAAGTCGACGATGCCGTCGGTCAAATCCTGAGAGCCGTCGACGCCAGCGGTGAATCGCGAAACACGATCGTCGTCTTCACGTCTGACAACGGTTCCTACATGCACAGCTTTGCCAACGAATCAGATCGCGATCACACGGACGACGACAAGATCCAGGGCTATCGCGCCGAAAACCATCGCGCCAATGGAACGTGGCGAGGCACCAAGGCTGATATTTACGAGGCCGGTCACCGCGTTCCCTTTTTCGTGCGTTGGCCCGGCACGATTCCGGCTGGCGCAGTCGCTAGGCAAACGGTTTGCCAAGTCGACTTGTTCGCGACCTTCGCCCAAATTGTCGGGCAGGAACTTGGCGATGACGAAGCAGAAGACAGCTTTTCGATTCTGGAAATGGCGCGTGGCGAAACGGAGTCCGTCCGACCAGCCCCGGTGATCCATCAATCAGTCAGCGGTATGTTGGCGATTCGCAATGGTAAGTGGAAATTGATCGCTGGCAATGGATCGGGTGGAAGACAAAAACCACGTGGCGAAAACGATCAGCAGCCTTTCCAGCTTTTTGATTTGGAGGCAGATCCGCAGGAGTCCAAAGATCTGGCCTCGGAAAATGCAGAAGAAACGGAAGCGCTAACTGCTCTGTTGGAAGAACTTCGAAACGGCAAGGGCAGCCGCGAAGTGATGTTGGAGAAAGCAAATTAATCGATGATGAATTGACGGTCGACGCACCACATTGTCTTGCCCTCCATCAATTCGCCTGTTTCCTGTTTGAGCTTCATGAACCACGAACGCCTGATCGATGTTGACTTTCGCCGCCGTCATCGTGTGCGCTGGCGAGAGACCGATGCGTCAGGTTTCGTGCACTTCACAAATTACGTGCGCATGATGGAGCAAACGGAATACGCGTTCCTTCGTTCCTTGAATTTGTCGATCGTGATGAATGACGAGAAAGGCGTTTTTGGTTTCCCGCGACGCACGACGGAAATCGAAGTGCATCAACCGGCGCGGCTGGACGACGATCTGGATATCTGGTTGCAAGTGACGGAGTGTGACGGCGTGAAAATCGGATACCGATTCGAGATTTCACTCCAATCCGAATTGATTGCAACCGGAATTTTTTCGTTGGCGTGTTGTCGATTCCCAGCCGGTCAACCACCTCGCGCTATCCTGATCCCGGATCTGTTTCTGGACCGCTTTCCTGGCGTTTAGATGATAATTACCAGCACGCGACGGTGTCGTTTAACGGCGAGCCGCAGGCGTCTGCGTTTTGAAGCTCTGAACACGGTCGCCTGCCGGCTCGGCGTTAAACGAATGGTTGAGCACGAATACGAATACAAGCACGAAGCGCAAGCGAGAGGTTCCGACCGGCTGGCTGGTGTAACCACTCGCTGGCGCGTCGTGCTGGTATTTCTCCTTGCTCGTATCACCAGAATTTATCAACTATTCTCAAAATTCCTGTCACACAACTCAACCCAACTGACACATGATGATAGAAGCCCCATTTCGATGATCGTGAAAAGCAAAGGTCGAGAGTCATGAAGAACCTGATAATTTGTCTCAGTCTTTGTATCTGCGGATGCCTGATTCCGGGCTGCAACAGAGCACTCGTCGCTCAGGCATCTACGGACATGCACAGCGAATTCGATCTCGAAAATGGACTGAAGGTCATGCTGATGCCGTTGCCTTCAGCCACCAAAAACACGCTTGTGGTTCTGTACGATGTTGGAAACCGCGCGGACCCGGCGGGCAAGAGCGGCATGGCACATCTGTCCGAGCACCTTTACGTCACCGCCGCGACGGAGAACATCCCTTCCCGAAATGTACAGGAATACATGTCCGCCTATCCGGATGGCTGGAACGCCCAAACTGGTGACGACTACACCGTGATCGCCACGGTATTTGCCGCCGACAAGATCGAGCAAGAACTTTCAGACGCCGCCGATCGAATGCGCCAGTTGAAAATCGAACAAAGTGACCTCGATCGCGAATTGCCCCGTATCGAAACTGAACTGCGCAACATGTACGAGGGCTTTCCGCCATTGGCGGTCTCCAACCACGGCCGGCACTACTCGGACCTGCTACCCCACGACGGGCGACGAGGCGGCAAGATCGCTGAACTAAAAACGATCACAGTGGCCGAGGCACAAGAGTGGCTGGATGAATACTACAAACCAGGCAATGCGACACTGATCCTGGCAGGGGCATTCGACGAGGAATCAATCCGCAAGTCGATTAAGGAAAAGTTCGGCGAGATTTCACGTGGCAGCCAACCAACCGAGCCACCCAAAGTTGAATCGCCTGAAAAGAAACCGGTTTACCAGGTCGATCTGCAGCCTGTCTCTGCCAATCCGAGAGCCCGAGTTGGTTTTACCTTCCGGGCTCCTGATCCCAACGACCCGTTGTATGTGGCATTCCTGGTTCACACGACACGAATGCAAATGAGTGCCATGAACAGCCTCAAGGGAAAACAAACGCCAGGGATGGCCGATATTCCGTACATTTTTCGACCATTGGATGACCCCGCGTTCTTCTACGTCTCTTCGAATGTTAATGAAGGCGAATCCACGGATCAGGCGCTCGAACGCCTGGAAAAAATGCTGGAAGACGATTTGGGAACTTCACTGAAAAAGCACCATGTGACATCGACATCCGCACAAATGGCAATGTTTCTGGGTACCAGGCAATTGCCGGCCAAAATGATGGCCATGAACACGTATGGAAACGCCTTCGCCCTGGGACGCCGCCACCAGATGGGTATCGACTCGCAAAAACTTGTGCAGCAATTCGAGGGCCTGAATGACGAGCAAATGAAGCAGGCACACGAGAAATTTTTTGGCGAATCCAACCGTATCACAGTCGTCGGAACGCCGAAGTGATCAATCTTGTTTCTGACCCTTGAACAAAGGGTAGTGGTATTGGTACGCTTGGGAAATTTTGTACCCATATCCACCTGCCAACAAAGGTGAACTCCGCGTGCCCAAGCGAGAAGATATCAAGAAAATCCTGCTGATCGGATCCGGCCCGATCGTGATCGGACAGGCTTGCGAATTCGACTATTCAGGAACTCAGGCTTGCAAAGCGCTCCGCGAGGAGGGCTATGAAGTCGTACTGGTCAATTCCAACCCGGCCACGATCATGACGGATCCCGGCCTGGCGGATCGAACCTACATCGAACCGCTAACGTGGGAGATCATCGAAAAGATTATCGAGAAGGAACGGCCCGATGCCTTGCTGCCGACGCTCGGTGGCCAAACCGGATTGAACGTCTCGATGGATCTGTTCCACAACGGCGTACTGGAAAAGTACGGTGTGGAAATGATCGGTGCCAAACCGGAAGTCATCAACAAGGCCGAGGACCGGGAACTGTTCGCCCAGGCGATGGAAAAAATCGGGCTCTCGGTTTGTCGCGGCGAAACGGTCACGACGCTGGAACATGCTCGTAAAGTCGTCGACCAAATCGGTTTGCCCTGCGTGGTTCGTCCAAGTTTCACTATGGGTGGCAGCGGCAGCGCCATCGCCTATAACCGCGCCGAATTCGACACGTTGGTGCAACGTGGACTCGATCAATCACCGACGACTCAAGTCCTGGTAGAAGAATCCATCATCGGCTGGAAAGAGTTCGAGATGGAGGTGATGCGCGACATGGACGACAACGTCGTGATCATTTGTAGCATCGAGAACTTTGACCCGATGGGCGTACACACCGGCGATTCGATTACCGTCGCCCCGGCGCAAACGCTCTCGGACAAAGAGTACCAACGGATGCGCGATGCAAGTCTGGCCGTGATCCGCGAAATCGGTGTCGAGACCGGCGGCTCGAACATTCAGTTTGCCTGCGACCCCGATACCGATCGCTTGATTGTGATCGAGATGAATCCGCGAGTCAGTCGCTCCAGTGCGCTGGCCTCCAAGGCTACTGGATTCCCGATCGCCAAAATCGCTGCCAAACTGGCTATCGGCTATCGGCTTTGGGAACTGCCAAACGATATTACTCGCCAAACCAAAGCCTGCTTCGAACCGACGATCGATTACGTCGTCACCAAGATCCCGCGTTTTGCTTTTGAAAAATTCCCTGAAGCCGACTCTACCTTGATGACTCAAATGAAGAGTGTCGGTGAAACAATGGCCATCGGCCGTACGTTCAAGGAGTCCTTTCAAAAGGCGCTCCGTGGTCTGGAAGTTGGCCGCTTCGGATTCGGCTGTGATCACAAAGACTTGTGGTACACCGACGAACGCCCCGATGAAGATACGATCCGCGAGAAACTTTCGCGACCAAACGACCGACGCGTTTGGTACTTGCGTTATGCGATCAAGAGTGGCATGGGCATGGAAAAGATCTTTGAATTGACGGGTATCGATCCCTGGTTCCTGGACCAACTTGCCGAGATCATCGAATTGGAAGACCAGATCGTCGCCGCGGAAACGCTGGACAAGGTCGATGCCACGTTGATGAAGCGAGCCAAACAACTTGGTTTTCACGATCGGCAAATCGCCATCTTGCTGGGCAGCGCCGAAATGAATGTGCGTCAGGCTCGCAAGCGGATGGGCATCGTGGCGACTTACAAGTCAGTCGACACCTGTGCCGCCGAATTCGAAGCCTACACGCCGTATTACTATTCCACCTACGAAGACGAAGACGAGACACCCGCCAAGTCTGATAAAAAACGCATCATGATTCTGGGTGGCGGACCCAACCGAATTGGCCAGGGTATCGAATTCGATTACTGCTGTTGTCATGCAGCCTTCGCGATGAAGGAACTGGGTTACGAATCGATCATGGTCAATTCGAACCCGGAAACGGTCAGCACCGATTACGACACCAGTGACCTGCTGTTTTTCGAACCGCTGACGGTAGAAGACGTTTTGAACATCTGCGACCGAGTGCAACCAGATGGTGTGATCGTTCAATTCGGTGGACAGACTCCATTGAATCTGGCTCGCGCATTGGCCGATAACGGCGTGCCAATTGTGGGCACCAGCGTCGACACGATCGAAGCGGCCGAGGACCGTGAGAAATTCCAAATGATCCTGGAACAACTGGACTTGAAGCAACCGCCATCAGGCATTGCTCGCACGATGGACGAAGCTCGCGCCGTTGTTTCAAAAATCGACTTCCCGGTTCTGGTTCGCCCCAGTTTTGTTTTGGGCGGGCGTGCTATGGAAATCTGTTACGACACTTCGCAATTCAAAAAGTATGTCGCCGAGGCCTTTGTCGTCGCGCAAGGTCAACCGGTTTTGATCGACCGTTTTCTGGAAGACGCGATCGAAGTCGATGTCGACTGCATCTCGGACGGAACCGATGCGGTGATCGCCGGAATCATGCAACACATCGAAGAGGCTGGCGTACACTCGGGGGACTCGGCCTGTGCGTTGCCGACGTACAGTTTGCCACAACCTGTGTTGACGGAAATCAAAACCGCCACGGTTGCACTGGCAAAACGACTGAACGTGATCGGACTGATGAACATTCAGTTCGCCGTGAAAATCGAAGAAGGCAAGTCGATCGTCTATGTGCTGGAAGTAAACCCGCGTGCCAGCCGCACGGTTCCATTCGTCGCCAAATCGACTGGCGTTCCAGTCGCCCGGATTGCCGCCAAAGTCATGGTCGGCAACACGTTGGCGGAACAGCAAATCACCGAAGTACCGACTCCCAGAACCGTGTCCGTCAAGGAAAGCGTATTTCCATTCCGCAAATTTGTGGGCGTCGACATCGCACTGGGACCCGAGATGCGAAGTACGGGCGAAGTCATGGGCAGCAGCCCTCGATTTTCAATCGCTTACGCCAAGAGTCTGCTGGGTGCCGGAGTCGTCTTGCCTCAATCGGGCCGCGTATTCGTCAGTGTGGCCGATCGGGCCAAGGAACGAGCCGTCAAAATGGCTCGCGACCTGCACGAACTCGGATTCGAGATTCTGGCGACCAGTGGTACCGCCGCTCGGCTGGAAGAGGTCGGAATTCCTGTGGTACGCGTCAAGAAACTCGTGGACGGCCATCCCAATTTGATCGACCATTTGAAAAACGAAACGGTCGATATGATTTGCAATACACCCAAAGGAAAAGGCGCTCGTACCGACGAGGGCAAGATCCGGGCGGCCGCCGTGCAACATGGCGTTCCCTGCATCACCACGATCGAAGGCGCCGAGACTGTCGTGATGGCAATCAAGGCCCTCCGCAATGAAGAGATGCAAGTCGAATCGTTGCAGGAACGATTCCAAACAACCGAAGTCCCCGGATAGTGATTCGGCCAATCGGCCCGTCGCAAAAATCGATCCGTCGCTATTGCATGGCGATCGCTTCCAGCTCGATCTTGCAGCCAAAGTGTAGTTCGCTGCATGGAATCACCGAGCGGGCCGGCTTATGGTCTTCGCCAAAAAATTCCTTGTAAGCATCATTCACGGCATCCCAATCGTTGATGTCCGTAATGAATGCGGTCGTCTTCACGAT
>CAZPOL010000024.1:49695-52631 GCA_964588195.1 uncultured Pirellulaceae bacterium | reverse complement strand
TCACAAGCGTCGGGCAACTGGGGAGGCACCAACCGAGTCCAAGTTGACATTGAAATGCCAAGCGTAGAAAATTAACAGATCCAAACGGGTTGGTCGCCGCGCATACTTGGATACGCGGCGATTCCAGGAATTACCCAACAACCATCCCAAATAATTCCATTGTTATCCGCTCTATAAACATCTCGTGATTTCAGCCTCGTCGCGGGACAACTTTCGTACTCGAACCATTCCTCAGTTAGCATGTTCATATGCAGTTTGAACTACCCGGGCAACTCAAGGGGCCGGAATGTCGCCGCGTAATTACGCAGGCGGTTGCATTGCGTCGTCGCCTTGTACCGACTTTCGACGCGGCAGGTAATTCTGTGGCAAACAAATTGACGATAGTATTACGGGTGAATGGATCCCATGGTACTTTTGGTCAATCTGGAGTCGAAAACATACACGTAGAATCCAAGAACATCTCATGCGACTTGGTGATTAAAGACTTTGGTGAGATGATCTTCAAGATAGTGAAATATACAAAATACTGGCTGGACTCGTGATTGACGCATCTGCACTCTGCCTACGACAATTCAACCTTTCGATTCCCACTGCTGATCTCTTGGCCGCTGCCGAGAACCGTGCATACACTGAGAATGGAGAATCAATTTTCGACTGGCAAAAAACAGGTCTTCAGAGTTGGGCCCGATGGCCGGTTGCCGCACTGCTTGGCGCGCCACCGTTTTTTGGGTTTTGAAGTCTCGCAACGCGGGATAACAATGGGATGCACGCGAAGCTGGATTTGCGCGTGGTTCAGGATAGGATGATCGCGCGTTCTGGATCGGGCGAACCTTGACACTTTCAACTGGAGGAATCAAATGCGTAGTCCAATCATGCTGATTTGTGGTGCAATCGTTTGCGCTTTGGCAGGCTGTAACAGCACTTACGAATCTTCTGCGAAGGTTTCCAGCAATCCAAAGTCAGCCCATGCCCAAGGGGATTCCAGTGCTGCAGAAGAACGGCATGGAAACGATAGCGCCAAGCTGGACGTCGGAACAAAACTTGATGTCGCATTGGCAACACTCGATAGCGCAGGTGCGACCAACGAAAGCGTTTGGCAGTGGGGCGGATTCGACGAAACCACTGAAGTAACATGGCGTGACATATCAGAGGGAATCACACTGGCAATACACTTTAATAAATCAACAAAGAATATTACTGCCCTTCAGATGATGTACATCCCGGCAAACTACAATGCACGCGGAAACTACCGCATCGTCGATGTTCAATCTATACAATTCCATGAAGACAAATCGTACACTGTGCACTTTGGCAAACCCAAATAGCGAATCTAAACCATTTAGGAGTAACACCCCAGCTTTGCGATGCTCGATAACACGAACGCGAGTCCAGCAGCATTGGGGCTGAGAGTTGAACCTTTCCTTTTGGCAGGCCGTACAAAACATGTGCTCTCTAAACAATCTTCACCGACTCGAAATGGAACCTGATGTTGCGACCAATCGTCACAGTGATCTTCGCGTCAGTTTTTATTGTGGGCTGCAACGGGCAATCCAAAACAGACCAAGACGTTAAGAAAACCGATCCACCAAAATCATCAGCCGCCAAGCCGTCTCAATCGCAGGAATCTGTGGACGGGCAAGCTCTTGAAATCGATGTCGCCCCGACTTCTGAGATAGGGGGCGTCGTGCGGAGCATCTTTCAGGATTCTCGTGGCAACCTGTGGATAGGGGGTGAAGGTGATCTGTTTCGCAACGACGGAAAGGTACTTACGAGTTACGAACTCAAGGATAACCTGGGTGGCGGAGTCACCATCAAATGCATCGTCGAGGATAAGGACGGAAACATATGGTGCGGAACAACGGGTGGCATTACGCGAATCGATGGGAAATCATTCACAAGTTTTGGCGAGGAAGACGGCCTCATCAGCCGGGATGTCTGGAGCATGGCCGTTGACGACGACGGGACGATTTGGATTGGGACGATCGAAGGCGTTTGTCGATTTGACGGGAAAACGTTTACACCCTTTGAGCTTCCGGAAGCTGAGCCCGACAACACAAGAGGCGTAACCAGCGGCAGGATTGTGCATTGCATTGCGGTTGATCGCAAAGGACAAGTGTGGTTCGGCACCAATGGGGGAGCATACATCTACAATGGAGAGGCACTGACCAATGTGTCGGAAAAGGATGGCCTGCCCAACAACGCCGTACATAACATTCTGGAAGACAATTCGGGCAACATTTGGTTTGGAACGACGCACCAGGGGATCAGCCAGTTTGACGGCAAGGAGTTCAGAAACTTCACCGAAGAAGGAGTTGTGGACGGCAAGGAGATTTGGTGCATTCGTGCGGACCGCGCCGGGAATGTTTGGTTCTCAGGAAAACATTTTGGAGTGTACCGATTCGATGGAAAAGAGTTCACCCATTTCGATGAGCAGGACGGTTTGGTTTCTCCAGGACTGATGTCGATCCTTGAAGACAAGACGGGACGACTCTGGCTTGGCGGAGTACAGGGTCTTTTTCGGTATGACGGTGATTCATTTGTGCCAGTCACAAAAACCGGCCCATGGCACTGAACGCGAAATATACTTGAGCTTTGGAATGAGATTCCGCAGAATGACAATATGTTTCACGCGGAGTCGCGAAGCCGCGAAGGCTTTTGGAATTAATGCTGTTTGCCGCGACCTGGTGTACTCAGACGTTACAGTGCTAAAATACGAATTGGTTTGAAACACTAACCGGGTTCCCCGAAAATTCGCCTGACCTGTTCCAGGCGAATCTGCGGCTTGCTGAGAGACGCCTCACCTCAATCATCAACGATCGCTTCCTGGCGAAAGCTACCGCTTTTTGTCGTGAATCAGCTCCGGAGGAGCGGCAGCACTAGCCTTGGGCGTAAGCCCAAGGGTTGCAAGCCAAATGTTGGACAAGCCCCGGCGGGGC
>CAZPOL010000024.1:8004-49595 GCA_964588195.1 uncultured Pirellulaceae bacterium | reverse complement strand
CTTGGGCGTAAGCCCAAGGGTTGCAAGCCAAATGTTGGACAAGCCCCGGCGGGGCGACAGCAATCAAACAACGCGTTCGTTTTCAAATTCGAAATCATGCCTCAATCGCAATTCAACAAAATCGTTTCTGAACGCTGTCGCCGCCTTCGGGGCTTTCGATCGAAAGGCCACTTCGTCCATGGGCTGACGCCCATGGCTAAGTGCTATCCCAGCCACTCCGTGGCTTTTTCTGGTTGGCACCGACGCGAAACTAGCTCCAATACATCCTTTGATGGGCAGCACTGGAGTTGCCAATCCGGTCCGAAATTGAGATTCACGTCGCTGGCGGCAACCCGATGACGGCAGACTCGAAAAAAGGTGATGCCCTTGAAACCTGGCGAGATAAAGCAGATGCAAACGCTTGTCGATGAATCGCTGCAACATCGGCTCGTACTTGAATATGTGGCCGTCGCTGTTCCACAGCTGGAGAATGGTGGATTCGGTTTCGACTTTCATGCGCTTCATTTGCAATCACTGCGCAATTTACGCTGGCAAAATGATTTGACGATTACCTATGATGATTTCCTCAAGGAATCTGACAATCGCAGATGGATCGCAAAAATACACTCGTTTGATCACAAGAATCAAACCGCAATACTCCAAATTGGAACCGAAGGATCTTCTCCACAGTCTACTGCTGTCGAATATTATTGGTGTGAGTGGAGTCTTGCTCGCAATTGCCTTGTTAGAAGAATCAAGGTCTGCGAGAATCCGTTTGACACGTTCGACGGTTGACCAAACGGCAATCGCCGGATAACAATTTGATGTGCGATTGCAGGTTCCGACTTGGTGGTCGCGGATGTTATGCTCCTCAATGGTGGGCCTTCTCGGTGATACTGTAAAGACAGACTGAGAGAACCGCGAGTAAACGCCAATGGAAGCGAATGAAAACCGAATTTGTATTCGCGTTTATTTGCGTCCATTCGCGGTTGAAAATTATTAAGGCACGCGAAGTCGGGATTCGCGTGGCCTGGAAGCGGTGACTCAACTAGACCATGTTGAATGTCTAATCGCCGGCCGAAGCCAGGTGTGCTGCGACGGCCGGGGACGGCCGTGCTACTATTTAAATCACAACTGTGGGGCTCAGTCTTTCTTTCCTTTTTCGCTTTCTGCGTCTTTCTCAGCCTCAGGCTCCTTCTCTTCCGACTCTAACTCAACTTCATGGCCTGCTTCGGCCATCAGTTTCTCAATCGCCTCATCCAGTTTTTCATCTCGAAGATCTTTGAAGCGAATGACGCCTTTTGCATCGATCAGATAGGTAGTAGGCCAACTGTTGATATTCCATTTTGTTGCGATGGGTCCGAAGGTGCCCTTTTCGCCGTTCCAGAAACTACGCCAATTGATGTTCAGCTCCTCAACCGCTTCCCGTGCGACTTCGATTTCTTTGTCGCTATTGACGCCAATCAAAGCAAATGGCTGACCTGCCAGTTGTTTTACGAGCGACCGCTCGTGTGGGATCAAAGCCCGGCAGGGACCTCACCACTGCCCCCAAAAGCTGATCATCACTACGTTGCCCTGGTAGTCACTCAATTTAAATTCGACACCATCCAAATCAGCTCCAACAATATCAGGAACCGGTTTACCGATTGCCAACTTCCGGGCAAATTCAATCCCCTCTAAACGTTCGCCAAAAGTCACGTCTGCCAAATCGGTAAACTCTGCGTACTCCGTCTTGATCGACTTGGAGAGAGATTCAATCTCCGCCTGCAACAGCTCTGCAGCCTCACCTTCTGCTGTTTCGGCTTTTGCAAACAGTAGTTCAAGAAGCGAAAAAGACGTGGTCGCTTTTACCGAGTCCACACTTGTCGCTTCGAGCACTCGCCGGAGAAGAGGTTCCGCTTTTTCTGGTGCAAGATCCCACCTCATTCTTGGTGCGAACTTTGTCAGCATCTTTGCTTCGCTGTGGTGATCAATTAAAAGCTGGCTCATCATTTCAGCATCTTTTCTACCGCGATCCCCGTGCCACCACCAACTCAAAATTTCTTCCGCTTCCGCTGCCGTTGCTTCGGCGACAAGCTTTGACAACAGCGGATGATAAATTTCAACCGTCGGCCTGGTTTCGGCCACCTTCGCTTTATCTTCACCAGCTGCCGCTCGATATCGTTTGGTGAAAGCTTGCATTTCAATTCTGAAGTGCTGTCGGAACTCTTCGTAAGTCTCCAATTCCTCGACACTCAATTCGCTAACATCTCGTTCCGAAGACTCGTCCTTATTGGGAGCCTCATCTTGAGCGGTGACGTTGGCCACCATCAGGAACACAAACAGTAGTGCTTGTAAGCAGGTCAATAGTCGTTTCATGAGATCAGTCTTCTTGATTCAAAGCGTAACAATACAGGCGGTTCTAAAATCTTTCGCTGACAACGTTGTTTAACGTTCCTCGTGCTTATTCGAGGCGACCGTGCTGAGTCAGTCAGGCGGGAGTAGGGCCTGCGAAAGATTAGGTCGTCCGCTAACACCATCTAGCCTACCATGCATTAACTCCATCTCAAAACAAAGCCAGGTACGCAAAAGCGTAATTCAGAAGCCAGGAATGCTGCGACGGCCGGGGACGGCCGTGCTACTATTTAAACCACCTCTGTCCCGCAAGCCGCTGCTACGGCACACCTTCCGTGACAACTCTGCAGAATTTCTCGCGGAGTCGCGGAGAGGGAGTGAAGGAGGAAGAGAAGGATGGGTCTATCATTTCGGCGCGCGCGAATGCGATTCGCAACCGTCGGCCAACCGGGGAAGCAATAAACTAGATTCACGTTGACTTTGAATTGCTTAACGCTGAAGATTGTTGCATTCACCGGTGAAGGTCTGGACTCAAGGATCGCACCAATGGCAAAATTAAATTGGCGTCGAATTCGAAAATGGCTTGCAATCCTTGTTTGTATTGGGATTGTTGCACTCGTGGTGGTGGCATGGCTCGTTGGTGGCGTTTTAGTTGCGCCGGCAAACCGAACCGTTGGGGACCCACCAGCTGATTTCCCCGCTACCAGTGTCCAGATTCAATCTGAGTCGGGCACGACGGTTGCCGTCTGGCATCTTACGAATCCAGACTCAAACGCTACCGCGATTCTTGTGCACTCAATTCGTGGTGACCGCCGCTCAATGCTTTCCCGAGCCAGGTTGTTGCGTAAACACGGCTACTCCACGCTGCTGATTGACCTTCAAGCACACGGCGAGTCGCTTGGCAAAATCATCACGATGGGTCATCTTGAAAAACACGATGTGCTTGCCGCGATTGAGTACGTACGAAACCATGATCCCAATCAAAAAATCGCCGTCATTGGGCATTCCCTGGGTGGTGCATCAACTGTTTTTGCAAATCCCGAAGTTGATGTCATCGTGTTGGAATCGGTGTACCCAACTGTTACCGAAGCTGTTCACAATCGAGTACAAATGCGAATAGGCTTCCTTCACCACGTCGTTGCGCCACTTCTGTTAGTTCAGTTGAAACCTCGTTTGAGCGTATCGCCCGATCAACTTAGGCCCATCGTTGCACTCCAAAATGTCCAATGCCCGGTCTTGTTTGCGTCAGGTGATCGGGACAAGCACACACCGATCGGAGAAACGAACCGAATGTTTGATACCTCGAGCGAACCGAAAAAACTTGTAATTTTCAATGGTGCCCTACACGAGGACTTACTCGCTTATGATCCTGGAAAATACGAAAACGAAATCATCGGTTACATAAACCAAATCATTGGAAATCGCTTTGACGAGGCGGAGTAGTGCCTAACAGCTTGCTGCACGCGATTGTGGATTTGAGCGTGGAACTGAGTTGGAGGATCGCTGGCTTAAATTGTTCGGGCTTGGTGAATGCGGGCGTCATTTGCCTGGATTAGCCGTGACTGCTGACGACTCCCACATTAAGCACGACATTTCTCACAACAAATTCTCGGTTGCCTGGTTGAAGAGGGCCGCAAGATTGAATCGGAACTCAAATCGCTTTAGTCTGTAGGAAGCGGTGTTTTAACCGTCCGTTACACTCACAAACCCATACCTTAGTCGTCGCGCGGTTAAAGTGTCCGATATGCCGTTTGCGAATCCACTATGAACACAGAAAAAAAGCGCACGTTGGTGGTGCTCGGTGCAATTCTGGCATCGGCTTCGTTGCCGTTGACATGGACATCGTTGAATGGCTATCCGGCTAGTAGCGAATCTATGAGCGGGTTGAGCATCTCCCATGACTTCAACGGAATAGACGGCTCGGTTCTTTTCGTCAAAAACTATTGGCTGGCTTTTGTCGTTGTACTGTCCAGCTTAGCCCAGCTGGGGTTCTACTCACGCTCTTTCTATGTTCCAGCAATAGCTTGCCACGCCCTTGTTGTGAGCGGATTTATGCTTCTAGCGACAGCTACGATTAGGCCGCTACTGATCGAAGCGGCCTCGCCAGGCGTCGGCGTAATTCTTTGCTTGGCGGCCTCCATTCTGGTACTGCTGGCCATGCCTGTATGGGGCGCTGTTGGCGCATCGAGAACAGTTGAAAATCATTGAGCAGTGGTTGCCGACGTCATCTAATTTTGACCAATCCGACTTGGCGTTGGGGAATGATTCCGGGCTGCATTTTGAGCAAAATTTGCTGAGCCCGATGTTTCAAGCATTTGGGGCCACCAGAATGCTCAAAAAATCATGTGAAACACAGGGCAAGCTGGGGTCTTTGTGCGTTGCCTTTGTGGGGTCGTTTTGGTATCTTTCTTGCTCGTATCTGGCGGAACCCCTCTTTTGATTGTTGGGTGCTGGCAGAAATTCCGAAACATAAACCAATGTCGCTTGCTCCGGCTGCTGCCGTTGATGACAAGTGCAACCCCAAGGCTAGCCCCAATTGCTTTATGAGCGGCCCTTTAACCTTCATGGTCCCGGCAACTTGCTCAGTATCGCTGTTTGGCTAAATCCCACAGGAAACTCATGGTAGATCGCAATCTAATTCGTACGCTGGAAGACGACGACTTGTCGCAAATGGTCCTGGAAATGTTCCCGGAAGAAGACGGAGTCGATTACGACAATTGGCTGCCGGATGATTTGCAAACGCAGTCGTACGAAATCAATCAGATTATCGATGGAAAAATTATCAGCGTCGACGACGACCTGGTACTAATTGATGTTGGATACAAGAGTGAAGGTACTCTGTCCCGATCCGAGTGGAAGGAACACGAAGATCCACCAGAACCAGGTCAAGCCGTCAAGGTTTTGATCCAGGACCTGGAAGACGACATGGGGGCCGCCGATGACCCGCATGGCCAGATTGCGATCAGCAAGGAAAAAGCAGATATCATTCTGCACTGGCAACACGTTATCTCGAACGTTACCGAAGGCGACATCGTCACCGGTACATGTACTCGAAAAATCAAAGGTGGTTTGTTGGTCGACATTGGCGTGCCGGTATTCCTGCCTGCCTCGCAAGTTGACATTCGCCGCCCGGGCGACATCGCTGACTTCATTGGACGAGTCGTTCAGTGTGAAGTACTGAAAATTGACGAGCAACGACGTAACATCGTGGTCAGTCGCCGATCGTTGATCGAAAAGGAACGCCAGTACGCTCAGCAAAAGTTGCTGGAAGAATTGGAAATCGATCAAATTCGAACCGGTGTGGTCAAGAACATCGCCGACTTTGGTGCGTTCGTCGACCTCGGCGGAATCGATGGTCTGTTGCACATCACCGACATGTCCCACTCGCGAATCCAGCACCCGTCGGACATGGTTTCGATCGACCAGCAAATCGATGTCAAGGTTTTGAACATCGACCGCGAGAAGATCAAGATCGCGTTGGGTATCAAGCAGATGTTGTCCAACCCTTGGGACGATGTCGAAGAGAAGTACCCGGTCAACACGATCCACAAAGGCGAAGTGGTCAATGTGATGAGCTACGGTGCGTTCGTGAAACTGGAACCAGGCATCGAAGGCTTGGTACACATTTCCGAAATGTCATGGGTCAAGCGTATTAATCACCCGTCCGAGTTGGTTCAGATTGGCGACGAAATCGATGTTGCCGTTCTGGGAATCGATCGAGCTGGCGAGCAAATGTCGCTCGGTATCAAGCAGACTCAATCCAACCCGTGGGACGATGTTCAGGACCGATACCCGGCCGACAAGATGGTCAACGGAAAGGTCCGCAACCTGACCAATTACGGTGCGTTCATCGAGTTGGAAGAGGGCATCGATGGTCTGTTGCACGTCTCGGACATGTCGTGGACTCGCAAAATCAGCCACCCCAGCGAGATGCTGGAGAAGGGCCAGGAATTGCAGTGCAAGATTTTGGCTGTCGACATCGACCGCCGCCGAATCGCTCTTGGTCTGAAGCAACTTGCAAACGATCCGTGGGCGACCGACATTCCTGCCAAGTACCAACCTGGCCAGGTGATCAACGGCAAAGTCACCAAGATCACGAACTTTGGTGTGTTCGTTGGTTTGGAAGACGGGCTGGAAGGCTTGCTGCACATCTCGGAACTCTCGGATCAGAAAGTCGAGAACCCGGAGGATGTGGTTAACGTGGGAGACGAGCTGGAAGTGAAGATCCTGCGAGTCGACACCGAGGAGCGCAAGATCGGCTTGTCTCGTCGCCGCGTTGAGTGGAACGAAGAGAAGGAAGCCGCCGAGAATGCTAAGGAGCAAGCCGCTGTCGCCACCAAGATGGACACGGCTGACCTGAAAGGTGGACTCGGATCGGCTGGTCCGTTGATCTCGCCTTCGATGGCCTCAGACGATGTGCCGGCAACGCCCGAAGCCGCCGCAGCTGCCGCACCGGAAGCTGCAGCCGAGCCTGCCGCTGAACCAGAAGCTGCTGAAGAAGCGAGCGAAGGTTAGACTTGCCGTTCGGCTGACTTCGAATAATCCAAACACGGTCTCGTTGATGAGGCCGTGTTTTTTTGTTGCGCCGATTCAAAAGGTTTTTTCTCGCGGAGCCGCGGAGACGCTAAGGAAGCCAATGAAGATTTTAGTTGTCGGCAGCTTCAAAGAGGGGTGGGATGGTTGAGGATGATCCAGGCACGGGCTCGACTTAAGGGTTTCACGGGAAGGCGCGAAGACGCTAAGGAAGTCTTTGGCAGCTTTGGCTAGTTGTCGGGAGCTTCAAAAATTGTATCGTCTACATCCACGCCGAATTCGACCGATTTAATTTCGATATGCGGCTCTCCCAAGTTGATATCACTGTCGATTGGGAACGTGCAACGCTTAAGGATTCTGAATCCTTCCACCATTTCATCCTGCCAAATAAATCGATACGGTCGCGGGCAATCTTCAAGCTCTCCCGACGTTGAAGAAGGCAAAACGGTGTGATCGATGTAAACCAACAAACCGGTTTCGATATCAAAATGCCGGTTTTCCTGTATGGTGTCGTCCGTCCGCGTGAAGCCAAGAACCCATGTGTCGTGCTCGAGCACTTTGGACTTGCCCTTCATTTCAATCTCTCCATCAAAGTCCAGCAGTTGAAATACATAAGGTGTGATTCCCATGCATTCCAGATGACGAACATCGTTTCGTTTTGGGGTGTGTTTGGTGGTCCTGAAGCCATCCCTTTGCCAAACGTTTTCCCCATCAAATCCAAGCCGTATGGACACCGCTCGCGCCTCAATAAGCAAACTGTATTTGCCAGATTTCCAGGTTAGTGTCTTTGTCGTCTTCTCTCCGAACAAGAGAACGTCATCGGCGACAATTTTCATCGACTCGATACTGCGGAGGTTGAGTTCACCGCCAAGCGCTGTGACGTAATTATCAAGCACTTGCTTGGAAGTAGGCTGGGTCGCTTCTTGCGCAAAGATAGAGACGCCATCACCTGAGACCACTACTTGTACTCAACCCTTCCTTCGACTCTTTGCGCCTCCGCGTCTCCGCGAGACACCTTTTTCAATACTGGAGTCCAGGCGGTTATTCAAATTTTTAGCTCAGCGAGTCGCTTGGAATACTTCGCCTTGCGGTCTTTCGTGTACTCGAACCACTTCTTTGGTGGATTGCCGTTCATGAAATCGACGGCGGCGATCAATGTGTCCAGCACACAAGGGTCCTGGCGGGTTTTCGTTACCTTGCAAAGCTTGCGAAACAGCGTCCACGGGTCTCGGCCAATTAACTGTTGCGGTCGGTCGAGCCCCAACACCTCAAAGTCTTTCGTGAATGCCGGCCCGATGTTGATGATCTGCTGGAAGTGACGGATTTGTTTCCTGTCAGTCTGATGATCAGCTTTTTTCATTCGACGGCTCCGTGACTCCGATTTTGGGGTGCGATTTGTTTACTCGAAATCATTCTGATTTGACTGGAACAGTTTTCGCTTCGTCCGATTCGACAGACTCCGTTTGCTCCGTTTGGTCACTTGCGAACATCTTCATCATTTTGCCTTTCACGGAATCGTATTGCCGGAAGGCGATCAATGAGACCACGATGATCACGACGACGCCGAGCAAATTTGCCAGCGAACCGTTGCGGAACGATTGCAATTTCTCCGCCCGGTTCATGATCCACATCAGGAACACCGCCACGACGGGAAGGATCAAGCCGTTGGCGACTTGAGCGAACAAGATGATTTCATCCGGGCTGGAACCTTTCGCAGTGAACAGAATCGCTCCCACACCAAAGGCAACCACCAGCATCATTACTGAGCGGGTTCGCCAGTCGCGCAGGTCACGGCCCCAGCCGAAACAGCCGGCTGCGACGAATCCGGCAGCCAACGGTGCAGTGATCGCACTGGTCAATCCGGCCGCCGTCAAACCAAGGCAGAAGATAAATTCGCTGGTCGACCCCAGCACCGGTTTCAATTGCGTCGCCACATCTGGCAAACCGTTTAACGATATACCGTTCTCGTAAAAGGCGGCCGAGGCGGTGATCAGGATCGACATCGTGATCAGGCCTCCCAGTCCGATCGACAGAGCGGTGTCGATTCGCGATTGGCGAATGGCGCGGCGGACGTCTTCCGGCTTGGCGTTTTTTTCGTGCCACGTATCGACCGCGGAACGACTATGCAGAAACAAGTTGTAAGGGACCACCGTCGTACCCAACAAACCGATGACCACCATCACCGCGTCCGGATCAAAGCCAGGAACAAAGATTCCTTTGGCGACGGCCGCCAAGTCGGGTTTGACCAGAATGGCACTCAACAGAAACAGGATACTCATGAAAGCCACCAGGGCGACCAACACTTTTTGCAGTAATTCCAGGCGTCCGATCCAGAGTACCGTTCCTGCGATAAGAGCGATCAAAATTGCCCAAACTTCCCTGGTGACGCCGGTTAAGGTTTGCAGGCCAGTCGTCGCGCCGGCGATGTTGCCCGCCTGGTACGCCGCGTTGCCGATCAACACCGCACTCAATACCAAGCCCGTAATCAGCAGACTCAGCCAAACCGTTCCGGTTGACTTACGTAGCGCGACACTCAGGTCTTCACCAGTCACGATTCCCAACCGAGCCGCCATTTCCTGGAAGACGATTGCCGCCAAAACGCTAAACAAAACCACCCAAAGTAGGCCAAAACCGTATCCGGCGCCCGATTTGCTGGCCATCAGCACGGTCCCTGGACCGATAAAGGCAGCAGTCACCAACATGCCAGGACCCCATTTTCGTTGACTCATCTCGGCTGCCTTCTTATCTAAAAGTGAGAGGTTGTTTTTGGCGTCTCTATTGATGTTGGAGGGTTCACTGTTTTACAATGGTCCCAAATGGACTCTCCGTCGAGAGCCAACTTTTCACCGGGCATCAGGTTTTGCAAACATGGATTTGAAACATTCTAAGTCAGTACTGTTGGCGATATTATTGCTGACTTTGGCATCTTCTGCATGCGCACAAGATTGGGCCAAGAAAATGTTCACGGGTGAATTGACGCACGATTTCGGTATTGTGGCGGTTGGTTCCGATTCGGTCCATCGTTTTGAACTGAAAAATGTTTTCGAAGAAGACATTCGCATTGCCTCGGTCAGCAGCAGTTGCAATTGCACGATTGCATCGATTGAAAAGCAAGACCTGAAGACATACGAGACGACGGCCATTATTGCCAAATTCAACACCACAGCTTTTCGTGGTGCAAAACAAGCCACGCTGACGGTTCGGATCGACCGTCCCTACTATGCGGAAGTCCAGTTGATCGTTCGTGGAAATATCCGCGGCAACGTTTCCTTTGAACCGGGCTCGGTGCAATTTGGCAATGTGAAGCAAGGCAACAAGCTGGAAAAGAAGATTCAGGTTGTGCAGCGAGGCAACAATGCCTGGCGAATCACCGACGTGAAGACTACCTTTGACATGAATCAGATCAAGGTCGGTTTGGCGGAGCGATTTCGCGGAAATGGCCAGGTCGGCTACGACATGGTGGTGCAGTTGCAAGACAACGTCCCGGCCGGCTACGTGCAGGGTGAGTTGTTCATCGAAACCAATGAAGGTCAAGGGTTCCGTTACCCTCTGGTGTTTAATGGTCGAGTCGTACCGGCGTTGGAATTAAGTCCGGCGATTCTGACGTTGGGACCGATGGCTCCTGGCCAGGTCATCGAGCGAAAGATCTTGTTGAAGGCGGATACTCCGTTCCGTGTGACTTCTATTGAGTGTTCCGACGATTGTCTGGTGATCGAAACACCGGAAGAACAAAAGAAGCTGCATATGATCGCTGTGAAATACACAGCGGGTGAAACGATTGGCCAGCATCAGTGTTCGGCGAAAATTCTGACCGATCTCGGACAGGAAGTCACGGTCTTCCAGGCTACCGCGGTGATCGAAGAGAAGTAGTTCGGCGGCAGTTTTACCTATCGGCTTGTTCTTTCAAGCCTCCGACTCGTACGCTCAAACGTCCAATCGATCCAGCGATTTTTGTGTCACATCCGTTTGCACGTCACCGGTATGGGCGGTGGAAGCAGGTTCGAACAGCATCAATTTGACCGGCTCGTGCGCGATCACCTTGTGCTCGACGCCACGTGGCACGATCAGGAATTCGCCGGGGTTCAGCATAAACGTCTGATCCCGGTAAAGGATCTCCAGCTTGCCCTCGATGATGAAGAACAACTCGTCTTCATTTTCATGCGAATGCCACGGGATCTTGTCTCCTTCCAGTTTGGCGACCTTGACCATTTGGCCATTCAATTCGCCAATGACTTTCGGGTTGAATAGGTCGTCGAATTTATCGAAGGTCGACGCTACGTTGACGATCTTGTTCATGTGGGTGCCTTTCCGGCTAGCGGGTTTTTCAAAAAGCGAGTGGCCAAGCAATAAGCCAGGGTTCAAGGTCAGGCAATGTTTACCAGATGGCGTCCGGCAATCTTGCCAGCCAGAATCAGTTTGGCCGACGATTCGACATCATCCAATGATACCTCGGTGACCAGCGAATCAAGGTCTTGCAATTGCAGATCGGTCGCCAAGCGGTGCCACAGGTGCTGGCGGTAGTCGACGGATGCGTTGGCCGAGTCGATTCCTTGCAGGCTGACTCCTCGCAGGATAAACGGATAAACGGTTGTGTCGAGTTGATGTCCGGCGACCAGACCGCACGCCGTCACACATCCGCCCGACCTGGTGGAACGCAGAATGTTGGCCAAAGGCGCTCCGCCTACTGTATCGATCGCGCCCGCCCACTTGCCGGAAAGCAGCGGGCGTTTGCTGTCGTCGATCAATTCCTGGCGATCAATAACTTCGCTGGCTCCATGTTCTTTCAGCCACGCATGGCGTTCCGGTTTACCAGTGGCCGCGATCACCTGGTATCCGAATTGGCTTAGCAGTTTCACAGCGAAGATGCCAACGCCGCCGGTGGCGCCAGAAACCAGAACCGGGCCATCTTCCGGTTTGACGCCGTGGTGTTGCAGCTTTTCAAAAGACTGGGCCGCCGTAAATCCAGCCGTGCCTATAATCGCAGCTTGCCGCGCGGTCATGCCATCCGGAATCTTGACGCAATAATCTCCGGGAACTCGCGCGTGAGTCGCCCAGCCGCCCCATGATCGTGTTCCGAAATCGGCGCCAGTCACCATAACGGCGTCGCCGGCCGCACACCGATCGCTGCTGGATTCCAGCACCGTGCCAGTCCCGTCAATGCCAGGAACCAGTGGCAAGGCCAGGGCAACGCCCGGATGCGCATCGTAGGCCAGACCGTCCTTGTAATTCACCGCGGAATGGCTCAATTCAATCAGCACTTCGCCGTCAGGCAATTCGGCGACGCTGCGCTGCACGATACCACGGTTCACCTGATCTGCTTGTTTATCAACCAAAAAACACTTTACTTGCTTTGACATTTTCGATTTGGCTTCTTCAGGTCTGGGAATTTTACGTCCACGATCATACCGCTCCCTCGATAGCTGAAAAACAGGGCGTCAAATGGACGGCTACGAATGAGAATAGGGCAGAAATTTGAGTCCACAAGGCGGGTCAGGGCATTCAACGCCAGGGGACTGGAGCATTTGCGTGAGGCGGTTGATAGTGCCATTCCTGCGAAAAAGATTTAGAATCGGTTCGCCTCGAACTCTTTCCAGCGATTGCCTGGAGACAGGCTGCTCGATAGATAGCCAGAATTTCGATGAAATTAACAGCCAACCATACCACGAGAACATGTCAGGCTAATCTTGATATTTAATAGCTTCCCATTCGTTCTATTGGTATTGGTAACGTTCGTTATCTATTACATGCCGCTTTTCAGAAGGTGGCAAGTGTTCATTCTGATTGCCGCAAGCTTTACCTTTTATGCGGCCAATAGCCCTGTGTTGCTGCTGTTACTGTTGAGTTCAATCCTTATCAACATCGCAGCCAGTTACTTCATTGTGCATGGCGCTTCTTCAAAAAAATTGACCGCCGTGATCGGTGTCATTTTGAATCTTGCCATTTTGGCATTCTTCAAATACAGCCCGTTAATCGGAAGGACCATCTTCAAGGAAGATAGTTCTATCGGCGAGTTTTTGATCATGGTTCCGCTACCCATCGGAATCTCATTCTTCACGTTCCAGGGAATTAGTTTGCTGGTTGATACTTACCGAGAGAATCAACAAACAGAATACAAATCGTTAGTGCCAAAACTGATGACGAAACACTCGATGCAAACGGCTTTGTTCATCTCGTTTTTTCCTCAGCTAGTGGCCGGGCCGATTGTAAAGTCGAAGGACTTCATTCCCCAGATTCGAGCAAAGTCCTTGAATGGAATAGCATGGGAAACCTGTTTCAAAAACATTGTTACCGGTTACTTCCTGAAGATGGTAATCGCTGACAATCTGAAAGATTTTACGCTCATCACCTATCCGTTTTTCGAAACCCGTTCGACGATCAATCTGTTGACGATGCTCTTCGGATACTCGATGCAGATTTTTGCCGATTTCGCTGGATACTCGCTGATCGCAATTGGGATCGCCGGTTTGTTTGGCTATCAGTTACGAGACAACTTTATGTTTCCGTACATCTCGACAAGTTTTTCCGAGTTCTGGAATCGGTGGCACATATCGCTCTCCTCGTTCCTGAAAGAGTATCTGTACATCCCGCTGGGTGGAAACAGGAAAGGGAAATTTCGAACTTACCTGAACCTGTTTATCACGATGGTTCTTGGAGGTTTGTGGCACGGTGCGGCATGGAGCTATGCCGTCTGGGGAATCTACCACGGATTGGCGCTGGCGATCGAACGCCTGGTTCGGCAGTATCTGCCGATTGGAAAAGGGCTTCTTAGCCAGATAATGAATGGCCTTTTCGTTTTTTCAATCGTAACACTGGGCTGGCTGCTGTTTAAGCTGCCTGAATTTTCGGAGGTGATTTATTTTATCAAAGCGCTTGCCAACAACTTCTCTATTCCTTTGTACATTCGGGACTATAGAGACATCTTGATGATTGCGATCTATTCTGCACCGGTGATCGCATACCACTTCTATTACCTGTTCAAACACCGAAAAAAAGACTTGCGACTTCAGAATTGGGAGTTTTTGGCCTACGGAGCAATGATATTCTTGCTCATTACCAACAGCGGATCGGCGAAGGAATTTATCTATTTTCAATTTTGAATTGTCGAATAAACCAAATCCAACAGCACGTCAAAAGCAGTCAAAAACGAGAGTCACCAGCAAGCAACAGGTGCTACACTCGCGAACGCTCTCCCAAAAGTACATTCAGCAACCTGGTCGTTGAAGAGATCTGTCAAACATGATTCGTAAATCGATTGCAACTACGGTAGTGCTATGCGTCGTCTATTCCGTAGTTGCATACATTAATTTGGACGTTTCGGTCAGGCCGCTAAACCAGCGGCAAGGGAATTTAGTTCGGTGCCAGGAATACGTTTTTCGAGACTCCGCAAAAGCGGACTACGTCATTACCGGCTCTTCCATGGCGTATCGACTCCGTCGAGAATTTCTGCCTGCCGGCTACTACAACCTGGCACTTGGCGGACACAGCAGTTTGATTGGCCTGAAGTTTGTGAACCGGTCGCCAAATTTGCCAAAGGTGGTTTTTGTCGAAATGAACACCACCTTACGTTCGCCCAATACTTCTTTTGTCGATGAAATTTTTCAGCGACCAGGATACGACATGAAAAAGCATGTCGTGATCACACGGGACAAATTTCAGTTTTTTCCTTTTTTGGTAAACAAAGCAAATCAATTTCTGGCCAAAAAGGACGACTCCGAAAACGAAACGAAAATCGATGAAGCGAACTTGCAAAAAAGAGTTGATCTGCAGAAAAAAATATTTAGCAAATTGCCAAGTAAAGAAAGATCGAAAGAGTGCTTCGACCGGCTTCGTGATTTGGTAAATGCATTAGAGGAGAAAAATGTCCGTATCGTTTTCTTTGAAATGCCGATGCATCCAGAGCTACAAGATTCTGAATTCATCAAAACGATAAGAGCCCGGTTTGCTGAATTATTTCCAATGAATAAATACCAGTACATCATTCCGGGCAGTACAGAAAAATTCATCACGACAGATGGAGTCCATCTGGTTGAGTCTAGTGCGAAGGAAATGGCAGAATTTTTGGTTACCGAATTCGAGAAGTATTCGCGTTAGCTTGTGTCCTGCCGTCTATTTACGGTAGGCCGCTGCAGCAACAGCTCATCGTTGCCTGTGCTCTCGTTTTCGAATTCTGCCGTTGAAAACGTGTGGTTTCGCATCAGTGCCAGCAAAGAAACGCTGGCTCGCATATTGCCCAAACCTCCTCGTCTGCAGGATCGTCAGAATTTCCAAAATTGGATTAACTTCGACGACCCGAATGGTCGATGACCCTAACTGAAGTCGTTCTCTCAAAAGCTTCAGGCAAAGAAAAATGCGCAATACAACAACTCTCTCAACCTTAGTAATGGCGGCCATCGTGGCTGTCTTCACCGTTCAATCGACGTTCGCTCAAGCCAGCGGACAGCAAGCTCAACAGCCGCGATACATGCCGCCTCAAAAGGTGCATCAGGATTCGATGATCCAGCCGGCTGGCTTTCAACAAGAGATCGAGGTTCCTTCGATCTTGAGTGGCAAGCAAGAGCCGCAACCGACACAGCCGCCTCAACAGGCCACGCAACCGGCGCCGCCAACGACAACGCAGCAGCCTGCGTTCAGTCCGGCGATACCGACCGGTGAGACCAAGCCGGCAATGGGCAATCAGATGCCTCAGCAGATTCCAATGCGAACGGCAGCGGAAACTCAGTTGCCTGGTTCGCAATTGCCAGGCACACAGCTGCCAGGAGTAGGGCTTCCCAAAGCGTCGCCTATCCCGGCACCTACCGCGATTCAGCAGCCGGAAGCAACGCAAGTCAATCCAATCGCTCAAGTTTCAAATTCCGGTTCGGGAAACAGCTTGAGAACGCAGCGAATTAGTTTTGGCCAAACGAATCAACAAGAATTCAGCGCGCCAGCACAGCAGGAGTACTCTGCCGGCATCAACACCACGACGCCACGAATCATTCAGCAACCGCGGACGCAGATCAGCCAGCCTGGCAAGTCTTCGACTGACGGACCAAAATTGCGAGTGACTTCGACGGGTCCTTCCAGCATTACGATCGGCAAGCCGGCTCGTTACGAAATTCAGGTCGAGAACCTTGAAGCTCGTAGTGCCAGCAGCGTCATCGTTGGTATCGACCTGCCGGATTGGATCGAGGTGACTAACGTTCTGCCATCCATTGGCTCTAAAGAAATGACGGACGGCAAGGAAGAGTCCTTGATGGTTTGGCAACTTCCAATCGTGGAAGCAAACGCAACTGAAAAAATGATGATCGACGTGATTCCACGCGAGCCACGACCTTTCGACATTGATGTCGAGTGGACTTTCAAGCCGATTCGTGGCAAGGCAACGATCGAAGTTACACAGCCACAACTTTCGATTCAAATCTCTGGACCAACCGAGGTTCAATTCGGCGAGAAGGCTTTGTACGACGTGACCGTTTCGAATCCGGGTACAGGCATTGCCGAGAATGTAAGTGTGATGCTTCCAGAAGTTCTTGGTGGCGAACGAGCCAAGTTGGACAACATCGCACCGCAACAACAGAAAAAATTCCAGGTCGAGTTGATCGCACGATCAGCAGGAGCTCTGGATTTGACGACCACCGTTTTGGCGGATGGCAATTTGAAAGAATCTGACACTCGTGAAATCATCGTGCGACGAGCGATGCTGAAGGTTGCCTTGCAAGGGCCTCCGATGAAGTACGCCGGTAGCGTTGGAATTTACAACGTCACGGTTTCGAATCAAGGTGATGCGATGGCTCGCGACGTAATCGCAGCTGTTGCTCTGCCACCAGGAGTCGACTTCGTTTCAGGAATCGACAATGTAGAAAAGATCGACGGCGGAATTCGCTGGAAGGTTGGAATGTTGTCACCGGGTAACGAGCGGACTTACCAGTTGAACTGCAACATGACTGTGCAGGGAGATATCAGCATCGACGCAGCGACGCGAGGTGCCGGAGATTTGGCGGCTCAAGCAAACGTCGTGACACGAGTCGAAGCGGTTAGCGATTTGGTCTTGAAAGTTGCTGACCCCAAAGGTCCACTGCCAACGGGTGAGAAGATTGAGTACGAGATTCGTGTCAAGAATCGCGGAACCAAATCGGCCAAAGGCGTCAACATCGTGATGCACTTCAGCGAAGGCGTCGAGCCTTTGGAAGCCGAAGGCATCGCTAACACGATCGCTCCTGGGCAGGTGACATTCTCACCAATCGCTCAAATCGATCCGGACCAGGAAGTTGTCCTGAAGATTCAGGCCAGTGCGACATTGGCCGGTTCCCACCGATTCCGTGCCCAGCTGCTTTGCGAAGAAGCTGACACTCACGAGGTTGCCGAGGGAACGACAAGATTTTTCGGTGAAAACTCATCGGCTGATACGGCCGAGAACGAGTCGGCCGGCGATGGCGGCCAATTCAAACGATAATTGAGGCAACTCAAAAGCCGGGCATTTCGTTGAGAGAGAACCGTCGACATTTCGCAGGAAGTGTCGGCGGTTTTGCTTTGATTTCTACCGTTACCTTCCAGCCGACAAACGGATATACTAACGCCTTGAAATACGCGTGAAATCACGAACGAATGCCTGGATCCGGTCAGATTGCCGGATGTCGGCAGCAAGACGTGCTCTCGCCGTTCCCAGCCAACCGGCCAAGGGAATGGCACTAAATTGCACCATAGGCCAGGTAGAAAGCAACGTTATTGACCATGAATTGGTCGGCGGCGAACCGAACATGGCTTGGGACTACACACAACATAATGACCGATTTATTGAACCCTCCATTCGAAACCCTTCGCGTGTGAGTTTGCAGGAATCGGCCTATCCAGGAAGTTGAATTCAGAAATGTCTGAAAACCCGGAACAAAAAGAATTTATCCACTGGCAGGATCTCGCCGAGCAATTGGGAGCCAATACCTCTCAGGAAATCGACGACTATTTCGGCGGTACCACAACGTTCGCAGATGTCGAACTGGACGAAACCGACCTGCCGGACTCGCTGCCAAAAATGGTGGCACCCGCAGCAGCTTCGCTGCAAAACGAAACAATGAAAAACACAGAAACGGACAATATGAAACCGGAACAATCCCACGGCTCGGATGCCGATGAAAACATGGCCGACGCTGATTCCAAAACGGATGAACAACCGGTGGCGGCCACAGAAAGTGACTTGGAAATTGGTTGGACCGCTCCGCCATCCGCCGCCCCAACGCCTCGCAAAAGCAAAGAAAAACCAGCTCGCAAAAAGAAGCCGACTACCCCGGGCCCGATCAGCACGGAAGACAAGCCCGCACCGCAGGCTGCCGCTCCGGTGGCGGAAACCGGTCACTGGAACGATCTGGCATCGACGCTGGGTCTGGCCGCTTCGGCTGCTCCAGTCGATTCTTCTGGATCGAAACCGAATCGCAAAGAGGAAACCAAATCAGCAGACGATTCAAATTCGGAAAAAAATCAAGAAGAAGACGAAGAAGAAGAAGTACTGACGTTCGAATTGCTGGATGACGCTGGCGATGAGGAACTGACAACGGCGATCCTGGTGGAAGGTCCACCGAGCGAAGACGAAGTGGAGGCTCGTATTGTCGAGCCCTCAAGAGGCGACAAGTCATCGAGATCTGATCGTTCACGAAAGGGACGATCGGAGAAAGCACGCGGATCAAGATCGGAAAAGCCACCAGCCAAACCTGCTCCGCCAGCCGCATCCAGCGGGTTCGGTGCCGGTTTGATCGATTTCGGTGAAGTCGAAAAATCTTCTGATGAAATCACACAGGAAAATATCCTTGGCGAAATGTTTGCCGCCAATGATGAGGAGGAATTCGATTCCGATGCGGAAGTCGCCGAGGAAGACGAGGGCGCCTTCGTCGAACGAACATTTGACGGTGACGATGAATATGTCGAGTTCGAAGTCGAAGACCTTGATCCTTCAGGGCGTCGACCACGCGGTCGCAAACGACCGGCACGTGGACGCGATGATCGCCCGGTTGCCGAGGAGGTCGGTGACGAGGACGCCGGAGAAGGTCGTGGAAGACGCAACAAGCCCGAACGTTCTGGCAGATCAGAGCGAGGTGGTCGCGGTGATCGGGACGGTCGCAATTCTGGCGAAGGCCGACGTGAAAAGTCTGGCCGTGGCGAACGCGAAGGACGCGGCGAAAAGTCAGGCCGTGGAGAACGTAGCGAGCAATCAGGCCGTGGCGATCGCGAAGGCCGCGGTGAAAAGCAGGGGCGGCGACGAAAAAAGACACGCTCAGCCGAAAACGATGTCGTCGAAAACGAGAACGATGCCATTGTCGCTCGCTCTAACGAAGACAATGATCGCCCACGTCGAAAGCGAAAGCGTCGCTCGGAAAGATCTAACCGCAAGGAACGCAGCGAAAACGTTGACGCAGTCGAAGTTGCCGATCTGGACGACGAAGCTGTCGATGAAATCGATGGTTTTGACAACGACGAACAGGAAGTTGAACAACGACCAAAACGGCGTCGCCGAAAGCGTAGCCAAGGTAAGCGACAAGGCTCCGAAGCGAAGGGCAGAGACGCCGATGACGTCAACGAGATGGACGACGACGCTGACGATTCCGATGAACGGCCGGCTCGATCCCGTCAGGGGCGTGGCCGCAAGAAACCAAGCGAAGCGGCCAAGAAGCTGCCGACCTGGGATGACACCATCAATGTTGTGGTAGATGGAAACATCAACAGCCGTGACAAAAAGCCACAACGCAAAAAGCGCGTCGGTGGTGGCGGCGGTGGTCGATCTCGTCGAGGCGGTGGCGGAAATCAAGGACGCGGACAAAAACGCGGCCGACGCGACTAAGCCGGTAATGATTTTCTTGTAGAGCTGGTCTCAAGAATTCGGGCGGGTGAGAGACTTCGGTCAATCACCCGCCAATTACATCGCTGGATCACTCAGCGGGCATCTCGATCAGATCGGGGCTGCGGCCCATCTCGGTGACGATAATCCATTTGCCGTCCGATGAGACCTCGACCTGACGAACGCCGCTAACGTGGGTGAAGCCGCCGTTTTGTGGGTCGCGATGTTCGTAACCGACGAACTCGCGAAAGGTTGTGTCCGTTTTGTAGTCGACGACTTTGAACAAGATCTGATAGTCGTGTTTGTATTCTTCCGAGGCGATGTGTCGCTCGGTTTTGCGGACCTTCCAGCGCGGGTGATTCGTGCGGGCGTCGCCGATTGGCAAATAGATCATGCTAATGTTGCCATCCGCATCCTGAACGCTGACCGCTGTGCCGTCGGCCGTGACCTCGACTCCTTGCACGCCGCTCTTGCTGATGATTTTGCTGGCGTCTTCCGTCTCTCGAACCAGAGTGCCGTTGAATTCCTGAACAACCTGGCCATTGTTGGTACTGCGTACGATGAAACTCAATTTGACTTTTGTTTGTTTGCCATCCGTGTTCGATTCGCTATGAGCGGACTGGATCAGGTACCGCGAAGCCAATCGTGGGAAGTAGCGGGCGTCCGGATTGACGACTGATTCCGGCGGCAGCTCGCGGACCAGTGTGCTGATCCGTTTGAATTCGTGAGTACCCGAGACCTCGCACCATTCGAACATCGCCGATTCGGTCGTCGTCACGGTAACGCCTGCCGCTTCCATTCGTCGAATCGCTGTCACATGATCCAGTTCGAATCTCGATCCGATCGCATCGACGGCGACCCAAACGTCAAAGCCCATGCCTATCAAGTCGAGAGCCGTCTGTTGAACGCAGACGTGAGACTCGATTCCGCAGAGCAGAACCTGATGTCGATTCTCCTTTCGCAGCCGCTCGATCACGTTTGCGCAGTCCCGGCAGCTAAAGAGTGATTTCTCGTCGTCCGATTTGATCCGTTCCGCAATCAGGGGGACGGTTCCACCCAAGCCGGCAGGGTATTGCTCGGTGCACAAAGTCGAAACGTTCAGAACCTGGGCTGCGTCGATCAACCGACCAATATTCCAGATAACCGAGTTGTTCTGCCGGATGTGCGGGACCAGTTTCTCCTGCACATCAATGACCAGCAACGCCGCGGTGTCTCGTGACATCAAATGGCGACTGCGAACTGAGGGAGCCGAGCCTGGCATGGCTTGACCTTGCTGTGTTTGTTGCGCGCCAACCTGGACCTGGTCAGGGTCGTTTTTAACATTGGACTGAGGGCCTGAATTTTCCATAATTCTCTATGTAGAGTTTGTAGAATTTTAGAGTTTGTAGAACTTGTGAAGCGGTTTTGCTGACGCCATGCGGCGAAGTTTCTCGGCGGTGCGTGCCTTCGTAGATACAGGTTAAACGATCTGGGCGGTTTTAGGGAGACTTTCGGCGAAAGGTACACCACCTATCCAAACCTGGGCTTTTTTAAGAAAATCGCCACGTCCAAACTTAATCGAGTACATATGAAATTTCACGCCACCACAATTTTGACTGTTCGACACGGGAATCGCGTCGCCATGGGCGGTGACGGTCAGGTGACTCTCGGATCATCCGTGATGAAAGCCGACGCGGTCAAGATCCGCAAGCTGTTTGATGGCAAAGTCCTGTGCGGCTTTGCCGGCAGCAGTGCCGATTCTTTTGCCTTGATGGAACGGTTCGAGGAAAAGTTGCGAGACTATCCGTCCAATATTCAACGGGCGGCCACCGAATTGGCCAAGCAATGGCGAATGGACAAGGCGCTTCGCCAACTAGAGGCTCTGCTGTCGGTCAGCGATTCGAAATATTCGTTGCTAGTCAGCGGTACGGGCGACGTCATCATGCCGACCGATGGGATCATTGGGATCGGGTCGGGCGGCAATTACGCCATCGCCGCCGCTCGGGCGTTGAAGGAAAACACTGATTTGTCGGCCGTCGACATCGTTCGCAAGTCGCTGAACATCGCCGGAGGCATCGATATTTACACCAACCAGAACATTGTCGTGGAGGAACTTGAGTGTCAGGAATAGCCGCCCCGGAGCCAAGCAGCAAGAAACTTGACGCCTCATCGTTGACTCCCCGTCAGGTGGTTCAGGAACTTGATCGTTACATCATCGGCCAGGCAGACGCCAAGCGAGCCGTGGCGATCGCGATGCGAAACCGCTGGCGTCGTCAACAATTGGATGGCGACATGAAAGGCGAAGTCGCTCCGAAGAACATTCTGATGATCGGGTCGACGGGAGTCGGTAAAACCGAGATTGCTCGGCGATTGGCCAAGTTGACTGACGCGCCCTTCATCAAAATCGAAGCGACCAAATACACCGAAGTCGGTTATTACGGCCGCGATGTTGAGAGTATGGTTCGCGAATTGGTCGACAATGCGATCGGACTGGTCCGCGAACGTGAAAGAAAGAATGTGGAGACCGAAGCGAACAGGTTGACGATCGAACGGCTGGTCGATTTGTTGGCCCCGCGACCGGTCGGTTTCTCCGTCAACACGGAGGGACAGGATGGCGAAGAGAATCCGGAGGCCTCGTACGAACGAACTCGCGCCCGCATGAAAGAGATGCTGTTGGCTGGCGAGATGGATCAGCGTGAAGTCGAACTAAGCATCGAACAAAAGAGTCCGCCGGTAATGATGGGCGGCATGAACATGGAAAACATGGACGTGGACTTCCAGGGGATGATCGAAAAAATCATGCCGAAGAATTCCATTCGCCGGAAGCTGACCGTTCGCAACGCTCGCGACGTAATCTTCGAACAGGAATGTGAGAAGTTGCTGGAGCCAGAAAAGATCAACGGTATGGCGATCGATTTGGCCGAGAATCTTGGCATCATCTTTTTAGACGAGATCGATAAGGTCGCCTCCAGCGAATCACGAGGAGCCGATGTTTCCAGACAAGGCGTGCAGCGAGATCTATTGCCAATCGTTGAAGGCACCACGATCCAGACCAAGTTCGGTTATGTCAAAACCGATCACATCCTGTTCATCGCCGCCGGCGCGTTTCATAAAGTCTCGCCCAGCGACCTGATGCCGGAGTTGCAGGGACGGTTCCCGATCCGCGTGAATCTGGATGATCTGACCCAAGAGGACTTTGTTCGAATCCTGAACGAGCCTCGCAATTCGTTAACTCGACAGTACGAAGCGCTCTTGAAAACCGAGGGTGTGAAGCTCTCCTTTTCCGACGATGCGATCGACGAACTGGCCAGCTATGCATTCAAGGTCAACCAATCCAGCCAGAACATCGGAGCCCGACGACTGTACACGATCATGGAACGGATGCTGGAAGAACTGAGTTTCGAAGCGCCCGATATGAAAATGGGCAGCGTGGAAATCAACGCCGGTTACGTTCGGGAAAAGCTGGAGAACATTTCCGAGGACGAAGATCTGTCGCGGTTCATTTTGTAGTCGTCATCAGGCAGACACTCGTTGAATCGCAGCTACCGGGACCAGCTTTCGTAGACCATCTGTTCATTGGTTTCGCCGAAGACGAAGCTGTTGCCGGTTTGGTTGCTGATGAAACGGATTCGCGCGGCGCTGAAGAGCATTGGGTCCATTTTGTAGAAGTCGCCACCGCAGGCTTTGAACAATTCCTCGAATGACTTGCCATGTTCGCTGGAACTGCTGCTGGGCACCTGCGGCCCGAGTTCGTTGATTTCGTCATCGGTCATATCGACCCACAGAGTGACATTGCCACAGTACAGGATCGCATCGTTGGTTCGCCCGATCGCTGTCAGGTCGTCTTTGGCGACCGGTGGCAATGGCGCCAAACCGTGTCCGCTGGTAACCTTTTCCAGGTCGACATCCAGTTCGAACAGTTTGTGCATGGTCGCTTCCACGCTGCGAGCCACAATTTGCAACGTTCCGGCAAGACTTTTGGTCGCTGCCACACAGACCAGCGTGTTTTCAAACGACAGACCGGCCTGGTCGGCGATCGATTGACAGAGTGCGTCGTCGGGTAGCTTGTCCGATTCCAGAACGAGCACACCAAATTTGGAATCGGCGTGTCGCCAGTCGTAGCGGTCCAGCACTTTTTCATTCCCGCGTTTCAAGCGGATCGGGCCCGAGCCGATTGCGAAAAAATCATCGGATTTGACTTGCCAACCGCCGTACTGGCTGCCCATACAAGCCAGCCCTGGTTGATCGGTCAGCACTTGAACCAACTGAGGCAACCGCTGGTCGCCCGGGATCAATGAGACCTGCCCCGCATCGCCGAGACAAATCCTGGCCAGATGCAAACCAGCTTCCAAGCCGCCACGTTCGTTGACACCAAAATCGACCACTCGCCGATCACGATACTTGATCCTCAGGTAATCGGCTTGGTACTCCATCGAGTGCAGCCGCCGCCGAGCGTTCAGGTTCATGTGTTCGATCAAGCGGATTCTACTTTCTGGCTGGCTGCGTCAGCGCTATCACTCGACTCCGGTTTGTCGGTCGGGAAGTATTCTTCCACGATCCGCATGAATTGGCCACGAGTTTCCACTTTGGCGACATAACGACGAAAGTGTCTGGCCCCATGACGCCCTTGAGCGTAACAACAGGCGTACTTCCGCATCAGTTGAGTGCCCTTGGCCTCACCAAAACGATCGACGACCAATTCGTAATGTTTGATCATGCAATCCTTTTGAGCGGCGAGAGTCGGGTCGGCTGGAATCGGTTCGCCTTTCAACGCGGCAGCGGCCTGAGCGAATAACCATGGTCGTCCCAGGCAGGCCCGAGCGATCATTACGCCGTCGATGTCGTAACGTCGAAACATCTGAACGACTTTGTCGGCCGAGTCCAGGTCGCCGTTGCCGATCAGCGGGATTTTTTTCAGATACGGTTTTATTTCCGAGATGCGATCCCAATCGGCATGACCTCGGAACATGTCTTGAGCGGTGCGACCGTGAACGGTCAGGGCTGCGGCGCCCGCGCCCTCGACAACTTGAGCGACGTCGATTGCGTTAATTTTGTCTCGCGTACAACCCAATCGGATCTTGGCTGTGACCGGCGTCGGAGCACAGGCTTTGACGACTCGCTCGATTATCGCGCCCATCTGATCCGGGACGCTCAACAAGTACGAACCACTCTTGGCTTTCTGAGTGACCTGTTTGACCGGGCAACCAAAATTGATGTCGACGATACTGACTTTGTAGTCGTCGACCAGCCGGCGACCGACTTTGGCCATCGTCTCGGGTTGGTTGTCCCAGATTTGAACGGCCAGCGGGCGGAATTCTTCTTTGACACCCCACAATCGATCAGGGTGTTCGGCTGTGTTTTCGTCCAACCAGACAAATCCGCGGGCGTTTACCATTTCAGTCGCCTGCAGACCGACGCCACCGTATTCACGCACGATTTGCCGGAACGCGTAGTTGGTGAAACCCGCCATCGGCGCTTGCAGGATAGGCGGATCGACCTTCACGTTACCGATATGGATGGCGGCAGGTGGTTGGAATTCGGGGTCGTTATGTGGAGTCACAGACATGGATGCTATTTTTACCGATCCAGCGTTTCGGGCAAGGTGCGTTTCCGATCCGCACTATGAATTGCTGTACTTGAGTATCTGGCGTCAGGATCGAGAAATACGGCCGTGGATGTAGACGTCATCACCAATGATCTGACTGGTCGGTTGTGCCAGCGTCAAAGCGTCGGCCATTTGCTGAATCCCCTGCCCTCGCACCGCCGTCAAAGCCTGGTCACCGCCGACCAAGCGGTTGCCGATGAAAACGTGCACCTCGTCGACCTGCTGGATATCAAAAAACCCGCCCAGCAATTCCGCTCCACCCTCAATCAGGACGTTGGTGAATTTTCGACGGCCAAGTTCATCCAGCAATTCGTTCAGTCGTTGTTGATGGCTGGATCCGCCGACACGAAACAGTTCACAACCGGCTTGCTCAAGCAAATCTGCCTGGCTGGCGTCGGCATTTTCTGCTGCCACGAACATTGTCGGGACTTCTTTTGCCGTTTGCACCAATTTCGCGTGAGGCTCCGTTTTCAAATTGGAATCGACGACGACACGCAGAGGAACTCGTTGGCCAGCCGGGCGAGCGGTTAACATCGGGTCGTCGGCGATGACGGTTTGGCTGCCGACAATAATCGCATCCATGCGACCGCGTATTTCATGCACGATCTGGCGAGAGGCTTCGGTTGAAATCCATTTGCTGTCGCCGGTTTGAGTCGCAATTTTTCCGTCCAATGTCATGGCCCACTTGGCAATGACCCACGGGCGGTTGTGGTTAATGCGTTTTAGATAAGGCGCGTTCAATTCGCGAGCCGAATGTTGAAGCAGGCCGACGTCGACCTGAATTCCAGCTTGTCGCAACTTTTCGATTCCGCCGCCATGCACTTGTGGAAACGGGTCGCCATCAGCGATGACGACGCGTGCGATTTTCGATTCGATCAACCTGTCGACGCATGGTGGCGTCTTACCCTGGTGACAACAAGGTTCCAACGTGACGTAGGCTGTTGCTCCTGCGGGATCGGAGTCGCAATTCTCGATCGCATTGACCTCGGCATGGTTTTGCCCAAACTTTTCGTGGTAGCCACGGCTCAGTTCTTTGCCGTCTCGTACGATCACGCAACCGACCATTGGATTCGGTTCGACGCTGCCACGGCCATTCGCGGCGATGTCCAGCGCGACTTGCATCCATTTTTGGTCGTCTTCGGAATGCTCCATTCAGAGCGTCCTTTCAGTGTGTGATCGTTTGCGTTGGATCGCGTTTCCGGGAATCGGTTCAGGACTTCGCAAGCTCGTCCAGCGTTCTGGTGCTGTCGCCAAAGCTGTCCAGTGATGATCCGGCGTTTCGCAACATGGTCAGATACAGATTGGTCAGCGGCGTTTCCCGTTTGAATTGGATGTGCCGTCCGGTGTCGAAGTTGCCGCCATTGTCGCCGATCGTCAGGATTGGCAACGCGTTGTGTGCGTGTTTGTTACCATCGGCGATTCCGCTGCCGTACATGATCGTGCAATTGTCCAGCAACGTTCCATCCGCCTCCTTGATCGATTCAAGGCGATCCAGAAAATAGGTGAACAGTTGCATGTGATAAAGATTGATCTTGCTAATCTGAGCCTGCTTTTCCTTGCTGTTGCCGTGATGAGACAGGTCATGATGTCCGTCTTTGACATTGATCACGCGGTAACTGCGATTGCTGCCGGCGTTGGCGTACATGAACGACAGGATGCGTGTCGAATCGGTTTGCAAGGCCAGCGCCATGACGTCGTATAGCGAATACATGTGTTCGGCATATTTTCGCGGCACACCTTCGGGGCGAGGGTAATCAGGGACCTCGATCTCCGGTTGATCGAGTTTCTCGGCGTTGGCGATTCGCTTTTCGACATCGCGGACGGCATACAGGTACTCGTCAAGTTTACGTCGGTCGTCGGAGCCCAGGGCGTGGTGAAGTTTGCGTGCGTCGCTGCTGACGAAGTCCAGGATACTCTTGCGGTACTTGCGACGCTTTTCGCTGGCTTGGCGAGATTCTCTGGCATCGCTTGACCCAAATAGACGATCGAACAGAGCGGCCGGGTTGATTTCCTTGGCTACTGGAGTCGTTTCGGTTCGCCAGGAAATGTTGGAGGTGTAAACGCAGCTGTAACCTGAATCGCAACGTCCGGCCGGTGCGCTCCCTTCCATGCCGACTTCCAGTGACGCCAATCGGGTTTGCTGACCAACCTGTTTGGCCAGGACTTGATCGATTGATGCTCCATTGAGAATTCCGGCTCCGTCCGTCTTCTTGGGGTGAGCACCAGTTAGATAGGCGGCAACACTTCGCGCGTGATCGCCGGGGCCGTCGCCGTGAGCACGTGCTCCATCCAGTGTCAGGCCGCTTAGTACGTTCATTCGGGAGCGAAATTTTTCAAGCGGCTGAAGCGTCGCAGGCAGAGCGAAATCCGTGCCAGTCGATTTGGGACTCCAGTCCGGCATGTGCATCCCGTTGGGCACATAGAAAAAGGCGGTCCTTTGAGGCAGAACGCGACCAGCGGCTTCACCGGTTGGCCCAAGAGCCATTCCAGCGGTTACCGATCTCGGGGCCATCGCCTGCAAGACGGGCAAAGCCAGTGCCGTACCGAGTCCTCGCAACACCGTTCGTCGATCAATTTTGATGCTCATTGCGTTGTCCAGAAACTATCGTTTGTTTTGTTGGTCGTTTGATTCTTTGTCCCGACTTTGATGCGTCGGATTGTCTGGTGAACTGCGACTCTGAAATGCCTGGCTGCCAACGATCGCCATTATAATGTCTGAGAATCGATAATTCTGCTGGACTGCCTGCTTTGCAATTTCCTCGATCAGGCAATCGTCCGACGGCTGCGGTCCTCGACCAATCGCGTAGATAAACAGTTTTTCGACGAGACAACGAACGAATTGTTGGCGTTGTTTGTCGGCAATCAAAGTCTGCAACTCGGCAGCGTTCGAGAATTCATCGCCGCTCGGCAATGTCCCTAGCGAATCAATTCGCACGCCGTCGTCCGATTCACGGTAGCGACCGAAGGCATCAAAGTTCTCCAAGGCGAAACCGATTGCGTCCATCTTGTAGTGACAGGCGGCGCAATTGGGGTCGGCCCGGTGTTGCTCCATCCGTTCACGCAATGTTCCCTTCAACTCTTCTTGTGAATCGAGTTGCGGCACATCAGGCAAAGCCGGCGGAGGCGCGTCGGCCAACAGATTCTCCAGCACCCATTTGCCTCGTTTGACCGGTGAGGTGCGAGTCGGGTTGGAAGTCAGAGTCAGCAAGCTGGCGTGCGACAACAGGCCGCTCCGTTTTGTCCCGCCTAAATCGTATCGAGTAAATTCACGAGCCTTCAAACCACGGGTACTCCATCCGTAGTGCCGCGCCAGTGCTTTGTTGACGTACGTATAGTCGGCGGTCAACAGCGTTGTCAGCGGCGCGTCCTTTTGAATAACGTCGGACAACAGCAAGCGAGTTTCTTGCAACATTGATTCTCGTAGATGATCCGTGAAGCCCGGAAACAGGTCTGGGTCCGGGTCGACTTGTTGCAGGACTCGCAATTGCAACCATTGGTCCGCAAAGTTGTTGACCAAGGCGATCGAACGCGGGTCGGCCATCATCCGCTTTACCTCCGCCTTGATCACAGCCGGCTGGTTCAAATCGCCCTCTCTGGCGGCCCGGAACAGGCGGTCGTCAGGCATCGAACTCCACAGAAAATAGGACAGCGATGTGGCGAGTTCGTAATTGGATAAAAGTCGCGGCGTTCCATCTTCGGGAACCGGAGCCTCGATTTTGTACAGGAAGTGCGGCGAGACCAGAATCGCCTGGACGACCAACTGCATTGCTCCGTGGAATGACTCGCCGGATTCGATTCCCAGATCAAACAGACTCAGCAGCTTTTGTCGCTCGTCTTTGTACAGCGGCCTGCGAAATGCACGTGCGGCGTGCAAGTTGATAATCTTCTCAGCACATTGACGCGGCGTTTCTCGTTCGCCGGGCAGTGCAAACAGAAAAGCCTTTTCAGCCGCAGAGGGTTTCGGAGCAGTCAGCGGACCATCGATCGAGATCGTACCAACACCCAGATTCCGATCGCGGTCTTCTCGGTTCGCCGCTTTCGGGTTGTAGAAATCGTTGACGAAAGTGACCTCGATCTTGTGGCTGCCTTTGTCCAGCTTCGCCACGAATTCGTAGAGTTCTGCCTCTTCCGAATTATCAGGTTTCACCTCGACCTGCTTCAGTAACTTGCCGCCAGCCGACACCGCCATCTTGGCCAGTTCGGGGCCGGCTTGTTGACCAAATGCGTCGACCTTGATCCTGTATTTACCAGGCACGGCAACTTCGACCTTGTTGGTGACCGTGCCCTTGGTCGTCAACACCATATGAGCGCCGCGTACGTAACCACCTCTGACCTCACTAAATTCTGATGCGGGAAAGGTCTGGTCCAGCATGTTTTTAGTAACGTCAAAAATCAACAACTCGGAAACATTCTCGGCCGCCGTCAGATACTTTTCCATCAACAACGGCGAGACGGAAAGCACGTCGCCGATGTTGTCGAAACCGTATCCGACTTCGTCTGCCGGGAATGTGCCAGAGTACGGATAATCAATTTTCAGGAGATCGCGAACCGTATTGGCGTATTCGTAGCGAGTCAAACGGCGGATCGTCACCGGGCCAGCGTGGTGTTTGTGATTGCAGGCGATTTCGGGAAGCACCGTGTCGATCCACTGCAGGAATCGTTCACGGTCGGCGTCGCTCAATTCGGGGCCGTCTGCTGGTGGCATCTGGCGATCGCGGACGCGCGTAGCAATTTTCGCCCAATGACGTCGCTGGTCGATGACTTGATCGATGTTTTGGAAAGCTTCCAGGTCCAGACTGCCATCCGCGTCGGATCCGGTGTGACAATCAAGACACGCATTTTCGATGATTGGCATCATCGTTGATCGCCAGGATTCCGAGGCAAGCGACTTGCGATGATCCGCTTGGCTGGTTTTCTGTTGAGCCGCAACTTCGGCCACAGAGCTAAGAGCGACAACCATCGCAACTACGATGGCGACAACAACGGCCAGACTGCGGAACGAGCAAAGGTAAATGTATTGCGTGGAATCGTACTGGCGGTTTGTCGGGCTCATGAATTTGATAGCACGCTGATGATTCTTGTTTCACGTAATTCCTCGCATACAAGCACGACGCACAAGCACGACGCGAAAGCGAGTGGTACTTTGACTAGTACCCCGATGAGTCTTGGACGGTTCCATCCGAATTCTATTATTGGCGACCTCTATTATTGGCATTAGGCCTTCGACCTGGAACGCTGTTTGTTTCGCGCGAGCAATATTCCTGAGGATATTGTCGTTAGCGAATCGACGAATTTAGACGCGGAAACGTAATCGAAACGCACTCGGGAAATGCTTGAAAACGCTGGTTCAAACGTTTGTTTTTCGTCCCCTGAGCCCCCTAAACCCGGTTTTTTTCGGGTGAAACCGACTTTTTTGAGCAAAATAGCTGATTTTTAGGGGTTTTAGGCCGATGGTCCCATTGAAATGTTGGATGTTTTAGAACTTAATTGCTCATCGCCGCGAACGACCCCTCGCTTGGTCGTTCGGGAAAATGAAACCAACTCAGTCTGAGAATTTACCGCTGCATCATCCCACAAGGAGGGAATTAAATGGCCAAAAAAGCAGGCGTAAAGCCACCAACAAAATCTGAAATCATGAACAACCTGGCCGAAGCCACTGGCTTGACCAAGAAAGAGGTTGCCGGGGTTTTGGAAGCACTGACTGCCGAGATCGAAAAGAACATTGCCAAGCGTGGCAGTGCCGGAATGTTCACCATTCCTGGTCTTTGCAAAATCGTTGTCAAAGACAAGCCAGCAATGCCTAAGCGTCAGGTTCGTAACCCTGGTACTGGCGACATGGTTTGGGCCAAGCCACGTCCAGCTAGCAAGCAAGTCAAGATTCGACCTCTGAAGGGTCTTAAGGACATGGTTGTCTAGGTAGCGACCGTTCCAGTTTACGGGACGATTGATACAGAACAAATAAAAAGCCGCGTACATTCAGTACGCGGCTTTTTTTGTTTGGATACAGCGGCGACGAAATCGCCAGCCAGTTTGGGGCGAGTAGCCCTTTATTTGATAGCGATCGTTTGTTGCAACGGGACCAGCACGTTGTTGATTAGATACTCTTCGCAAATGCGTTCACCATGTTCGCGAAGCGGCTTGATGGCGTCGACGTAGGACGTGCCTGGATCGAGGCTGCCGTAGCGACGAATCGTCATGTAGACGCTCAGTTGTTCTTCAGGGTATTCACCTGAGCGGATATGGAACGTGTTGGTGCGAGACTCGATTGTGATTCGGCATTGGGTTCTGCAATCCTCATCTAAAGAAAACTGGATTGCTGGATCGTAACCGATCAATTTGGCTCCCGGGATATTGTTCATCCCTTCGAAACCCTGGATCACACCAAGAGCTTCGGCCACCAGGTCGTTGTGATTGCCTCGATAGGTGAAATCGAATCCGTACATGAAATTCAGCGACTCGCATTCCAGTGGGCTAATGGAGAGCGCGTACGGGATCTGTTCCAACACGTATTCGTGCTGCTTGATCGCTTCCTCGTAATCGGTGGGGTTAACGTAGCCTGAGCAGACTCGTCGCCCTTCGACCGAAGCCCATCGGTAGTAGCCCTTTTCTTTATCCTCTTCCAAAACGAACTCGCCACGTTCTCTGGCGTAGAAGTTCTTCATGGTTGGGTAGCGTTTCTGTAGTTGCTCGAAATAGTGCATCACACTCTCTCGACCTTTTGGCAAGTCCATCTCCGTCGTCAGGTTTACGTTTACGTAAAAATCATCCGAAATATTCTTGACGTGCAACATTCACGTTTCCTTGTTCAAAAGCCTGTCCCGCTTGAAATGGGAACGGCCGCGTTTCAGTGTTCCGCAAAAAACAAAAGACGGCGGTTTCCAGACCTGTTGGGGTCGGGCCTCCGCCATCTTTCAGCGATCAATGGAGAGTAATGTTAGCATTCGGGTGGCCAGTTGACGACGGGCAAATTCACGGAGAATTCGTGAAACACGTGGCTGGTATCGTGGAATGCCACCAGGAATGCCCAAGCCGCTCATTTGACACTTTGTATGTCGGTAATTTCCGGGCATTCCAAAGTGAAACAGCCAATAAAAAAACGTTGGCTGCTGAACAGCAACCAACGTTCGGTGTTCCCTGGCACCAGGGTGTCGAAACACCCTGGTGCTCAGTTTCAAGCTCAGTCGTGAGCGCCTGTCAAACGGTTGACCCAGAAACCATTGTTTGACAAGTCTGATGCTCGATACCCAGGAGGGAGGGTTGCGTTGGATTCCCGCATTGCCAACACAAATACGACTAAGCTTCTCATGGATTATTGATTGTTGACTCATGCGGATGAGCCTGCCAATCGCGGTATTGCTCGCAAGGTTCGAAATCAGTTAAGCGATTTATCCGGGTCCAACCTTGTTTGCGAGGCTAGAATTACTGGACCCGTCGCAATGCGGCAAGGGCGATTGTTGCAATAAAAAGAAGAATTGCCGGGACCGCTACCACCAGCGCCAGCACTGAGTGACCGCTAGTGACTACAGGGGGTTTGCGTTGAGGTAGCAGGCACGAAAAAACTCCGCCTGCAAATCTGCTGGCGGAGTTCGGAAGTGATGGGCCCCGAGTGAATGTCAGTCAGGACTCAAAAAAAGGTGGTGGCCTCAATGTCGTGGCCCCCTGGTGTGTTATTCCAGTCTAGTTGCCGCGTCGGCGATCGCCACGGTCATTATTTTCTCGATTACGGCGATTCCGATCCCGCGAAGGGTCAGAGAACTCGAATGCGTCGCCTACCAATTCCTTGTACTTTTTGCGTTGGCCAGAATCGAGAACTTTCAAGATGTCTTTTTCAGCTTCCTTGACCAACTTGGCGTATTCTTCCTTGAGTTCTTTCTTGGCTTCTTCGATCGCCTCCTCAAGCTCTTCACGTTGAGACGGCGTGACTTCCAATTCTTCCAACATCCGCTCGCTCATCAATGCGCCACCGGCACCCTGGTTGCGACCTTTACTCTGGAACGAAAGTTGGTTCAATCGATCGCGTTGGTGAGGTAGCAAGACCTCGTCAACTCGTGACATGACCGGTTCCATTTTTTCCTTGATCTTCTCGCCGATGTCCCGCATGAAATCGCCGCGATCACCACCACGAGGCCTTTCCCGCATTTCGCTGACAGCGTCGGTGATGACTTGCATTCCTTCTTTTTGAAGCTCTTCCAACTCCTCGATTTGCTCATCGACAAGTTCCAATTCGGCCTGAACATTCTTGTCGGTCAACAGGCTGAGGCCCTTGTCGTCGCCGCCCAGCAAGCGTTGTTGCCAGTTATTGCGTTGAGCCTGAGCGAAATCGACACAGGTCAGGCAAAGGCAGGTGATGATCAAGACGATTCCAGGATTGATTCGAAAATTCATAGCGTTTCTACTCGCGGAATTGGAGACGTATGGGTGTATTGGGAAATTGTTATCTGATTCCAAGCGATCTTGGAGGGGGTTTTGTAGCGGCGCAAAGCGAGCGCAGCTACACAATTGAACTGCAAATCGACGCTAAAGTGTCGCTGGAATCGATGATTTCCCGGATTTGCCCTGTTTTTGGGGCGGCTTCCAAGAATTTCTCTTGAACACCCTGACGTAATGCGAAATATGGCGACTTTAAGTTGACTTTCAATCACTTGCCTATCTCGGTGACTGGCCACGAATCTGTGGATTTGAATCTCGGGGGCGAGGCACTTCCGGCAAACGAGCCATGCGATTTGGCGAAGGATCGGATTGCTGTGGTTCACCGTTGCCAGAAGAGGATTGACGAATCCACTGGAGCGTTTGCGCGTCAGGATTCGCGATGGTGTGAGTCTCGGTTTGGGACGGATCGTTGGTAGATCTTAGAATGACGATCATTTCCATGTCCGATGAATTCCTGTTGGAGGAACCGGCATTGCCGGAAGCTTGTCGAACGGGAACGGCACCGCTGCCGCGATAAATCGCCGTGTTGACCGGAACCTGATTGCCTCGGAATACCGCAGCGTTGACGTTTGGTTCCAGTTCGTCGCCTCGTGCCACGACTTGATCGGCCCGGTGATTGGGGTGATTCAGTCGGCCGGTTGTGGCAGCAGGCGCACGACGTTGGTCCTTGCTTGCCAGACTGGTTTTGGAATCGAAAGTCAGTTCCGCTGGAACTGCTTCACGACGGAACAGGTGTGTCAAATTTGTTTTTGCGAATTGCCAGTAGATCGATTCCAGGCCGGCGTAGATCCCCTCATCAACGTCGATCGCTGCGGCATTGCACACACCAATCAATTGTCCACCAGCTGAAAACAGACCACCTCCGCTACGACCGATCGTGGGCCTTCCCACAATGTCGAATTTGCTGACTCCGGAATAAATTGTGCGAGCCTTCAAAACACTTTGACGAATCGACGGGTCGGCGCCCTTGTCACAACCAATTGAAAAGATTCGATCCCCGGTTTGAACCGTCATTGATTCCGGACCAACCTTCACTGGCTCGATTTCGAATGGGCAAGGGATCGCAACCAGAGCAATGTCATGCTTCTCGGCATCGTAGTACAACAGTTTTCCAATCACGGTTGTCTTTTCTCCGAAGGCAAATCCCAGGTCCGTATTGATTTTTCCTTGTCCGTCCGAGTCGCGAAAAACGTGTCCACAAGTCAGCACCAGGGCCTCGTCGTTCTGACGATGAATGATCGTACCGGTGGCAAACGACACGCCACTATCGTCCTCAACCCGAAAACGGACCGTCGCGCGATGAGCGAGTTGCTCGGGAGTCAGTTGGCCTGAATTCGATCGACCGTTGGCGGAACGATCGGCGGCTTTGCTGGCCGGCGTGCCTTGAGTCGCCACCGCATGGTTGTTTGATGATGCGTCTTGGCTGGCTGATTCTGCCAATGTGTTGGAGTGCGCCAACATTTGGCGAAGTTGAGTGTAAGTCAGGGCTCCCGTGTGGCGGGTCAGGACCTTATCGCCTTGCACAACCATGATGGTTGGGGTCTGCTGGACCTGGCACTGGTCGGCATAGTCTGAATATTGCCGAACATCGATCTTGGAAACAGCGACGCCGTCAGACCTCAAGCGGTCAACGTTCGGTTCCGTCTGTTTGCACGGAGGGCAAGAGTCCATTGTAAAAAACAGGACTCGCAAATCTGTCGTCGCGAACGAAACCAGCGACAATAGAAACAATTTGAGCAGCACCATAGCATCCCTCCCTGGATTGCCGATATTCGCTGGCTCAACGCTGACTGTTGATTCGTGCAGCAACTTCCTTGTTGCCTTATCGAACTAACTTCGACCGTCATCATTGAACATACGAAAATTGTGATTGAAGGATTTACAAAGTTGCAGCAGCGGCGTGAAGACTGAAAAATGCCGATTTTCACAAGGCATAACCAGCTTGCCATGCGGTTCCACCCGCCAAATAATGTCCGTGGCAGGATTTACGAGTGCCGAGGCTTGAATCCGCGGCCGCAACTTTTTTTGAAAATTCGCACGTTTCATGCCATAAACGTTAAAGATGCAAGTGCTGGCGCGTGCTGCTGGCAGGCCCGATCCGTCAGACTCGAACATTTCGCCGATACGAACTGCCGATAACCTTGTTGCCTCAACTTCACGACCAACCTTACGATCGAACGACTCGAGATTGAATGATGGGACTTACCAAAATCAAGCTCAACATTTCAAAGGGACGAACTCAATTGAAAAACAAACTCGTTCAGATTCCGCTGATCGCTCTGCCGATTCGGCGACACATGTTGTTAGCGTTGGCAACTTGCCTGGCTTTTTTCAGCGTCGCTTTACCGACCGCCAGTCATCTTCAAGGACAAGTCGTTGAGGGAGAGGGGGAAGAAGGGGATTCGGATCGAAGTGCGAACGTACCTAGCAAGCTGCAGAAGCGGGCCACCGAATTCAAGAAGCCTGCCGTGATCGTGTTCAACGGGCCGATCGATTTTCGCAACACGGCTTATTTCAAGAACCGTTTGGCGAAGGCGAAAGCCAGCGGAGTCGATTTGTTGATCGTCGAAATCGATTCTCCGGGTGGCTATGCGTTTGAGAGTATGCAGATCGCCGAGTCGCTACGAGATGTCACCTGGGCCTATACCATCGCGTTTGTTCCCAGAGAAGCGATCAGTGGTGCGGCTTTGATTTCGTTGGGCTGTGACGAAATCGTGTTAGGTTCGCAAGCCAGATTCGGCGACGCGGGCCCGATTCAGTTTGACCCGACTGTGGCGGCTTACCAGGACGTCCCGGCGAAAGTTAAATCGATGTTGGCGCGGCAATCGCGAGATTTGGCGTCGGCCAAAGAAAGGCCTGCAGCGCTAGCCGAAGCGATGGTCGACCAGAATGCAGTCGTGTTCGTCCGAAAAAAGCAAGCCGAGAACGACGCCGCAGAATTCAAAACGGTGTACCTGGTTGGCGACAACGAGACTCCCGCCCAGGCAGCTCGCAAAGCCGGACTTGATCCGCAGGAATGGACTCTGGTCGAGGAGACTGGTGTCGAACGCTACTTTACCGTCAACGGACCACGAGCGGTCGAGCTGGAGTTTGCCAACTTTATCGCCGACGATCGGGGCCAGTTGATTCGCGAATTAAATGCGACTGGCGAGCTCCGCGAATACAAATACAAGTTCACGGACACCGTGGTTTACATTCTCAATTCATCTCTGGTCACTGGCCTGTTGATCCTGATCGGATTGATCGCTCTTTATTTTGAATTGAGTGCACCCGGCATCGGCGTCGGTGGCATGATCGCTGCCTTGTGTGCCACGTTGTTTTTCTGGAGCCGGTTTGCCGGTGGAACATCAGGATGGCTGGAGGTCATCTTGTTTGTGGCGGGAATAATATTCCTGTTGATGGAGGTGTTTGTGTTGCCAGGTTTCGGGGTCGCTGGATTCACGGGACTGGTGATGTTGTTCGTGAGTGTCGTGATGGCCAGCCAGGATTTCATCGTTCCGCAATCGACTGGTCAGTGGAACCACTTGCTGACGACCTTGGTTGTGATTTTGGCATCAAGTTGCGTATTCGTAATCGGTGCTGTGTTTATCTCGCGCAAATTTGGATCGATACCGGTGCTTGGCAGTTTGTCATTGAAGCCGCCGGTCGATGACGAGATGGGCAGCACACTGGACAAGGAGTCGGGCAAGCCGATCCCGCAGACTCACCCGAATGTTTCAGTCGGTGACTGGGGTGTTGCAGAGTCGTTATTGAGACCGGCAGGTCGTGCTTCGTTTCAGGGCAACTCAATCGACGTCGTCAGTGACGGGTCTTTTCTTGATCCGGGGACCCAGATTCGGGTGGTCAGTATCAGTGGAAATCGAATTGTCGTGGCTGAAATCGAAAAAAACGAAGAAACTGTTTATAAAAAGAACGACCAGCCGGAAGGGTAGCATTTGGGTGGTGCCCGCTGGATCGGCACCTCTTTGACCGACGCTGAACACGTCATCTAGCTCACTCAAAAAGCAGCTTTTAGAAGACCGCCGGGCAAGTTGGGATTGCCAATTTGGCTTGGTGACAGGTTTTGGCTGCTGCCGCTGGAAGGTTGGTAGGTACCGGGTTGTTTCTCAATATGCGGTTCAGGTAGCGTTTTCTACCCTTAAACACGGCTGCCGCTTTCATTCAATGCATGGAATGGCCGCCATGTCGCTGGAATCGCCATTTTTGCCGACCTGTGCAGGCAGACGACACCGGTCTGGCGCGAATTCAGATTCAATCGCACAACGGCCTAAAGAACGAGGGCCGAGGTTGACGATTTGATCAATTGGAAAAGCTAAACAGATCCTTTTGGTTACACCAGTTGTCAGTTTTGGCCTTTTCCAGATACAGGTTTCAAATATCATTGGAATCTTGGCTAGACAAAGCTCAGACAGCTTTTCTCCACCCAGCCGTTGGCCTTTTTAAGAATCGGTTCGTTGATCAAAACGTGGCGAACCTGAAGGCAGTGTTTTCATTCCTGAACAGGAGGCAGACGCAAAGTCGGATCCGGGATTCCTGGGAGTTTGCGACTGAGTGTGTTGCCGCTGTTGCAAAACAGTTTGGCTCTGGCCGAAAACGTTTTTTGAATAACTCTAAATTAGCAATACCTGACCTCCATCCCATTTGGTGCAAAGATGAACCTTAGCAAGCTGAGAAACATTGGAATCTCTGCTCACATCGACTCTGGTAAAACGACTCTGAGCGAACGCATTCTTTACTACACCGGCCGCATTCACAAAATCGAAGAAGTGCGTGGTGGTGGCGATGGCGCTACGATGGATCACATGGAGCTGGAAAAAGAGCGTGGTATCACGATCACCAGTGCTGCAACCAGTGTGAAGTGGGACGACTTCGGTATCAATCTGATCGATACACCAGGTCACGTGGATTTCACGGTTGAAGTAGAACGATCTCTGCGCGTGCTGGACGGCGCCGTACTCGTGCTTTGCGCGGTTGGTGGTGTGCAGGCTCAGTCGTTGACGGTTGATCGTCAGATGAAACGTTATCACGTGCCTCGCCTGGCATTCATCAACAAGATGGACCGTACCGGTTCGGATCCGCAAAAGGTTCTGGGCCAGATGCGCGAAAAGCTGAAAGCCTCTGCCAACTTGATGCAGTTGCCGATCGGCGTGGGCGAAGATTTCGCTGGCATCATCGACCTGGTCACCATGAAGGCGATGTACTTCGATGGTGAAAAGGGCGAGAAAGTCCGTATCGAAGACATCCCGGCAGATCATCAAGAAGCTGCAACGGCAGGCCGCCAGGAATTGCTGGAAGGTCTCGCAATGTACAGCGACGAGCTGATGGAATTGTTGCTTTCCGAAGAGGAAGTAACTGAAGAGCTGATCCACAAGGTGTTGGTCTCTGCTGTTCGCGAACAGGATTTTACTCCTGTATTCCTGGGAACTGCGTTCAAGAACAAAGGGGTTCAGCCTTTGCTGAATGCTGTTTGTCGTTACTTGCCTTCTCCGCTTGATCGCGAGTTGTCGGCCAAGCAATGGGATAATCCAAGTGAGGATTACCCGTTGACGCCGGAATCGGACAAGCCGTTTGTTGGCATGGCATTCAAGATCGTTGAAGATCCGTTCGGTCAATTGACCTACATGCGAATTTACCAAGGTACGATTGAGAAGGGTCAGACCTACATTAATCAGCGTACCGGTCGCAAGGATCGTTTCAGCCGAATTTTGCGTATGCACTCAGACAAGCGTGAAGAAATCGATTCGGCTTCGGCTGGCGACATCGTTGCCGTAATGGGCATCGACTGTGCCAGTGGTGATACCTATGCACAGGAAGCCAAGATGTGCACGCTGGAAAGCATGTTCGTGCCAGAACCGGTGATCAAGATCGCTGTGTCTCCGAAGGAACGTAGCAGCTCCGAGAAACTCGGTAAGGCTCTGCAGCGATTCCGCAAGGAAGACCCGACTTTCCGCGTCTTCACAGACGAGGAAACTGCCGAAGTGATTATCGCCGGTATGGGTGAATTGCACCTGGATGTTTACATCGAGCGTATTCGTCGTGAATACAAGCTGGAGGTAGAGGTCGGTGCTCCGAAGGTTAGCTATCGTGAGATGCCTACCAAGACGATCGAGTTCAACCACAAGCACAAGAAGCAGTCTGGTGGTTCCGGTCAGTTTGGTCACATCGTTGGAACGATGGGTCCGATCGAGGAGCGCGAGGAAGGTGAAGAGGAACTTCAGTACATCTTTAAGGATTCGATCGTTAGCGGTCGTATCCCGAAGCAGTACATTCCTGCGGTCAACAAAGGGTTTACTTCCTGTCTTCCGAAAGGGATTCTGGCGGAGTATCCAGTTGTCGATTTTTTCGTGCACCTGAAAGACGGTTCGTATCACGACGTTGATAGTAGCGAGATGGCATTCCAAACGGCTGCTCGTGGCTGTTTCCGTGCTTACATGCCGAAGACCAAGCCGGTTCTGCTGGAACCTGTTATGAAAGTTGAAATCGAATCTCCGGAAACCTTCCAGGGTGGAATCGTTGGCGATGTTACCAGCCGACGTGGGATTATCGAATCGACTGACGTTCAGGCCGACGGCACCTCGGTTGTCATTGCTGAAGTTCCACTAAGTGAAACTTTTGGCTACGCGACTGACCTGCGAAGTATGACGCAGGGCCAGGGAACGTTCTCGATGGAACTGTCCGGATACCGTAAGGTCCCGGCCAGCATCCAACTGGAGATCATCGAAGATCGGCGCAAGCAAAAAGAAGCCCAGCTGGTTGGCTCGAAATAGTACAACCAGCTCTCAAACCAAAAAACGTCGTCCATTCCGGGTTGAATGGGCGGCGTTTTTTTTTGCGCGGGCCGGACACAATCTTTTTATCTGGCAAATAAAAGAAATTACTGGCGAAATCGGTTTCGAACGGACTCTTCCTTACCGTGAGCGGATCTTGATTATGGCAACCCGTGCGTGCCAGCCCGTCCCACGTGCAACGATAACCTGTAACCAGAGAGAATTCGATGTTGTCAAAAACAATAAATGCCAGCCTGTTCGTGGTGGCCCTGATTTTTACCTTTCCCGCCGAAACAGAGGCGCAGAAATTCGATGTTTCGAATATGCAAGGGACCTGGCAGGTTGACTTCGAAAAAACGAAAGCTCACCTGGAAACGCTCGGTCTCGCCGATGAAGTAGAGGGCGCTGAATCAGATGTCGCAAACATATCAATAACCTTCGCCGACAACATGCTTGTTACCACCTTTGGAAAAGAAGGAACCAGTCTCCGCAAAAAGGTTCAAAAAACATTCACTGCGACGGCCAAGGCGGACGGGACGATCGAAATTGTGACAACTGATGGAGAAACAAAACAAGAAGAGACGGTGACTCTGACTCGGATTGACGACGACCACGTACGATTCGACCCACAGAATTCAATCCCATTCGTTCTCAAGCGAATTTCAGCGGAAGACAAAGTCGCCAATGCCAACAAAACGGCGGATTTGCCGGGCTTACCGGGTGACGAAACAGGAGAGTTGCTGATTGGCGATTGGCGCGTCAATCTGCAGATGACGATCGAATGGCATCGAAAAGACGGAAGGAAAGAAGAGGACCTGGCCGAATTTCAAGGAATGTTCGAGCAGACCCAGATCGGTTTTGCCAAGGATGGAACGCTGCGGATGGAAATCGGAGGGGATGAAATGTCGGACAGTTGGAAGTTTAAAAGTTACGACTCCGAGAAGAAAGTCCTCCACATCGAGATGGTGAACATGGGAGGGTCCGCCACCGTCACGTTTCTCGACAAGAATACTGCGGTCCTGAAACCAGATTCCGATTACGCTGCTGTACTCAGCCGGATCGTCGAGGACGATGCTCCCGCAAAGTCCGATGACGATGGCTAGGTTCGCTACTTTGGGTTGGCTACTTTGGGTTGGCGTAAGCCCGACCACCCGAAATGGGA